>NZ_JBDZYH010000003.1:0-985317 GCF_040329475.1 Roseibium sp. SCP14
GACGGCAACGACACGCTGGACGGCGGCGAGGGTTCCGACACGTACGAGTTTGGTCTTTACGACGACTTCGACACGTATCAGGACAGCGGCACGGGCGCGTCCGACGTCGACACGATCAAAGCAACGCATTCAAGCGCGGCGATCGGCATCAATGGCGACTTTTCGCATTCCGCGAGCGGTATCGAGGTGATCGATGCTGACGGCGGTGCGAATGTTCGAGTCCTTGGAACGTCGTCGGCGAACAACCTTGACTTCAGCGACGTTCAGTTGATCAATGGTGTTCGTGTCGACGCGGCAGCTGGCAACGATACGGTCACGACGTCCCAGGTCACCAGCGACACAGTGTTCTACAAGGGTGGAAGCGGTGTTGACACGCTGCGCATTGCCTTGACACTGGATCAGGCGGCGGATGCGACTCTCATCGCACAAATTGATGCTCTTGTTCCTGGTCCGGGCGTCAATGGCGTCGTGAGCGCCGGCGGCCTGTCGTTCTCGGCAGAAGGGTTCGAGAACATCGTCAAGGGCGTGACGGTCGGTGACAGTTTCCTTCCGTTCGACAATGTGCTGATTGGCACGCCTTCGAACGACGTCCTGGATGTCGAAGCCCATGCGGGCGGACCAACGAGCGAATCTTATCTGATCCTTGGCCGAGCTGGTTCCGACGTCATCAACGGCAGCAATGGCGATGACATCATCGTTGGCGAAGAAGGCAATGACACGCTGAACGGCGGCGATGGCAACGACACGTTCCTCGTCGCGGCAGGCGATGGCGACGACATGTTCGACGGCGGCGCTGGAACCGACCGTGTTGTGGCCACCGAGAATGGTGTTGAAATCGGTCTGCGCAACAACTTCGCCGCCGGTGCGGTCGAAGAGATCAGCGCAAATGGCTTCGACAATGTCGAGGTTCACGGCAACTGGCAGAACAACACGCTTGATTTCTCCCAGACCACATTGACCGACATCGATGCGATCGACGGTGAGGGTGGCAGCGACACCATTACGGGAACGTCGCAGGCCGACACAATCATCGGCGGTGAAGGCAACGACACGCTGAACGGTGGCGATGGTGATGACACATTCGAGGTTGGCCTGAACCACGGCGACGACATGTTTGACGGCGGTGCCGGTACCGACCGTGTTGTGGCCACCGAGAATGGTGTTGAAATCGGCCTGCGCAACAACTTCACCGCCGGTGCGGTCGAAGAGATCAGCGCAAATGGCTTCGACAATGTCGAGGTTCATGGCAACTGGCAGAACAACACGCTTGATTTCTCCCAGACCACGCTGACCGACATTGACGCAATCGACGGCGAGGGTGGCAGCGACACCATTACGGGAACGTCGCAGGCCGACACAATCATCGGCGGTGAAGGCAACGACACGCTGAACGGCGGCGATGGTGACGACACATTCGAGGTTGGCCTGAACCACGGCGACGACATGTTCGACGGCGGTGCCGGTACCGACCGTGTTGTGGCCACCGAGAATGGTGTTGAAATCGGCCTGCGCAACAACTTCACCGCCGGTGCGGTCGAAGAGATCAGCGCAAATGGCTTCGACAATGTCGAAGTTCATGGCAACTGGCAGAACAACACGCTTGATTTCTCCCAGACCACGCTGACCGACATCGATGCGATCGACGGCGAGGGTGGCAGCGACACCATTACGGGAACGTCGCAGGCCGACACAATCATCGGCGGTGAAGGCAACGACACGCTGAACGGCGGCGATGGTGACGACACATTCGAGGTTGGCCTGAACCACGGCGACGACATGTTTGACGGCGGTGCCGGTACCGACAGTGTTGTGGCCACCGCGCACGATGTCGAAATCGGTCTGCGCAACAACTTCGCGGCCGGTGCGGTCGAGGAGATCAGCGGCAACGGTTTCGACAATGTCGAGGTTCATGGCAACTGGCAGAACAACACGCTTGATTTCTCGCAGACCACGTTGACCGACATTGACGCAATCGACGGCGAGGGTGGCAACGACACCATTGTCGGCTCCGGAGGCGGCGATACGATCCGCGGCGGCACGGGTAACGACAGCATTGATGGCGGTGCGGGAGATGATACCGTTGAATGGAGCGTCGGAGACGGCAGGGATGTGGTTGACGGCGGCACAGAAGATACCGCCGGTGACACTTTCTCGGTAACCGGTGACGGCACTGCAGAGGCCTACGGCATCTACAGCCAGGCAGAAGCCGCCGCACAGCTCTCCTATGCCGGTGGTGCCGAGATAGTGATTACCCGGAACGGGACGATCATCGCGGAGCTCTCCGAGATTGAGGAAATCGTGATTGACGGTGCCGGTGGTGGTGACACGTTCACGACACACGGCAGTTTCACCGGCACCAATCTCTCAACTTCGACAATCACCGTTGAGGGAACAAGTGCCGACGATACCGTGGATGTGTCCGAGCTGGCGTCTGCACACAGGGTTGTCTTCCATGCCAATGGCGGCAATGACCGTGTGCTGAATGCCCGTAGCCAGGACCTCATCGATATCACCGATCAGACGATCACCGCTGTCGAGGATCTGGGTGGTGGAGAGTATCGCGTCGAGCTTGACGGCGGCGCGACCATTACGTTCTCCGGCACACCGACCTTCGTCGAGCATGCGGATACCGATGAGCAGGAGGTGGTGAACCTTCTTCCGATCGCGAAAGATGATGCCGTTTCGGGCGACGAAGATCAGGCGGGCGGTATCACCGGCAATGTCCTTGATGACAATGGCTCGGGTGCCGATTTCGACCTGGATAATGGCACGCTGAGTGTTGTTGCCGAAACTAAGGCGACTGCGAACGGAAGTGTCTCAATTCTGGCGAACGGTGATTTCACCTATACGCCGAATGGTGACTACAACGGCACCGATACGTTTGACTACACTGTCAGCGACGGACAGGGCGGCTCTGGCACCGCTTCGGTCACGGTAACGGTCGCTCCGGTGAATGATCCTGCAGCAGTCACTGGTCAGGATACCGGGTCTGTTACAGAAGACAGTGTATTGACGGCGTCCGGCAACTTGAACCACACGGATGTCGACCACGACAATGACGTCTGGCAGGAAGTTGTCAACGAAACGGCTAGCGACAATGGGTACGGAACCTTCACGCTCACCAGCGATGGCCAATGGACCTATACTTTGTCCAATGATCATGCGGCTGTTCAGGCGCTGAATGACGGACAAACACTCACCGACAGTTTCGAAGTTCTGACGGAAGACGGGACTTCGGAGACAGTTTCAGTGACGATCAATGGAACCGATGATGGAAACGCACCAACTCATGTCAGTATCGAAGGAAGCTGGGAGGATTACTACTACAGCTATAGATCTAGTCGTTTTGGCGGTAGTAGAGAAACCCTTGAAATTACCGAGCAATCCTCTCTTAGTGAAAATGTACTGATCCAAGATGGTGTCGAAAGCGAAGATGTCGTAGATTATAACTACTATACTAGTTATAGCAGTAGATTTTATAGAGACGGCAGTCGTCGCGACATTAACTTGGATGTTGACGTTGATCGGGTTGATGCGTCTGATCCGAATAGTGGCTTCTTTGTTGTGGTTGATGCCTCTTCCGCCACAGGTTCCAGTTGGTGGTATGGAGGAGGATACACTTTCTCAAACACATCCCTAAACTGGGATGAAACGACGCTAACCATCACATTTACGGACGAGTTCGGAAACAAGGCAGATGCACTTAAAGTAGTTTCTGTGACCAATAGTAGCTCGCGACTTTATGATAACAGTTCTGAATTCTCAGGAGACATCGAGATCGTTAACGGTCACGTACTGAACATCGATCTCTCGCAATCCTCTTGGGTATCGGGGGGACAGCTAATCATTGAGTTAGGCTACGATTCTGGTCTTTCCGATCCTATAGTCTTCGACCTGAACGGCGACGGTGTGGACTTGTCCGCGACTACAGCCTTCGACATCGATGCCGATGGCGACAAAGACCAGATCGGTTGGACCGGTCCGGACGACGGGTTGCTGGTCATGGATCTTGACGGATCCGGCGCCATTGAGGACGGTTCCGAAGTCTTCTCCGAGGTTTTCAACGGTGGTTCCTACGCAAATTCACTCGAAGCATTGGCATCGCTGGATGACAATGGCGACGGTGTGATCGATGCACAGGATGCAGCCTACGGCGAGATCAAGGTCTGGCAGGACGCTAATTCCGACGGCATCACGCAGGACGGTGAGCTGCAGACCCTCATCGAGCGGGGCATCGAGGCGATCAACCTTGAAGCAGCCGCGGTCAACCAGACCGTCGACGGCAACACGGTCTTCGCCGAAGGCAGCTACACAAAGGATGACGGCAGCACCGGCACCTATGTAGGTGTGACCTTCGGTGCCGCAAATGACGACAGTGATGACACGACGCGTCAATCCGCTGCCATGGCGGCGGGGATCGCACTTGTTGTCTATGCGGCTTCGTCCGAAGAGGTGGCTGCGGGGCTTTCGAGTGTAAAACTCGGCGGCGCGCTGCCGCTCAACGGTGACGTCACGATTGCTGACGACTTCACGGTTACCTACACGGCTGTTGCCGGGTTTGAAGGCAATGAAGTGGTGGAGCTTCAACTGGTCTTCGCTGACGGCTCTATCGTCACCCGCTTCGTGGAGCTTGAGGTCCTTGCAGACGAAGCGAGTGTCACCGGGTCTTCGACAGGCACTGATACCGGTTCCACCGCAGTGGAAGCGGATGATACAGACGGAACCGGTTCCGATGTTGAGCCGTCGGTTGGTGAGGAAGCAACCATCAAGGTCAGTGGATCGGTCATTGTCGGCGATGATGGCAACAATGTCCTTGTCGGTACGGATGGTGACGACTTGCTGGCTGGTGGTCTCGGAGCCGATACACTGACTGGCGGTGACGGCGCGGATACGTTCGTCCTGAACTCCCTCGCGGAAGCGGACATCATCACCGACTACAACTTCGGTGACGGTGACAAGATCGACCTGGGCGAACTCCTGGATGCCGCCTTCAAGTCCGGCGAAGTGGCGGGAGATCTCGTACGGGCAACCGAAAATGCCGACGGCAGCGTCAGGGTCGAAGTCGACCGGGATGGCGCGGGTGACGGGCATGACTGGCAGGAAGCTGCCACTCTGCAGGATCATGCGTCCATGGGAGACACCATCCGCGTGGTGATGGACAATGACGGCACTGAGGTGAATGTCTCTGTCGCCTAAGGTGGTGTCCGGAAGAGAAACAGGAAAGGCGGGTTCAACGACCCGCCTTTTTCATTTTGGTTCATCCGACAGAAAGATACCCTGCCGACCGGCTACGCATCACGTGATGGCGAGACGGTTGCCAAGGCTGGTTGTCAGCGGGAATGCGTTGTTCGCTGTCTTCGCAGAAGTGTTGCGCCTGAAAGGCCCACGATTGCTGAGGCCAGCCCTGCAAGGATCGCCAGCAGCCGGGTTCTTTCGGGGATTTCCGACACTGCAGCGTTGTGAGCCGCAAAGGCAGAAGAGGTGCTCGAAGTAACTTCAGCGCCGTCGGTCCCCTGCGGCAGAAGAACGTTCATTGTGCTTTCCGGCAGGTAGCCGGCAAGCAGACCATCGGTCTTGTTGAAGTCCTCAAAATCCGGAACTGCTGCTTCCAGCCTGGGATTTTCCGCAGTTGCGGAAGAGGTGGCGGGGTTTTCGGCAACGAGCAATTCGGTTCCATCGGCGGCTTCAAGCGCAATGCGGGCCAGGCCGGTCTCTTCGCTGGCCGCGTCCAGAACAGTCTGGAGATAGGATTTCAGTTCCTGGGCATCCACACTGTCGGGCTGCTCGGCGACAATCGCAAGATATTCCGGGATCAGTGGTAGCGAGGCAAGCTCTTCCAGACGAAGACGTGGCACGGTCAGCTGCGCATTGCTGAGAGCTTCGACGAGGCGCTCCCGTTCCAGAGAAGCCATAGCGCTCTGTTTCTCAAGAGCGGTCTTCTGATCTATTGCCAAGGCAAATCCGCCGGCAGCAATTCCGGCCCCGAGAAGACAGCCCCCGAGCGCCAGACAGAGGGCAGGGGAAATCCCGGAAGACTTTCGAATCACAGCACTTTGAGGTTCATTTGCCATGAAAGTGCCTATACCACGCCCCCCGGATCTGGGGGAGGGTGAAAAGGTCTTTTGCGCATGATACCGAGCAAAAGTGCCGTAGCGCGTAACGGCAATTTCGGACTATCGGGTCGCCGACTTCAAGCGCGCCGCCAGGCGGACGGGGGTGCCTGCTTTCGGGTTGTGTGACCATTCCCCGGCAGCATTTACCGAATAGAGCGCCTGATAATGCGGCAGGTCGCGTTCGAAGCGGATGCGGGAAAACCGGTTGTCCAGAATGAGCCATTTGCCATTGTGGCGCACGGAAAGCACCGCGTGATACTGGCGGGCCGCAGTATCGCGCAAGACGACGATCCGCATATCCTCGTCTTCGACACCCAGGTCTCGAAGCAGCGCATATTTCAGTATTGCGTAGTCTTCGCAGTCACCCGCGCGTCGCTGGAGCGTTTCAACCGGGCTCGCCCAGTACTCACCTGTCTTCCAGAGCCGGATGTCTTCCCGATAGGCCAACAACCGGTTGACCATGTAGTTGACCTTCGGGATCTGAAGACCGCGGCGCTTTGAACCGA
Organism: Roseibium sp. SCP14; assembly: GCF_040329475.1. Classification (NCBI taxonomy): domain Bacteria; kingdom Pseudomonadati; phylum Pseudomonadota; class Alphaproteobacteria; order Hyphomicrobiales; family Stappiaceae; genus Roseibium; species Roseibium sp. SCP14. The sequence continues at coordinate 6,620 of NZ_JBDZYH010000003.1, forward strand.
CCTGGTCCAGAATAGCGGAATAGGCGCGAAAATCATGACGGCTGCCACCAGCGTCCAGGCTGCCGGACTGCAACTCACCCAGGGCGCGTTGCCAGCGTTTGGTGACCGGTGTCAGGGAAACGGACTTGCCCCTGGAACCGAACAGGAAGGTCGGCTTCAGATCCGTTCTTTTGCCCTGTGTCTGCGGTTCGACAACTTTCGCCGGCTTGGTGAGTGGTGTCATCCGGATTGCGGACAGTGTCACGGGTTTGGCAACAGGCGAGATTGTGTCCAGTGCGAAATGAAGTTCGGCCGCCAGGTTTTCGGTGCGGGCGGTTGCAAGCAGAGAAGCCTGAACCAACTCCTGAACATCATCGACGCCGGGCAAGGGGTCTTCTGCATATGCGGTCGAGATCGCTGCCTGCATGGCAAATGCGCACAAAAACGCCTGCCAGGTTGCCGGCACACCTTTCCCGTTCGCTGCCGGTGTTACCGGCGCGGTTGCACTCTGTTCCATCTGCCGATCGCCTCATTTTATTGTCGAGACGTCAGCGCTCCCTGAGTGCTTCGTCCCGTACTTTCTTGATCGGCTTTAAGATGTAATCCAGAACCGTTTTCTCACCGGTTAATATATCTATTGATGCCACCATTCCTGGTATTATTGGTAAAGGATCGGTATCTGAACCAAGATAATTTTTATCTGTTCTTATCATGACCCGGAAAAAACGATTACCTTCCTCATCTTCCGTCGTGTCTGCGCTGATGCGCTCCAGATTGCCCTCAAGCCCGCCATACACGGAAAAATCGTAAGCGGTTATCTTGACTTGTGCCTTCTGGCCGGGGTGAAGGAATGCGACATCCTTCGGCCGGATCTGCGCTTCGATAAGGAGCGTGTCTTCGAGCGGGACAATTTCCACCAGATCGGCCGCCGGTTGCACGACCGCGCCGATTGTCGTGATGTTCAGCTTGTTGACGATACCCTTGACAGGGGACACCAGCTCGGTCCGGCGCACGCGATCGGCCGCGCCCTTCATGCTTTCGTTAATGACCGCCAGTTCACCACGCGCTTCCGCCAGCTGCTGCCGGGCTTCCGAAACGAAGGTTGAAATGGCATTGCGGGACCGCTCTTTGGCCTCTTCCTTTGCCGCCAGTGATCGCTGCACGGAAGCCTTGGTGATCTGGAGCTCGCCTTCGCTTTCCTTCAACTGGCGCTGCAGACGCAGGAATTCGATTTCCGGCAGAACCTTGCGTTCATAAAGTTTCCGGTTGATCTCAACCTCGCGCTTCATGATTTCGATGACTGCATCAAGTTTCGTCTCTTTGGCCAGAAGCTCCTGATACTCCTGCTCGCGCTGCGAAGACTGATTGCGCAAGACGCTCAATTCGTTGTCCAGGCTGGCCTTCTTGTCGCGGTAGACGTTATCTTCCTCTTCGATGAGCTCCGGAACCGCCTTTGTCAGAACCTCCGGAAATTCCAGCGGACGCTGGTCGGCTTCTGAATCAAGACGGGAGATACGCGCCATGAGAGCCCATCGCCGTTGCCGGATTTCGCCAAGCTGCGAAGAGAAAGTCGTATCATCGATCTCAATGAGCGGCTGGCCTTCCTCAACGATATCGCCCTCTTGAACGAAGATCTTTTCAACAATGCCCCGATCCGGGGCCTGAACCACCTGAATTTGCCGGGAGGGGATCACACGGCCATCACCACGAGTGACCTCTTCCAGCGTCGCGAAATAGGCCCAGGCGAGCCCGACGACAAAGAGCACAAGGCCGATGCGGACCACGTTGGTCGTGTATCTCGGCGGTTTGGTCTGAATGATATCCCGAATGTCGTTGGCGTAATTCCAATCACCTGAACTCATGACGGGCTACCTTCCGGTTTCTGGTGATTTGCGGCGTTCACGGCGCCCAGTTCCTGCAGCTTCTTCAGAACCTCCTGCCGGGGACCATCCAGTGCGAGCTTGCCGAAATCCAACGTGATCAGCCGATCCGTCAGCTCAACAAGGCTCATCCGGTGCGTGCTGATAATGACCGTCGTATCCGGGCTGTTGTACTCCTTCAGCCTGGCGATCAACCGGCGTTCGGAGGCAAGGTCGAGATGACTGGAGGGTTCGTCCAGAAACAGGACGCGAGGTTTTCTGAGCAGAATTCTTGCAAGGGCCACCGCCTGTTTCTGGCCGCCGGAAAGGAACCTGCCACCTTCGCCGACCTGCAGGTCGTAGCCGAGAGGGTTATGGGCGATGAATTCTTCTACCCCTGCGATACGTGCGGCTTCGATGAGCGCGTCGTCGTCGGCGAACGGATCACCGGCGCTGATGTTCTCCCTGACGGTTCCGCTGAAGAGTACGTTGTCCTGGGACAGAAAGCCGACATTGGCCCTCAGATCCGCCGGATCGAATTGACGTGTATCGGTCCCATCGATGAGAACCGTGCCGTTTGACGGGTAATAAAGACCAGAGGTGAGCCTTCCGATTGTGCTTTTCCCGGAGCCGACCCGTCCGATCAACCCCACCGTTTCTCCTGGAGCCACCTTGAAGGAGATGTTCTTCAGACTGTCATCTTCGGCGTCGGGATAGCGGAAGCTAACACCCTTGAATTCGACGGATCCTGAAGCAATCCTCTTGTTGATGTAGGTTCGCCCGGGTTTGCGCTCCGTTTCGGTCGTCATGACCTCGTTCAGGATCTTGAACGAATGCATGGTCTGGCGAAGACGCGTCAGGGTATTTGCGACGTTGGCAAGCGGCGCCAGGACCCTGCCGGACAGCATCATGGCCGCGATCAGCGCGCCCATGGTTATGTCGCCGCTGGTTATCAGATAGACACCCCAGACAACGATGCCGATCGAGACCGACGCCTGGACAAGTCCTGTTCCCGATTGCGCAATCAGGGCCCAGAAACGTCCCTTCATGATTGCCGCACTGCTGGCCGCGACAGAACGTTCCCATTTGGTTTGCATTCTGCCTTCGGCATTCAGTGCGCGGACGGTGTCCAGATTGGCGATGCTTTCAACCAGTATGGAGTGCCGGATGGCACTTTCCTTGTGCGACTTCTCGATTGCACCCGACAGAGGGGCCTGAACGAACAGACTTATCGCCAGAACGATCGGAATAGCGATCAGAGGGACAATTGCAATCGGTCCAACCAGAAGGAAAAGTACCGCCACAAAAATGCCGATGAAGAACAGGTCGATTATGGAAACCAGAGACGAAGAAGTGATGAACTCGCGGACGTTCTCAAACTCGCGAATGTGGTTTGCGAATTGTCCTGAACTCACCGGTCTCTTTTCGAAGTCAATCGCAAGCGCATGGGCAAAGATCTTGCTGGCCAGTTCATTGTCGGCCTGCTTTCCGGCCACATTGATGATCTGACCGCGGGCGATCTTCAGAACGAAGTCGAAGACAAGGGTCAGGATGACGCCAATTGCCAGTGCCCAAAGTGTTGGAATCGCGAAGTTGGGAACGACGCGATCATAGACGTTCATTGTGAAAAGCGGTGAGGCGAGGGCAAGAAGATTGATCAGAAGTGCTGCCAAGGCGACGTGAACATAGTCTCGCCAATAGTTGGATATGGTGCTCCAGAACCAATGATCATGTGCATGCAGTTCGCGCTCGCTTTTTCCGCTCGAATCGACCGTAGGCTGAAAGAAGATCGCGTATCTACTGTACTCGTTCTGAAATTCACTTAACGGTCGACGAATGGTGTCCGGAGAAACGGCTGGAGACACGAATTCGACAGTTCCGGCCTCCCTGTTGAGACCGGTAAGCACCAGCATGTCGGAAGACTTGGTAACAACAATGCAGGGAAGAGCAGCCAGGGGGATTGCGTCCAGCAATTTCTGGTCAGGCAGGACTTTCAGTCCGCAGTTGCGCGCTGCTCTTCCGAGAATGCCGACGGTGAGTTGTTGCTGAGACTGCGGCAAGCCATTCCAGATGACCGAGTCGGTCACATGGTACCCGTGGACACGGGCAATGTATTTCAGGGCTTCGGCAAGCGGGTCTTTTTCGACCGGAGACGGACTTGCTGTTTCGGCAATGGTCTTCTGGTCAGTGTCCTGGTGCAGCATATCGGGCGTTGGCTCTAAGGCTGTGTCACCGCTTGGTTTGAAGCCGTCGCCGGAAATTCAACCACTTTGAACGGATCGTGTCCGTTCCGGGCAAAATGTCCGTACGCGCGTATCCAGCCGCGGTGTACTTGTCTCACTTGTCGGTTTGCCGAAAATCCGGCAAACCTTATCCTGCCCGGAAATTGTTAGAATTTACGTAACGGTTCAATACCGAAACCGCCGTTCTGCGGGAATATCGAAGCGTTTTCCCGCTGACCGTCAGAGGCTTCTGCTGGCGGCGTAACGTTCAGATAAGCGAGCAGGTCGCCGGAAGTTGCTCTCAACTGATAAGTGGAGAACGCATAGACGGCGCGGGACGAAATCAATTCGATTTCACTGTTGAACAAGGCGTTTTCAGCGTTCAGGACGTCGAGAAGCGTACGCTGACCGATGTCGTATTCCTGCCGGTAGCCTTCAACGACCTGGCGGTTTGCGGCCAGCTGCTCGCGCAATGCCTTGATGCGGTCCGTTGTTGTCGTTACGGAAGCGTAGGAACGCTCGATGCCTTCCTTCAATTCTCGGCGAACGCGATCAACTCGAATCTGCGTCTCGACAAACCGTTCGCCATATTCGTTGGTCAATGCCGCATCCCTGCCACCGTTGAACAGGTTCCAGGAAAAGACGACCTTTCCCGAATACTCATTGTTGCGGCCTTCGATGCCGCCAAGGTCATCCCCGACGGTTGCCTGTCCCCGAAGTGCGACTTCCGGCATGAAGTTGCCCTGTGTGGACTTGTATTCAAACTCGGCAGCGTCCGCATCGGCCATCGCCGCCCGTACCGACGGGTGCGTTTGGACGGCAACATCAACAAGCTTCTTCACGGACCCCGGGGGCAGTGAAGCCGGCTTTGCAGGAGCCAGTGATTTGGGCTCCTGACCGACTACGCGTTCGTATTTCGCAATTGTATCGAGCAGCGACTTCTGCACTTCGGTCACGATAACCTCGGCCGCCGCAACCCGTTCCCGTGCCTGGGAAAGGTCGGCTGCACCTGTTTCTCCGCCTTCGAAACGCTGCTGAACGTCCGAGTAGATCCGGCGGTGTTTGGTCACATTCATTCGTGCTTTTGAAAGGATCGCCGTGTGACGCAGGACGTCAATGTAGGATTCGACCGCATCCAGAGCCGTTGCTTCCGAGCGCTCCATCACGCGAAGAGCCGCACCGTCGACGCGGGCGCTCTGGCGATAGACCTCGTTTACGGAGGTGAAGCCGTCGAACAGGAGCTGCTCGACCGTTACCGTGAATTCCTTTGAGGTACGCCATTCGTCGTTTTCGTTGGCGGTGAAGGAATTCGGTCTGTCCAGACGCTCGGGCCCGATGGAAGCAGAAACATCCAATGTCGGCAAGAACGCGCCTTGGGAGCGACGATATTCATAGTCGCGCGCACGCCTGTTGGCGGCCGATTCCAGAACATCCGGATTTGTCGATACCGCTTCTTGAACAACTTGCCTGAGATCGGCTGCGAAAGAAAAATCTGCAAAGCAAACACTCAACAAGAGTGCAGGAATAATACGCATAGCCCACGACGCCACTGAAATGATAAGTCGGCCGGACAGTATTATACGTTGCATGCATTCCCAAGCGCTCCTGCAACCTGCGCAATACTAAAAATTGCGAGTGTTGCCATCGTGCAACGAATTTGCGGATAAGTGCCATTTTACGGACATATTTAAGGTGGTGTTAACCATGTTCTCTACTGAGGCGATCTCCGGAATGCGTTCGTTGGGAGATATGCCTCTCAAACAACATGCGAATCTACGTTGAGAAAATTGCGAGTCGTGATTGTTCGACTGTGTCCTTTTGTGGACCAAAATGAGACAGGTCACCGGAGAGCCCGTTTGCGAGAAATCTGCTGACCTTGTCATTTTATACAAGGTAAGCTCGAAACGGTCAGATTTTCGGGACGAATGCACAGGGCGAATTTGGGGCGTCAAGGCAAAGAAATTGCTTCCGCTCACTGTCAGGTCATGATCTCCTTGTGGGCTGTTACATCTTTGCGCGGCAGTTCAGGACAATGCACCTGCCTGCTTCATAAAATTGACCAGTCCTAGATCCCGGATCGCCGTTGTGCTTTACGCAAGAAGGGAAGAAGATGGCCTTTGCCGAAACGCGTTTACCTGCAGGGCGTGAGTTAACGGCTCTGAAAAATGCCCGAATTGTTTTGGCGGATGAGATCGTCACCGGACATATATCGTTTTCCGGTGGTGAAATTTCTTCCATCGATATGGGTGTTGCTCCGCAATCGGGCGAAGACCTGAATGGAGATTATCTGCTTCCAGGGCTGATAGACATTCATACCGACCATTTCGAGAAACATGTCTATCCGCGAGCACATGTGCGTTGGGATCCGTTGCGCGCGGCACTCGCTCACGACGCGCAGATAATCGGTAGCGGGATAACCACCGTCTTCGACAGCATATGCGTCGGTGCGACAGTCTCCCGACCAGAGCGACGGGAGGTGCTGGCCCCGATGATCGATGCGTTGGAACTGGCCCAGTCGGCAGGAATGATGCGTGCGGAACACCTTGTTCACCTGCGTTGTGAAGTGACCGACGCAGAGACTGCGCGTTTGACGGAAGCAAACATTGGCAAAGAAATCGTTCGGATGATTTCGGTCATGGAGCATCTTCCCGGTCGCCGGCAGAGCAAGAACATCGGCGCCTATATCGAACGGCGAATGGCGGACACGGGCGAATCTCGTGCCGAAGCGGAGAAGAACACGCGGGAACTTTTGAGTTTCTCAGACGAAATCAGCGAAAATGTTCGCCTGACTGTGATTGACCTTGCTCACAAGCACGAGCTCCCGCTGCTAAGTCACGATGATACCGAGCTGCATCATGTCGACGAGGCTGTCGCCGCGGGAATTACGGTCTCGGAATTCCCCTGCACAATCGAAGCGGCGCGCAAAGCCAAGGAGCTTGGCATGGATGTGGTCGGTGGCGCGCCCAATGTTCTTCGCGGAGGATCGCAATCGGGCAACGTTGCCGTCAGTGACCTTATGGCGGAAAGCCTTGTTGATATTCTGGCATCCGACTACGTGCCACGCTCTCTGCTCGACTGTGCTTTCTCCATCGCCGCGGATGACGCTTTCAGTGAGGACCTTCCGGCTGCAATTCGACTCGTTACCAAAGCGCCGGCTGGCGTCTCGGGACTGACGGATCGAGGAGAACTGGTTCGGGGAAAGAGAGCCGATTTGCTGCAGATTGGAGTGCTTGAGGGGCATCCTTTTGTGAAGCAAGCCTGGGTGGCGGGGCGCAGAGTTCTTTAGAAGCCTCCAAGTTGCAGGCCCTTGCATAGCAGAAGGATGCACAGCCACTCAGGCGGGGCTGTTCCTTCCGGCTACGACTTTTCGCCCCGAGGTGCCGGTGATTTCTTGCAGACGATCTCGCAGATCCTCTGCGGGAACCGCGGCGGAAAAGTAAAACCCTTGAACGCTGTCGCATCCAAGCGCTGCAGCCAGTGCGAGTTCTCCATCGGTTTCCGCCCCCTCGGCAATCACGCGAAGGCCGAGGCTGCGGCCGAGACCGATGATCGCCTGAAACAGCTGTCCTTTTTGAGGGGAACGATCCGCGTCGCAGAGAAACGCTCTGTCGATCTTGAGCTCCTTGAAAGGCAGGCGGTGGAGATAGATCAGCGAAGAGTAACCCGAACCGAAATCGTCCAGGGACAACTGCACGCCAATCTTCTGGAGTTTCGACAGGATGTCGTGAACGGATTGCTCGCTGGTATCGACAAACACGTTTTCAGTGACTTCAAGGCACAGCCGGTTCGCCGGAAGTTCGTACCATTCCAGTATGCTCTTCACGTTTTCCGCAAAATTCGGTTGTCGGAATTGAAGCGGTGAAACGTTCACGGACACCTGATTGAAATCGAAACCCGACTTCGTCCATCGAGCTGCCTGCTTGCAGGCTTCTTCAAGAACATATTGGCCGAGATCCAGGATAAGTCCGGTTTTCTCTGCGATCGGTATGAACTCTGAAGGCGGAATGAAACCTCGCTTTTCGCTCGGCCAACGGATAAGCGCCTCAAGGCCGGTCAGGGTACGGGTCCGGGGGCAGATCTGAGGTTGATAGTGAAGCACGAGCTTTCGAGTTTTCAGCGCTGCTCTAAGCAGTGTTTCCATGAGCATTTCGGTTTGAATGCGCTCGTTGAAACGGGCTGCGAAGAATGCGTAACCTGATCCGTCGGTCGCCTTCGCGGCTCTCAGAGCCAGTCCGGCGACCCGGTGGGCGGTTTCGGCGTCTTCCGCGTCCCGGGGAAGAAGGGCTATTCCGATACTGGGCTCAACTCGAATTTCTGCTTCATCAAGCTTGAAGGGGGCTGACAGCAGTTCCAAAGCACGTTTGGTGCAGCACTCGGCGGTGGCGCCGTCGCTGTCATAAGGCAGCAATATGCAGAAATCGTCCGCTGAAATGCGTGCGATCTGTGCGCTCGGTCCAAAGACGTTCGCAAGCCGAACATAGGCTTGAAGCAAGACCCGATTGCCGACCTGTTGACCAAAAGTGTCGTTGATCTTCGAAAATCCGTTGAAGTCGAGATGGAGTAGGGAGGCCCCGAAGTTTCCTGACCGTGATCGCTTCAGGGCGTCATTGAGGTCAGCGAAATAGCGGGCGCGATTTCCGGCCGTGGTCACCTGGTCGATATAGGCGAGCTTGTGCAACTTGTCCTGAAGATCCGTTACCCGTTCGAGGCCGTGAGCCAAGTCACCGATTTCGTCTTGTCTATCGGCGAACGGAACGAGAGTGGGCTGCATTCCGCTCGCGAGTTCGTCTGCGGTTTTGGCGAGTTGCCGCAAGGGCGTTAGTTCGCGGCGCAGGAGCAGGAACCCCGCAAGAACCGCACCGACAATAATCACAAACGCTGCGGACAATATTCGTGTTTGCAGTCGACTTTCCGCAGCTGAAAGGTCGTCCATCGAACCCACATCGACTTCAATTGCACCGATGACTTGCCTTTTGTCGGAGAGGATAGGTGTCAGGTATGCCAGGCGCAGGTGGTCTGCTACAGGAACATCACCTACAAAAGGCACCCCCTTGGACAAGTTGGCAAAGGCCGGGTGATAGCGGTTTAACGCGACAGCCGATGCTTCTTCGCCATCTACGGTTTGTGTGCCGGGTGCGATGGGCTTGAACGAGCGAGTGGTTTCGGACCATTGGAAAAGTCTCGTGTTCCCTTGGTTTGTGTCCCCGATAACAGTGACGAGCCGTGTCAGTTTGGCGATGTTCGAAAACGGAAGTTCTTCGGACTTGCTTTTCAAGGCGAGGGGATTGCCTTGGCTGTCAAAGATAGGCTCAAAAACATTGTTGGTGCCCGTCGCCAGGATCGTTACAGCTGCGTGGGCGGCACGGTCTATACGTGCGCGGGCGTTGTCATTTGTTGCTTTGGACAGCTCGAAATAACTGAGACTCGATACCATGGCGATGCTGCACAGCACCATGATGAGCAGAATGACGCTAATCCGGAATACAAGCGAATGTAGACCAAACTTGATAATCGCACCAAATCCCTGTTTTTCACCCTGTGGGTGAGTTTTTGTTCTTGGCACGTGAAGGTATTTCCAAATCGCTACGAAATTCTGAATACTGTATTAGAAAATGAACTTTATTTCAGGTTGTGTTGAAGTCGGTTGGTTAGAATAGTCCAAATATAGACTTGATAATACGCATGAAGGCGAGGTGAATAGGTGCGAAACCGGCCAAATAGGTAGTTAGTCTGATTGAAGCTGATCATGTTAAGCATCTCTGCGAGAGAATTATCGATATTGTTTTCAATGATTATTTTCAAAATCCTCCAGTTTTCGCGAAACGGAAGGACAAATCTTGCGAGAGAAGGGGGGGCGGAATACGTCGAATGGACCGTGGTCGCTGTCGATTGATCCATAAAGTGGCGTTTAGAGCCGTGTAACAGGAATTCTTTTGAGCTTTACTCTGGGGGTAGGTCCGTAGAAGCCATTGGAAATCGAACAGAAAAGCGCTAGGACGTTGGTCTTGGGTCCAGAAGGGGCAATCTAACTATCGCTGCAACGGTGTTCGGGACGAGTTCTGCTTGATTTCTCTCAGACCAGTATTGAATGTTCTCGGGTTTTTGTATGTCGGTCTGGCGACTGCCATGCTCATTCCGGCCATTGTTGATGTCGCGCAGAAAAATGCCGACTGGCAGGCATTCGTATTTTCAGCACTTCTGACCGGTATGATCGGCATGCTTCTGTCACTGGCCGTCGGTGGGGCGCTGCGCGAAGGTCTGGACACACGTCAGACTTTCATTTTGACAACGCTCGCATGGGCGACACTGCCCGCCTTTGGTGCACTGCCGTTTCTGTGGCTCGGCGTTGGATATGCAGATGCCGTCTTTGAGGCTGTCTCCGGTTTCACAACCACCGGATCGACGATCCTGACGGGCATTGACGGCTTGCCCCCGGGGCTGCTCGTCTGGAGATCCATGCTGCAATGGATGGGCGGTGTCGGCATCATCGTTATGGCGATCGTTCTGTTGCCGTTTCTGCGGATTGGCGGAATGCAGCTTTTCCAGAGTGAGAACTCCGACCGGTCGGAAAAAATCGTCAGCCGGTCGGTAGAACTGATCAGACTGCTGGGACTTGCCTACCTGTTTCTGACCGTGCTGTGCATTGCAGCTTATCTGGCGACCGGCATGGAGCTGTTTGACGCGTTCAATCACGCGCTGACTACTATCGCGACTGGCGGATATTCGACGCATGATCAGTCGTTCGGTTATTTCACCAATCCGGCTTCCGCCTGGGTAGCCATCGTGTTCATGGTGATCGGCGCTCTGCCGTTTGTGTTGATCATCCAGGCTCTGAGGGGACATCCGCTTCAACTCTGGCGGGATCCGCAAGTCAGGGCGCTGCTCGGATTTCTGGTTCTGGTGTCCCTGACACTCACAGTCTATCTCGGCATCAACATGCGCTTCCCGTTTGATGAGGCCCTGTTGCGCGCAACCTTCAATGTCGTGTCCATCGTTACCGGGACCGGTTACGCGCTCGGGGATTTCTCCCAGTGGGGAGCGCCAGTTGTAGGTATCACCTTGCTGCTGATGTTCGTTGGTGGCTGTACCGGCTCGACCACCGGGGGTATCAAGATCTTCCGGTTCCTGGTGTTTTTCGGAACTGTCCGGGCTCATCTGCGCCGCATGGTCCGGCCGCACCGGATCGTCTCGGAAGAATATGCCGGAACTCGCCTGACACCGGAACTGTCTTTCTCGGTTTTGGCGTTTCTAGTGGTTTACATGGGCTCCGTCGGCATCATCACGGTGGCCCTTTCCTTCTTTGATCTGGATCTTGTAACCGCTATATCGGCGGCGGCAACGTCGGTCGGTAATGTCGGTCCTGGGCTTGGACCCGTGATTGGCCCGGCCGGGCATTTTGCGCCACTTCCCGACGGGGCGAAGTGGTTGCTGTCTTTTGCGATGCTTGTCGGTCGTCTGGAACTCTTTACCGTGCTCGTTCTTCTCGACCCGGACTTCTGGTCGAAATAGCCATTCGACCTCGCGGCTTTTCATTTCCTGGAGATGTCGACATGAAATTTTCAGCTCCGCTTGTCAGCGGTCGTCTCGTCAAGCGTTACAAGCGGTTTCTGGCCGATGTGGTTCTTGATGAAGATGGCAGCGAGATTACGGCCCATTGCGCAAATCCGGGGTCGATGCTCGGCTTGAAGGAGCCGAATTCCAAAGTCTGGCTTTCCCGCTCTGACAACCCGAAGCGCAAGCTCAAGTTTTCCTGGGAAGTGATCGAGGCCGACGGGGCACTCGTCGGGATCAACACCGCACACCCCAACAAATTGGTTGAGGAAGCGCTGGAAACAGGGCGTATCGGCGAGCTTGCGGGATACCAATCGCTACGCCGTGAGGTGAAATACGGCAAGAACTCCCGTATCGATATCCTGCTGGAAGGAGATGATGGCGCAAAGACCTATGTTGAAGTCAAGAATGTACATCTGATGCGCGAGCCGGGACTTGCGGAGTTTCCGGACAGTGTTACCGCGCGTGGCGCAAAACATCTCGCTGAGCTGGCGGATATGGTTGCGGAAGGCCACCGGGCTGCAATGGTGTTTCTTGTTCAACGCCCCGACTGTGCGCGTCTCAACCTCGCTGCGGATATTGATCCTAATTATGCAATGGCCTTCAAGTCTGCTCGCGAAGCTGGGGTTGAGGTGTTCGCGATTGGCTGTGATGTCCGTCTTGATGGCATAGATGCGGTGAAGCCCGTCGAGATCGTTATCTGACAGGCTCCGTTGATCAGGCCTGCCGCACCACTATCGGAGTTCCGTCTGGAACCCTGTTGTACAGATCGATGACGTCTTGTTGCAGCAACCTTACGCAACCGGACGAAACTGCCTTCCCGATGGACCAGGTTTCGGACGTTCCGTGCAGGCGATAGAGCGTGTCCTTGCCGCCTTCAAAAATATAAAGTGCGCGGGCTCCCAAAGGGTTTTCAAGCCCTGGAGGCATGCCGTTCTTGAATTCGACCAGCTCCGGTTCCCTGGCGATCATGTCTGCGGGCGGTGTCCACGTGGGCCACGGGCGCTTGTAGGCGATACGGGCTCTGCCGCCCCAATCGAACCCGGCGCGTCCGATGCCGACGCCGTAGCGCATTGCCTTGCCGTTTTCCATCGTCAGGTAAAGGAACCGGTTGGGCGTGTCGACGATGATGGTGCCCGCCGGTTCGGGAGAATAATAGTCGACAAGCTGGCGATAATAGATCGGATCGATCTTGGTCAGGTCGACCGCGGGAAGGGGAAACCGTTCTTCCGGCATCGCCCGGTACATTTGCAGGTATTCCGGTGCGATATAGGCGCCCTGCGCTGTTTGAGCGCCTGCGGGAGGCAGTTGTCCAGTACGGCTGCCGGAGGCACACGCAGCTGTCAGGGCAGCTGCGGCGGAGGCAAGAAACAGACGTCGGTTCAGCATTCCAATTCCCGTATAAGATCTTTCGTTGCTTTGCGTGGCCGCGCACGCAATCTCTCGTATCGCGGTACACGCAAATGGCCGGTCGAAACCCCATGGTCCGACCGGCCTCGCAACGCCTTATCAGGAAATTTCCGGCGGAAACGTGGCAATGCCTTCACCTTGCGGTGAACCTCGCAACAGTTTGCCGCGAGTGTTGCAGTTTTGCCTGTTTGCCTTAGCCGGCAGTATCTTTGGAAAGCGGCGGCTGGAACTGCCAACCCATGTCCCAGGGAAAGTAAATCCAGGTGTCCTGAGAAACTTCGGTGATGAACGTGTCTACCATCGGGACTCCGACCGGCTTTGCGTAGACAGTCGCATAATGCGCCTTTGGCAGCATTTCGCGAACGACCTTCAGGGTCTTGCCAGTATCAACGAGATCATCGATCACAAGAACACCGCTGCCTTCGCCGTCTTCCAGGTCAACCACTTTCGGGTCGATCGGCTTGATCACCTGCAACTGTCCCTGGTTGTCATAGTCGTGGTAGGAGGCAATGCAGACGGTTTCAATTGTCCGGATACCGAGTTCGCGTGCGACGATACCCGCAGGAACAAGGCCGCCGCGGGTGATGCAGACGATGGCCTTCCATTCACCTTCGCTCGACAACCGCCAGGCGAGGGCGCGGGAATCTCTGTGAAACATGTCCCACGAAACCGGGAACGCTTTGTCTTGAGCTGGGTTTTCCATAATTTGTCCTTCAGATTATCCCGAGATCTCGGCAACGGCCTCGGCCACGTCTTTTGCTGCGGCTTTCAAGACGGCTTCGTCTCGTGAGCGGATAACGATCTGTGTTGTAAATTTTCCTTCGGAAGCCTGCGGATAGGATCCGATCAGAGTTTGCGGGTGCGCGTCCTGAATAGCGGCCAGACGTTCTGCGATCCGGCTTTCGGGCATGTCTGCAGCAACCGTTTCCGACAGCATCTTCTTGCCGGTTGCAAGCGTCGGCGCGATAGCGTCCATCATCGCCTGCATGATCGACGGAATACCCGCCATGACATGTACATTTTCGATCTTGAACCCAGGAGCTTTGGATACTTTGTTGAGGATCAGATCGGCTCCTTCCGGAATGCGCGCCATACGTTGCCGGGCGGGTGTGAACTGGCCCGGTGCGTAGTGCTTTTCCATAATGGCGACAGCACGCGGGTCCAGGTTGAGCGGTACGCCAAATGCCGCCGCAATGCTTTCCGCAGTGATGTCGTCGTGTGTCGGCCCTATGCCGCCGGACGTAAACACGTAATCGTATTTAGCGCGCAGGTCGTTTACGGCGCCAACGATTTCCGCCTGTTCGTCAGGGACGATCCTTACTTCCTTCAGGTCGATACCAAGAGACGTCAGATAGTCGGCCACAAAGCCGATATTCTTGTCCTTCGTCCTTCCGGACAGAATTTCGTCGCCAATGACCAGGAATGCAGCGGTAACAATCTCATCTGCCTTCTGACCGGTCATATTTACACTCCCTGACACTTGGATGGAGATTGGCTTTATCCCAGCTTTTTATCGATCTCAAGCGAAAGCCGGGTCACAGTTCGGGAGACCAACCATAAATGTCGTCGAAACGGGCTGCCAGCCTGTCCGGTTTCGAAAAACGCAAAACCGTGTCGCGGGCAAACGCCGGTGCTCCCGAGAAATGAAAAATCTGAGCATTCCGACGGGCGATTCCCTGTATCTGAGAAGCCCGTGGCTTGCGTTGCCGTTCGAAGGCCCTCAGAGCTGCCGGGATATTGTCCACATCTGAGGGAAGGTGCCTTGCCAGGATTGCGGCATCTTCAATCGCCATGGCTGCACCTTGTGCCATGTAAGGTAGCATGGCATGGGCCGCATCTCCCAGAAGGGTAAGGTGTCCATGCGACCAGGGACCAGAGGCGTCCACACTGCAGAGCGCCCATTTCAGCCAGTTGGACGGCAGGCCAAGCAGGTTCCGGATTTCCGCCGGCCAGTCCTTGAATACATGCAGGACGGTTTCCTTATCGGCTTTGGCGGACCATGTCTGGTCACTCCAGGGCTCTTCCACCAGCGCGACAATGTTGAGCTCCCGGCCTCCGCGGATCGGATAATGAACAAGGTGCGAGTTCCGGTGCAACCACAAGCCGGAATCGCCGGCCCACCTGGAAGGAACCTGGTCGATGGGAAGTGTTGCCCGGTAGGCGACCTGGCCACTGAATTGTGCGTTTTCGTGGCTTGGGATCATCTGACGGGTTTTTGACCAGACGCCATCTGCTCCGATAAGCGCCTTGCAGTTCAATTTTCCGACACCGTCCGCGTTGCGGAAATTGCAGACGAGGCTGTCATACGGGGTGGAAACCAGGTCCAACACTTCCGTGCCGAGGCGCACGGTTATTCCAGGCGTTGCCTGAACCTGTTCCAGCAGGACGCGCTGAAGGTCCGCGCGGTGCACGACCCAGAACGGATTGCCGTGGCGTTTCTTGATGAAGGAACCGAGCGAGACATGTGAGATCTGGTCGCCGGAAACGCCTGACCAGATGCGCAATCTATCAGGGGCGTAGGCGTAAGGCTCCAGAGCGTCGAGCACGCCGAGGCCTTCGAGAACGGTACAGGCGTTGGGAGAAAGCTGCAGACCGGCGCCAACTTCGGAAAGTTCGCCGACCTTGTCCATAAGGACGATTTCATGTCCCTGCTTCCGCAGAGCCAGCGCTGCGGTGAGGCCGCCTATGCCGGCACCCGCGATTACGATCGGGTGAGGGCTTTCACCATTTTCGCTCATCGGCAGATCGTGACCTATGCCGCAGCAGGCGTCCAGCTGCAGTCCGCCGGGGACGACTCTTTCGCTTCCAGCGTTGTGTCGTACTTGTAAAGCGTCGAGCAGTAGGGGCAGACAACTTCGTTTTCGCTGCCCATGTCGAGAAAGATATGGGGGTGATCGAAGGGCGGTTTGGCACCGATACACATGAATTCGCGTGCACCGATAGCAATGGAATCGTGTCCACTTGAGTTTTGAAAGTGCGGGACAACCTGATCCGCCATTGTCACGTTCCTCTGAATTTCAAAAGAGCCTTACGATCTCTCGGTAAGTGTAATTTCCAAGTCAGGCCCCGATAGCAAATTTTCGCGACCATATCCATTTGTTAAGAGAAAGGGTAGGGGCGTTAAGATGCGATCCACCGCCGCATGCTCCAATTTCTTCAAGAAACAGCCCAAACCCAGCATTTCATCTTTGCCAATGCAGGCCAATGATTTTACTGTAGGGCACAAGGTGATTTTCCGTTTACGTAAAGGTTAGTTTGGTATATGCCTCAGTTTGAGTTTGATGGAGTTCGGATTGCTTATCTGGACGAAGGGCAAGGAGATCCGATCCTGCTCATTCACGGGTTTGCATCCAACAAGCAGGTGAATTGGGAATATCCCGGCTGGATAAAGCTTCTGGTCGAGGACGGCCGGCGCGTTATCGCAATCGACAACCGGGGACATGGTGAGAGCCAGAAGTTTTACGATCCTGCTGCCTATGGCGCGCCGATCATGGCCGAAGATGCGAGACGTCTTCTGGACCATCTCCAAATCGAGCGCACCGATGTGATGGGATATTCGATGGGGGCGAGGATTTCGGCGTTTCTGACACTAAATCACCCGGATCGAGTGAAGCGGGCGATTTTCAGCGGTCTCGGCTATGGAATGGTTGCCGGCGTCGGTGACCCTGAGCCGATTGCATCTGCTCTCGAAGCGGATCGCATTCAGGACGTTGCCGACCGGACGGGCCGGGCATTCAGAGCGTTTGCGGAACAGACCGGTTCCGACCGGCGTGCTCTGGCTGCTTGCATGCGGTCCTCTCGGCAGAAGATCAGCGAAGAGGATGTCTCGCGCATTGAGCGTCCGGTTCTGGTTGCTGTTGGAACCAAGGATGACATTGCCGGATCGCCGAAGAGGCTGGCGGACCTGATGCCGCACGCCGATGTTCTGGATATTCCTGGCCGCGATCACATGGTGGCCGTCGGAGACAAGGTGCACAAGCAGGGTGTTCTGGCGTTTTTGAACAACGTTGAGGCCTAGGTTTCAACAAGAGTCCGGAAAGGGTGCCTGGAAGGGCACCCAGACGGACAAGGGCAGGTATGGGAGGACTTATGGGCCCGAAACGAGTTGAATTTCAGGGAGTGGAAGCCAACAGCCTGATCGCGGATCGCTATGGCGCCGGCGAGCAGCCCGTCATCATGCTGCATGGCGGTGGTCAGACACGCCACTCCTGGGATGCCGCAGCTCAGCGTATCGCCGGCCTTGGTCACCCGGTCTATTCCATGGATCAGCGTGGGCATGGAGAAAGCAGTTGGATTGCGTCGGGAAAATACAGCTTTCCTGATTTTGCCAAAGACCTGGTTGCGGTTACGCGTCAGGTACATGCCCTTCATAGAGCAAAACCGGTTGTCGTGGGAGCCTCGCTCGGAGGTTTCGCGGGAATGCTGGCGGAGGGACAGGAAAATCCGGGTGGCCTGGCCGCGCTGGTGCTGGTGGATATCACTCCGCGGATAGACATGGACGGTGTCGCGAAGATCCTTGGTTTCATGGGGGATCGGGTCGAAGACGGCTTTGAGAATGTAGAAGAGGCTGCCGAGGCCATTGCCCGATATCTCCCAAACCGCGTCAAGCCGAGGGACCTGTCAGGTCTGTCCAAGAACCTCCGCCTGCATGACGACGGTCGGTACCGCTGGCACTGGGATCCGGCATTTCTGAAAGCAAAACAGAAGAACGATCCCCGGCTGGCAGCGGAGGTGCAGGAAAACATGCTGGTTGCTGCAGGAAACCTGTCCTTGCCGGTTCTTCTGATCCGCGGGCAGAACTCCGAGCTTGTTTCCATGGAACACGTGAAAGAGTTTCAGCAAAGGGTTCCGCACGCAAAGTTTACGGATATTCGCGACGCCGGTCACATGGTGGCTGGCGACAAGAATGATGTCTTTGCATCGGCGGTGGAGGAATTTCTGGTCGATCTAAGACTGAATGCAGAGGTTGCTTGAAAGGAAGAAACTCTCTGCATTCAATGATTTGTGGGTGGAATTTTAGAAATTGATTCTGAAAGTGAAGGGGGAGTCTGTTTCAGACGCTTTCTTCCAGGGCCTCAACGCCCCTTGAAAACGGGGCTTCGTTTTTCAAGGAAAGCCCGGTACCCCTCCCGATAATCTTCGCTGTCGATACAAGTCTGGGCATCCCTGAGCGCAGAGCCGAGATCAGCGCCGGGTGAATGAGAGATCTGGTTCAAGGCGTGTTTTGCCGCCTTGAGCGACAAGGGTGCATTGGCGCAAATTGATTTGCACAGGCTTTCTACGCGGGTATCCAACTCGTCCTCGTCCAGAATTTCATTGACCAATCCCATCCGAAGCGCTCGTTCGGCAGAAAATCGGTCACCTGTGAAGAGGAGTTGCTTTGCATCAGCCAGAGGAACAGCGGCTAGAAGATCTCCGAGTGCTTCGGGCGGATAGGCCAGTCCAAGTTTTGCGGCGGGGATGCCGAAGAATGCAGAGCGTGTGGCAAGGCGAATATCACAGGCCAGCGCAAGACCAAGGCCGCCTCCGAGGCATGGACCCTGTACGGCCGCTATCACGGGTATACTCAGCGTCCGCAATGCTTTGAACGCCGCCACATTGATGTCGTCATAGCGTTTGGCGGCTTCGGGAGTGGAGCGAACGGCTTCGAACTCGGATATGTCGGCACCTGCGCAGAAATTCTGTCCACCGGCTCCCCTGACGATACAAACGCGCGCGGATGCATGAGATTCGACTTGTCGTACCAAGGCAGGAATGCGTTCCCAGGCAGCCAGGGGAAGGGCGTTTTTACGCGTCGGTGCGTTCAGGCAAAGTTCTGCGATCTGCCCCTTCAAAACCAGCTGCGGATTGTCACTGCCTGAAAAATCTGCGTCGGTTTCCGTCATAATCACTCCACATCTCTGGTTAATTGGACTAACAAGCCGCTGGAATTATCAGAAGGTGTTCCGCTCGTTTTGTGGTTCATAACGAGGGTTCATATCTGATATCAGGAAGTTTGATTTTGGAATATCAGACGACAGTCCTATTTTAAGGGCTCGTACGTGACGGCTTGAAAAGGAGACAGGCCATGTCGGCACCGATCACAAAGTCCGGCTTAAAACAAGTTCCGACCCATGATCCGGTCTGGCAGCAATTGAGGGAAGAGGCGCAGGCGATGGTAGACGCCGAGCCGGCATTGTCCTCCTTTGTCTATGAAACGGTCCTGAATCACGACAGCCTTGAGGAAGCCGTGCTGCACCGGCTAGGCGACCGTTTGGGTCGAGACGTCGTATCCGCCTCGCTGATCCGCCAGACCTATCTGGAGGCACTGACTGACGAGCCGGAACTCGCCAAGATATTTCGCGTTGATATCGTTGCCGTTTTCGACCGCGACCCTGCATGTTTCCGCTACCTTGAACCGGTTCTCTATTTCAAAGGTTTCCATGGTCTGCAAACCCATCGCCTGGCCAATTGGCTGTGGCGCAAGGGACGCAGAGACTTTGCCCTTTATCTTCAAAGCAGGGCGTCGGAAGTCTTCCAGATCGACATCCATCCAGCAGTTCCGGTTGGCCGGGGCATCTTTATCGACCACGGAACAGGTATCGTTGTCGGCGGCACGGCCGTTATCGAGGACGATGTCTCGATCCTGCAGGGCGTCACGCTCGGCGGGACAGGCAAAGAAGGTGGCGATCGTCACCCGAAGATCAGGCATGGTGTTCTGGTTGGGGCGGGTGCCAAGATTCTCGGAAACCTGGAGATCGGCCATTGCTCGCGGATTGCCGCGGGATCGGTCGTTCTTGCGGACGTTCCGGAAAACACGACTGTCGCCGGCGTGCCGGCCAAGATTGTGGGCAAGGCGGGATGCGCCGAACCTGCACGCAGCATGAACCAATTGCTCGGCGAAGAGGCCGGATCGTCCATTTGATCAGAGGAAGACGGGGAAAGCTTGTCGAAAGGCTTTGGCATTTGCCTTTGGTCTTGTAGTTTCCGCGCTAGAAAAATGCTGACGGCAATTGATAAGGAGAGCGCCGTGAACCCCGATGAAATCCGCAAGATTGAAGCCTACCTGCGCTCGAAATTCGAGCTGTCGAGCATTCAGGTCCGGGCACGCCCCCGTAAGGACGACTCCGCCGAGGTCTATATCGGGGAAGAGTTCATCGGAGTCATATTCCGTGATGACGAAGACGAAGATCTGAGCTGGAACTTCCAGATGGCGATTCTCGAAATCGATCTGGATGAAGTCTGAGCCATTTGGCAAATGTCGAACTCAGCGTCGGGCGGTTCCGCAAGGGGCCGCTCGAATTGTTTTCAGGGACTGATGTTTCGAAGTGGACGGGTATTAGTTGGAACCTGGAGGCGTCAGCAGCCCATGTCGTGGCTGGCGCTACCGAGGTGTCAAGGATTGGGCCACCGTGATCAGCCGGTCCGGAAACCGGTGATCTTCTGAACAATGGAGCGGTCCAGTTCCTGCCAGTCCGGCAAGAGGCTTTGATCAAAGCGGTATCTCAGTTCAAGACCAGATGCCAAGGCAATGGCACGATGACAGATTGCCTTGCTGCTGCCCGACTTTCTTGTGCAGCGGGCAATGAAGCCGTTTCGCTCCAAAGGGTCGTAGACAATCAGGTCGCTCGCAGCTGAACCCCTTGCGGACAGCGTCAGAATTTTCAGCCCGCCAGGCCCACGAATTTCGCCTCCTCGCGCGAGGCGGCGATAAAACGGATCAAGTCGGGCCCGTAAGCTTTCACGGCCCTGATTGCTCTCCAGTTCGACCAGAATTGTTCGTCCGGAACCCAGATTGTCTCCGAAGCCGCCGTAGAACCCCTGCGAAGCCGTTAGAGCAGGCCAGGCCATTGACAGGCGCAGGGTCCTGAACACGGTTTCAGAGGAAAGCGACCTGTGCCGTTGGCGAGGGGTCGCGATCAGTTCAAGAGGGAGGTGCAATCGGGTCCTGCCGACATTCACCGTTACTTGCCTCTTGCCGAATTCAACATCCGGGCCGGACATCCAGTAACGGGACCAAAAGTTGACGCGCTCGGCTATGAAGGCAGTCGCAAGAACGCACATTGCCAGCGCCAAACAGGTGAAATGGCGTGGCTTGGTCCCGATGGGATCCGGTAACGAAAGCGGCGTCACGACACGTCCTCCAAAGAAGGACATGCACTGATCTGAGACACTTTGTGCTGAAACGGAACAAACGCTCCATTCAGACCTGTGTCAAAGCCCCACAGTGTAAACCATATTTGAGGGTTTCTGCCCATTTGCCTTTCCGGCACAGTCTTTGCACTTGACCCTTTACTAATTCTTAATCACTTTCCGTGTTGAAAGGTTAACAAGGGGTTAATGGGCGTGCTGTTTGATCTTCTTCTCGTTGGATATATAGCGTGCGCCGGCTTTGTCGCTGCGGGAGTGCTGGGGAGCCTTTATCAGCTCATCACCAAAGAGCCTCCACGTTTCAATTTTGCAGGCGAAAGTATCCTGGCGTTTCTTACCGGTGTTTTCATGTGCCTGTTCGCGGGGCCGTTCATCATCATGAGAAACGCGATCCGTGGTCGCCGAATTGAAAACAGACCGCTCGGCTGGCTGGTTGCTTCCTCCACGATTGCCGGGATGTGGAGCATGTGTTCCGGTCTGCTGGTCATGAATGTTGCGTTGGTTGTCGCCGGATTTCACTGAGGTAACATGCCTATCTACAGTCTTGATGAACGCGTGCCGGTCTTTCCGGACAATGGCAACTATTGGGTGGCCCCGACGGCAGTGCTGATCGGTGACATTCATTTGAGTGAAGACGCCAGTGTTTGGTTCGGCGCGACGCTGCGCGGCGACAATGAACCGATAGTCGTTGGTGCACGCTCAAACGTTCAGGACGGCTGCGTTTTCCATACCGACATGGGATATCCGCTGACGATCGGTACTGATTGTACCGTTGGGCACAATGCGATCCTTCACGGCTGTACCATCAAGGACAATACTCTCGTTGGCATGGGTGCAACGATCTTGAATGGTGCGGTGATCGGGTCCAACTGCATCATCGGTGCAAATGCGCTGATTGCCGAGGGCAAGGAAATTCCGGACAATTCCCTTGTCGTCGGTGTTCCCGGCAAGGTGGTACGCACTCTCCACGAACAGGCAGCCGAGGACATTCGCAAATCTGCCGCAGGTTATGTTCGCAACTGGCAGCGCTTCAAATCCGGTTTGCGCGAGACCTGACCTTATCTCCACGACTGAACAGACAGGAACCGGCTTGCGGGGGCGCAGCCGGTTCCTTGGATCCGGTCGTGGTAGGGATGGGGAGGGTGGGGACGCGACCGGATCGTCCTGTTGCCCTTTTCAGGGCTATCCCAATCTTGTGAACGCTCATTGAGCCTTATCTTGAAACGCTACTCACTGTTGTCACACGCGTGTCGGAAATGCCCGTCCACTTTGCCGGCGAGCGCGCCGATTGACGTTTGATGTACCGATAAGGCGTGGAGTACCAGGGCAGTACCGCCTCGATTTGATTGTCGAGGATCATGTCGCCATGGTCTGTGCGCACGGTCAGCACTGCATGTCCGGAATTCTGGACGTCTTTTGCCACGGTGATCAGCAGGGCGCTTTGAGGCCATCCGGCCTTCAGCAGAATGCGTTGCTTCTCAAGAACGTATTCTTCACAGTCGCCATATCCGTTGACCGGATAGGACCAGTGCTCAACCTTGCCGAACAAATCCTCGTCGGTCATTGGCCGAACCCTGCTGTTGACTTCCTGATTGATTGCAATGAGTTGTTGCCAGAGCGTTTCATCCAGACGCACGACGACAGGGTCGTAACTTGATTGCGGGCAGGCGCCGGCATTGTCTTTGCAGAACTGTTGATAACCGATTGGCGGTTTGACCACCGTTTTCATGTCCATGAAACGGCCAGGCTCAGCCTGTGCCGTGACAGCGCCGGCAATAGCGCTTAGTGCAAATGTAGAAGCAAGTAGAGTTGACTTAAGTAAATTCATCGTAACGCCCTCCCCAAGGCTGACGCAACGATGACCTAATGCTTTTTACTTCAAGAAAATCTCGGTTGTAGAACTATAATAATACTTAAGTAAAATGCAATTTCAATTAGATTGTTGTTTGAGATTTATTTGAATAAAGTTGAGTTGGAATTTTCGTAAAATTTGACGAAATTCGACTAACTGTCTGATAAAGCAAGACGATTTCAGGGGTTCTTTGATGTGTGTTGAAAGTCTGTATCGTCGGAACGTCGCCAGCGGCAGGAATTCTCTGAGCTGTTCCAGGTGATTGGAGCTCGAAAAAAAAACGTCTTTTTCGTGAAAAAAAGGCGAGCGACAATCGCGACGGAATTCCGGCAAAGCTGCGATTGATGCAGGACGGAAAAGTCTTGCATCTGGCTATTTGCTGTTATGGGAGGTCTTTAGGGACGGCGATCAGGCCGTGTCTGATGTTGAAATATGGTGTTCTAGCAATTCGCGGCTTTGGACAGCAGCAAATTCTACAGCAATACCGCCTTCGATCCGACGCACAACGCGAGCCACCATCTTGCCCAAGGTAATCCTGTCACCCATTTCCGGCTGAATGTCTGTTGCAATAGCCGCGCCGGAAAGTGAGACATCTATGATCCGGCAAACGTGCTCCGAACCGTCCGGCAAGACAACCTTGGTCATCGGGTTCTTTGGCACGAAACGGTCGTGTCTGCGGTCTTCGGGAAGGTTCAACTCATCACGGTTGGCGAGCCACGTCAGGACGTTTGCAATCTTGTCGCGCTTGCGTGCGGTGTTACGCAGCTCAACGGCAAAACCGCCGTCAATCAGGCGAGAGATCCGGCCTTCAACACGGCTCAGATGATCGAGATAGGCGACTACTCGTTCTCCAACACGCCCGGAAACCGGCGTGATCATGGCCATACCACCGGGTGACATGTCGATGACCTGGCACGGATATTCCTGCCGGTCTTCAAGCATGAATCGGCCCAGAATATTGACCTGAACCCGTTGATGCCGACGGCGATCAGTGACTTGAAGCGATTTGCTTCCCTCTGGTGCTGTTGCCAATCCGGCGCTCATGCCTGCTCTATCCAAACCGTGTGGATTCACACTATCCCCTGGCCGAGAAGCGAATCTCTAGACGTCTTTCCACCACTTTAGGCAGCTGGGGTTAACGATGTGTAAGAATGTACCGAACAGAAGGTTCAGGTCTAGGCATTGCACGCATAAAATTCGTGCGAAACGCTTCGAAACGCCAAATGTACAGCGTTCCTGATCAAAAAATGTGAAAGGACCGGGCCTGTCCGGCCCGGTCAGAACTGTTCTTGAAGGTGCAGTAAGCGTTTCAGAAAGGTCCCGGATTGCCGAAAGGTTCAGGATTTCCCGCCGGAGTAAACCGTAAGATGTCCGACCTTCCTTTCCGCGCCTTGGGGCAGGGGAGGTGTCGGCATGACCATTCCTTCAGCCGTAAAGCGCGGCAGGACCGGATTTATGGTCGATGCGTTGTCGTCCATGAAGAACGGACGTTCATCAGGCCAAACCAGTCTCAAGCTGCTGATTGACTGGTTCAAAATGGGATGCAGGCCGATCCAGTAGGGTTTTTCCATTGGTGTGCAGCTGCCGAGGATGCGAATTCTGCCTTCCCCCGGGACGTTCAATGGCACCAGCAACATTTCCATTTGTAAAATCTGACCGCGTTCTGTGTGTCCGTTAACTCCAATGACTGCGGCCGCTGCATCTTCGGTGATCGCCGCGATGAGACTTTCCAGGGCTTCCCTGTCCTTGGTGTTCCAGCCGCGAAGGAACTTCCGCCCTTTCAGTTCGCGGCAGTGTGCGGAGCAAAGGCGCGTTCCTGCCAAGCGGTAGCGAACGTCCTGTGGGCCATTTGTCTCGAGAATGAACGTGTCTCCAAGAAGCCCGCGGATTTCGCTTGGGTCGACCTCGCTCCGGTTTGGAGCAGGGCGGGCGCCGCGCAGGTTGTCCCAATAAGAATACAGAGTTTGCGTTACGCCGTGTTTCATCTGAACTTGCCTCTTAGCCACTTCACGTCCGTTGTTTCGTCTCAAGACAGCTTTTGTTTCAAAACGGGACGCGGGTTCCTTCCTGTGTTCGTTTGCAATGAACAAAGCAGAAGGCGTGCCAAGTCGTTGGATCGGGGTGCTTTTTTTCTGTGTCAGGTAATTAAGGTTAATTTTGTATTGCGCTTGTTTAAGGGCTCGGGTGCTGGCACCTTTAATTTCTGTTCACGATTATAGCGGGTGGGAGGACCCGTTGTTCAGGCCAGGCTGCGGACCGGTCAGAACAGCCTCGAAGAGCTGTTCCGGTCAGGATAACAAGCGCCGGCCTGTTGTGAGCAATTGTCCTTTTCCGGGCGTGTGGGGACGCGGCCGAGACAAAGGGGGGCACCGCAAGGCGCTGGTCATCGAAAAAGATGACTGGCGCTTTGTGTTTTTTAACCTGCTGCTTTCCGTTACGCGGTAATTGCTGGGTCACCATATAGACATCAAGTGACATGGCGATGCGCGCCAGCCCTTGTTTTGTCCCAGATCTTGCTTAGAAGAGTAGCTGAAAGGCTGATGTTCCATGAACGTTTATCAATTTGACGACGAACGCGCCCGGCGCGAAGAAGCGAGAAAACGCCAGGAACCAAGGCGTCCTTCTCAGCCTCCGGTCTTCAATCTTCCGAACGTGATTGTCTGGCTGAGCGGCGCGATGATCGTCATCCACCTGCTTCGCGCATTCGTTTTGCCGGTCGGCTGGGACAATCTGATCATCTTCCTGTTTGCGTTCTGGCCTGCAAAATATGCAGCCTTTGCCAGCCTCAACGCGATTGATCTGGCGTCCAGCCTTTGGGGGTTCGTTTCCTACAGCCTTTTGCATGGCGGTGCCATGCACATCATTTTCAACCTCCTCTGGATGGCCATTTTCGGCAGTGCACTGGCGCGTAGGTACGGGGCGGGGCGGTTTCTTGTTTTTTCCGCACTGTGTTCCGTTGGCGGCGCGTTCGCGCATCTGGCGACACATTGGGGCGAGGCCGTTCCGATGATTGGCGCTTCAGCAGCCGTCTCGGGGCAGATGGCGGGCGCAATCCGATTCATTTTTGAACTGGGCGGCCCTCTCGGGGCGATACGGCGTACAGATCGCGGAGCCTATTTCGTGCCGGCGCAGCCGCTGTCCGAGTGCTTCCGCAACCAGCAGGTTCTGGTGTTCGTTGCCGTGTGGTTCGGTCTCAATCTGTTTTTCGGTCTGATGAGCGGTCCGGTCGCGGGGCAACCGGCCAGCGTCGCGTGGCAGGCACATATAGGCGGCTTCATCGCCGGTCTCGCGCTGTTCCCGATTTTCGACCCGGTGCCTCGGCGTCGACTTTAGTCGATACCCCTCTGAGGGTATGTGTCAAAGGTTTGCCTGCACTGATTTTTTTGCCATGATGCCATTATCCCGTGAAGGACGGGCTGATTGATGCCATGGAGGTGCTCCTAGATGACCGTTGCCGCAATCTTGAGTGGGAAAGGCCACGAGACGATTACAGCCAAGAGCGATGCGCTGCTTAGCGAGATCGCTGAAACTCTGGCGAAAAACAAGATAGGTGCGGTGGTTGTGTGCGCAGGTGACAATTCCATCCAGGGAATTGTTTCCGAGCGTGATATCGTCCGTGTTGTTGGAACACAGGGCGCGTCCGCACTTTCGCTGCCTGTGTCGAGCGTCATGACCAAGGATGTTGTGACCTGCGCAGAAGAAAACAGCGTCAATGAAGTTATGGCTCGAATGACCCAGGGTCGATTCCGTCACATGCCTGTTGTCAAGGATGGCAAGCTGACTGGTGTGATTTCGATTGGCGATGTGGTGAAATTCAAGATCGCGCAGGTTGAGCTCGAAGCCGAGCAGATGCGCAGCTATATCTCGATGACCTGAAAACTTGGCTGGCCATCAGGCCAGCCAGTTCACTTGGAACGTCGGCCTGCCAGGTTTGGTATTCGAAGCAATGCTCGCCGGGCCGCTTCATCCGTTTGACATTAAAAAAAGCTGGCAGAACGCCAGCTTTTTTTGTTTTCGCAAATTTTTCAGAAGCTCTTAGTTCTTCCCGCTTTGCTGTTGCTCCAGGTAAGCCGTGGCCTTTTCCAGACTACTTGCGCTGCCGTGACCGGTCCAGGCAGACTGTTGCGACATGTCGGGCAACTGGTGTGCAATGCCCTTGTGGCAATCAATGCAGGTTTTTTCACCGGTAAAGAGGAAGCGTTCATGCGCTTCCGCGGCACGCGCACTTTGACGGGTGATGTCCATTGAGTCTGAAGAATGGCAGTTGCGGCACTCCAGGGAGTTGTTGGCTTTCAGCCGTGCCCATTCGTGCTGTGCCAGTTCAAGCCGCTTTTCCAGAAACTTCTCCCGTGTGCTGATGGTGCCGAAGATCTTGCCCCAGACTTCCTTGGATGCCTGCATTTTTCGAGCGATCTTGTCCGTCCAGTCATGAGGAACATGGCAGTCGGAACAGATCGCCCGCACACCAGAGCGATTGGTGTAGTGGATCGTGGTCTTCAGTTCCGCGAACACGTTGTCCCGCATTTCATGACAACCGGTGCAGAAGGTTTCTGTATTCGTCAGTTCCATCGCCGTGTTGAACGCACCCCAGAACAGGACGCCCATGATGAAGCCGCCGATCGTCAGAGCCCCCAGGCTGTAGTGAACGCTCGGCCTGCGGATCGTGCTCCACAGCCGCTTGACGAAGGCCCACATCAGTTGGCCTCCTCTTTCGACTTCACAAATTCAAGCACCGTATCGACATCGACAAAATCATTTTCCACCAATGGCTTGGCGTCTGTCTGGACCACGTGACACTGGTTGCAGAAGTACCTGCGCGGGGTAACCGAGGCCAGGAACTGATTGTCCCGGTTCATGAAGTGGGTGATGGACACCATGGGTGCCTGACTTTCGCCGATGGCCGCACGCGAATGACAGGTCAGGCATTTGTTGGAGTTCTTGTCTACCTGGTAATTGTCGATCTTGTGCGGGATCAGCGGCGGTTGCTCAGGATAGTTCCGGACCTGCCGAATGTCCGTGTTCACGACCTTCGGCATTGGCGCTGCCGGTCCATTCTCGGCCAGTGGTGTGGTTGGTCTCAGAGTTGAGACATTCTCCTGCGCGAATGCTGCGGCGGCCAACAAGCTGGCGACGGCAAACAGGCTCATTGCAATGCGTTTCATTGTTCACCTCACACAGCTTCGATGCGCACGGCGCATTTCTTGAAGTCGGTCTGCTTCGAAAGCGGATCGGTCGCATCGAGCGTCACCTTGTTGATCAGCTGACGGGCATCGAACCACGGCACGAAAATCAGACCTCTCGGCGGTTTGTTCCGCCCTCTGGTCTCCACGCGGGTGATGATTTCGCCACGGCGCGATATCACTTTGACCTCTGAACCACGACGTACTCCAAGCGCCTCTGCATCGTCCGGGTGGATGTAGCAAAGGGCGTCAGGCACGGCCCTGTAGAGTTCCGGCACGCGCTGTGTCATGGACCCGGAGTGCCAATGCTCCAGGACGCGACCAGTCGTCAGCCAGAACGGATATTCACCGTCCGGGCTTTCCGCCGGCGGTTCGTAGGGAAGGGCAAAGGCGATGGCTTTGCCGTCGGGCTTGCCGTAGAACTCGAATTCGGCTCCGTCGGTTACGTACGGGTCATATTCGCCGTTGTAACGCCAGCGGGTCTCGATCCCGTCGACAACCGGCCAGCGCAGTCCGCGGACCTTGTGATAGGTGTCGAAGTCGGCCAGATCATGTGCCTTGCCGCGGCCAAATGCTGCATATTCCTCGAACAAACCCTTCTGGATATAGAAGCCGAAGTCTTCTGCCTCGTCGTTGGCATAGGCCTCATCGAGTTCGCTGTTGGGGAATGCGTCTACCTGGCCATTGGCAAAGAGGACCTCGTAAAGCGTCTTGCCCTTGTAATCGGGATTTGTATCCAGGATTTCTGCCGGCCAGGCTTCGTCCGTCGTGAATCTCTTGGAGAATTCGACAAGCTGCCACAGGTCGGACTTGGCACCCTCAGGTGCGTCGACCAGCTGATGCCAGAACTGGGTCCGGCGCTCCGCGTTGCCGTAGGCGCCTTCCTTTTCCACCCACATGGCTGTCGGCAGGATCAGGTCGGCGGCTTCGGCGGTCACGGTCGGATATGCATCGGAGACTACGATGAAGTTCTCCGGATTGCGGTATCCCGGCAGGCCTTCTTCCATCATATTGGGCGCGGCCTGCATGTTGTTGTTGACCTGCACCCAGTAGCAGTTGATTTCACCGTCCTTGAGCATGCGGTTCTGCAGGACGGCATGGGCCCCGATCCAGTCCGGGACAGTGCCTTCCGGCAGTTTCCAGATCTTTTCGGCTATTGCGCGATGTTCCGGCTTGGCGACCAGCATGTCTGCCGGCAGGCGGTGAGCGAATGTGCCCACTTCGCGGGCAGTGCCGCAGGCAGAGGGTTGTCCGGTGAGCGAGAAGGGGGAGTTACCCGGCTGCGCGATCTTTCCGGTCAGCAGATGGAGGTTATAGATGAGATTGTTCATCCACACACCGCGCGTGTGCTGGTTCACACCCATCGTCCAGAGTGTCATCACCTTGGTATCGGGGTCTGCGTAAAGCTGCGCGATCTTCTCAAGCTGTTCGGCAGGAACGCCGGATTCCACAGACGCGAACTCAAGAGTGTATGGTTTTACAAACTCGGCAAATTCTTCAAGCGTCATCGGTTCCGAGCCGCCATCGCCAGGATTGGCAGCTGATTCTTCGAGCGGATGATCCGGACGCAGGCCGTAGCCGATATCCTGCACGCCCTTGCGAAGATTGACGTGTTTTTTCACGAACTCTTCGTTCACCGCACCCGATTGGATGATGTGATTGGCGATGTAGTTGGCAATGATGAGGTCGGATTGCGGAGTGAAGACCGCCGGAATATCCGCCAGATCAAAGCTGCGGTGTTCGAACGTTGAAAGCACGGCCACCTTCACATGAGGATGGCTGAGCCGGCGATCGGTGACACGGGTCCACAAGATCGGATGCATCTCCGACATGTTCGAGCCCCAGAGCACAAAGGCATCCGCGTTTTCGAAATCGTCGTAGCAGCCCATGGGCTCATCGATGCCGAAAGCGCGGATGAAACCAACCACGGCCGAGGCCATGCAGTGACGGGCATTCGGATCGATATTGTTGGACCTGAATCCGGCTTTCATCAGTTTGGACGCGGCATAACCTTCCCAAACGGTCCACTGGCCGGAGCCGAACATTCCGATGGCTTTCGGGCCTTTTTCCTTCAGGGTGGCCTTCCATTTTTCGGCCATGATGTCGAAAGCTTCGTCCCAGCTGACCGGTGTGAACTCGCCGTTCTTGTCGTACTTGCCGTCGGTCTTGCGCAGCAATGGGGTTGTCAAGCGATCCTGGCCGTACATGATCTTGGACAGGAAGTAGCCTTTGACGCAGTTCAGGCCGCGGTTGACTTCCGCCTCGGCGTCACCGTGGGTTGCGACGACACGACCGGCTTTGGTCGCGACCATGATCGAGCAACCTGTGCCACAGAAGCGGCACGGCGCCTTGGACCATTTCAGGTCTGTCAGGTCCGCTTCGGTGATGAGATTTTGTGCCTGGGCAGGAACCGACATGCCTGCCGCAGCAGCGGCCGCAGCGACAGCCTGTGCCTTGATGACATCACGTCTGTTAATTCCACTCATAAGGGGTCTCCTTAGATGTCAGCCTCTGCTGATTCATGTCCGCTGTCTGTCTGGTGATAGACAAGAGAGGCGCTCACTACGCCCGGGAGTAATTGGATGTCGGTCAGGGTTTGAACGATGTTGGCTTCGCTCGAGGTCTCCACGGTTACGATCAGGCGGCCCTGACCATCGCCATGGGCAACTTCCGCCCCTTCCAGTTCCTGAATTCCAGCTTCGATCGTACCCTGTTGGTCGGGTAACGCTTGAACCAGCAGGCTCGCAATATGGACGGTCTCGCTCATGCTGCCTCCGGTTCGAGCCTGGCATCTTTCAGCGCAAGCACATTTTGCGGGCAGGTACTCAGGCAAGCGCCGCAGCCGTTGCACAGATCGGTATCAATCTTCAAACGGCCAAAGGGACGCTTTGTAAGGTCAACACGAATAGCGGATTGCGGGCAGCTGTCGCGGCAAAGCTGGCAACTGATGCCCTGATCCTGCAGGCAGCCCTGCTGGATCTCGGCCTTTAAGGACCACGGTTGTTCACGTGTGAGATCGAACACCTGAGCTTCACACGAGATGACGCACTTCTGACAGAACGTGCATTCACCGCCGTCGAACACCACCATCGGCCGACCATCGGCATCAGCTTGAAGGATTGATTCCGGACAGGCTTCGATGCAGGCGTTGCAACTGGTGCATTCGGCTCTTACCGAAGTTTCGTCAGACCAGGGAGGTCTGATAACGTCGACTTTGGGCTGACTGCGCAGTCTCAGAAACGACCTGCGACTCGCCGAGAATTTTGGATCTGCAGACATGAATTCAGCCAGCAGGCGGCCCAAGCACTATCTGGGACATCCAGACGATGAACCCGTATCCACCGACGATTGCGACTGATAAAGCTGGGGCCAAAAAAACTGCCAGCAGGATAAACGCAATACGTTCGTCCCGCTTGGTTTGTGCACCGTTTTCCGCCATGAACTCTCCCTCAGCATGCGGACGGATATTTGAGGCGCTGAGAAATGTTATATTTCATTGCGCCTATTTAGACTTTAGGCGAAACGGAGACGGGACTAAAATAGGTATAAACACGTAAGGCTGGCAAAGGATTCCTTGAAACCCTTGATTAGTGCCAAGGGTTTGCAAAAGAATTTGCTGTTGAATTTCCTCGAAGCGAAAAATTCGCTTCATTTTTTCCCGTAAACATCCGCAGGGTCGTAGACTTTGTCAGCTTCAACGCGTGCCAGGCGAACTGCACCGGTCTCCGGTTTAACCACTTTTCTGTAAAAACAGGACCGGTAACCGACGTGACATGTGGCGCCATTACCGGCAACCGACACCTTGAGGACGAGGGCGTCCTGATCGCAATCGGTCAGGATCTCATGGACGGTCTGAACCTGCCCAGAAGTCTCACCCTTTTTCCAGTAGCTCTGCCGCGAGCGGCTCCAGTACCAGGCCTCACCAGTGTCAATCGTCCGTCCGAGGGCTTCTTCATTCATATAGCCGACCATAAGGACGTCACCGGAAGTCACTTCGGTCACTACGGCCACGATCAGTCCATCCTGATCGTATTTCGGCATCAGAAGGTCGCCATTTTCGACCGTGTTCTTGTCGCCACGGCCGGAAATTTCGGAACTGCACATGAAAAAGCCCTTGCTTCAGAATTTCGGTCGCAAGGGCCCTTAATCAGCGACCCTTGCCGCGCACCAGTGACATGAACTTGGCCTGTTCGGCCGGGTCGTCCTGGAATACGCCGGTGAATTGTGTGGTGATCGTGGCGACGCCCGGTTTTTGAACACCACGCATGGTCATGCACTGATGTTCGGCTTCCAGCATCACCGCCAGACCACGCGGTGCGAGACTGTCGTCAATGACGGAAGCGATCTGAGCCGTCAAGTTTTCCTGTGTCTGCAAGCGCTTGGCATAGATGTCGACCACCCTTGCAAGCTTTGAAAGTCCCACGACACCTTCTGCCGGATAATAGGCGATATGGGCTTCGCCAATGAACGGAAGCATATGGTGTTCACAATGGGAATGGAACGGGATTCCGGTGACCAGAACGATGTCCTGATAGCCGCCAACGTCTTCGAACATCCGTTCCAGATGTTCCGCCGGATCTTCATAATAGCCGCTATAGAGCTGGCTCAGCGCTTTCACGACGCGCTTGGGTGTTTCTACCAGACCTTCGCGGTCCGGGTCGTCGCCGGTCCAGGCGAGAATGGTGCGTACGGCAGCTTCCACTTCTTCGCGGCTTGGCCGATGCAATTGGTCCGGCGTCTTTCTTTCGAATCTTTTTTCGACCGGCTTGAGGACAGCGTCCATCGGGATCCTCGCAAATTTACCCTTGTCACTCGTCATACGGCGCTCGTTTGTGCACAGATCATGAAGTCCAGGCTCCAAGACCGGGGACCTTTATCATACTCCACACAAAAAGCGAACGCACAGTTTCTGAGAGGGTTGAGCCGGCTTCAAGCGCACATGCGGCACTCAAGATTACCAACTGCGACCACTCTGCCCCTTGCGAATTTGCCGTGGCAACTGATCTATATATATGAAAGCACCATGCCAGCAATGTGGCGGACGATCACTGGCTTTCACGAAGAGGCGAGAATGCTTGACGACATATACAATGCGAAGATCCTTGAATTCGCAGGAAACATTCCTCGAATCGGCCGTCTTGAGCAACCTGACGCAACGGCAAAGGCGCATTCCAAGCTTTGCGGCTCGACCGTTCTCGTTGACATTTGTGTGAAGGATGGTGTGGTGACCGACTTTGCACACGACGTAAAAGCGTGCGCGCTTGGTCAGGCATCCTCCTCGATCATGGCGCAAAATGTGGTAGGTGCCAGTTTCGACGAGCTTCGCGACGTTCAAAGAAGCATGCGGTCCATGCTGAAAGACGGAGGCCAGCCGCCGACCGGAAGGTTCGTGGATCTCAAATTCCTGGAACCCGTGCGCGAATACAAGGCCCGGCATGCCTCCACGATGCTGACCTTTGACGCTGTGGTTGATGCGCTCGACCAGATTGAGGCAAAGCAGAAGGAAGATGGCGCTGCCGCCTAGTCCGCAGCGTAATTTCTTGTCCGCGCATTCATGTGTTCCAAGCCCAAACAGGAGATCGCGTCCGGCAAACCCCTTTCGGTTTTGGGGCGAGGGGCGATCGGTCTCATCTGGATCTACAGACATTCCCTGTCCCTGATCATGGGGCGGGGATGCCGCTATGCGCCGACATGTTCCGACTATACCGAGCAGTCGATCCGTCAATACGGGTTCTGGGCAGGCGGCTGGATAGGATTGGCGCGTATCTTGAGGTGCAACCCGTGGGGTGCTTCCGGTTTCGATCCGGTCCCGGAAGGTCTTCCCGAAGACGCGCGATGGTATCTTCCCTGGCGTTACGGACGCTGGAGCGGGCGTCACATTTCCGAGGAACATCGGCTCGACTAGACGAATGAGCCGGACCTCCGACCCGGATACGGGCCAGAGATCGCGAGAACGGTTACGGCACCGGTTTACTGCGACGTAGAAGCGGTTGCCTTCACACCGACCAGTCGCCAGCCGAAGGTCATGCCCATCGCGGCAAGAATGATTGCGCCTGCGCCAAGGAGTTGGAGAGGCTGCAATTGATGACCGAAGGCGGCATAATCCACGAAGATGGCAACGACCGGGTAGATAAACGAGAAGGCGCCTTGCAGGTATGTCGGCAGTTTCTGAACGGCGCCATACATCAGAATGTACATGATCCCGGTATGCACGACGCCCAGGGTGAAAAGAGCGCCCCACGCGGTCGACCCTGACGGCAACGCATTCCAGCTGACAAACGGGGCTAGCATCAAAATGCCGACGCAGACCTGAATGAGGGCAATGAGCTGGGGAGGCGTGCCTGTCAACTTCTTGGTCAGCAGTGCGGCAACCGCCCAGAAGAACGCCGCAGCCAGAGCAAGACCAATGCCTACGGCATAGTTCGCGTTCGCATAGTCGGCGCTTTCGGGTTTCGCCTGAATGATCAGCAGGACCCCGACAAAGGCAACTCCGAGCCAGCTCAGTTTTCCCATGGTGACCCGTTCACCCAGGAAAAGCACGCCAAACCCGACCAGAATGAATGGCTGTGTGTTGTAGACGGCGGTCGCGACACCGATCGACGCTTCCGAGTAAGCGCTGAAGAGCATTGCCCAGTTCACAACGATCGCAATACCTCCAAGGACTGCAAGGCCGAGCTTTTTCAAGGTGAGTTGCCGCCGCAGAAGTCCTTGCGATGCACAGATAACGAGCAGCGCCAGAGCCCCGAATGCACAACGCCAAAAGACAACGTCGATCGCGCCCTGACCGGACAGAATTACAAACAGGCCGATGGTGCCGAGAATAGTCATTGCGGCGCTCATTTCCGCCGCGCCCCGCAGGGTCTTGTCCATGTTTGCCTCCATGAGGTTTGAATTGTCTCAAGATTGGCAAAGCAGGCTGGTTCGTTCTATTCGATTAATTAGGTGTTTTTCATTTAATTGATTATATAATTAGGTTTCTTGTTTGTTGTGTTTGGGAAAATTAAGATGGATGACGCGGATAGGAAAATTATTGAAGCCTTGATCGTTGATGCCCGGGTATCGTTAAAGGACCTTGCCAAGCACGCGGGATTGTCGTCCCCCGGTGTCTCTGAAAGGGTCCGCAGACTTCTGGAGCGGGGCATCATTCGTGGTTTTACGGTGGATATCGACCCTAAGGTTCTGGGATACAGCCTGCAGGCCATTGTCCGAATCCGGCCATTGCCGGGCAAGTTGCATATTGTTCAACAGTTGATCCAGGAAATTCCCGAATTCTGCGAATGCGACAAGGTCACCGGAGAGGATTGCTTCATTGCGCGGCTGGCGGTGCCGTCGATCGAACAACTTGACGGGATCCTGGACAAGATCTCGGACAAGGCTGAGACAAGCACCTCCATTGTAAAGTCCCAACCGATCCACCGGCGGCCGCCGCCGCTGGTCGTGAGAGAGGACGAAGGGTGACCAAGGCGTGCCGGTCAGCGGACAGGAAAGGTGCCTCGTCGAGACAGAAACCCTGTCCTGCGTCTTGATCATGCCAGCTTTCCGTCGGATAGGGTTGCTGTTTGACGTTGAATCCCCTATCAGCGGGCGGTTCGAATCCCTTTGAAACGCTTACCTGCCTTGTCTGCAGGAGTGAGCAGGAGAAAAATGATGATCCAA
Organism: Roseibium sp. SCP14; assembly: GCF_040329475.1. Lineage (NCBI taxonomy): Bacteria > Pseudomonadati > Pseudomonadota > Alphaproteobacteria > Hyphomicrobiales > Stappiaceae > Roseibium > Roseibium sp. SCP14. The sequence goes on from NZ_JBDZYH010000003.1 coordinate 42,459, forward strand.
CTGACTTTCCCCGACAATTCCGTGCGCGAATATGATGCCGGCACCACCGGACTGGATGTTGCCAGCGGAATTTCCAAGTCGCTCGCCAAGAAGGCTGTAGCGATGACGCTGGATGGGGAGCTCAAAGATCTTACCGACCCGATCAATGAAAACCATCAGATTGAGATCGTCACCCGCGATGACCCGCGTGCGCTGGAACTGATCCGACATGATGCTGCACACGTGATGGCGGAAGCTGTGCAGGAACTGTGGCCCGGCACCCAGGTCACGATCGGTCCGGTCATCGAGAACGGTTTCTATTACGACTTCAAGCGCGTCCATCCCGACACCAACGAAGACTGGCCGTTTACGCCGGAAGAGCTGCCGGTCATCGAAAAGAAGATGCGCGAGATCATCGCGCGCGGTGCGCAGTTCACCAAGGAAATCTGGACCCGCGAAGAAGCCAAGACCTATTTTGCCGCCAAGGGCGAGCACTATAAGGTCGAGCTTGTCGATGCCATTCCGGAAGATCAGGAACTCAAGATCTACAAGCAGGGCCAGTGGCTCGATCTTTGCCGTGGTCCGCACATGGTCTCCACCAGGCAGATCGGCGATGCCTTCAAGCTGATGAAGGTGGCTGGTGCCTACTGGCGCGGTGACTCGAACAACGAGATGCTGACCCGCATCTATGCGACTGCCTGGCATAACGAGAAGGAGCTGAAAGGCTACCTTCACATGCTTGAAGAGGCCGAAAAGCGCGACCACCGCAAGCTCGGACGGGAAATGGACCTGTTCCACTTCCAGGAAGAAGGACCGGGGGTCGTATTCTGGCACCCCAAGGGTTGGGATATGTTCCAGAACCTGATCGCCTACAAGCGCCGGGTTCTGAAGGACACCTACAAGGAAGTGAACGCACCGCAGGTGCTGCATACGTCGCTCTGGGAAACTTCGGGTCACTGGACCTGGTACAAGGAGAACATGTTCTCCGTTCAGTGTGCCGATACGGAAGCCGAAGATGATCGTGTCTTTGCGCTGAAGCCGATGAACTGCCCGGGGCACGTGCAGATCTTCAAGCACGGATTGAAGAGCTATCGCGACCTGCCGCTGCGCCTTGCGGAATTCGGAGTGGTTCACCGCTATGAACCATCCGGTGCCTTGCACGGGCTGATGCGTGTGCGCGGCTTCACCCAGGACGATGCCCACGTCTTCTGTACCGAAGAACAGCTGGCTGACGAATGCCTCAAGATCAACGATCTGATCCTGTCGGTCTATAAGGACTTCGGCTTTGATGAAATCGTGGTCAAGCTTTCCACCCGGCCGGAAAAGCGGGTAGGCAGCGATGAGATGTGGGATCACGCCGAAGAGGTGATGTCCAAGGTGCTTAAGCAGATCGAGGCTCAGTCAGAGGGCCGCGTGAAGACCGATATCCTGCCGGGCGAGGGCGCCTTTTACGGTCCGAAGTTCGAATACACCCTGCGCGATGCCATTGGCCGCGAGTGGCAGTGCGGCACGACCCAGGTCGACTTTGCTCTGCCGGAACGGTTCGGTGCATTCTACGTCGACAACAACGGCGAGAAGAAAACGCCTGTCATGGTCCACAGGGCGATCTGCGGCTCCATGGAACGGTTCCTCGGCATTCTGATCGAGAACTATGCCGGGCATTTCCCGCTGTGGTTTGCGCCTTTGCAGATCGTGGTCGCCACGATCACTTCCGAAGCCGATGCATACGGTCAGGAAGTGGCGGACATGCTGAAGGCCAAGGGCCTGAAGGTGGAAACCGACTTCCGCAACGAGAAGATCAACTACAAGGTTCGTGAGCACTCGCTTGCCAAGGTGCCCGTGATCATCGTTTGCGGCATGCGGGAAGCCGAAGAGCGGACCGTGAACATTCGCCGTCTGGGTTCCAAGGACCAGAGGCCCATGGGGCTGGAAGAGGCGATCGCGGCATTCGTTGAAGAAGCGACGCCGCCGGACTTGAAATAAGTCCATTTGCCACGATCTACGGAAAAGTGATCGACGGCACACTGTTCAACGCAGTGTGCTGTCACACTGGTGAAACAGAACGACTGTTATTCGGTTCTGAATTTGCCAGAGTGAAACAAGGTGTGAAGCAGCCGCCGTGGACTACGCAGAATTCAGTTACGCCAATCCCGAGCATCCAGCGCTGAAACGCTGGACGATCCGGGTGATCGAGGGCATCTCCGGGCGCCGCAAGCTTGTCGACCTGTATGACGTGTGGAAACACTCGATGGTCGGCACGTCAGACAATATCTGGAACGACCTTCTGGGGTTGATCAACCTGGATGTCTCCGTGGCGGATGGTGAGTGGCCACCGAAGGATCTGCCCGAGGGACCGCTGGTGCTAATCGCGAACCACCCTTACGGGATCGGAGATGGTCTTGCGATCCTGGCGCTGGCCGAACAGCTCGGCAAACCGTTCAAGATCCTGATCAACAACGAACTTCTCAAGGTCCCGGAAGTTCGGCCGTTTTCGCTGCCGGTGGATTTTGAGGAAACCAGGGAAGCCCTCAAGACCAACATGCAGACCCGCAAGGAAGCCCTGCGGCTGCTTGATGAAGGCACAACGATTATCGTGTTTCCGGGGGGAGGAGTGGCCACTGCCACCAAACCCTTTGGCCGCGCTGAAGAATTGCCCTGGAAAACCTTCACTGCCAAGATGATCCGTTCCTCCAGAGCGACGGTCCTGCCGCTTTATTTCGACGGACAGAATTCCTGGCTGTTTCATCTGGTCAGCAAGTATTCCTTGACCTTGCGCCTGTCGCTTCTCGTGCGCGAGTTCCGCCGGATTCTAGGCTCGGTCATCACCGCGCGCGCCGGACAGCCAATCCCCTTTGAGACTTTGTCGGGCTTTGGCGATCAGAAGGAAGTCATGGATTTCCTGCAGACGAAGGTCATGGAAATGGCTCCGGTGAAACGGGCCCGGCGACTGCTCGGCAGGAACATTTAGGCGTTCCGTCAACACCGAAGAATTGTCTGAAGTGGTTCTAGAGACACGCGACCTGAAACGATCGCGTTTTCTTTAGTTGCTCGACGTGCCTTGCTGGCTTGCAAGTTCGCTCGTTGTGGTGACGACTTCCACTTCATTGTCGTCTCCCGAAGAAACCTCGAACTTTTGCAGGTAGGTCCGGCCATTGTTTCTGGCGATGGCCTCATACTCACCGGCGGCAAGAACGAAATCCGGAAACGCACCGGTTGCTTCCACAACAATGTCACCGCCGGGGCTGAGGACGGACCATGTGGTGTTGGCGATGGCTTCGCCACCACGTTCATTGACCAGTTTCAACGTTATATCGGCAGCCTTGTGCAGCACGGTCGCCTCGGTCAGCTTGCCGGGTAGAACCTGAATGTCGGCCCGGACAACGGCATTCACATCGCCGTATCGGCTGACCACGTGATAGGTGTTGGCGCTCAGGCGGATGATCGAGCCCGGCTTGACGTTGGATGCGATTTTGTCTCGCTCGCCGCGCGCATCGAAGGTCATGCCGTACACGTCGAACGAGATCGGCTCGTGGTTGATGTTGTCGCCGTCCTTGAGCGATGCGTTGAACTTGATACCACCGGCGTTCAGGGTCACCATCTTCGAGAGGACCTCCTTGCCGATCACGATGCGGTTCGTCGCCTGCGCGAAGCCATACGCGGTATGGATCAGGTAGGTGCCCGGATCGAGACGAAACTCAGCGTCGCCGCCTTCGGAGGTCGCGACAAGTTCAAGGCGCCCATCCGAGTTTGTCGTTTCGGAGTAAATACGCCAGATGAGACCGTCGTCCAGCGGAGTGCTGTCCTGGGTCAGCTTCGCCATCAGGTACAAGGCCCCTTGACGGAGGCCGTTTGAGACACCGTGCGTTGCCGCGGTGGCTGGCGCGTAAGGGGCCAGAATGTCGGAAAACAGGGGTTCCGGTTCGCGGTCAAGAAGGTTGATGATTTCTTCTTCCGGTTCCGCTACCGGAGCATTCGGATCCGGTTTGGCAGCAGGCGGCATCGGCGCATCTACAGTTTGCGCAAAACCTGCAGAAGCGACCATAGCTACTGACGACACACCAATCATGATGGCGAGTGCCGCACCCTTGAGGAAACGAGTGAAAGTCATACCGCCCGAGACAATTCCAAAGTTCACCATGCCCACTGTAATATCATCTTGACTCGGAAAGTTTACCAGTCTTTTGAGTCCCAATCCTGATTTTCCCCTAAAGGACCTGAAAATCAGGCGAATTCAAGACCGCACCGGTACAAGTTGACAAATGCGATCAATCAATTACGTGGATCGTTGCAATTGCGACCACCGATGCAGGACAGCGCCATGCCGAGTTTTACTTCCGGATCCCCGGAAACTCTGGAATTTCTCCGGAAACGCCGCTCACATCCTTCCGTTACCATGTCTGAGCCGGGACCCGATCCGGCACAGATTGAGGATATTCTGACGATTGCAGCGCGCGTGCCCGATCACGGAAAGCTGGCACCATGGCGTTTTCTTCTGTATCGCGCCGAACAGGGCAAAAGGATCGGTGCGTGGCTCGCAGAGCGCTATGAGCAAAAAGCCGGACCGCTGGATGACGACCAGAGGCAAAAAGAGCTGACCCGATTCACCAGAGCTCCGCTGGTTATCGGTGTTGTCAGCAAGGCCGGAGCGCATTCGAAAATTCCAGTGTGGGAACAGCAACTTTCTGCTGGTGCTGTTTGCATGAACCTTGTGACGGCAGCCGCCGCTTCCGGTTTCGTCTCTCAATGGCTGACGGAATGGTATAGTTTCGATAATGATGCCGCCAGGTATCTTGGTGCGAAAGACGGTGAGCAATTTGCCGGCTTTGTGCATATCGGTACGGCCAGCCAACCACCGGTCGAACGTCCTCGCCCGAACCTTTCCGAACTGATCTCCAATTGGACAGAAACAGAGTAACAGATGTTCTACGAAACCGAGAAAAACGACCATGGCCTGCCGCACAACCCTTTCAAGGCCATCGTTTCTCCCCGTCCAATCGGCTGGATCTCCTCGCTTGATGAAAATGGCGGCACAAATCTGGCTCCCTACAGTTTCTTCAACAGCGTGAGCGACAATCCGCCGATCGTCATGTTCTCTTCTTCCGGGTTCAAGGACAGCGCGGCCAATGTCGAAAAGACCGGAGAATTCGTGTGCAACATGGCCAGCTGGGATCTCAGGCACGAAATGAATGTTTCGTCTGCAGCTGTTCACAGCGAGGTGTGTGAGTTCGAGTTATCCGGCCTCGACATGGCACCTTCGCGGCTGGTCAAGGCGCCCAGAGTTGCCAAGGCCGTGACCGCGCTTGAATGCAAGTACCTGCAAACACTGCGCCTGAAGGACCTCAACGGCATGGAAACGGACAGTTTTGTCGTGTTCGGGCAGGTTGTCGGAATTCACATCGACGACAGCATTATCGTGGACGGAAAGGTCGACGTGACCCGATACAAACCGCTCTCCAGGCTCGGTTACATGGAATATGCTGCAGTTACCGAAGTTTTTGAAATGACGCGGCCCAAAGTCTGAGTTTCCGGTAGGAAACAACACTTGACCAAGCGTCGGTCAATCCGGCGCTTTTTTGCAATTTGCAACTGTCGACTCATTGCAGGCGATAGTCAGTGACCTTCATTTGGGCCGGTCTGAAGGTTCTGCACGGTTTCACAAGAGAGATGGGAATTCGCGGTTTTCTCCCGAAATTCGCAAGATTCATTGGCATATTTACGAATGACAGGGCCGTGTTTGGTGCTCTAATTGCAATAAATTCAGCGACTTGCGGACTGTTAAGGATTTGTTAACCAATTGGGCGCGAAGGTTAACGAAGTAATAAATAGTTCCGTCGAGGAGACAGCGTCATGCATGTTGCTGACACTACCTCGATCGCGTCACGGATCGAGCTTGCGTTTGAGTCTGCGAGTAATTCCACAGGTACTTCCTTCGAGTACCTCGTAAAGACAGCTGCGCGGGAATCGTCATTCAATCCGTCTGCCAAGGCTCAGACGTCAAGCGCAACCGGATTGTTCCAGTTCATTGAATCGACCTGGCTCGAAACAATGAAGGAAGCTGGCCCGAAACACGGGCTCGACAAGTATTCAGAACAGATCCAACGGACGAGCAGCGGCAAGTATCATGTCAGTGATCCGGAAGTTCGCCAGGAAATTCTCGACCTGCGCAAGGATCCGGAAATCTCGTCGATGATGGCCGGAGCGCTTACGCAAAAGAATGCCAGTTATCTTGAACGTCGTATCGGTCGTGCACCGACTGATGGCGAACTTTACATGGCCCATTTCCTTGGTGCCAATGGGGCGAGCAGGTTGATCGATGCCGCGCTGACCAATCCGGAAATGCGTGCCGACAGCATGTTTTCAACGCAGGCTCAGGCCAACAAGCCTATCTTCTACCACCCCAACGGCAGTGCCCGTTCTATTGAAGAAGTTTATGAGGTCATCGTTTCCAAGCACAATGCGGTGACAATGATTGCCGAGGCGGGAGGGGCCAAGAAGTCAAGCCTCTCAGGTGGCCTGACAAGTATTGCTGCCTTGCCAAATGCCAAGCCGGCCCATCCCAGTCAGCTCGTGGATCCGAAGAACTTTGATCATCTCGCGGGTGATCCAGCAGCGGCCTTTGCAATGCGAGGCAAACCTGAGGTACCCGTTCAGGCGACCGCAGCGGCGGGTGCGGGGGAGGGCGCGCGTCCGCTTGGCGGTGCCGTTGAACTGGCCAAGGCGGCAGTCCCGGTTCCAGGCCGCAGGCCGGATGAAACCTCCCGGACAGCGGACGCCGGCGGCTCGCGGCGTGACGAAGCCGTTAGCTCTGGTAAGATTGCGTCAGCTCAACCTCCTGTCGTTGCGTCAATCAACGGAGCGGACCTGGAAAGAGCGACAAATCAGGTTCTGTCGGCTTTTCAGGCGTCCGATACAAGCAATCCGTTTGAAGCGATGTTTCGCAATGATCAGGGGGCGTCGGAAGCAGACGTCAATCCACGCTTTGCGTCAGCGTTCCAGGCTGTCGAGGAAGCCGTTCCCTTCAGCACCTTGTCAGGTGCATCCAGCCAGGTAACCGCTCAGGAACTTGCGCTGGCTGATCAAGGTGGACCTCTTGATTTGACACGTTTTTTGCGGCTGAAGGCGGAAGAAGAGCAAAAAGACCTGCTGCCGCCAGCTTAGGAATTCGAGATCGCGGCAACATTGTCAGAATTATGGTGAACCGATCGTTAAACCTTTGATGTCAGAATCGATTCCGACATTTGGGAAGATTGTTTTATCGCCATGACCATACACGACTTTCTGCAGTTGAATCAGGATGATGAGTGCACTCTGGAGACTCAGGCCGCGCGGGAATTTGCAGAGCGATATTTGGCTGCAGAAACCGGCAGCCAGGAGCGGGCAAGCATGGCAACAGCACTGACAGTCCTTCTAGATGACCCAAGCCGGGCGGTACGTAAGGCAATCGCCAAGATTCTGGCCACCTCGTCCCATTCACCGGCACATGTGGTTCGGTGTCTGGCAAGCGATGTCGATGAAGTGGCCGTGCCCATTCTCAAGGCATCTCCGATTTTTTCAGACGCCGAACTGGTCGATTTGTTTGCAGAGGGCAGTGAAGCCGCCCAGTTGGCAATCGCAGAACGGTCGACACTCTCCGCATCGGTTTGTGCCGCTATTTGCGAAGTGGGCAGTGAAAGCGCTTGCCGCGCAATGTTGCAAAATGCGGGTGCAAACGTGTTGCAATCATCTCTGCTGCGGATTGCGCAACGTTTTGAAGACCGTCCGGAAATCTGTGATCAGTTGCTGAAGACCCGGGATCTGCCTCTCAATGCGAGGTACGAATTGCTGATGCGGCTCGCAGCAAACCTGGATGATCATCCAATCGTTCTGGAACGTGTGCCTGAAAACCAAAGACCCACATTTCTGAGTGACGCGGAAGACAAGGTCGTCCTCAGACTGGCACTGGAAGCAGGAGCTGAAGACCTGCCCGACTTTGTCGAACATCTTCGCGCTAACGGGAAGCTGACCACCCGGTTGTTGCTCAGGGCCGTGTGTTGCGGACGATTGCGTTTCTTTGCAGCGGCTCTCGCCAATCTTGGTCAGGTTCCGTTGCCACGCCTTTGCCGGTTGTTGGTGACTGTTCGCCGCTCTGCCTTGCAGGCGATCCTGAGAAAGGCCGGTCTGCCGCTCAGGTCACACCAGGCATTTCTGCTGGCAATCGATGTCGCTCGTCAGGCGGACGCTGATTTCAGCTACGATCTCGCGCTCGACGAGGCCAGAATGTTGACCGAGACGCTTCTGGAAGAAATGCAGGACGGTGCGCTTGGCGCAGATGAAGACGTGACCGCATTCCTGCGGCGCTTTGCGATAGATGTCGCTCGCCTGGAAGCGCGGCAGCTGGTCAAGAACAGTATGCAGCAGATCACCAACGCGGCCTGATCCGGGGGCGCGCAGTTTCTCCCAAACTGTTTCCGGCCAATGGCGCCGCCCTATAATTGGGAATGGCGGAAGGTCGGGCACGTTGCCCGATACGGGCAACCGGGAGGTTCTCTGTTATGTGGAGCCGGCTGATAAACGTCCTGTTCTTGCTTGTGTGCTGTGGCCTGACAACCGTGAGCGTACCTGCCATTGCACAGGAGAAGGTCCATAAACTGGCGCTCATCTCGGATATTCACTTCAATCCCTTTGAACCGGCTTCTTTGAGCAGCTTATTGGCTGCGCGACCGGTCGAAGACTGGACCGAGATATTTGCAACGATCGATAATCAGAAGATGTCGACGTGGGGAGAAGATACCAACTTCGCGCTACTGGATTCCTCACTGCGAGCCTTTGCCGCGAACACGGCGGGCGTGGAGCTGACATTTCTGGTTGGCGATATTCTGGCGCATGAATTCGAGAAGAAAGCCAGCGAGGCTCTGGGGGCTTCCATCACGGAGGAAGAGGCTCGGAAGCTAAAGCAAGACACCGCCATATTTGTCGGTGAGCGGTTGGCGGCACAATTGCCCGGCAGGCCGATTATCTTTGCCCTCGGGAACAATGATTCAGACTGCGGAGACTACCAGATAACCCCGAAAGGAGGGTTCTTGTCCGGCACGCGGGAGATGGTACGCAAACTTGTCGGGTCCGAATTGCTAACACCCGGCTTCGACAAAACCTACAGCGCGGGCGGTTACTATGTGGCGCAGCATCCTCAATTGTCGGACACAAAGATACTCGTTCTCAATGATGTGTTGTGGTCGGAGAAATATCGGAATGCATGCGGAGAGGGGGGCGACACTGCCGGTCATGACATGCTGAACTGGCTGCGTGATCAATTGTCCAGACAGGAAGCGGCTGGAGGGAAGGTGTGGCTCGTGCACCATATCCCATGGGGGATTGATGCATTCTCGACCAACCGCAGCAGCAAGACCGAATGTACCGCGAAAACCGTACCCTTTCTGCGCGAACCATTTTCAACCGAGTTTCTCAACATACTGCGTAAGTTCTCGGCCACGGTCACGACGAGCATTGCCGGTCACACGCACATGGATGACTACCGGCTTTTGAGCGGGGCTGGATCCGTTCCCTTGATCGCTCAAAAAATCGTTCCGGCAATCAGTCCGATTTATCATCAAAACCCCGGGTTCTCAGTTGCAGGTTTCACTTCCGGCGAAGCGGCCATTGTCGATTTTTCAACCTACGCTCTTGGCAATCTTGAGAGCGCGTCGTTGAGTGTGCCCGGTGAATGGCGAGAGGAATACGTGTTTTCAGAGACTTACGGCCTCTCGAAATACTCCACCCAGAGCGTTGCTGAACTCATCGCTGCGATAGAGCATGGTGGCGAGGCGGAGACGAAGTACCGTCTGTACTTTCAGGTGGGACACGGCAACCTGCCAAGCGAAGACATGTCGGCTTATCTTTGTGCAATGAAGGCGCTGGAGCCAGACAGCTTTGCCAGATGTTATTGCGACAACGGGTCCGCTCCTCCGAAATGATCTCCCGACTGAATCCGTTCGGAAAAACTCGTCGGAAATTGTCAATGCAGCCAGGACTTCAACGTTTCTGCTTCTCCTGCACAGTCCGTTGACGGGCTCTGACCTGCTGCAACTTCCGTTTTCGCGGTTTCCAGGTCGGATCTAAATTCAGCAACGCCGTGCAACTTGGCAACGACGGCGGCACCCAGAACTCTTCCTTCCACAACGTCGCTTTGCCAATGCACATTGCATATGACCCTGCTGTTACCAAAGCTCATGCCGCGTTTGAGCACTGCATCTGATCTGTCCGGCGAGATTTGTGCCAGGATAAGTGCCCAGGTCCACCCGATGGTTGCGTGGCCGGATGGATAGGAGCCGTTATGGCTCAGGAATGTTTCGTCATCCGGCGTGCAGGTTGTTTTGCCATTCACCTGGAACGGGCGCTTCCTCTGATACTTTTCCTTTGCAGTTTTTGTTGAATGTCCAGCATCAGTCATGGTTTTGCGCATCAGGTCATAAAGCACCGGCGTTTTCTCGACACTTATTTCGATCCCCAATGCGCAGGAGAAATTGTCTGCTGCGTTTGGAAAATTGAGGTCTGCATCCTTGGTTGCCAGGTGAAAGCGTGCAGTGCCCTCAAGCTCCAGGGCCTCCGCGTTCAAGGCTTCGTCCATCAGCTGACGGGGCGTTCCCCACGTCGGGGATGGCGGCAGCAGGGACAGGCTGTCGGGAAGCGAAGACTTCTCCAGATAACCGTCCGGCCAGTGGTGCCCCCAGCCTGAAGTATCTTTGGCCCCGGCGGGTGTTGTTGAAAAAATGGCAAACATCACGATGGCAAGTGCAGATTTCACGGTCATGATCCGGTCCTCGCGTGCAATCGGTAACTATTGATCATCCGGATGGTGGTCGGTTTTGTCTGATCGGACTTGCAGTGTCAGTCACTTTAACGAATTTGGTGTCGCCACTGGCGACAAAGGCGCAGGCCCGGTAAAATTCGACTTTGATCTTACCTTGCCCTCGGCGCCAAGCAGAAACAAGCTCCGGCTCATTGAGGCAGGATTACGTGTTTCTATCGTGATTTACCGCTCTTTTCAGGAGCTTACTCGGTTAGAGAAACTGGGAGAAGGTGATGGATACGATCGAAGAAGCCAGAGATCGCTGGCTCGGTACCTGGCAGAACACCAAAGGCTCGGTCATGAGGCTCCGGCTATGTGAGATTGTTCACTCAACTTCGCCGGAAAAATCTGAGCACTTCTCCGTGACGGGAACGTATCAGACAGCAAAGGGACGCGTCCCCCTGGAGGTCAGATGCCCGCTTAGCGGTTACGTCACGAACGATCATATCGTCTTTTCGGTGAGTTTTCGGTTCGAGGACGATGGCAAGGGAGAAGTTCATTCTCTCACGGCCTGGGCCGGACAGGTTCTTCCTGATCCGGACAATCCATCGAACCAGCAATTGTCGACGCTTTGGCATCTGGTTCCCGATTTAGAAAAAGGCGATCCGGAAGACACCTATGGCTGGGTGAAAGCCTGGTCGGGCGCAGACAATTTCAAAAGGTTGAGCAAGGATCCCGACCATAGTGTTTGAAAGCGAGAGAGGCAGGCCAAGGAAATCTGCCGGAGCCTCTCGGGAAGTGCTCCGGCATTTAAATCTCGGCGAATGATCTCTTCAGAGTGTCGATTGATCCACTGTCTTTGCATCCGGCAGGGGGTAGTAGTCTCCCTTTGTCTCCGGATAGAGCTGCCGATCCATCGTCAAACCGGTGGGGCCATCAAGTGTCCCTGCCATGACCGAAATGTTTTCGCTGCCTGTTTCCGTCCAAAAGAGCTGGCTGCCGCACGTGCTGCAAAAGCCCCGTTTGGCGGTTTCCGAGGATTGATACCAGGTGATGTTTGAAAGCCCTTGGATTTTCAACTGCTCCTTTGGCGCCTGCGTGGCAGCCACGTAATGGCCTGACGATTTTCGGCACTGATTGCAATGACAGCCGACAACCTGTCTCGGCGTGCTGAGGATTTCGTAACTAACCTGGCCACACAGACAACTTCCGCGCATGGGGTGCTCCTTGTTTCTTGGCTCCATTTTCTCGCCAGGGTTTGGGAACCCTTGTTGTATTGCGGTCTAACGATGCGTAATAGCGACGTTTTTCAGGATTGAAGACGCCCGGTGCGTGGGGCCTTCCGTCTTCCCGGAAACATCTTCGACGGTGGAGCGGGGTCTGGACGTGGGCAATCTGGGTCCGACTATGCCCAATCTTTCTGTTCATTGTTTGCGAACCTGATCGGACGCGACACAATTGGAGAAAGGTTTGTGTGCTTGACCATGTCCACGTAGACTATCCTTCCATGGATTTTGGGCCCAATGACCGATGCCTGAGGTCGAACGCAAGTTAGCTACCATTCTCGCCACCGACGTTGTTGCATTTTCCAACATGATGGGTCGGGACGAGCTCGGTGCGCTGCGGTCTCTGAAAAGTTGTCTCGAATTGATCGAAGAGAGCATTGATGCTCACGGCGGCCGTGTATTCGGCGGCGCGGGCGATTCCCTGGTTGCTGAATTCTCCAGCCCATCGTCTGCCGTGTTGTGTGCGGTGGAGTTCCAGGACCGGATTGCAGAGCGCAACCGGGGCCGCTCCGAGTTGCAGCACATGTGGTTTCGCGTCGGTATCGAGCTGGGGGAGGTCATGGTTGATGGCGACAACCTTTATGGAGAAGGCGTCAACATTGCAGCCCGGTTGGAGGAATTGGGAAAGGTCGCGGGCGTTTGTATCTCGCACAAGGTTCATGAAGAGGTGCGTCACAGTCTCGCGTTGTCTTTTGTCGACTGCGGTGATCATGAGCTGAAGAACATTGACCACCCGGTACGGGTTTTTCATCTGAGATCACGAGAAAGAGACAACAACGTTCAGTCTTCTTGGGGAGGCGGCAAGGCTAGTCGCCCGACCTCTGCTTCTACCGGAAAGAGCCGTCAGCCGGATCATTCACTTGTGCTGCGGACTTTCAGCGTTGCCGGGGATGAGGAAGCGGAGTTTCTGGCAAAGGGGTTGAGAGACGGACTTGTCCGCAGTCTGAGCCGGCACTCCGAAATCGGGGTGATCCACGAGCAGTCCTCGCCAAATGCTGATGCTGATTACATCCTCGAAGGTTCTGTCCGCGGCCGAAGTGGCCGCCTGCGTCTGACGTTCAGCCTGATTGAAGCCGCCAATGGAACTCAGGTCTGGAGCGAACAGTATGATCGTGCGAGCAGTGACGACGTCTTCGATCTGGAAGAGCATATTTCATTGGGCGTGGCTGCTGCCATTCGCGTGAAATTGAAGATCGTCGAGTTCGAGCGGCTGAGAAACGCTTCGAATGACGAGTTGTCTGTGGGGGAGTTGCTCAGAAAGGGGGCAGCCTTTTTTGCTCACGGTCCCGGCGAAAACGACAAGGCGGAAGCGTGTCTGCGCGCCGCGATTGCTCGTGAACCGGACAATTCCATGGGGCTGGCGATGCTGTCCTATTGCCTGTTCCGACGGTTTGAGTTTTCGCCGGTGGCGCCACCCGCTGAAACGGGCAAGGCGATGAGCGAGATGGCCGAGCGGGCGGTAAAACTGAAACCGGACAGCTACTTTGCTCATCTGGTTGTCTCGATCCTGTCTCATGATCTGTCTGGTGATTTTGACCGTGCGCGCCTTCATGCCGAAGCTGCGCTGGACGTGAACCCCGATCTCTTGGGGGCGCATGGCATGATCGCGATTGTCGAATGTCACCTGGGAGAGGCAAAGGCAGGAGTGGCAGCACTAAAGCGTGTTCTCGATGTCAGCCGTGAAGATCCTCACCGTTTCCGCCATCAGCGCGAGTTCGCGATCGCCAATTTCGTTTCCGGAGATCTTGAGGCCGCCTCGGAGGTCATCGGACGCCTTGTTGAAAGCGATCCGCAAATGGAGCGCAACAAGCTGGTGCAATCGGCTTTGCTGTGGTTGCAGGGCAATGGGGATGCGGCTGTGAGCCTGGGGCGGCAACTGCTTGAGAATTATCCGAACTTGTCCGGTCTGACGAAGCGGCCTGTCCGGTTTGGTCGAACGGAAGATGCGGCCCGGTTCGAGGCTGCATTCTCAGCAGTCGGACTGGGTAAGGGGCTCAGGGATGCGCTCGATGGCTGACGAGGGCTGGATGCTGGATGGTAAGCGCTGACGGCAGTATCCCTGGCTAACGTGGCGGCTGAAAACCGAAGGCAATGCTTGAAGTGTGATGCGCAAAGGAAATCTGACTGAACATCCGGCCACTTCAAACAGAGCCTCGTCAATTTGCAGGTTTCCAAAATCTTTGAAAGCGCTTCAGCTGATCCGGAGTGCGATAATGCAATGCTATCCTCGTTACGAAGTGAGAACGGGTCATGATGGCAACTCTCGTCGGGCGAAGCGAGGAGGTCGTAAAATTCTCGATTTCCTTCAGTTGCTTGCGCTTTTACGTGAGGCAAGGCGATTTACCGTTGCAGTTCACTCACTGAAAGTCGCACTCACTCTCGCACCTCCTGGATCTGCGATGGCAAATCATGAACACGCCGTGCCGATCAAGGCAGTTCATTACCAATATTTCACTGGTATGCTTCCGGAGGCCTACTAGATCTTGGGCATGCAAACCGAATGCTCAGGGTCGTTTCCTGGCGGTCCCCGCAATCGTATTGCGAGACGTGACCAACGATGTGAGGACCGCCCATGAGAACCGTTTCAACACTATGCGTTGTTCTGTTTGCCGGATCGGCACATGCAGACGTGCTTCATCACTGGACCCAATTGAACGATGGACGCACACAGAGTTTTCGGGCGATCATCGATGATAGCACCTGTCCGGCAATTGTGATCGACGGTGAGCAGCACGCGATGAACGTGCGGGCTGGCGTAATGCCGGATTTTCCAAATCTCGTTTGCGAGTTCACGACGGATGCATCGGTTGCAAGCGCGCATGTGAATACACTCAGTTTTCCGATTCGTCCTCTAAAGGCGGACAAGATGCTCGTTATTGGCGATACCGGATGCCGGCTGAAAGACGGGTCGCCGGTTCAGGCTTGCAACGACCCTGAAGAATGGCCGTTTGAAACAGTTTCAGCCTCCATTGCAGATCAAGAGGCCGACTTCGCGATACATGTCGGCGACTACTACTATCGTGAAACCGAGTGCCTGGATCCGGCTGTTTGCGGTGAGACATATGGAGACACTTGGCGAACCTGGGAAGCCGATTTCTTTGCGCCCGGTCAGGCTATGCTTAGCACGCATCCTTTCGTTTTTGTGCGTGGCAATCATGAAAACTGCAATCGGGCCTGGCTAGGGTTCGATCGCTATCTGGCCGCCGGACCGATGCGTGACCCATTGATGTGTGACAACTATCAAGCACCTTTCGTGGTCGAGTTTGATGATTTGCAACTGCCTGTCATCGACAGTTCGACTCGTGACAGGGACACCTATACCTGGGACAGGCTCCGTGCCATGCAGGAACAGTTCACCGATATCCTGCCTCGGCTCGATAGGGAAACGCTTGTCCTGACCCATACTCCGCTGTGGGGCTACGGCAGCAAGAAGCGGGATTCCAATGAGTTGGAGACACTTGAGTCCATCCAGCGCGAGGCCTTTGCCGACATGCTGCCACGCCTCGTGTCAGGTGTTGTCGCAGGCGACTTGCATTTTGCGCAACTTGTTTCCACTCCCGGAAACCCCGTCCAGATCACGTTCGGAAACGGTGGCGTCTGGCTCTATACGACCCCGGAAGGACGAGTTGACGGTCTCCCGGTCGGCCATGGTGTGACGGGCGATGTATTCGGCTACAATCAATTCGGCTTCGGGATGATCGAGCGCAAGCAAGACGGGTTGGACGTCACGTTTTTCGATCAAAATGGTGAGGCAGCCGCAAACTGTGCCGCGCCAGCTTCCGTTGAGACCTGCGTCCCAGAAGGGGTTTAAGAGGTTACCGTGTGTCGAAACGGTGAAAAACATCCACACCGGACGGCAGGATGGTCTTCAGGCTTGACCGCTTTGCCGTTTCGGCGCTGAGACATCGGCGTGGAACTCCGCTGTACGTATCGATTTGGCCCCTTACCAAAAACCCATCTAAGATTGAATGCGTGTTCGATTGCAGGTCGGCCGAGATTGAACTGCGTTTTGGTGCAGGAGGGAGGAAGGCTATGTCTGGACGTAAGCGCATTCTGGTCACGGCTGGGCGGTTCATGCCTGCAACCGGTATTGTTCACGCACTTCACAAGGCCGGCGCCGCGGTTGAAGTTGCGGACAGTTTCGACGTAGCCCCGGCGTTACACTCCCGATTTATCGACAAGGCGCATATCGTGCCCGCTGCTTCACAGGACCCGATCGGATACACGAAAGAGATCGCAAGGATCGCACGCGACCGATCCATCGACCTGATACTTCCGACATTCGAGGATGGAATTTACCTCGCGCGCTACGCAGATCTTCTGCCTGTGCCAAGATTTGCAGCAGATTTCAATGTGTTGTCTGAGCTTCACGACAAAGCAGCTTTTGTCGGCGTTTGCGAGAGATTGGGACTGAAGACCCCGCCAACGAAGATCGCATTCAGCCACCAGGAACTGGTCGAAGCCATCGCGGGATTTGACGACTTCTTTGCCCGGCCGGCTTTCTCGCGTGCAGGGATCGGTCATTTGACCAGTCATGGCAAGGAGCTTGACAGCAAGAAACTCGAAAAGTGCGTTCCGACAAAGACAAATCCATGGCTTGTTCAGGAGTATGTCGAGGGCAAGGATACATGCGTCATGTGTATCGCGCGCGATGGAAATCCGATTGTCGTTTCCGTTTATGAGCCTGCAATTGCTGCCGGGGGCGGCTATTCGGTTCGGTTCACATCCATAGAAGATGCTGCCGCCATTGAGATCGTGTCGACCGTTTGCAGTGCCTATGACTACTCGGGGTTTATCGGCTTTGACTACCGGCGTACCGAAGATGGACCGATCCTGATGGAGTGCAATCCGCGTGTGACCGCCGGCGTTTTCCTGACCGATGAAATGGTTATCGGCGATGCGATCCTGAACGGGCGTAAGAGCCTGTTTCACGCTCCGGCCGGAAAGTCCCGGCAATATGACTCTTATCTCGTTTACGGGCGTGCAACTGATCAATCCACGCCGGAAGTCGTCAAGAGCCTTTTGTCAGCGAAGGACGCCCTGATCTCGCAGCGCGACTATCTGCCGTTTGTCTATTCGTTCATGGCGCGCTCTAAATACAAGCATCAGGCCTATGAAGAGCACAAATCGTTTTCGGATATTTTCCTTGGAGACATCATCTGGGATGGCTCGCCGCTGCCGGACGAGGCTTGAGCTGCAAGGCTGAAAACTTGCCCTCAGTTGTCCTTTTCATTGTTCTTGGAAGGGAATTGACCCAGGAAATCATTGGTCACGGTTTCCAGCGTCTCCAGCAGCTCCACACCGGTCTTGTTGGCTTCGTCCTTCGCGCCTTCCAGCACCATGGCTCGAATCGCTTCGACATAGCGCTTCATGAGCAGGATCGGCAGTTTTTCAGGAGAGGGAACGGTCTCGATCAGATGACAAAAGCTGGACGCAACCTGACCAACGAGCGGAAAACCGAGGGTCAGGGCCTGACCCTTGATGTTGTGTGCTGCCTGAAAGAGGGTCGCAAGCGTGTCTTCCGAAAGACCCCTGGACTGAACTTCGCTCCAGGCACCATTCAGCGCTTTGGTCTCATTGTCCATCCAGTTACCGAAGTGAGGCGACAGCCGCTCGAGTGCAGCCTCGGCCGCCTTTACCGGATCGAATTTCTTGGCTTCGCGCGGCGTCAGCTCGCGAACCTTGCTGCGCAAGTCTGAAGGGGGCGATACGATTTCGTATTCTTGTTCCTTGGCGGCATCAGCCATGGCAGCGGTTGTCCTTGTCTCGCGAAGCAGCACAGAATTTTGCTTGGCCGAGTATCGGCAAACATACTTAACAGGCTCTTTCCAGCAGCCGTTCTAGTACCGGAACATTTCCGTCAGGATGCGTTCATCCCAGCCGTGATCGGAATCGAACATGATGATGCCTTCCGACACCGCGGATTCGCTGACCGAGACATGTTTCACGCGGCGAATTTCCGTGTGATCGGCTGAAGCGCTGACCGGGCGCTTGTGCGGATTGAGAATTTCAATGTCGACCTTGGCCCAATTGGGCAGCAAAGCACCTCGCCAGCGGCGGGGACGGAAAGCACTGATGGGGGTGAGAGCCAGCAGTTGAGCGGAGATCGGCAGGATCGGACCATGGGCAGACAGGTTGTAGGCCGTGCTGCCGGCCGGCGTTGCAACAAGGCAGCCGTCGCAGACGAGTTCTTCCAGGCGCACCCTGTCATCGACCGAAATCTTGAGCCGTGCAGCTTGCGATGTTTGCCGGAGCAGAGAGACTTCATTGATGGCCAGGGCCTTGTGTTCTTCGCCTTCCTCGTCTGTCGCCGTCATTTCCAGAGGTCGAATGGTCGTGATGTCGGCTTTGGCAAGACGCTCTACCAGATCGTTGTTCTGATACTCGTTCATCAGAAAACCGACTGATCCGCGGTTCATGCCGTAGATGGGTTTGCCGCTTCCCATATGTGTATGAAGCGTTTGAAGCATCAGTCCATCGCCACCCAGAGCCACGATGACATCTGCTTCTTCTGCGGAGACGTTACCATAGCGGCTCGACAGATCCTTCAGTGCGGCCTGGGCTTCATTTGTATCGCTTGCGACAAATGCGAGCTTCTCCGCCGCAATTGGCTGGAGGCGCGAGTGCTGAGGAGGGGGCGCAGATTGGTTCATCGTCAAACGGATCTTTGCAGCTTCAATTTCTCTGGCTGTCCAAGAACTTAATCGAAGTTACCTGGATAGCGGGAGATGACAGATTGCACCATAGCGGGCAATGGTGCCTAGGGGTAAAAAAAGATTCAATTTACTGAGGGAGGGTTGGCAGTCATCCGTGTGGCCCAATTGATCAGTTAGAGCGTGCTGCGCCGGATGTACAGGAGGCGTTTTCCAGGAAAGTGCGCCATTCCAGAAACGGTACGATTGCGGAACGCTGGTCATCGATTTTCGCCGAGGTCAGACCCGCAACGCGCAGTCCATCCGGAGTTTGCAAAAGAAGAGGGCCGCCGGAGGCACCATTTTCGGTCGCGCAATCCGTGACCCAGCTTTTATGAGCGGCGCCAAGTATTTTGCAGGAAGTGACTACCGTCGGCAGGAAGCGGCGGCTGCGCCGGTAGCCGACCGCCTGAAAGCGGGTGGCTTTGCTTAACTGACCCGCTTTGTCCGTTTCCAGTGGAAGTACCGGAGGAAGTGCGCTTTTTTCCTTCAGGATGATGAGGCCGAAGTCGTTGTGAATGTCCCGTATTTTGGGGCGCTGTTCGGGAACGAAACCTTCTGGTGTCAGGATGCAATCTGCCTCCAGTCGCGCGGCGTATTCGTCCCGCCTGACGCCGGCGATGAAGAGCACGTCTTCCACCGGCAACGGCTTCCTGGTTCTGGCGTGATAGAGACAATGCGCCGCCGTGAGAACAACCTTTGGCGCAACGAGGGTCCCGGTGCACATGGAAGTGGTTCTGTAGCCGGCAAAATTTACGCGTCCAATCGAGCGCCAGGGAAAATCCGTGCTGTCGATCACCTTCAATTCGGGGTCGGCTGCTGGTGCGGAAACGGAGGTCGTTGCGATGAGGAGCGCTGCCGTCATGATCGAAGCCCAGAGCAATAACTTCGATTGCTTGAGGGGGCAGGCAAGTTTCAAAAATCTCATATCGACGGTCTGCTGTATCTGCTTGTTTGGTAGCTCGAAGCGCAACGAAAGCTGATTTCTATCTGGAAATGCGCTTCATTATCAGACAAGAAGGCGGTTGTTGCCAAGAGGTGAGCAAATGGTCCTGGAGTTGGGTTTGCAAGTGTCCCCAACGCACAGTCACGCATTCGTTTCGAGTGTAGAGCACGGAGTCGATGTGGTTGCCTGGAGGGCACATCAATAGCCATGCTGATGACGGTTTTTCGGACCAGTTGGCTGTCATGGTTCTGCAGAAAGCTCAATTCACCTAATTGTAAATGTTTATTATGATGCGATTTAATCGAGTGCGATCTTGTCTTGAGATATCTTGAATTGTTTCATTTTTACAAAAGGTTGGATCGTGAGTGAGTTTCAAGATGAAGTCATGACTCAGGTGTGTCGTGAGCGATTATTTGATGAGTGATATAAATCTGAGATCGTGTAGCTTTTGCGGTCCGGAGCGGGGCGGGTGAGATTGTCGACTTGGTGCAATTCCATCGGTAGGTACTTAAGTCCCGTGCGCTGAAATCGTGTGCATTGAATTTCTTTCTGCGAGTGCTGTTGTTGTTTCCTGAGGGTGTTGCGGTGTCTTGATCGCGGTCTATGCAGGTCGATTTTGCTGCGTCGCAGCATTTGTGTTGCATAAAAAATAGCCCTGCGCATAATAGAGGCATGAGCGGTGGGCTGACCATACTTGTCATAGATGAAAACCGGATGCGGGCTTCGATCATCGAGCAGGGATTGCGCGATGCAGGGCATGAGGAAGTCATTCTCGTTCACCAGATGGGCGGGATCGTCAGACGCATCGCGGAGGTCAATCCGGATGTGATCGTCATTGATCTTGAAAATCCCAATCGGGACCGGCTCGAGCACATGTTTCAGGTGTCTCGTGCGGTTCACCGTCCGATCGCCATGTTTGTAGACAGGGCTGACAGTCATTCGATCGAGGCGGCGGTTGATGCCGGCGTTTCCGCCTATGTCGTTGACGGTCTGACGCGGGAGAGGGTGAAGCCGATCATGGAAATGGCAATAAGCCGCTTCCGTGCGTTCTCGAAACTCGCCCGGGAGCTCGAAGAGGTCCGCAATGAGCTGGCTGACCGCAAGGTCATCGACAAGGCCAAGGGCATTCTCATGGCAACCAAGGCACTTTCAGAGCAGGAGGCATATGATCTCTTGAGGCGCACGGCCATGAGCCAGAACCGAAAGATCATTGACGTTGCACAGAGCCTGCTTATCGCAAGTGGACTGCTGGGAGACTGACGAGCGATGGGCGCTGTTTTGGTTCGGAAGGTGGAGAAGAATGGCTAGTCAATCAACTCGGATTATCGCCGGTTTTATTCCGCTTCTGGACTGTGCCGTGCTTGCGGTGGCACGCGAAAAGGGGTTTGCCGAGCAGGAAGGAATAGCACTGAAACTCGTTCGCGAAACCTCCTGGGCCAATATCCGGGACAGGATCGCGGTTGGCCATTTTGATGTGGCGCACATGTTGGCCCCCATGCCGATTGCCGCCAGCCTGAATTTGACCAGCCTCGCGGTTCCAATGCTGGCGCCCATGTTGCTCGGGCTCGGCGGTAACGCGATCACGGTTGCTCAATCGCTCTGGATGGAAATGGAAGCGGCAGGGGCTGATGCTGGGGGGGATCCAAAACCAACGGGCAAGGCGCTGGCATCCGTCATAAGCGCCCGCAGAGCTTCGGGGATGTCGCCTTTGCGTTTTGGCGTGGTACACCCGTTTTCCGGACATGCTTATGAATTGCGCTATTGGTTGGCCGCGGCCGGAATAGATCCTGATAACGATGTTGAAGTCACAGTGCTGGCGCCGCGTTTGATGGCCGATGCTCTCGCGGCTCACCAATTGGATGGCTACTGTGTCGGTGAGCCTTGGAACACGGTTGCCGTATTGGCAGGTACGGGCCGGATAGTGACCTACAAGCAAGCAATCTGGCCCGACAGTCCGGAAAAGGTGCTGGGTGTGAGCACAGATTGGGCCAGGGAAAATCCTGAATTGCTGTCCAGACTTATCAGGGCTTTGTCGGCAGCGGCCGACTGGTGTGCGTTGCCGGAAAACACCAACGAACTCGCAGAGCTTTTGTCCAAAAGAGAATATTTGAACTTATCAGCAGAAGCATGCATTCCTGCGCTGACCGGACGGATACGGTTCGGTCAACAGGGCGAAAATATGGTGCCCGGCTTCCTTTCCTTTGCTGGCGGTGTGAATGCCATGCCATCAATGGCTCACGGCAAATGGTTTTATGATCAGATGGTGCGTTGGGGCCAGGTGGAGCGTTCAATTAAGGCCCAGAGGCAAGCACAGGAAATCTTCTCTCCTGAAATCTATCTTGCCGCGTTGAACTTGCCGCATCCGGTTGGCACGAATGGCATTCGATTGTTCGATGGTGTTGATACTTGATTCGCCAGTCATTTGAGTGATGCCTGTTTTGAGGTCAATTCGCTGCGCTGCACAAAAAAAGATCAATTGCCTTTTGCTTTAGCCGATTAAACAAGCATCTCCCGAATTATCGAACGTTGCGAAAATCTATATAAGAATTTGAAAATAAACAAATAAAACCAAATTCTCAGAGTTGGCACGCTTCCTGCTTTTAAGGTTGAGTGGCCAATGCTGGCTCAATCTACAAAGCGTCCACTGAAGGGCGCACAGGCAAAGCCGCCGATCTGACTTGCATGCTTCCTCCTCCCACGCGTGCAGGGTCAGTCGGCGGCTTTTTGTTTGCGCCCGGCCCCGTTTTTTCACGGGCGAGGGACAGAAGAGGGAACAGGACGTGACAATGGCAAAATCAGCAAAAATCAGTCACGGGGTTGCGCTTGGCGCCTTGATGACAGCCGCAAATTTGGTGCCAGCCTCCGGCGCCTTTGCAGAGATGCTGGACGTGGAAAAGGACGAACTTACCTTCGGTTTCATCAAACTGACGGATATGGCACCGCTCGCCATCGCCTATGAGCTCGGCTACTTCGAAGAAGAGGGCCTGTTCGTTACTCTTGAGCCGCAGGCCAACTGGAAGGTTCTGCTCGACAGGGTCATTACCGGCGAACTCGACGGCGCGCACATGCTCGCCGGCCAACCGCTGGCAGCGACCATCGGCTTCGGCACCAAGGCTCATATCGTCACGCCGTTTTCCATGGACCTCAACGGCAACGGCATCACCGTTTCCAACGAGATCTGGGAGATGATGAAGCCGCACCTGGAAATGCAGGCAGACGGCAAGCCGGTACATCCTGTCAAGGCAACGGCGCTGAAACCGGTCGTCGACCAGTTCCTGGACGAGGGCAAGTCGTTCAACATGGGCATGGTCTTCCCGGTCTCAACCCACAATTACGAGCTGCGTTACTGGCTTGCTTCCGGCGACATTCATCCTGGCTTTTATTCGGAAGCAGACATTTCCGGTCAGATCCAGGCGGATGCGCTCTTGTCCGTGACGCCGCCGCCGCAGATGCCGGCAACGCTCGAGGCAGGCACCATTCACGGTTATTGCGTCGGCGAACCCTGGAACCAGCAGGCCGTATTCAAGGGGATCGGTGTTCCGGTCATTACCGACTACGAAATCTGGAAGAACAACCCTGAGAAGGTGTTCGGGCTGACCAAGGAATTCACCGAGGAAAATCCGAACACCACACTTGCCCTTACCAAGGCCATGATCCGCGCGGCCAAGTGGCTGGACGAGAATGAGAATGCCAACCGGATGGAAGCGGTCGAGATCCTGGCCCGCTCGGAATATGTCGGGGCGGATGCGGAAGTCATCGCCAATTCCATGACCGGCACTTTCGAATATGAGAAGGGCGACAAGCGCGACGTACCGGACTTCAACGTCTTTTATCGCTACCACGCGACCTATCCGTTCTACTCCGATGCCGTCTGGTATCTGACCCAGATGCGCCGCTGGGGTCAGATCGGCGAGTACAAGCCTGACAGCTGGTATGACGAAGTCGCCAAATCGGTCTATCGCCCGGACATCTACCTGAAAGCCGCTGAACTGCTGGTCGAAGAAGGTCATGTCGCCCAGGAAGACTTCCCCTGGGACTCCGATGGCTATCGTTTGCCGACACCGGCTGAGGACATCATCGACGGCATTCCCTACGACGGCAAACGGCCGAATGCCTACATCGACAGCCTGCCGATCGGACTGAAAGGTAAGCAGATCGTCGACGGAAACGAAGTCGTCGGAGGCTAGCGACCCCAAACTGGAGCGGCGAACGTAGCCTGCCGCTTCGCCTTTTTTCGAAAAACCAGATAGCGAAACCACGAAACGAGGACGCACAAATGGCCAATGCCGATACTGCAGGCGGTCAGAGTCTTGCCCGCGCCGAACGCCGGGAAAAGCTGTTCACACGAATAAACAAAGCTGCCGGCTGGCTGGATGCGCTTGGCCTGTCATGGACCGTGCCGCTTTTGAAAATCGCAGCCGGTGACAACCCGAAAGAACAACTCGGCGAACTCAGGCGGGTTCTTCTGATCCCGCTCCTGGGGATTGCGACGTTCCTGTTGCTTTGGGCCGTTCTTGCTCCCCAAGTCCAGACATCGCTTGGTGCGGTGCCCGGTCCGGCGCAGGTCTGGTCGCAAACAGTCAACCTGTGGGACGACCATCTACGCGAACGTGAAAAGGCAGCTGCCTTTTATGAGCGCCAGGACAAGCGCAACGCCAAATACGAGGCGGAAGGCAAAACCGACAAGATCAAGTTCCGCACCTATACCGGCAAGCCGACCTATATCGATCAGATCGGTACCTCGCTGAAAACCGTCGGTCTCGGTTTCCTGATTGCGACTATCATTGCGGTGCCGCTCGGGATCGCGTCCGGTCTGTCACGCACGATCAACGGCGCGATCAACCCGCTTATCCAGATCTTCAAGCCGGTGTCACCGCTCGCATGGTTGCCGATCGTGACGATGATCGTCTCGGCGACTTATGCCAACCCAGTCGACTGGCTGTCCAAGTCGCTGTTGATTTCTGCAGTGACCGTAACGCTCTGCTCCATGTGGCCGACCCTGATCAACACCGCGCTGGGCGTGGCATCCGTTGACAAGGACTTGATGAATGTCGGCCGTGTCCTGCAACTGCCGACCTGGAAGACCGTCACCAAACTGGTTCTGCCGTCCTCGCTGCCGCTGATCTTCACCGGGCTGCGCCTGTCGCTGGGCGTGGGCTGGATGGTGCTGATCGCCGCGGAAATGCTGGCGCAGAACCCGGGTCTCGGCAAGTTCGTCTGGGATGAGTTCCAGAACGGATCTTCCCAGTCACTGGCGAAAATCATGGTGGCGGTTCTGACCATCGGCATCATCGGCTTCATGCTGGACCGGCTGATGTATGCCTTGCAGCGCGCCTTCACCTTCTCGGCAAACCGGTAAGGAGACGGACATGTCCTTTCTGGAAATTTCCGCAGTCTCCAAGTCCTACGGCGAAGGCGCCGACCGGACCGACGTGCTGGAAGGTATCAGCCTCAAGGTGGAAGAGGGCGAGTTCATAGCCATTGTCGGTTTCTCCGGCACGGGCAAGACGACCCTGATTTCCCTGCTCGCCGGTTTGATCGAACCCGATCAGGGCGGGGTCATTTTCAAGGGCAAGGAGATCGAAGGTCCGAGCCCCGACCGCGGTGTTGTCTTCCAGTCCTATTCGCTGATGCCGTGGCTTTCGGTTGCCGGAAACGTTGCTCTGGCGGTGGACAGCGTCTTCAAGAAAAAGAGTGCCGCCGAGCGGAAGGCCATCTGCGACAAGTATATCGAGATGGTTGGACTGGGTTACGCCAAGGAGCGCAAGCCGTCGGAACTGTCGGGTGGCATGCGTCAGCGCGTGGCCGTGGCGCGTGCGCTCGCCATGCAACCGGAACTCCTGCTGCTGGATGAGCCGCTTTCCGCATTGGACGCACTCACCCGCTCCAAGCTTCAGGATGAATTTGCAGCGATCTGCGACGAGGAAAAGAAAACCATCATCCTCATCACCAACGACGTGGATGAAGCAATCCTCCTTGCCGACCGCATCATTCCATTGAAGCCGGGCACACCTGCAAGTCTTGGTCCGGAATTCAAGGTGCCGTTCAAGCGTCCCCGGGACAGGGGGAAACTCAATCATGATGAGGATTTCATCAGATTGCGCGCGGAAGTCACCGAATACCTGATGGCTGCCGGAGCCGAGCGCGGTGCGGTTCTGGAGCGGGATATCGTTCTGCCGAACATTGTTCCGATCACCCAGCGGAACAGACGCGGAGACAAGTTGCCCGCTGCCTATGAACGGGCGGCCGAGACGATCAATCAGGACCGGTATCTGGATTTCTCCCAGCTCAAGAAGGTCTATCCGACACCCAAGGGGCCGCTGACCGTTGTCGACGGTTTTGAGCTGAAGATGAAGAAGGGCGAGTTCATCACCCTGATCGGTCACTCCGGCTGCGGCAAGTCGACGGTGCTTTCCATGGTGGCGGGTCTCAATCCGATCACGGAAGGGGCGATTGTTCTGGATGGCACCCATGTTACGCAGGCAGGGCCCGACCGGGCGGTGGTTTTTCAGGCTCCGAGCCTGATGCCGTGGCTGACGGCCTATGAGAATGTTGAACTCGGGGTCGACAAGGTCTACCCGGACGCGACCAAGGCCGAAAAGCGGGACGTCATCGAATATTACCTGTCCAAGGTCGGTCTGGCCGATGCCATGCAGAAGGCGGCAGTTGACCTGTCCAACGGCATGAAGCAGCGTGTCGGCATCGCCCGCGCCTTCGCCCTGTCACCGAAGCTACTGCTTCTGGATGAACCGTTCGGCATGCTCGACAGCCTGACGCGCTGGGAACTTCAGGACGTTCTCATGGATGTCTGGAAGCGCACTCAGGTGACCGCGGTCTGCGTCACCCACGATGTCGACGAAGCGATCCTGCTGGCCGACCGCGTGGTGATGATGTCCAACGGACCGAATGCCCGTATCGGCAACATCATGGAAGTGGATCTGCCACGGCCGCGCTCGCGTAAGGAGTTGCTGGCCCATCCCGACTATTACGCCTACCGCGAGGAACTTCTGGACTTCCTGGAAGCTTATGAGGGCGGCGCCGATCCAAGTGAAGAACAACTGAAATCCATTCAGGAAAAGCGGGCTGCCCGCATGGCCCGGCAAAAAGCCACCATCGAAGCTGCCGAATGAAGGGGTGGAGGGAGAAAATGACCAAACAGAAACTCGTTATTGTCGGCAATGGAATGGCCCCCGGCCGGATGCTGGAATACCTGTTCGACAAGGACAAAGACGCTTACGATGTCACGATCTTCAACGCGGAGCCGCGGGTCAATTACAACCGGCTGATGCTGTCGCCGGTGCTGTCCGGCGAAAAGACCTACGAAGACATCATTACGCATGGCGATGACTGGTACGCCGAAAATGGCGTGACCCTGCACAAATCGGCGCGGATCAGCGAGATCGACCGGGACGCGAAAACGGTCACATCGGAAAACGGCATTACCGCATCCTACGACAAACTGGTGATCGCGACCGGTTCCAATCCATTCATCATCCCGCTGCCGGGCAAGGACCTTGACGGGGTTCTGACCTATCGGGATCTGGACGATGTCGACAAGATGCTGGACGCGGCGAAGGGCGGCGGACGGGCCGTCGTCATCGGTGGCGGTCTGCTGGGGCTGGAAGCAGCCGCCGGTCTCAAGATGCAGGGGATGGATGTCACCGTCCTGCACCTGATGCCGACCTTGATGGAACGGCAACTCGATCCGGCGGCCGGTTTTCTTCTGGAAGAGGAATTCAAGCGCCGTGGCATTGACGTTCTGACAAAGGCCGACAGCCATGAAATCGTCGATGATGGAACAGGCAAGGTCAAAGCCATCCGCCTGGATGACGGCACTGAGATCGAGGCCAGCATCGTGGTGATGGCGGTCGGGATCCGGCCATCGGCGGATCTTGCCAAGTCCGTCGGCCTGGACGTCAACCGCGGTATTCTCGTTGGCAACGACTTGCGCACGAGCGATGAAGACATCTTCGCGCTGGGCGAATGCGTCGAACATCGCGGCATGTGTTATGGCTTGGTAGCGCCGCTTTACGAGATGGCGGAAGTCATTGCTGACAACCTGCTTGAAGGGGCTTCGGAATACACCGGCTCGGTGACCGCGACCAAGCTGAAAGTCACCGGTGTCGATCTTTATTCCGCGGGCGACTTTGCCGAAGGCGATGATCGCGAGGAAATTGTCCTGCGTGACGCCTCCGCCGGTGTCTACAAGCGTCTTGTCCTCAAGGGCAACAGGATTATTGGGGCTGTGCTTTACGGCGAAACGGCTGACGGCCCTTGGTTCTTCGACCTGCTCAAGAAGGAGACCGACGTCTCCGAAATGCGCGAAACACTTATATTCGGCCAGGCCTATCAGGGGGGCGCCCCTCTGGACCCTACGGTGGCCGTTGCAGCCTTGCCGGATGATGCGGAAATCTGCGGCTGCAACGGCGTTTGCAAGGGAAAGATTGTCACGGCGATCAAGGACAAGGGGCTTACCACGCTGGACGATGTGCGTGCCCACACCAAGGCGTCCGCATCCTGTGGCACCTGCACCGGACTGGTCGAACAGCTCATGCAGTCTACGCTCGGCGATGCCTACAATCCGGCGGCTGTCACGCCAATGTGCGGCTGCACGCCCCTTGGCCATGACGAAGTTCGCAGGCTGATCAGATCCAAAGAGCTCAAATCAATTCCGGCGGTCATGCAGGAGCTTGAATGGGGCTCTTCCGGCGGCTGCGCCAAATGCCGTCCGGCACTCAACTACTATCTCGTGTCCGACTGGCCGAGCGAATATGCGGACGATTATCAGTCCCGCTTCATCAATGAGCGTGTTCACGCCAACATCCAGAAGGACGGGACCTATTCCGTGGTGCCGCGCATGTGGGGCGGCGTGACCTCGTCCAAGGAGTTGCGGGCGATTGCGGATGTTGTCGATAAATTCGACATTCCGACGGTTAAATGCACCGGTGGTCAGCGCATCGACATGCTCGGCATCAAGAAGGAAGACCTTCCGGCGGTTTGGGCCGATCTCGGCAAGGCTGGATTTGTGTCCGGGCAGGCCTATGCGAAAGGGCTGCGGACAGTGAAGACCTGCGTCGGTTCTGATTGGTGCCGTTTCGGAACACAGGATTCAACAGGACTAGGTATCAGGCTTGAGAAGTTCATGTGGGGCTCATGGACACCTGCCAAGTTAAAACTGGCCGTCTCCGGCTGTCCGCGCAACTGTGCCGAAGCTACCTGCAAGGACATCGGCATCGTCTGCGTCGACAGCGGTTACGAAATCCACTTTGCCGGGGCCGCTGGTCTCGACATCAAGGGGACCGAAATTCTCGGGCTGGTGAAGACCGAGGACGAAGCGCTCGAACATGTGGTGGCGCTGACCCAGATGTACCGAGAGCAGGGGCACTATCTGGAGCGGATCTACAAGTGGGCCAAGCGTGTCGGCCATGATGAGGTCCGCAGCCAGATCATGAACGATGTCGACAGGCGCAAGGCTTATTTCGACCGCTTTGTCTTCTCTCAGAAATTTGCTCAGGTAGATCCCTGGTCGGAACGGGTTTCCGGCAAGGACAAACACGAATTCAAGCCGATGGCAGTTCTGCAGACGGAGGCGGCCGAATGAACGCGGAAACCAGAAACTGGGTGGCCATCGGCGACCTTGCCGACATCCCACGCGAAGGTGCGCGGGTGGTGAAGACGGATGCCGGCTGTGTTGCCGTTTTCCGCACCGTGCACGACGAAGTCTACGCCATTGACGACCGGTGTCCGCACAAGGGCGGCCCGCTCAGCCAGGGCATCGTTCATGGAACGTCAGTGACCTGCCCGTTGCACAACTGGGTCTTCGATTTGGCAACCGGCCTCGCCAAGGGGGCGGATGAAGGTTCGGTCGCTGTCACGGCTGCCAAGGTCGAGGGCGGCAAGGTTCTGTTGGCGGCAGACGATCTTGCGCGCCGTGCCGGATAACCATCCATCCATGTTGCGCCCATGGTTCCATCAGACACCCAGAACAATTCCCACGCTCCAGGGTCTGGAGAGGAAACGGAAAGGAGGGCAGGGTGAGCGCCGAAAATCCGACTGAAACGGTCAAGACCACATGCCCTTATTGCGGTGTCGGTTGCGGCGTGCTTGCAACGCCGCAGCCTGATGGCAGCGTTTCCATCACAGGCGATCCCGATCACCCGTCGAATTTCGGGCGGTTGTGTTCAAAGGGATCGGCTCTTGGCGACACACTGTCGCTGGAGGATCGTCTGCTCTTTCCGGAAATCGGCGGCAATCGGAGCGACTGGGATTCGGCGCTCGATCTTGTCAAAAAAAAGTTCTCGCGCGCAGTTGAAGAACACGGTCCGGACAGCGTCGCCTTTTATGTTTCCGGCCAAATCCTGACCGAGGACTATTACGTCGCTAACAAACTGATGAAGGGGTTCATCGGCTCGGCCAACATTGATACCAATTCCCGCCTGTGCATGGCGTCATCTGTGGCTGGTCATCGTCGGGCCTTCGGTTCCGACACGGTGCCGGGAACCTATGAGGATCTTGAGCTGGCGGATCTGGTCGTGCTGGTCGGTTCCAACCTCGCCTGGTGTCATCCGGTGCTGTTTCAGCGGCTGGAAGCGGCAAAGGTCGCTAACCCGGCAATGCGGATTGTCGTGATTGACCCGCGCCAGACGGCGACCTGTGCCCTTGCCGATCTGCATCTGGCAATAAAGCCGGATACGGATGTTGCCCTGTTCAACGGGTTGCTTGCGTTTCTGGCCGAAGCGGATGTTCTGGACCGCAGTTATATCAATCGTTTCACCGAAGGTTTTGACACTGCGATTCAAGCTGCAGAGCCCTGCGAAATTGGACTGATCGCCGAGAAGACGGGGCTGTCGCGCCGGGACATCGCGTTGTTCTACAAGATGGTTGCGCGCAACGAGAAGACGGTGACCGTCTATAGTCAGGGCGTCAATCAATCAGTCGTCGGCACCGACAAGGTCAACGCCATCATCAACACTCATCTGGCAACCGGCAGGATCGGCAAGCCGGGCATGGGGCCGTTTTCCGTCACCGGACAGCCCAATGCCATGGGTGGACGCGAAGTCGGTGGTCTGGCGAACATGCTTGCCGGACATATGGCTCTGGAAAATCCGCATCACCGCGAGATCGTCAGGGAGTTCTGGCAAAGCCCTGTCATCGCCGAAGAACCAGGCCTGAAGGCCGTGGATCTTTTTCAAGCGGTCAAGGCCGGCAAGATCAAGGCGCTCTGGATCATGGCGACCAGTCCGGTCGACAGTCTGCCGGATGCGGATGGTGTTGCGGAGGCACTGAAAGCCTGTCCATTCGTTGTGGTCTCCGAAGTCACGAAAACGGCGGCCACGGTGCGGTATGCCGATGTTCTGCTTCCCTCAGCCGCCTGGGGAGAAAAGGATGGGACAGTCACCAATTCTGAACGGCGAATTTCCCGGCAAAGGCAGTTTCTGGATCTTCCTGGAGATGTTCGGCCGGATTGGTGGCAGTTGACGGAAATCGGCAGGCGTTTGGGCTACAGAGAAGCGTTCTCGTATTCGGGGCCAGCTGCGATCTTTCGCGAACATGCTGCACTTTCAGGTCACAGAAATGGCGGCACCCGGGATTTCGATATCGGTGCGGTCAGGAATATATCCGACCCGGTCTACAGTGAACTGTCACCTTTTCAATGGCCACGACCGACTGAAACCGCACCCGCACAAACGCGATTTTTTGCAAACGGCAACTTCTTCACAGACGGGCGGAAGGGGCAATTCATTCCCGTCGCCTATAAGGTCCCGAAAAAACGCGAGCGGAACTATCCGTTTGTCCTGAACACCGGCCGTATCCGCGACCAGTGGCACACCATGACCCGCAGCGGCAAAGCTGCCCGGCTGATGTCCCACATTGCGGAGCCTTTCGTGGAAATACATCCCGATGACGCTGCGGTGCAGGGCATTTCGGCAGCAGACATCGTCGAAGTGAAAAGCTCTTATGGCAAAGCGGTCGTTCGAGCGCTGGTCACCGAGCGTGTCCGCAAAGGCAATGTCTATGTTCCGATGCACTGGACCAGCAGGTTTGCCTCATGCGCCCGGATCGATGCCGTGGTTGCTCCGGAAACGGACTCTCATTCGGGGCAGCCGGGTTCCAAATTTACGCCGGTGTCGATCGCCAGGAAGGACATGGGCTGGTTCGGGTTCGCTGTTTTGAAAGAAAGGCCTCGCAACCTGTCGATGGACTACTGGGCTCTGGCACCCGTTGAAGGCGGATATCGGTTGGAATTTGCTGCGAAAAGCGATGCCGATTTCCAGAAGATCGCCGCAAGCATCATCGAAACATCTGACGTCTTTTTGCGCGCTGATGATAGCGCCGCAGGTTGGTGCAGACTGGCTTACTGGTCGGACGACACTTTGCTGGCTGCATTCTTTTTCTCCAAAGGACCGGTTGAGGTGACCAGGCAATGGGCGTGCGGCCTCCTGACGGCAACACCGATGTCAAGGCAGAAACGGTTCCAGGTGCTCGCCGGGCGACCGCCCGGGGACCGGCCTGATCCTGGCGCAACGGTTTGTTCCTGTTTTCAGATTGGTTGCAATCAGATTGCGGAAGCAGCTCGGCAGGGGGTCGAGACGCTGCAGGAAATTGGTGCCCGTCTGAAAGCGGGAACCAATTGTGGCTCATGCCGGTCTGAAATTCAGGCATTGCTCGATGACCATGTTCAGGAGGATCTCAATGGCGATGATCTTGCACGAACGGGGTGATGCAATGAGGCGTAGATGTCCGAAGCGTATCGCGCCGCTGGCGTGCCTGCCGCTGTTTTTTCGACTGGAAGGACGCAGGGTTGCCGTCATCGGGGGTACGGATGCGGCTACGTGGAAAGCTGAGCTCCTGGCTGCCAGCGGTGCCGAAGTGCATGTTTTTGCGCCGGACCTTGATTTGTCGTTCAAAGACCTGATTGGCACGGACAGTGTCAAGGGACGGATCTTGCACCACGCGAAACACTGGAAGGAGAATTGCTTTGACGACGTCTGCCTGATTGTTGCGGATGCAATTGATGACGACGAAGCAATGGCAATCAAAAAAGCAGCCCACGCGGCTGGGGTTCCTGTCAATGTGATCGACAATCCTGCGCATTGCGACTTTCAGTTTGGTTCCATCGTCAACCGATCGCCTGTGGTGATCGGAATTTCGACAAATGGCGTTGCTCCAATTCTGGGGCAGGCCATTCGCCGGCGAATTGAGGCACTTCTTCCTCGTGGTCTGGAGCGCTGGGCGGAATTGGCCGGGCGGATAAGAACCAGGATCATGAAGAGCCTGAGCGCTGGGCAAGAGCGACGGCTATTTTGGGAAATGTTTTCAGATCGCGCGCTTTCTGGTGAAGTGAGCCAAACTACTGATCTGGAGAAGTTTTCTTCTGTTCTGATTGCCAATGCAAAGACATCTCGACCCGGCCGTATCACACTTGTCGGCACGGGAAACGGCGATGCGGATCTTCTCACCCTGAAAGCTCTCAGAGCGCTGCAATCGGCGGATACCATCTTCTTTGATGAGCTGGTGAGCGACGAAATTCTTGAACTGGCGCGTAGGGAAGCTCAACGCATTCCAGCAGAAACCATCCATCATCGAAGGGATTGCTCTCAGGTAGGTGTCAACAATCGGATTTTGTCCGAAGTGCAACAGGGAAAGCATGTTGTCCGGCTCAATTCGGGAAGCGCGTTCATTGAAAAGGAAAGTCTGAGACTACTTGAACAGTCTGGCTTTGCAGTGACCGTTGTTCCTGTAGTGCTGTTTGAACAAGAGGCGTCGAAGCAAACTGTTCGCCAGACAGGATCTGTTGACCGTTTTCCCGATGCAGAGGTCTTGCCCGTCGAAAGAGGCTGGTGGAGCGATCGACGCTCTAGTTCGAAAGAACAGCATCGTCGAAGGTCGGGATTTGCCTGAAGCAAGGTGCGCGAGCGGAAACGGGCAGTGCCCTGTTTTTCGATCATTCCGGCGGAAATGATACGAATTCCGACCGTGGGGTGGATTATTTCCTTACGTTGGGGAAGAATGGGGTGGAAGCCTATTGAATTCGGCCGGTTAAGGGGGAGTTCGCATGTTAGGCCTCTTGCTGTTTGTGATAGGTCTCGTGGTTTCTCTCGGGATTGGATTTCTATATTTTCGTGACCTTGGTGACGTCAGTCAGATGGTTCTTCGTGTCAAACGCGAGAACATGCTGAGGTTCATCCGAAACGAATATCGTCTGATCGCCATAGGTCTCGGCGGCGCGGTCGTCATGACGTTTGCCCATTTTGCTCTGGGGGGCGGGGCATTCTGGGTGTGGCTGGTTTCGATACTTCTCACAGCCTTCCTGTATGGATTTCCCTACATCTGGGTTCATGTGGGGCTCAGGAACCAGAAAGATACCGCGCGCTACTATCCGATCTCCGAAGCGGAAGAGTGGGTCAGTCCCTCCAGCCAGGTTCTAGTCCTTGAAAACAATGGCGTTGCCCGGGCTCATCCGGATGCGGAGATCCTGCGACCGCATCTTGCCGGAAACAACGAAGGTCTGGATGGCGAAAACGTCATCATGACTTATTGTGCCATGGCCAATCTGGGTATCGGGTATTCTCCGGAAATCCAAGGCGAGAAACTTGACCTGGAGGTTCTGGCCCAACACGGCAACAATCTGATCCTAAGAGACAATCGGACGAGGGAGCCGATTCAGCAGATTTACGGGTTTCGCGACAAGGATTCCCGGCAATCTCCCGGTGGAGCCGCCTGTCCTGTCAAACCCGGCCTTGCCATGAAACCCTGGCCTACTTTTCGGATGACATTCCGAGGCTTCAGAAAAGCATATCCCGACGGGACGGTGTTCTTGAACAAACCCTCATCGAACCCTGTCCTGTTTGTGTTCGACAAGGCGATCGAGACGCTGTTTTCTTCGGAAATCTCCCGCCAGCATCGTGTTGCCGCGCCGATCATGGACAATATGAGCCGGTCGGATAACCGGCTCCACAACAAGACCTACGTTTGGGGTGTCGAGATCAACGGTGATGCTGTTTGCTGGACAGACGACTTCATTGTCGCAAACGGAAACATCGTCAATACGCTCGTCGGCGGGGAAGCGCTGGTCATTGCCTGGGATCCCGCATTCGAAAGCCTGGGCGTCTGGTACAACGACACCGGTGCACCTGTTAACGAAGTCGATTTTTTCGGGCGCACTCCCAATGGACAGCTCAAGAGAGTTGAAAACCTAAGACCCGGCATGTTCTGGCATGTATGGGCCG
Organism: Roseibium sp. SCP14; assembly: GCF_040329475.1. NCBI lineage: Bacteria > Pseudomonadati > Pseudomonadota > Alphaproteobacteria > Hyphomicrobiales > Stappiaceae > Roseibium > Roseibium sp. SCP14. The sequence goes on from NZ_JBDZYH010000003.1 coordinate 77,357, forward strand.
AATTCTTTCCAAACACCGATATCAACCGGACAAGCCTGCCCAAGAAGGCGGTGGCTTGATGCGGTTCTGTTTCGATCGGCGGTAAGGCCCGCACTGCAAATGAATAGAGAGCGGTATCGACGTTAGGCTAAGGAGAAAATCAATGATCCGGAAGCTGTTTCTGACGATTGGCCTCATGCAAGTTTCCGCGGTTTACGCGCAGGACGCCCCAATTGTTCACGATGCCGAATACTACATACTGGAAGCGCAGCTTTCTGACCAATGGGTAACCGATGACGCCGCAGTCGACGCAAAACTTGCCGAATTCCGGCGGGTGAACGATGGAAAGCCACCGAACATTATCAATATCCTGATTGATGATCTCGGGTTTGGGGACATGGGAATACCCGAGCTCAACGCTGTTCGAGGATATGAGACACCCAATATCAACCGGTTTTCCGACGAGGGTATGCGGATGGTCCGAATGTATACCGAACCTTCCTGTACTCCCACACGGGTCGCAATGATGACAGGTCGCCTCCCGGTGCGCATGGGGATGGGGGATACAACGGTCGATATCGCCGGCTTCGGGCTTCCGAGACAAGAAGTTACACTTGCCGAGGTATTGAAAAAAGCCGGCTATGCGACTTCTCATGTGGGCAAATGGCATATGGGAGATATCGCGGAAAGTTGGGCCATGAACCAGGGGTTCGACTATGCCCAGCACGCCGTGCATCAGCAAGGACAGCTTACGGTCTATCATGACGATGCCATTCGCGAGCAGGTTTCCGTCGGCATACAGGATTTCGATCCTGCCTACACGCTGGACGATTTTTTCCGTCCGGACGCATCTGCAATGGCCACGGTTATTGAAGGCGAGACCGACGGCAAAATCCGTGAAGTCCGGATGGAGACGGGGGAACGCTGGAACTCTGCCAAATATGATGAAATGAACCAGGCATTTCAGGACAAGACCCTCGAGGAATTGCGCCGACTGTCTGCTGCCGGAGAACCGTTCTTTCTTCAGTATTGGCCGATGCTCCCCTTGGACAACACGAGGACGGGACGGGACGGGCCAGAGAGCCCGAATGGCGGGCTTTACGTTGACAAGATGCAGCAGCTGGACGGCTGGCTCGGCGAAATTTTCGCCGCGATGGAGGAGCTCGGTATTTCCGGAAATACGATTGTTGTTCTGATGGGCGACAATGGGCACTTCACGAAGTATTCGCCGCAATCAGGATTCACACCGATGATTTTTCGAGGCGGCAAGGGCGACACGACAGAAGGCGGGATAAGGGTCGATGCCTTTATAAGATGGCCGGAGATGATCGGTGCGGACACGATCGTGAACAACATCATTCATGTTTCCGATCTCTACACGACACTTGCCCGATTTGCCGGAGCCACGGACTTCGTTCCGCGCGATCGATTGATTGATGGTGTCGATCAATCCGCTTCTCTGCTTTTCGAAGATGAAAGCAAAGGGCGGCGGGACAGCGTCATCGTATATTCAATCGATACGCCCAAGGCCATTATCAAGGACAAGCTGAAACTGAACCTGCCCGCCGCCGGGCAAAATGCGATTGGAGCCGACTTCTTCGATATTTTTCGCGATACGCACGAGAAATACCCCGTCTCAACGGAAGTTGGCGCCTGGGGTGGGCAAGAGTTCGTTCGAATTCTGGGGCGTCACCTGGCGCGCAAGGAGAAGTACCCGGATGGCGCCCCGGCCACTGGCGTTCCCTATGAAGGCATCGAAAATCTGCGACCTGAAACTCAGGCTGCCGTCGAGGCCTTCATGGTCAAAAGAGCATCGGTTCAGAAGTAGCACGGGCATGGTGCGACCCGGGTAGCGGATCCGGTTCGTATAACAGTCGCCAGGTGACGGGCACCTCGTTCAAGGTAAAGAGCGTAATAAAAGACACTGTCATTGTTGACGGTGTTGTAATTCGGCCATGCGGAGCAACAATCGTTTTTCCGGCTGTGGTGGCTACATTTCCGGTGTGTTTGAATGATTAGCGCACTTCCAGTTTTGCCAAATCAGGTCAAACGGCCCAAGGGGAATACCAGATGCGGACGCTCAGGAAACTTGCAACCATCACAAGCGCTCTTGGCCTGCTTGTTCTGACGGAGGCATCCCACCTATCCGAAGCTGGCGCCGCAGATCTTTCAACGGGACCGGTGCAGGTGCAAGAACCCGTCAACGAACGCGTTGACCGAACCTGGGAATTCCTGATCGCCCCTTACTTTGTCGGGGCAAATATTACCGGTACGTCGCAGGTGGGCAGATTGCCGGCAACGGATATTGATATCGGCACCGGTGATATTCTGGAAAATCTGCGCTTCGGTGCCATGTTGCGCACTGAAGCCCTCTACCGGCAGAAATTCGGTGCGATGCTGGACGTTGCCTATATGAACCTGGCAACGGCAAACGACACGCCCTTGACGGGGGGGCGCGTGCGTGTAAGCGGTGATCAGCTCATTCTGGAAGGCATGGTGTTTTACCGGGCCTACAACTCTCCGCAGACTTCGGTCGATGTTTACGCGGGCGGACGTTACTGGGACATTTCGCTGAGTTTGGACGCTACCGGAACGATTGCCGGCAACTTTGACATAACACGGGGTGACGATTGGCTGGATCCGGTCATTGGTCTTCGTGCCATGCATATGTTCAACGACAAATGGTCTGTGAACGGGCGAGGGGATGTCGGCGGTTTCGGCGTCGGCTCCGACTTCACCTGGAATGTCCAGGGTGGTGTAGGGTACCATTTCAACAAGGTCTGGTCCGCACATTTTCAGTACAAAGCGCTTGGTGTCGACTATGATAATGAAAAATCCGGGACGGCGCGCTTTGCCTACGACACGATTACACACGGTCCTTTGATCGGGATCGCGGCGCGCTTCTGACTTCCTTTCAGATCAATCTTGTGACTTCGGGGCGTCGCCGCGCTTCGAAGATGTCAGGTATGGCAATCACAACCACAGCGTTTTGAAAAAAATCCCGATCGGTCACCCTTTTAAACCTCAACTTGCTCGGCTAGGCTCTTGGTGAGTCTAGTATAAGTTTTAGGTGGTGCATCTGCTGCGCCCGAATTTTGATCGAGCACCAGTCTGAATTGTCTCAATGAATTATCTGAGTTTGTGAGACTGCCTTTGTCCTCTTGAGGGGGAGCAATGACCGAACTGACAAACAGTCGACTTTTTCGTCGTGTCGCCCGAACCGTTCCTCTCTTCCTGCTTTTCGGATCATGCCTGCTGCTGCAAGGTTGCGGCGTGTCCAACGCACCGGTTCTCTTTCCCAAGGGACCGATAGCGCTGGCGGAAAGGGATCTTCTTTTCACCGCGTTCGGTCTGATGATGATCGTGGCAATCCCGGCGATTGCACTGACACTGTATTTCGTCTGGCGGTACCGACGGGCCAATGAAGCCTCAGCGTACACCCCTGACTGGGAAGGTTCCTGGAAAGTCGAGACGGTGATCTGGCTGGTACCGGCGATTATCATCATCGCACTCGGCACGCTCGTCTGGGATGCGACCCACAGATTGGATCCCTACAAGCCACTTGCTTCAGACAAACCGGCATTCAAGGTGCAGGCGATCGCGCTCGATTGGAAATGGCTGTTTCTTTATCCGGAACTTGGAGCGGCAAGCGTCAACGAACTGGCTTTCCCGGCAGATCGGCCACTCAATATTGAAATTACATCCGATACGGTCATGAATTCGTTGATGATACCGGCGCTTGGAGGGCAGATTTACGCGATGGCCGGTATGCGGTCGGAACTCAATCTGCTCGCCGACGAGCCCGGTGTCTTCACCGGACGCAACACGATGTTTTCGGGCAACGGTTTTGCCGATCAGCACTTCAAGGCACATGCCATGAGCGAGGCGGATTTCACTACCTGGAAAGACAAGATCTCCGGCTCGGCGGATGTACTCGATGCAAAAAACTATGTCGAGCTGCATAAGCAGAGCGTGGCGAACCCGGTGAGTTACTATTCCTCCTACGAAAAGGATCTGTTCGAACTCATCCTGCGCAAATACGCGCCTATGGTCGGCCCTCACGAGAGTGAGGCCGCTGAACTCATCTGCAGGGGGGCTGCGTAATGCTCGGACGTCTGACATTTGATGCCATTCCACTTTATTCTTGGGTGGCGATGGGCGGTGCTGCGGTAACCGTCTGCGGCGGGCTGGCGGTCTTTCTGCTGATCACGTATCTGCGGGCCTGGAAGGTTCTGTGGACGGATTGGCTTACAAGCGTCGATCACAAGAGGATCGGCATCATGTATGTGGTTCTGGCCCTCGTGATGCTGGTGCGCGGGTTCGTAGATGCCCTGATGATGCGGGCGCAGCAGGCAATCGCCCTGAACAGCGACGGCTATCTGCCACCAGAGCATTTCGAGCAGATTTTTTCCTCTCACGGCACGATCATGATCTTTTTTGTGGCGATGCCGTTCCTGACCGGTCTGATCAACATCATTGTGCCGCAACAGATCGGCGCCCGGGATGTGGCATTTCCCTTCCTCAACTCCGTCAGTTTGTGGATGACGGCAGCCGGTGCAGGCCTCGTCCTTGTTTCGCTCGTGATCGGCAAGTTCTCAACTGCCGGCTGGACTGGATACCCGCCATATTCCGGTATTGAGTACAGTCCCGGTGTCGGCGTCGACTACTGGCTATGGGCACTGATCGTGAGTGGTGTCGGCAGCACCATGTCGGGAATCAATTTCATTGTCACCATCGTCAAGAACCGCTGCCCGGGCATGACCTACATGCGCATGCCGTTGTTCACCTGGACGACGCTCTGCGTCTCGATATTGATCGCCTTCGCTTTTCCAGCCCTGACGGTCGTGGCTGCCCAGCTGGCGCTCGACAGGACACTGGGCTTCCACTTCTTCACAAATGGTGACGGTGGCAACATGATGATGTTTGCCAATCTGCTCTGGATCTGGGGGCATCCGGAGGTCTATATCCTGATCCTGCCGGCATTCGGCATCTTTTCCGAAGTGGTGGCGACTTTCTCACGCAAGCGTCTGTTCGGATACAAGTCGCTCGTCTATGCGACCGCCTGTATCGCAATCCTGTCCTTCACCGTCTGGCTGCACCACTTCTTCACAATGGGGTCATCCGCCAATGTGAACGCTGTTTTCGGTATAGCCACGATGATCATCGCCGTTCCGACAGGGGTGAAGATCTTCGACTGGATGTTTACGATCTACCGGGGGCGGATCGAGTTCCATCCCTCCATGGTGTTCACGATCGGGTTTATGGTGACGTTCGTGATCGGTGGGGTCACCGGTGTGTTGCTGGCGCTGCCTCCGGCCGACTATCTGATGCACAACTCAACTTTCCTGGTTGCGCATTTTCACAACATGCTGATCCCCGGGGCGCTGTTCGGCTATTTTGCCGGTTTGAACTATTGGTTCCCGAAGGCCTTTGGCTTCAAGCTCGACGCCAAATGGGGCATCCGCTCCTTCTGGTTCTGGATCATCGGGTTCTATCTCGCCTTTATGCCGCTTTACGTTCTCGGTTTCATGGGCATGAGCCGGCGCATGGAGCACTATGCCGATCCGACCTGGCAACCTTATCTGGTGGTGGCGGCCCTTGGCGCCCTGTGTGTACTGGCGGGGATCGTTTGCATCGCTGTTCAGCTTTATGTGTCGGCGAAAAACTGGGGGTCAGCACGCGATACAACAGGTGATCCTTGGAATGGCCGTACTCTGGAATGGGCGACGTCCTCTCCGCCCGCGCCCTACAATTTTGCTGTGCTGCCCGAGGTTCGTGACCTGGACGCGTTTCACGACATGAAAATCAGGGGCGCCGCTTATCAGGCTCCTGTTCAGTACGAAGACATCGTCATGCCGAAAAGTTCAGGGATCGGTCCGATACTTGGGGCACTCTCCTTTGTGCTCGGCTTCGCCATGGTCTGGTACATCTGGTGGCTGGCAGCTCTCTGTTTGGTTCTCAGCCTCATATGCATCGGTATCAGAGCTTGCGACGACAACTCCGATTTCGTGATGCCTGCTGCCGAAATTGCCCGGATCGAGAATGCACGGCTCGCGCAGATTTCCGCGGCAGATCTGCATGACATGCGCGATTTCATGCCACGTGGTGCCGCTTCGGGTGCGGCTCTGCCGGGGAGGGCATGATGGGAGAGATGTCCGTGACAACTGACCTTCTCGAGCACGAAGAGAAAAAATCGCTGGAATCGCGAGAGTTCGGATTCTGGATTTATCTGATGACCGATGCGGTCATCTTTGCGCTGCTGTTTGCGTCCTATGTCGTGCTTTCAAAAAATTCCGCCGCCGGACCAACGTCGAAGGAACTGTTCGATCTCGGTCATACAGCCGGTGAAACTGCGCTTCTGCTTCTGTCCAGCCTGACGTTCGGCGTGGCGACGATTTCCATGAGCGAGGACCGGTCAAACCGGGTCGTACAGTGGCTCATCGTGACGCTGGTTCTCGGACTTGGGTTTCTGGCGATGGAGCTGATTGAGTTTTACGGCATGATTGCGCAGGGCGCGGGGCCGGGAACCAGCGGCTTCCTGTCTGCATTCTTCACACTGGTCGGTACACACGGACTGCACGTCACCTTCGGATCGATCGGCATTTGCGTGATGATCGGGCAGGTTCTGGTGAAGGGACTGACGCTTCCTGTGCGCTCACGTCTCGTTCGCCTGGGTCTGTTCTGGCACTTTCTGGATATTGTCTGGATCGGGATTTTCTCGGTGGTTTATCTTCCGGGCGTCATGTGAGGGGGACGAAGATGACACATACAAGCGAACGTTCACTCACGACCTACCTCACCGGGTTTGTTCTGGCGGTCATCTTGACCGCTATTCCCTTCGCACTCGTCTGGGGAGAGCTGTTGACCGGTCCGGCGGTCTACGCCGTGATCGCAGTGGCTGCGGTTCTTCAGGTCCTGGTGCATCTGGTATTTTTCCTGCATCTGGACTTGAAACACACACCGGGAGAAAACCTGTTTTTCGTGGGTTTTGCAGCCGTTCTTATTTTCATCATGGTAGGAGGGAGTCTCTGGATCATGATGGATCTGCACCACCGGATGATGTGACGAAGCTGCTCGGGGTTTGAAATTCCGGTCTAAGCTTTTCGTGCCGACGGTGGTGAAGTAACTGCCTGATGGTGATGGAGGAACACATGAGACGGACACGTGAAGTTTTTCTTGCTGCCGCTTTCGCGCTGCTCGCGCCTGCGAGTGCCTTGGCCGATTGTGCTGCTGACATCAGCAAGGTCGAATATGCGATTGATCACGTCAATCGGAGCGGCATAGACACCGTCACGGCTGAAAAGATGCGCGCGCTTCTGGAAGACGCCAACAAAGAGCGGAAGGCCGGGAACGAGGCCAGGTGCCAGGAGCTGATCAACCAGGCCAAATACATGGGCAACGTGGAATAGGACGAGCACGATCGATCCGGTGCCACGGATCAAGCCAACAGTCCGGATGGTGCGATGGTGCTGTTGCGGCTCGGAAACAGCTGACTAACCGATAATTGTCGTTCCTCGATTTTTGCCCGGAATCAGAAAATCAAGATCAGAAAATCAAGATCAGAAAGGCCAGTTCTGAGGGGCAACCTGAACTTCGCATGGCGGAGGCATTGGCGTTTGCGACCACGTGTGGGCGCAGCAAAGAAAAGTCCGCGTTCTCAGTCTACGGAGACCAACCGCTCACGCATGATCCGAGTGTCGTAATGATGGATAAAAATCGATAAGTGGAAAAATATCGATAAAAATGTTGAAAGAGATTAAATGTCGTCTATCCTGAGGAAAGCTACCTTGGGAGGAAAATCATGCTCAATATTTTCAAGACGGCAGGTCTGGCAGTCGGATTGCTCGTTTCATCGAGCTTCGCCCATGCAGATGAGCTGCGCATCGGAACCGCGAGCCTGGGTGGGGCATTCTATCCGATGGGGCAGAGCATTTCGAACCTGGTCAACAAGTATGCAGGCGACGAAATTACCATGGTGCCGGTGGTTACCGGCGGCTCTGTTCAGAACCCCAGGCTCATTGGCAGTGGCGAGGTTGAAATTGCCATCACCAACAACAATCTTGCTGTATTGGCCTTGAGCGGCAAAGGCCCGTACAAGAGCGGTGCGATCGAGATGAGTGCGGTGGCGGCGCTCCATCCGAGCGTGTTGCACATGATCGTTCTTGAGGACTCGGACATCGAGACAATCGAGGATTTGAAGGGCAAGCGCGTTGCAGTCGGGCCGGCAGGCGGCGGCACTCTGGGCTTCATGAATTTTCTTCTGCCGCTTCACGACATGTCGATGGACGACATTGTCCCCAGCTTTCTGTCTTATTCCGACGGCTTCAGCCAATTGAGTGACGGCAATGTCGATGCTGCATTTGCCCTGTCCGGTTACCCGGCAGGTGCCGTCATGCAGGCAGCGGCCGGCAACAGGTTGCGTTTCATCGCATTCTCGGACGGCATGTTGGACAAGGCCCTGGAAAAGAACGGTGCCTTCAAGACCGTTGAAATTCCGGCGGATGTCTATGGCACAGCAAAAGCGGGGCAGGTCATTGGCGTCAACAACATGCTGATCGCTCCAAACACTCTGTCAGCCGATACTGTTGAGAAGATCGTTGCCTCCGTGTTCGATCACCTGGACGAGTTTCAGGCAGAGAACGCCAATGCGAAACAGATCGACCCGGCGAACTCGCTGAACCTGGCGATCCCGCTCCACGAGGGCGCTGCGCGCTACTTCAACAAGTAATAGTTCAAGCAAGCCTTTGGCCGCACGAGCCTGCTCACTCAGGCTCGTGTCCGGCCTGAACAAGAGACGAAGCAAGTGTCCGGCAAATCATTCAAACTTCCCACGTTGACCAAACAGAACGCAGTGTTGCTGGCGGCATTTGCTCTCGGCGTCTTTCACCTTGCTGCCGTGTCCGGTGTCATCTCCATTTCCACGATGCCGCTTCGGCTTGTTCACGTCGCAATGGCCTTTTCGCTTCTTTTTGCGTTGAAGCCGGCCTCTGAAAAGTTGAAGGACACTCGGCTGAATCTTGTGCTCTCAACCGTGCTGATCGTGGCAGTTCTTGCCGCGAGTCTCTGGCTGATCTCACGCTGGAAGGCAATCGCGTTCAGCGGCGGCTTGACGACAGACGGCGACTACTATGCCGGTGCGGTCATTCTGCTGCTCGTATTCGAAGCTGCGCGCCGTGGTGTCGGGCTCATTCTCGCTTTCATTACGCTGTTGTTTTTCTGCTACCCGTTCATCAGTCCCTATCTGCCTGGATTGTTGAATGGCCGGGGATATGGTCTTGAGCGCATGGTGATTTTCCTGACCACCGATACGCAAGGGGTCTACGGCATTCCGATCGGCGTCGCCGCGACTTACATCATCGTGTTCACCATCTTCGGCGCCATGCTGTCGCGGTTTGGCGCAGGGGATTTCTTCTTTGAAATTTCCATTCGTCTGACCAGAGGACTGCGGGCGGCAAGTGCCAAGTCCGCAGTGCTGTTTTCAACCCTGATAGGCATGGTGTCGGGCTCTGCAGCGGGAAATGTGGCCGTGACCGGTACGGTAACGATCCCGATCATGAAGCGGGAAGGGTATGAACCCCATCAGGCTGGCGCGATAGAAGCCGTCGCATCGACGGGAGGTCAGTTGATGCCGCCTGTCATGGGAGCTGCGGCATTCATCATGGCCGAGATTGTGGGCGTCCCCTATACCAGCGTGATGGCGGTCGCCATTTTACCGGCACTGTTGTTTTTCGGATCTATTTTCTTCGTTGTCCACTTGCAGGCCGTGAAGTCAGGTATCGCGCCGACAGATGCGGACAAGAGCGATGGACGACCGCTCCTTGAGGTTCTCTTTCAAGGGCTGCCGTTTATTGGAGCGTTCGGCACACTGCTCGGGCTCATGCTGTTCGGTTTCTCACCTTTCAAGGCGTCACTTTGGGCCATGGCGGTGCTGATCGGATTGGATGTGGTGAAAACGCGTCGGGTGGATATTGCGTTGGTGAAGCGAATTGGCGGCAGCATTGCCGAAGGTTCGCGCAATGTGATTACGATCTCCGCTGCCTGCGCTGCAGCCGGTGTGATATCCGGCACGCTTGGCGTCACGGGTCTCGGGTCCAAGATAGCACTGCTGATCGATGTTGCCTCGAATGGCCAGCTTTTCCTGGCGCTTGTCTTCACCATGGTTGCCTCAATCATCCTGGGAATGGGGCTGCCGACAACGGCGGCCTATCTGATCCTCGCGACAGTTGTGGCTCCTGCATTGGTCAAGTTTGGCGTACCGATGCTGACGGCGCATTTCTTCGTTTTCTACTATGGCTGCATTTCCACGATCACGCCCCCGGTCGCACTTGCTTCTTATGTCGCCGGTGGAATTGCGGGTGCCGACGTCAACAAGGTCGGCTGGACGGCAGCCTCCTACGCCACCACCAGCTTTGCGCTTCCCTTTGCGCTGGTCTTTGGACCGGGCCTTCTCATGCAGGGAGATGTCTTGACCAATCTCTTTGCGGTGGTGACCGGGTTTGCCGGTGTTGGGGCCGTTGCAGCCGGTGTGGTCGGCTGCATTTTTTCTCCGCTTTCCTGGACCAACCGTGTCATCGCGTTGGTCGCCGGACTTTGCCTTCTCATACAGTTCTGGCCGTCCGCACTTGTGGGGGGCGCCTTGGTGGGTTGCGTACTGTTTCAGCAGTTCAGCAGCAGACAAGTTTCGACTGGATCATGAAAACTACTGGAAAAAACATGGCAAGAGAATTCAGACGCGTCGTTACCGGACATGACGAAAACGGGCGTGCGGTCGTCGAAAGCGACAGCATTGCGACCCATCGCCTGCAACGAGCGAACCGGCCAGGCGTGACCCTGACCAACTTCTGGCTGTCCGACGGGACACCGGCTGAATATGACGGTGCGACTGAAACCTGCGAGGGACCCTTCGTTCTGCATCCCCCAAAGAACGGCAGTGTCTTTCGGGTCGTTGAATTCATGCCCGAAGACCCGGAAGTCATGAAGACACTGGACGGCAAGGCCGCGTTTGCAGAAATGGGAGCAGGCGACAACATCGTCGAAAATGCACGTCACCCCTGGATGCACAGGACGGACAGCCTTGATTATGCGATCATCCTCACTGGAGAGATCTACATGTTGATGGATGAAGAAGATGTGTTGCTGAAGGCGGGGGACGTGGTTGTTCAGCGTGGCACAAATCATGCCTGGTCTAATCGTGGCACGGAGCCATGTTCAATTGCCTTCGTGTTGGTGGATGGTGTGACCGGGCGCGAAGCAACGCCGGAACATCGGAAGGGGATTCCACGCCGATGACACGATTTGTTGTTTGATAAGCGATGGCAGGAGGCAAAAGGACTGCTGCTGTCGACAATTGGACTGAGAGGACGAACGTCATGCAGTATGGCAATATCGCTTCGACTTGCTTCTTCTGTCTTCTGGCTTCCGCGGCCACTGCCGAAGCTCCCAACATTCAGACGCCGGCACCGGTGATTTTTCTTGCCGACAATCTCGATGAAGCGGATTCTCTAGGATGGTGCATTGATACTCTTGGGCGCGGATACGCAGAGAACCTGCAGGCTCATTCCTGCAAACCGCAGGGCGGAGATGTGCAGTTCTCCTACAACGCCGATACCAGCCAGATCGTTTCTGTCGAATTTGCAGGAAAGTGCATGGAGCTGATTGCGCCCGATGACCCAAAGATTGCCTTCGGTCTCAGGGATTGTTCCGATGACCGGCCAAATCAACAGTTTCTGTTTGATCAGGGAATCGGGCGCATTACACCCGCCAGCCAGCCCGAAAGCTGCGTCGCGGCGGGAGAGGTAAGCCGGCAGGCCGGGCCGTTCATGTCACGTGACCTGATCCTCGCCCCTTGCGCGAATACCGCACCCGAGCTGACCACCTGGCTTGAAATCAAATAACAATTGTCGCCTGAGCAAGCAATGAAACCGGTTGATTGGCCGGGTTAGGGACGAATTGGCGGGTATGTTTATCGATGGACAGCAGGCGAGATCACTCGCTTCGCGGCTTTCCGATAAACGATCTCGATAGCAAAGGAGGCTGCGATCATGCCCACAAGGATCAGCACATGAAATGGTGTCGTTTCAACACGCCAAACCTGCCAGCAAAGCGCAAACAGTGCAAAAGCACACGCTGCCATTCCAAGCATTGAAATCCAGGCCTGGCTTTCGGTGTCCTTTGCGCGTCTGACATTTGCGTGGTTGACGGCGAAGAAGATGAGAAGGAAACCCGCGCTTGCCATCGTGGCGATCGCGTTGAGAGGCAGGAAAATCACCAGAAGAAGTGATGCGACGGCGAACACGAACATGCCTTCGAAGGGTTGGCCTCTGATATTGCGTTCCAGTTCCTTTGGAAGCTCACCGGATTTCGCATTCGTGTAGGTCAAACGTCCGGCTCCGTAGGAGGTTGCATTGATGGCCGAAGTCGTTGCCAGCAATGCGGCTATGGTGACGATCACGCCAACCGGTCTAAGAAAATCATGGGCCGCAATCGAAAGCACATTGTCCGAGTTTGCCTTGATCTGTTCAAAGTCGAGTTGCCCCAAAACGACGATCGCGATCAGCACGTACAGAAAGATCGTGATCAAGACGCCGCCGACATAGGCAATCGACAGGATTTTCGCGGGGTTCCTGACGTCCGTCCTCGCATTGGCAATCAGCTTGAACCCTTCGTAGTTCAGGAAAATGATCATCGCGCCGGCAAAAAGCTCAACCGGAGGCACGTGGTCGGACGGCGTCATCCTGCTCCAGTCCAGCTGAATTGCCAGACCGGCAACAATGAAGATCAGGAGAAGGGCCATCTTGCCTGCATTGAAAAAATCTCGGACTTGATGACCAGCTGTGTGCCGAAAAGATTGATGATGACGAGTACGATCAGCAGTCCGCTGGCAAGTGCCCGGGTGAGATACGCAGAGCGTTCAAACGGCAGGAAATCGCTCGCATAACTGTCAAAGGCGTAGGCATAGACAGCCAGAAGAACCATGTAGCTCATCGATAAAAGGATATTCAGCGCACCTGAAAAGACGCCTTCACCAAAGCCCTTGATCAGAAAGGTTTCGGTGCCGCCCTCGCTGGGATATTTCAGCGTAAGGCGCAGGTAGGAGTAACTGGTCAGCAAAGCGACAATGCCTGCAACGATGAAGGCGATCAGTGCCGCGCCACGGGTAAGCTCTATTGTCAATCCGGTTACGGCAAATATGCCGCCGCCAACCATGCCGACGATACCGATGGAAAGCGCGGAAAACATCCCGATTTTTGCGTTGTCGGTACCCGGCACCAAACACCTCATAATCTTTGCGACTGAACCAAATCTGCTGAAAACCTTTCAGTTTTTCAGGCGACTAACGTCCGTTTCCGGTTAGCTACATTGCCGCTGTTGCCAGCGCAAACAAAGTCTGGTGTGGGCTGTTTGGCTGAAACCAACAGAAGTCATGCTTAAAACATGGCCTTCATGGAAGCCGGTGTTCCCGCCAAGTAACCGATTTTCGGTAGCATCGAATTGTTCAACGACGGACAATGGTGGAATTTGACCACCAGATACCAAACGCCCAATAGGAATTCACTTTGATATCCTGGGAAATCGCTGCACAATCTTCACACTAAATCTGTCCGGAAACTGGGACGTCCCGCTATTCAGGAGACATCAACATGGCTGGCGTCATCAGATTGGATCCCCATAACCCCACAGGCGAAGGCCTGAAGATCTGGGAAGTTATCCCGCCCGACTGGCTGATCGGGCCAGTGCCGGACCAGCGTGGGGTGAAGGCGTTTGAGCACAACGGTCTGTGCACCGGCACTTGGGAAAACCATGGCGGCAGCGCAACGAGCAACCATCCATACCCGCTGTTTGAGTTGATGCAACTCATCGACGGAGAAGTCACCATCGTCGATGCAGCGGGTAGGAAAGATGTCATTTTGGCCGGGCAGGCCTTCTTCCTGCCTCAGGGTTTCAAGTGCGCATGGGATATGACGAAGTACTATCGGAAGTACTTCATGACATTCCATGGGGAAGACTATCCGGCAGAGACTGACCCGGCCAAACTGAAATGCATCCGCCTCATTTCAAACCCAACAGACGCTGAGCTGGACGATGTGAGCAAGCCGACCGATGGGGTTGGGACGTTGGAGCCGCACCAACGACAAAACCTCGCCTATGAATCGAGCGACGGGCGGATCCAGGTAGGGACACTGGTGTCCGGACCGTGTGAATTCCCCATTAAGTCATTCAACCGCAACGAATTGATTTGTGTGCAGCACGGAACCGTCATTGTGACAGGTTCTGACCACGAGGAAATCTTCACTGCCGGCGAGAGCTTTTTCGTGCCACTGCATGCGTCGGTCGGCTGGCGTTCGGAAGGCGAGTTCCGCGCATATTTTTTCGCGGTGTGGCCGTAGGCAAAAAAACGTCCATTGAGCAATGATCGGAGTGTCCCAAAACATTTGAAGACGAACAGATATTTTCCTACTCTTTTCTGAACACAACCTAAAGTAACGGTGCTTTGATGACGGTTCTTGTATTTGGTGGCTCCGGGACAATCGGCCGATCGCTTGTGCCGATCCTGCATGAAAGCGGCATGCAAGTCCGGGTTGCAACTCGGTCGAAGGAGTTTGCCGCAACTCTGCCCGCCGGTGTCGAGGCGGTTATTGCCGACATGGATGATCCGGCCAGTCTGCGGCGCGCTTTCGAAGGCGTTGAGAGTGTGTTTCTGCTGGTTGCCAATGATCCCCTGGAAACCCAGCGCGGGTTGGTGACCCTCGCAATCGCAGTCGAGGCTTCCTGCAAACATATTGTCTATCTGTCGAACTATATGTCGACGCTCTCACCGCTCGTCCCTCACTCAGGTCCAAAAATAGCGATCGAAGCAGCTATTCGGTACACTGGGATTCCGCACACGATCCTGCGGCCTACGAACTTTGCTCAAAACGATCTATGGCTGAAAGATGCTATTATTGCAGGCGCTTACCCTTGGCCGATAGGCAATTTTCCTATGTCCCGCATCGACGCACGAGACGTTGCGCTTGCAGCAGCGAACGTGCTCGCGAACCCACGCGCCAACAATGAAGCTTTCACCTTGGCGAGCTTGGAATCTCCCAACGGTGAAGAAACCGCCGCACTGTGGTCCAGGGCACTGGGCCGTACCGTCGTATACCCCGGCTATACGCCGGAAGAATTCGAAGCAAGTATGGAAACGATGATACCATCATGGTTCAACTTCGATTTTCTGATCATGAACCGCTATTTTGAACGATATGGCTGTCCTGTAGATGCGCAAGATTTTGAAGCGCAAGCTGCCCTTCTGCCGGATGGTCCCCGCAGCTACACATCTTTTGTTGAGGAGACGGCGGCGGTTTGGAGAAGCCTGTTTTAGTGCGGCTGACAACAAGCACCGTGTTCCCGTCCAGAGCGCGTCGATTGAATTCTGACTCAATTTCTTGAGGACGTTTTTTTCATGAGCCACAATGTTTTGTGACTATCGGTGGCGAACCATTGAAGGCGCAACGGTACAGGCTCAATGGTGAACGGGCTCTCAACCGACATGGCACGCCTGTGCGACCGCGCGGACGCTTCGCCGTCTCTTCAGCTTAATGATCCGGATGCCGAGTAAAGTTGTGCGATTTGCCAATCGAAATTGCGCGCTACACCTCCGGCTCCAAAAGGAGGAACTGCAAAAAAATGGAAGCCGCAGTTCAAGCTAGTAAACGTCGCAATAGCGACTGCCGGTGTTTGAGCGCGAATGGACGCTACTTGGACACCAGTGAGTAATGTAGAAATTCATCCACGAGCAAACTTGTAGAGGGAACTGGTGCCGGCAGCAGGATTCGAACCCGCGACCCCGAGATTACAAATCACGTGCTCTACCAACTGAGCTATACCGGCGCCGGGAATGGCTTCTATCAGATTGGACGCGCTTGTCCATGCCCCGAGTAAAAATTTTCGTTTCATCGCCCGAAAAATCTTCTAAGCCTCTAAAAAGTCAGGAAAAAACATATGAGCTCTGTGGATAATTACCTAGCTCGCAGTGTGTTGCGGCGCATTAGTGAGTGACAAGACGCAAGATTGTGCGGATTGTCGGCTTTCCCCGGATTATGAAAAGGGAATTGCCAATGCAGTTTGTCAGGTTCATCTGTGCTTTGCTGGCGACAAATTTTCTGGCCGCCGGTTTTCCCTCAGATACCCGTGCCCACGACATCAAGTCCTGCAAGTGCGAGGCGTCCTGCTACACGGAGGAAGTCGAAAATGTGTCCTGTACAGACGGCAAGGCACGGTTTTCCTCCCACGGACTGCCGCACCCCGAAGATCCCATCATGACCGGGATCCTGGCGACAAATCAGCAGTTTCCGAGTGTTCACAACTACGAATTTGAAATTCTTCTTTCACCACGACTTGCCGTCAGCCCGACGCCCACTGAAGCAGGGCCTGTAGGTGTTGCCGTGAACGGGGTGCCGATCTTCGATCCGAGCACGCAGGGACCTGTAAACCGCGCGACAGGAAAACGCCCGAGTGCCCTTGAAGAAGGCGAACTCGACGTTTGCGGTGGTCACGCGGGAAGGGGAGACGATTATCACTATCACACTGCGCCTCGTTGCCTGATTGAAGACCTGGGCAGGCAATGGGTGGACGTTGAGAAAAAGCCGGTTGGATACGCAATGGACGGTTTTCCGATCCTCGCTCTTGGATGGTTCGACAGGGACAACGCGGTTGAATCGCAATTGGATGCGTGCCGTGGCATGAAAGACGCTTCCGGCCAATACTTCTATAACGTCAAGACAACGTCCGGCTGGGATGTTCTGAGCTGTCTGTCGGGTCGTCCACAGCGCTTTGCTCGCGATCGAGGGCAACACAGGGAAGATAGAACGGGAATGGAAATCACCGGTATTCCCATTCGATTTGCCATCAAGGACAGCACCAGAAAATCCTATGACCGTCAGGTCTGTCACGTCATGACTGGAATGTTGCAGGGAGAACAAGTTCTTCAGACAAATGGTCAGGCCCGTCGGGTAAACGCGGAAGAGGGCGCGCTCTTTTATTGCAACAGGTCCTGTTACGGACTTTTCTTCGAGGCGGACAAGAGCAGGGCGTTTCGCGGGCGGGCCATCTACTATGATCTTATCGATACGGGATGTCCGGAAGGCTTCGCCATATCAAAACTGGAGATCTTTCAGGCCTATGAAGGTCCGCTCCAGAAGAGAAAAGGACCTCCGGGGACCGGGCGATAAGGTGGGCATAAATCGAAATTCGGATGTATGCCCGATTCCCCCCACGCAGTTTGAAAGCAGCATCGATCAAGAATTTTCAAGAAGGTATACATGTCTCAAGCGGCACGAATTTGCCTGATATTCTTTCTCCAGCCCGTGGCTCTCGGAGCCTGGCTGCCACACATCCCCGGAGTTCAGACTACTCTTGGCTTGACGAATAGCGAACTGGCAATCGCGCTGGTCGGCGCACCACTCGGGACGCTGACGACCTTGCTGATTGCCGGACGGTTGGCGCATTGGATCGGGGCGCGTCGCATCACATTGATGTTCTATCCCGTCTTTCTGGTGGTGATGCTGCTGCCCTTCCTTTCGACTTCGCAATGGTTCCTCATGGGCGTCCTTGCTTGTGTCGGCAGCTCCATGTCCATTCTGGAACTGGGGCTGAACGTCTTGGCCGACGAATATGAAAAGCGGACCGGCGGCAAGATAATGAGCAAGGCTCATGGGTTTTGGAGTTTCGGACTTTTGACCGGAACATTGATCGGTTCAACGGTCGCCGGATTCGACCTTGAACCGCTTGTTGCCGGTTTGGCGATCGCAATCGTGGTGCAGGTCATAGTCCTGCCGGTAACGGTTGGCTTGCCGGTGGAACCGGATGTGGCTTCAAATGCTCAAGACACTCACGGTTTCCGTCTTCCTCACCCGCTGCTTATTGGGATTTGCGTCTTCACATTCGGTACAACGCTTGTCGAGGGAGCAATCGCGGATTGGGCAGCTGTTTTCCTGCGCGATACATTTGCCGCCAATCCGGGACTGGCCGGTCTTGGCATTTCCGTGTTTTCCCTGTGCCTGGCAACAACACGTTTGCTCGGTGACCGTCTGCGGCAGGTGGCAACACCCGGGCGCTTGGGGCAGGGGTTGGCAATCGTCGGGTTGTCCGGTATCGCGGTGATCTGGTTTGCGCCCGACACACTGATTGCCCTGTGCGGTCTGGGAATACTTGGTATCGGAGCCGCTTTGGCGTTTCCACTTGGAGTCACGGCTGCAGCTGCAGTGCCAGGAAGAAGCTCCGCTTCGAATGTTGCTGTCCTGTCGTTTATTGCGCTTCTGGGATTTCTGGTCGGTCCCCTGTCCATTGGCGCGCTGGCGGACACCTACGGGATTCGCACAGGCCTCATGATACTTGCTCCAATGATCGGCCTCAGTCTGGTCCTGGCACCTCTATTGACTGTCGCGCAGAGAAGACAGGGAGAAAAAGCCGAGAGCGAGGCCGAGGCAAACAGAAATGGTCGCGAAGCGGCGTGATCTGCTTTCCGGAGAAGAAATATCGAATTGGGGCTCTGGTCAGAGCCCCATCTTCATCCGGGCGACATAAAGTGACAGAACTGCCGCATTGGATACATTCAGTGAGCGAATCTCGCCAGGCATGTCGAGTCGGGCGAGCAGGCCGCAGGCTTCGCGGACACCCTGACGAACGCCTTTGCCTTCGGAACCGAGAACAAGAACTGTCTTGTCGGTAAATGCTGTGTCTTCGAGGCTCGCAGGACCATCGCTGTCCAGTGCAATGCAGCCGAATCCCTGGTCCTTCATCTCCGTAACAAAGCGGGCCATGTTCTTCACCCGCACATGCCTGATCATGTCGAGAGCACCGGACGCGGACTTGGCAAGGACCGGGCCTTCTTCAGGCGCGTGTCTTTCGGTCGTGACCACCGCGTCTGCATTCAGGGCAACGGCGGAGCGCAGGATGGCACCGACATTGTGCGGATCGGTCACCTGATCGAGTGCGAGAATCAACCGTGCACCTTTCAAGTGCTCCGCGCCGTATGCAGGTAGTGGATCTGCTTCGAGGATCATGCCCTGATGCACGGCATCCTTGGTCACCATACGATCGAGCGCCTTCGGCATCATGGTCTCAACGGGCACGTCGATTTTGACGCCGCGCTCTTCCAGGCGCCGTTGCGCATTTTCCGTTGCGAAAAGCTTCAGGCGCTTGCGGTCCCTGTTGGCGAAGGCCGCCTCTACCGTATGCAGGCCGTAGAGCAGCACCGGACCCTCTGGCGGCAGGCCCGGACGCCTGGGTGCCGGCTTGCCGGAGCGCTTGTTAAAAGGCTTTGCTCCGTGACCCGGACGGGAACGGGAGCGTTGGGATTTGCTGTTTTCCGTCATGGCGCAGCTCTAGCGGCAAATGCTTCAAAGGAAAAGAGGGAAGCCGTTGCTGCACGAGATCCTGTTTTCACGAGGGCTTGAGAATCATGCAATTCACTGTTCCGTGCGCAATCAGTTTTCCGTTGGCATCCTTCAATTCACCTTCAGCGGTAGCCAGACGAGAACCGCGATGAACGACACGTCCCTCGCAGGTGACTTCATTGCCATCGGCAAGGAGAGGGCGGACCATATTCACCGTCAGGGATGTGGTGGTGTAAAACTCGCCGGGTTTCAACGCGGTATGTACCGCGCAGCTAAGCGCTGTATCTATAAGAGTGGAGATCCAGCCGCCATGAACAGTTCCCTGCGGGTTGAGGAAATCGTTGGCCGGCAGCCCTGAGAATAGCGCCTTGCCCTCGGAAAATTCCTTCATTCGGATGTTGGAGTGGATCATCATGGGCGGTGCGGGAAGATCTCCCGCCATCATCTTTTCAAAGATGTCCAGCCCGGAAAGGTTCGTGACTGCGGACATGGGCAGCGGGCCGAGGGTGTGGATCTTCCCGTTTTCGGTAACGGTGCTTGAAACGCTCATCTAGATCGTCCTGTTTTTGTGGGGCGAAGCAAATCGCCTTTGTGAGAGGGGGAGGGCCGAGCGTTCGCCTCACGATCCTCCAGGATGTGAACCGCCTTGCGGAGCGCGGACATTTGCGCGCGCACCATGGCTGCTTCCTCATTGCCCAAAAGAGAACTGAGTTCTTCTTGCGCCTTTTGCCAGGTGCGGTGAATCTCGATCACTTTTTCCTGTCCGGCAGAGGTCAGCACCGGCAACCCCTTGCGGCTGCCTTTTTTCCGTCTTTCAATTAACCCTGATGTTTCCAGCGGCTTCAGATTACGAGCGAGTGTAGAACGTTCGATGCCGAGATATCTGGCAATCTCGGATGCGGATGAAGCCGAACCGTCAGCTATGACAGCCAGCAATTGCGCCTGAGTCAGCTCAAGGCCGACCGACGACAGGTGCCTGTTGTAGTGGCGTGTCAGGAGATTCGCTGTGCGCCGCGCTGCATGACCGAAACAGGTCCGGCCCATTTCGACAAAGTCGATGTCATTCAGGGAACTTGTCATTTGTTGTAGGTACAACAAATAAGGATTCCCGGCAAGTGATTTGCCTCTAAGCCGTTCTTGCACAGGGAAAAACAAAAATTCTTCAACCACCTGAAACTCGTTGGGCCTATTTGCTCAGACCGGAAAAGTTGTCCACAGGCAGGTCTGGCAAGAAGGTAATGGCGGAGAAAAACGTCGGGAAACCGTGACATTTGCAGATTGTGTTGGCACTCTTTGAGCATCTGCTGGCGGGGTAATCCCGAGCGCTCGAAGTACCTGTTTCGAGCGTCTCGATGATTTTGTTTGTTTCTTTTCAAAATCGTCGTTGACACGGAAGGTCCGCATCTGCATAAAACGCGCCACGGGATTGCTCGCCCCCTCCGGGCGGGCTCTTCGGTAAGCCATCCTGATCGCTTCGGCGTGAAGCAGGACGAGATGGAGGAGTGCCCGAGTGGCTAAAGGGGACGGACTGTAAATCCGTTGGCTATGCCTACGTTGGTTCGAATCCAACCTCCTCCACCATCGTTCCTGGTTCCTCGTTGTGCGGGTGTAGCTCAATGGTAGAGCAGCAGCCTTCCAAGCTGACGACGAGGGTTCGATTCCCTTCACCCGCTCCATCATGGTGCTGATCGGAGTGTCCGGAACGGAAGGCTCTTTCGCCCGGAAATCCTGAAAAAGTTCTACGGGAAGCAATTCGTCGCTTGCGGATCTGTCCAAGGCACCGGAATGCGTCCCGCTCGAGCCTGTATCGACCGAACCGAGTATTGGACAGAGAGCGACGCCGATGGCGAAGGAAAAATTTGAGCGCAACAAGCCGCACGTTAACATTGGCACGATTGGCCACGTTGACCACGGCAAGACGACGCTGACCGCTGCAATCACCATGACGCTGGCTGAAGCTGGCGGTGCTGAAGCAAAAGCATACGATGAGATCGACGGTGCGCCTGAAGAAAAGGCCCGCGGCATCACCATCTCCACGGCGCACGTTGAGTATGAGACGGAAAACCGTCACTACGCTCACGTTGACTGCCCGGGTCACGCTGACTACGTGAAGAACATGATCACCGGTGCTGCGCAGATGGACGGCGCGATCCTGGTTGTGTCTTCCGCAGACGGCCCGATGCCGCAGACCCGCGAGCACATCCTGCTTGCGCGTCAGGTTGGCGTTCCGGCCCTTGTTGTTTTCATGAACAAGGTTGACCAGGTCGACGACGAAGAGCTTCTCGAGCTTGTCGAGATGGAAATCCGCGAGCTTCTGTCTTCCTACGAGTTCCCGGGCGACGACATTCCGATCGTCAAGGGTTCTGCGCTTGCAGCTGTTGAAGACCGCGATGCGGCTATCGGCCGTGATGCGATCCGTGAGCTGATGGCTCAGGTTGACGAATACATCCCGACGCCTGAGCGTCCGAAGGATCAGCCGTTCCTGATGCCGATCGAAGACGTGTTCTCGATCTCCGGCCGCGGTACTGTTGTGACCGGTCGTGTTGAGCGCGGCGTGATCAACGTGGGTGAAGAAGTCGAGATCGTCGGCATCAAGGACACTCAGAAGACGACCGTTACGGGCGTTGAAATGTTCCGCAAGCTGCTGGACAGCGGTGAAGCCGGCGACAACATCGGCGCACTGATCCGCGGTATTGGCCGTGAAGACGTTGAGCGTGGTCAGGTTCTGTGTAAGCCGGGTTCGGTTACTCCGCACACGAAGTTCAAGGCTGAGGCATACATCCTCACCAAGGAAGAAGGTGGTCGTCACACCCCGTTCTTCACCAACTACCGCCCGCAGTTCTACTTCCGTACGACGGACGTGACCGGTGTGGTTTCTCTGCCGGAAGGCACGGAAATGGTGATGCCGGGCGACAACGTCTCCGTTGACGTTGAGCTGATCGTGCCGATCGCCATGGAAGAAGGCCTGCGCTTCGCTATCCGCGAAGGTGGCCGTACCGTCGGCGCCGGCGTCGTCGCATCCATCATCGAATAAGATGAATTCGAGTTGCCGGGACTTGTACCCGGCAACTCCTCCTCTTAAGTGTTGCGGTACGCGGCTTCAGAGGGTATCAGGAGCAAGATCGTTAGCGCGATCGTCTGAAGGGGTATAGCTCAGCTGGTAGAGCGACGGTCTCCAAAACCGTAGGTCGCGGGTTCGAACCCTGCTGCCCCTGCCAATTTGCTCTTGATTAATTTGCCTCGAGGGCTTAAAGAGTTTCCTCGAGTGAGGCGCGCGAAGGATTTTCGCGCGCCCACTCGTATTTAACAGACCGGAATCGGAATGGCGAAGACCAATCCCTTTAAATTCATCCAGGAAGTGCGCTCCGAAACGTCCAAGGTGACGTGGCCGACGCGCCGTGAGACAGCCGTGACCACCGCCATGGTGTTCGTGATGGTGCTGATCGCTTCGATTTTCTTTCTCGTGGCGGATCAGTTGATGAGCCTCGGGATTGGCTACATTCTTGGCGTTGGTGGCTGATTTTTGGGCCCGCCCGTCCGGTTTGAACAAAGAACAAGAAACGGAACTGAGAACCATGGCCAAGCGCTGGTACATTGTGCACGCCTATTCCAATTTTGAGAAGAAGGTCGCCGATTCCATACGCGAGAAGGCTGAGCAGAAAGGTCTGTCCGATCTTTTTGAGGAAATCCTCGTTCCGATGGAAAAGGTCGTTGAAGTGCGCCGTGGCCGCAAGGTGGATGCAGAGCGCAAATTCTTCCCTGGTTACGTGCTGGTGAAGATGGATATGACCAATGAAGCCTTTCACCTGATCAAGGATACGCCGAAGGTTACCGGTTTCCTGGGCGCGGATCAGAAGCCGATGCCGATTCCGGAAAAAGAAGCCCTTCGCATCATTAATCAGGTTCAGGAAGGTGTGGAACGGCCAAAGCCTTCCGTCAGCTTCGAGGTTGGAGAACAGGTGCGGGTGTCCGATGGGCCCTTTGCGTCCTTTTCCGGTCTTGTCGAGGAAGTTGATGACGAGCGGGCGCGTCTCAAGGTGGCGGTGTCCATCTTTGGTCGTGCAACGCCGGTTGAGCTGGAATTCGGTCAGGTCGACAAACTCTGACTGTTTGCCGTCCTGTGGGGCGGTGTGAGTGCCCGGTGTTCATCCTCTTGAAGGAAGATACCGGGGTGAAGCAGGTGGAAGGTTCTGATGTTCTTCGCCGGACATCGGCAAGGGCCAGACCACCAACTCCCAAGCAACCGAATTGCCGTTCGGTTGCGATTGATTGGAGAGAGTAATGGCGAAAAAGATTGAAGGTTTCCTGAAGCTTCAGGTGCCGGCAGGTTCCGCTACTCCGTCGCCGCCCATTGGTCCGGCGCTCGGTCAGCGTGGCCTGAACATCATGGAATTCTGTAAGGCGTTCAACGCACAGACCCAGGATGTTGAAAAGGGCGCTCCGTGCCCGACCGTAATCACGTATTACTCCGACAAGTCCTTCACATTCGAAGTGAAGACGGCTCCGGTCAGCTTCTTCCTGAAAAAAGCTGCCAAGCTGCAGAAGGGCTCCCAGACCCCGGGTCGTGGCACCGTCGGTTCCGTCACCAAGGATCAGGTGAAAGAAATCGCCGAAGCCAAGATGAAGGACCTGAACGCCAACGACATCGATGCTGCAATGCTGATGGTCGAAGGCTCCGCCCGTTCCATGGGCCTTGAGGTTAAGGGGTAAGATCATGGCTAAGGTTGGAAAGCGTATCAAAGCAGCACGTGAAGGTCTCGACCGCAACAAGCTGTATTCTCTGGACGAAGCCATCGGCCTCGTGAAAGAGCGTTCCAAGACCAAATTTGACGAAACTGTCGAAGTTGCGATCAATCTTGGTGTTGACCCGCGTCACGCAGACCAGATGGTCCGCGGTGTTTGTGTCCTGCCGAACGGTACGGGCAAAAACGTCAAGGTCGCTGTGTTCGCGCGTGGTGACAAGGCTGAAGAGGCAAAGGCTGCAGGCGCCGACATCGTTGGTGCTGAAGAGCTGGTTCAGGAAGTCCAGGGCGGCAAGATCGACTTCGATCGCTGCATTGCGACCCCGGACATGATGCCGCTGGTCGGCCGTCTCGGTAAGGTTCTCGGCCCGCGTGGCCTGATGCCGAATCCGAAAGTCGGCACCGTGACCCCGGACGTCAAGGCTGCGGTTAACGACGCCAAGGGTGGCGCCGTCCAGTTCCGCGTCGAAAAGGCCGGTATCGTTCACGCCGGTGTAGGCAAGGTATCCTTCTCTGAAGAAGCGATCTCCCAGAACGTCAAAGCTCTGGTTGATGCCGTTCAGAAGGCCAAGCCGTCCGGCGCAAAAGGCTCCTACCTGAAGCGCATTGCCGTGTCCTCCACCATGGGACCGGGCGTGAAGGTTGAGCTGTCCAGCGTAGCTGGCGAATAATCCGGAATTTCCGGATTGAAATGAGATTTCGGCCGAATGGCTGAATAGACCCGGCGGACTTCTGCCGGGTTGCCCTGTCCGAGACTGCAGGTGCCGGGTAACCGGCTTAAGCCGTAAAGGCCTGCATAGATGGGTGAGAACCGAATTTTCCGCCGGTCAGGCGGAAGTACAGGTTCGAACCAGACCTTGCCGCGCGTTTTCAAGCGTGAGGGTGAGGGGACAGGACCCTGAGCGTCGCCTTGAGGGCGGTTCCGGGTTCGGGACCATCTGCCTGGCGGCAAAGGTAAACCGGTGGCGGAAACGCCATCAAATGGAGAAGGCAAGTGGAAAGAGCGGAAAAGCACGAGTTCGTGACGGCTCTCAACGCCGAGCTGGCTGACACCGGCGTCGTTGTTGTCGCGCACTACGCAGGTCTTTCGGTTGCTCAGATGACTGCATTGCGGGCATCTGTGCGTGAAGCCGGCGGTTCTGTAAAAGTCGCAAAAAACCGCCTTGTGAAGCTCGCCCTTAAAGGCACCGACCTTGAGCACATCTCCGACCTGTTTCAGGGCCCTACCGTACTCGTCTACTCAGACGATCCGGTAGCAGCACCGAAAGCAGCTGTCGATTTCGCCAAAGCCAACGACAAGTTGGAAATTCTTGGCGGTGCTCTTGGAACGACCAATCTGAACCCGGAAGGCGTCAAGTCTCTGGCAACCATGCCGTCGCTCGATGAGCTGCGTGCGAAACTGGTTGGCATGATTCAGACCCCGGCTTCCCGGATTGCTCAGGTTGTCAACGCACCGGCCGGGCAGCTTGCCCGCGTCTTCGGCGCGTACGCCGACAAGGACGAGGCCGCATAAGGCGTCCAAACACACTGTCTATAGAAACCAAAATCTGGTTCGAACTTAAGGTACTAAAAAATGGCTGATCTTGAAAAGCTCGTAGAAGAACTGTCCGCACTGACTGTCATGGAAGCTGCTGAACTCAGCAAGCTTCTGGAAGAAAAGTGGGGCGTTTCCGCTGCTGCTCCGGTTGCAGTTGCTGCTGTTGCTGGTGCTGGCGGCGAAGCTGCTGCTGCTGAAGAGAAAACCGAATTTGACGTTGTTCTGGCTTCTGCCGGCGACAAGAAAATCAACGTCATCAAGGAAGTCCGCGCAATCACCGGTCTTGGCCTGAAAGAAGCTAAAGAGCTCGTAGAAGGTGCTCCGAAGGCGGTCAAGGAAGCTGTCAGCAAGGACGAAGCTGAAGAGCTGAAGAAGAAGCTGGAAGAAGCTGGTGCTTCTGTAGAGCTGAAGTAATAAAGGCTTTTGCCTTTCGAACGGTCCCGGAATGCCGGGGCCGTTTCTTGCCCCGGCGGGTCTGACCCGGTTCCGGGGCGTACGTCCCACTAGGGGGACGGTTTTCCGAAGCGCCCGGGCAGGACGGCCCGATTGGACAAGGGGCGTTTCGGGAAGCCGTTACCCGGCCGATACTAGGAGCGACAATGACCCAAACGTTCAACGGTCGCAAAAAGGTCCGTAAATACTTCGGATCGATCCGCGATGTCGCGGCTATGCCCAATCTCATCGAGGTTCAAAAAGCGTCTTACGACCAATTCCTGCAGGTCGATGAGATGCCGGGCG
Organism: Roseibium sp. SCP14; assembly: GCF_040329475.1. NCBI lineage: Bacteria > Pseudomonadati > Pseudomonadota > Alphaproteobacteria > Hyphomicrobiales > Stappiaceae > Roseibium > Roseibium sp. SCP14. Next base: position 103,729 of record NZ_JBDZYH010000003.1, read on the forward strand.
GTGGCCGCAAAAATGAAGGCCTCGAAGCGGTCTTCCAGTCCGTATTTCCAATTTCCGATTTTGCGGGCACTTCCCTTCTGGAATTTGTTTCCTTTGAATTTGAAGCTCCCAAATACGACGTCGACGAGTGCCGCCAACGCGACATGACCTTCGCAGCTCCGCTGAAGGTTACTCTGCGCCTAATCGTTTTTGACGTTGATGAAGACACCGGCGCGAAATCCGTCAAAGACATCAAGGAACAGGATGTCTACATGGGCGATATGCCGTTCATGACGGATAACGGCACGTTCATCGTCAACGGCACAGAGCGTGTGATCGTTTCCCAGATGCACCGTTCCCCAGGTGTGTTCTTCGATCATGACAAGGGCAAGACCCATTCTTCCGGCAAACTGCTTTTTGCCGCTCGTGTGATCCCTTACCGTGGTTCCTGGCTGGACATCGAGTTCGACGCCAAGGATATTGTGCATGCGCGTATCGACCGCCGCCGCAAGATCCCGGTTACTTCTCTTTTGATGGCTCTTGGCCTGGACGGCGAAGAGATCCTCAACACCTTCTACAAGCGCATCGACTATACGCGTCAGAAGGATGGTTCCTGGCGTATGCCGTTTGACGGTGCCCGTCTCAAGGGAACTAAGGCTTCTTACGACCTGATTGACGCCGACAGCGGCGAAGTTGTGGTCGAAGGCGGACGCAAGATCACCGCGCGGACCATCAAGCAGCTCGGCGAAAAGGGCGTGACCGCTCTGAAGGTCACAGACGAAGATCTGCATGGCCAGTACCTGGCTGAAGATATCGTCGACATGAAGACCGGCGAGATCTACGCGGAAGCTGGCGACGAGATCACTGGCAAACTGCTGGAAGAACTGGTTGAACGCGGTTACTACGACCTGCCGATGCTGGACATCGACCACGTCAACACTGGTCCGTACATCCGCAACACGCTGGCCGTCGACAAGAACGAGTCGCGCGAAGATGCGCTGTTCGACATCTACCGCGTGATGCGTCCGGGTGAGCCGCCCACCATCGACACTGCAGAAGCCATGTTCCAGTCGCTTTTCTTCGATGAAGAGCGGTACGATCTTTCCGCGGTTGGCCGCGTGAAGATGAACATGCGCCTCGATCTCGAGTGCGAGGACACCGTCCGGACGCTACGCAAGGACGACATCCTGGAAGTGATCCGGGTTCTTCTTGAGTTGCGTGACGGCAAGGGCGACATCGACGACATCGATAACCTCGGAAACCGCCGTGTGCGTTCCGTTGGCGAACTGATGGAAAATCAGTATCGCGTCGGTCTGCTGCGCATGGAACGTGCGATCAAGGAGCGTATGAGCTCCGTCGAGATCGACACCGTCATGCCGCAGGATCTGATCAACGCGAAACCGGCTGCTGCTGCTGTTCGTGAATTCTTCGGCTCTTCGCAGCTGTCGCAGTTCATGGACCAGACCAACCCGCTGTCGGAAGTCACGCACAAGCGTCGTCTGTCAGCTCTTGGCCCGGGTGGTCTGACCCGTGAGCGTGCGGGCTTCGAAGTCCGCGACGTTCACCCCACGCACTACGGCCGTATCTGTCCGATTGAAACGCCGGAAGGCCCGAACATCGGCCTGATCAACTCGCTGGCCACCTTTGCCCGCGTGAACAAGTACGGCTTCATCGAGAGCCCTTACCGGAAGGTCAAGGACGGTGTTGTCACCAACGATGTCGTCTATCTGTCCGCAATGGAAGAAGCCAAGCACTATGTGGCTCAGTCCAATGCCGAGTATGACGCTGACGGCCGGTTCACAACCGAACTGATTACCTGCCGCCACGCCGGTGAAAACATGATGGTTCCGTCCGACAAGGTCGACCTCATGGACGTTTCGCCGAAGCAGCTCGTGTCTGTTGCGGCCGCGCTCATTCCGTTTCTTGAGAACGATGACGCGAACCGCGCACTCATGGGCTCGAACATGCAGCGTCAGGCCGTGCCGCTGGTACGTGCTGAAGCGCCGTTTGTCGGTACCGGCATGGAGCCGATCGTCGCTCGCGACTCCGGCGCTGCCATCGGTGCACGCCGGGCGGGCGTTGTCGACCAGGTGGATGCGACCCGTATCGTTATCCGCGCGACGGAAGAACTCGACCCGGGCAAGTCCGGCGTTGACATCTACCGTCTGCAAAAGTTCCAGCGTTCCAACCAGAACACCTGTATCAACCAGCGTCCGCTGGTTCGCGTAGGTGACCGGGTCCACAAGGGCGATATCATCGCCGACGGTCCGTCCACCGATCTTGGTGATCTGGCTCTCGGCCGTAACGTGCTCGTCGCGTTCATGCCGTGGAACGGTTACAACTTCGAGGATTCCATCCTTCTGTCCGAGCGCATCGTTTCCGACGATGTCTTTACATCCATTCACCTGGAAGAGTTCGAGGTGATGGCCCGTGATACGAAGCTTGGCCCGGAAGAAATCACTCGCGATATTCCGAACGTTTCCGAGGAAGCGCTGAAGAATCTCGACGAGGCCGGCATCGTTTACATCGGTGCGGAGCTGAACCCCGGTGACATCCTCGTCGGCAAGATCACGCCGAAGGGCGAGAGCCCGATGACGCCGGAAGAAAAGCTTCTGCGCGCCATCTTCGGTGAAAAGGCTTCTGACGTTCGCGACACCTCTCTTCGTCTGCCGCCGGGAGTTTCCGGTACCGTTGTCGAAGTTCGCGTCTTCAACCGCCACGGCGTTGAAAAAGACGAGCGTGCGATGGCAATCGAGCGCGAGGAAATCGAACGCCTGGCAAAAGACCGCGACGATGAGCAGGCAATTCTCGACCGCAACGTCTACGGCCGCCTGGCCGAGATGCTGATGGACAAGGTCGCCGTGACCGGTCCGAAGGGCTTCCGCAAGGACACGCAGCTGACCGGGGACGTCCTGAACGACTTCCCGCGTTCTCAATGGTGGCAGTTTGTCACCGAGGACGAGAAGTTCATGTCCGAGATCGAAGCTCTGCGCGGTCAGTATGATGACAGCCGCAAGCGTCTCGAGCAGCGTTTCATCGACAAGGTCGAGAAGCTGCAGCGCGGCGACGAAATGCCCCCTGGCGTCATGAAGATGGTCAAGGTGTTCGTTGCGGTGAAGCGCAAGTTGCAGCCGGGAGACAAAATGGCCGGCCGCCACGGGAACAAGGGTGTGGTCTCCAAGATCAACCCGTGCGAAGACATGCCGTTCCTCGAAGACGGTACGCATGTCGATATCGTGCTGAACCCGCTCGGTGTGCCTTCGCGCATGAACGTTGGCCAGATCCTCGAAACCCACCTTGGCTGGGCATGTCGTGGCATGGGCAATCGGATCGGTGAAATGTACGAGGAGTACAAGAAATCCGGTCAGATCGAAGAGCTGCGCGGTAAGATCGTTGAGATCTACGGCGACAACATGAAGGGCGATAACGTCAAGGAATACGATGACGAAGGTATCGTACGCTTGGCGGATCAGTTGAAGAAGGGCGTTTCGATTGCGACGCCGGTCTTCGACGGTGCCCGTGAACCTGATGTCGTCGATGCTCTCAACATCGCCGGATATGACCCGAGTGGTCAGTCGGTGCTGTTCGATGGCCGTACGGGTGAAGAGTTCGACCGTAAGGTGACTGTCGGCTACATCTACATGTTGAAGCTGCACCACCTGGTCGACGACAAGATCCACGCCCGCTCGATCGGCCCGTACTCGCTCGTTACCCAGCAGCCGCTGGGTGGTAAGGCGCAGTTCGGTGGCCAGCGCTTCGGGGAAATGGAGGTCTGGGCGCTTGAAGCTTATGGTGCTGCCTACACGCTGCAGGAAATGCTTACCGTCAAGTCGGATGACGTTGCCGGACGTACGAAGGTCTACGAGGCCATCGTTCGCGGTGACGACACGTTCGAGGCGGGCATTCCGGAAAGCTTCAACGTGCTTGTGAAGGAAATGCGGTCCCTGGGTCTCAATGTTGAACTTCAACGTACTGATACCCCAGCGATTGCCGAGGAAGAAACAGCGGACGCCGCTGAGTAACCCCGGCAACGGACCCCAAATGACTTGGGATGCCGGACACGGGGAGGGGCACTGGTGCTCACTCCCCGGCCGCGCATCGAAGGAGACGGACCATGAATCATGAGGTCATGAACCTGTTTAACCAGCAGGCTCCCACGCAGACCTTCGACAATATCCGGATTTCGCTCGCAAGCCCGGAAAAGATCTTGTCTTGGTCTTTCGGTGAAATCAAAAAGCCGGAGACCATCAACTACCGTACGTTCAAGCCTGAACGCGACGGTCTGTTCTGTGCGCGCATCTTCGGCCCGATCAAGGACTACGAGTGTCTTTGCGGCAAATACAAGCGCATGAAATACAAAGGCGTTATCTGTGAGAAATGTGGTGTTGAAGTCACCCTTTCCCGCGTACGCCGTGAACGCATGGGCCACATTGAGCTTGCAGCTCCTGTTGCTCACATCTGGTTCCTGAAATCTCTGCCGAGCCGCATTGGTTTGCTGCTCGACATGACCCTGAAGGATCTGGAGCGCGTTCTTTACTTCGAGAACTATGTGGTTCTGGAGCCGGGCCTGACCCCGCTCAAGCAGCACCAGTTGCTCTCGGAAGAAGACTATATCGCCGCTCAGGACGAGTACGGTGAAGATGCCTTCACCGCGATGATCGGTGCCGAAGCGATCCGCGAGATCCTGATGAGCATGGATCTGGAGCGTGAAAGCGAGCGTCTGCGTCAGGAAATCGCCGAAGCGACGACCGAGCTTAAGCCGAAGAAACTGGCCAAACGCTTGAAGGTCATTGAAGCATTCATGGAATCGGGCAACCGCCCGGAGTGGATGATCATGACTGTCGTTCCGGTCATCCCGCCGGATCTTCGCCCGCTGGTTCCGCTCGACGGCGGTCGCTTCGCGACGTCGGATCTGAACGATCTGTACCGCCGCGTGATCAACCGTAACAACCGTCTGCGCCGTTTGATGGAACTGCGTGCTCCGGACATTATCATCCGGAACGAAAAGCGTATGCTACAGGAATCGGTTGACGCGTTGTTCGACAACGGTCGCCGTGGCCGTGTCATCACCGGTGCCAACAAGCGTCCGCTTAAGTCTCTGTCCGACATGCTGAAAGGCAAGCAGGGCCGCTTCCGTCAGAACCTGCTCGGTAAGCGCGTTGACTATTCCGGCCGTTCGGTGATCACCGTGGGTCCGGAACTGAAGCTGCATCAGTGCGGCCTGCCGAAGAAGATGGCGCTCGAGCTGTTCAAGCCGTTCATCTATTCGCGCCTCGACGCAAAGGGCTTCTCCTCTACGGTCAAGCAGGCGAAGAAGCTGGTTGAAAAAGAGCGTCCGGAAGTCTGGGATATTCTCGACGAGGTTATCCGCGAGCACCCGGTTCTCCTCAACCGCGCGCCGACGCTGCACCGCCTCGGCATTCAGGCGTTCGAACCGACCCTGATCGAAGGCAAGGCCATCCAGCTGCACCCGCTCGTCTGTTCGGCGTTCAACGCCGACTTTGACGGTGACCAGATGGCCGTTCACGTACCGCTTTCGCTGGAAGCCCAGCTGGAAGCACGTACGCTGATGATGTCCACGAACAACATTCTGCACCCGGCAAACGGTGGCCCGATCATCGTGCCGTCGCAGGATATCGTTCTCGGTCTCTACTATCTTTCGATCATGGCGGAAGGTGAGCCGGGTGAGGGCATGGCTTTCGGTGACATAGGTGAAATCCACCACGCGCTGGCCAACAAGGTCATCACGCTGCACACCAAGATCAAGGGTCGTTTCAAGTCCGTTGACGCGGAAGGCAATCCGACTTCCGAAATCATCGAGACCACACCGGGCCGCATGCTGATCGCGGAGCTTCTGCCGAAGAACCACGAAGTGCCGTTCGAGGTCTGCAACAAGCTGATGACCAAGAAGGAAATCTCCAAGATGATCGACACGGTTTACCGTGCCTGCGGTCAGAAGGAGACGGTCATCTTCTGTGACCGGATCATGCAGCTTGGTTTCAAGAATGCATGTAACGCCGGTATTTCGTTCGGTATGGACGACATGGTTATCCCGGATACCAAGCAGAAGCTGGTGGCCGAAACCGCGTCGCTCGCGACCGAATACGAACAGCAGTACAATGACGGTCTGATCACCCAGGGTGAGAAGTACAACAAGGTTGTCGACGCCTGGGCGAAATGTACCGACAAGATTGCTGACGAGATGATGGCCCGCATTAAAGCGGTCCAGGTCGACGAGGAAACCGGACGTCAGAAACCGATGAACTCGGTCTACATGATGTCCCACTCCGGTGCCCGTGGTTCACCTCAGCAGATGAAGCAGCTTGCCGGTATGCGTGGTCTGATGGCCAAGCCGGATGGCTCCATCATCGAGAACCCGATCATCTCGAACTTCAAGGAAGGTCTGTCGGTTCTGGAGTACTTCAACTCCACCCACGGTGCCCGTAAGGGTCTGGCCGACACCGCCTTGAAGACGGCGAACTCCGGTTACCTGACGCGTCGTCTCGTCGACGTTGCTCAGGATTCCATCATCCTCGAGCCGGATTGTGGTTCCGAACGCGGCATCACGGTAGCTCCGATCGTTGACGCTGGTAACGTAATTGCCTCGCTTGGCATGCGCGTTCTGGGTCGTACGACCGCGGAAGATGTCATCAACAACCAGACCGGCGAAGTGCTTGTCCCGAAAGGCAAGCTGATCGACGAGAAGGACGTTGATGCTATCGAGGCCGCCAAGGTTCAGCAGATCAAGATCCGTTCGGTTCTGACCTGTGAAACCGAAACGGGCGTTTGTGCGACCTGTTACGGTCGTGACCTTGCCCGCGGTACTCCGGTGAACATGGGTGAAGCTGTCGGCGTTATCGCTGCGCAGTCCATCGGTGAGCCAGGAACACAGCTGACGATGCGTACCTTCCACATTGGTGGTACAGCGCAGGTTGTTGACAGCTCGTTCATCGAATCCAACGTCGATGGCACGATCAAGATCCGCAACCGTTCGGTTCAGCGGGATTCCGACGGCAACCTGATTGCCATGGTTCGCAACATGTCCATCGTTGTCATCGACAGCGACGACAACGAGCGGGCCGTGCACCGGATTGCCTACGGTTCCAAGCTGCATGTCGATGATGGTGACAAGGTCAAGCGTGGTCAGCGGATTGCCGAGTGGGATCCGTATACCCGTCCGATGCTGGCGGAAGTTGACGGTGTTGTTGACTTCGAAGACCTGGTTGATGGTGTGTCCGTTCAGGAAACCGCCGACGAGGCTACCGGTATCACCAAGCGTGTCGTCATCGACTGGCGTTCATCCCAGCGTGGTGCGGACCTCAAGCCTGCCATCGTCATCAAGGACGACAAGGGCTCTGTTGCGAAGAACGCCCGCGGATCAGACGCTCGTCTGATACTTTCTGTGGATGCGGTTCTCTCGGTTCAACCGGGCTCGACGGTCAAGGCTGGTGATGTTCTGTCCCGTATTCCTCTGGAAAGTGCAAAGACCAAGGACATCACCGGTGGTCTTCCGCGTGTTGCGGAACTGTTCGAAGCCCGCCGTCCGAAGGATCACGCGATCATCGCAGAAATCGATGGTACGATCCGTTTCGGTCGCGACTACAAGAACAAGCGCCGCATTATCATCGATCCGGCAGAGGATGGTGCTGAGCCCGTCGAATACCTCATCCCGAAGGGTAAGCACTTCCATCTTCAGGAAGGCGATGCCATTGAAAAGGGTGAATACATCCTCGACGGTAACCCGGCACCGCATGACATTCTGGCCGTTAAAGGCGTTGAGGCACTGGCTGCCTACCTCGTCAACGAGATTCAGGAGGTCTACCGTCTGCAGGGTGTGACGATCAACGACAAGCACATCGAGGTGATCGTTCGCCAGATGCTGCAGAAGGTCGAGATCACCGATCCGGGTGACACCGAGTTCTTCTCGGGTGAGCAGATCGACAAGATTGACTTCGAAGAAGCCAACGAAAAAGCGATTGACGCTGCTCGTGACCCAGCCAAGGGTGTTCCGGTACTGCTCGGGATTACCAAGGCGTCGCTGCAAACACGGTCCTTCTTCTCTGCCGCTTCCTTCCAGGAAACGACACGCGTTCTTACCGACGCAGCTGTCAACGGCAAGACCGACCCGCTTGTCGGCCTGAAGGAAAACGTGATTGTCGGTCGCCTGATCCCGGCTGGTACCGGTGGCGTGATGAAGCGCATTCGCAAGATTGCAACGCATCGCGACGACCTGATCCAGGAAGCTCAGCGTCAGCAGTCTGCGGACAGTGCGGCAGAAGGTCTTCTGGAAGACATGACCGGGGCAGCCGAATAACGGGCACGAAGCATAACGATCGAAAGGCCGCCCTCGGGCGGCCTTTCTTGTATAGAGACAGTCAAATAACGAACCTTCGAATATCGAAACAGGCGAAACGAACGATGAACGACAATGACATGGACATGGAACCGGTGGTCTATATCGTGATCGGCCGGGTTTGGGAAAATGAACAGGCATCTCCGGAAGATGCCATTACGATCCACGCCCTGTTGACCGCACCTGATGATGACGATGCTGTGCGCAAGACCCTGGAGTCCTTATCGGCACAGGGATTTGCGGAGGCGGAACTCGACCAGATCGGCGTGATGGACGGGGAGCCGGATGACCCGGTCTATGAAGGCGCCTATCAGGACGCGCTGGCTGGTAATGTCGCTATCGTGACGTTTAACCAGTAGGCAATGGAAGAAGACTACTCGATCGCGTGTCCTGGAAGTCTTCTTCTGACAAGGTCTCAGTCCGATTGCGCGGCAAGGTGGTGCTGCGTGCCGGGAAATGTCGGCTTTACGATACGGCCGCCTGAAGCGGCAAGGCCACTTCGCGAACGGCATTTTCTATTCGCCGCATGCGGGCAGGCATATTGCGCCCCGAGAGCCGGGCCATCCAGAGATCCTGGAAAATCGGGTGATCCAAATCGACAACTGAAAGACGGTCGCGGAACGTGGACGCTTCAACCCCGCTCCGCGGTAGAATTGTGAAGCCCTCGCCCGCGGCAACAGCAAGGGGTATCTGCCCGATCTGGTTGACGTATCCCCGGAGAAAAAGCTGGTCGGAGCCGAGATAGCTGCCCTTGAAATTATGCGCAAGAAGTCGATCCGCATAATCGAAGCCATCCGGGTGGGCGATAAAACCGAGTTCTTGCAGCCGCGCGAAATTTGGGAACTGTGTGGGAAAGCTCTTCGGAACAACGAGACACAGTTCCTCGTGTCCGATCCGCAGTGCCGCCAGGCGTGGATTGGCAGGTTTATGGTCCAGTATGCCGATATCGAGCTGTTTTTCGATAAGGGCAGTGACTATTCCTCTCTGCGGAGCGGATTCAAGGTGAATGCGCAAGTTCGGTGCCTCATTCATTTCCTTGATTAATCGCGGATAGAGCAAAAGTGCAAAACTACCCGAACAGCCGATCGCACATCGGCCCGCATCCGGGCTGTCTTGTGCGATGGTTTCCAATAAGTTCCTCTCCTCGGATCTACGAGCGAGGCCGACTTTCAAAACGGCTTCGCCTGCATGTGTCAGCAGGAATGTTTTGGCAGGCCGGGAAACAAGTGGCCGGCCAACCTGTGCCTCCAGTTTTCTGACATGTTGGGAGACGCCTGGCTGCGTCATGTTCAGGCGGGCTGCGGTTTTGGTGAAGCTCTGTGTCTCGCAAAGCGTCGTGAATGTTTCAAGCCAGAGTGCGTTCAGCATGAGAGGAAAGTAGCATAACAGTTTGTTATTCCGATTATGAAAAATGATAATTTTTCAAGATAGCCTGAGAGGCATACATGCACGGTGACAAACGACAAGGAGAACCGTCATGTCCGCTTACCCGCGTTCCTTTTCCCACATAGGGCTGTCCGTTCCGGACCTGGATAAGGCAGTCAAGTTCTATACCAAGGTGATGGGGTTCTACCTCATCATGTCTGCAACCGAGGTTGCTGAGGATGACAGTGCCATTGGCAGGATGTGTACCGATGTTTTGGGAGCAGGATGGAAGAAACTCCGGATTGCCCATCTGGCAACTTCGGACCGGATCGGAATTGAACTGTTCGAGTTCGAAGGCAACTATGCCCCGGATAACAATCTTGACTACCGACGGCATGGCACATTCCACTTCTGTATCCAGGATCCGGATGTCGAGGGGCTGACGGAGAAGATCGTTGCAGCTGGTGGAAAGCAGAGAATGCCCGTTCGGGAATACTTCCCCGGTGAGAAACCCTATCGGATGGTATATGTCGAAGACCCGTTCGGGAACGTGTTCGAGATCTACAGCCACAGTTATGAGCTGACCTATTCCTCCGGTGCGTATCAGGAAGAGGGGGCTGTCTGAAAACACCGCGGGATCGGAGCAAATCGGGAATCACCTGCCTTATGACGGGCCTATGCGACTCGCCTGATATCCTCTTGTTGATCAAGGTCGATTCAAAATCCAATCCGCGGAGAGTTTGAATGCTTCAGGATGCACCGGATTCGGATTGCAGATATGCTTGGGAAACAGTGCGCGCAATAAAATTACAAAATGGGCAGATTCCGTTTCAGTTTCTATCTTCATGTCTCTGATTTCAGACGGAAAATTGAGATTGCGGAATGGTAACCTGCACAAACGCGCTTTTTTCGACAAAGCACTTGACGCAAAGGGTGCATATGAGTAGTTTCCGCGCATCCCAAGGGCAGGCGGTAAGAGTGAACCCGTCCAGCGCTGCTTCAAGGCGCAGGACCCAATCCTCTTAAACGCTGCCGGGTTACATAGGCGAATACGCGTCGATTGCATGACCGCGGGGCAACTCGTGGTCCTCTGGTTTTTCGCAGCGCCTGCCGCTCTATTGAGAGCGCGCGGGCGCGATTTTGCATGCTTAAGGGCTTGCTTGATCAGCGGAGGACTGCAGTTGCATACGAATTTTTGGATGGACAAGGTAAAGGGCAAAAAATGCCGACCATCAACCAGTTGATCCGCAAGCCGCGGAAAGATCCGCCGAAGCGGAACAAGGTGCCGGCCATGGAGGCCTGCCCCCAGAAGCGTGGTGTTTGCACCCGCGTTTACACGACGACGCCGAAAAAGCCGAACTCGGCTTTGCGTAAGGTGGCCAAGATCCGCCTGACCAACGGCTTCGAAGTCATTGGCTACATCCCGGGTGAAGGTCACAACCTTCAAGAGCACTCGGTGGTGATGATCCGCGGCGGCCGCGTCAAGGATTTGCCGGGTGTCCGTTATCACATCATCCGTGGTGTGCTGGATACCCAGGGCGTTAAGGATCGTAAGCAGCGTCGTTCGAAATACGGCGCCAAGCGGCCGAAGTAAGGAGCACGTTAGATGTCCCGTCGTCACCGCGCTGAAAAACGCGAAATCAACCCGGATCCGAAGTTCGGGGACATTGTCGTTACCAAGTTCATGAATTCCATCATGTATGACGGCAAGAAATCCACCGCCGAGCGCATCGTTTACGGTGCTTTCGACGTTGTAGAGAACAAGACCCGCGAGAACCCGATTGAAGTGTTCCACGCTGCTCTTGAGAACGTTATGCCGCAAGTGGAAGTTCGTTCCCGCCGTGTTGGTGGCGCGACCTACCAGGTTCCAGTTGAAGTTCGTGCCGACCGCCGCCAGGCGCTGGCCATTCGCTGGCTGATCTCCGCTGCGCGCAACCGCAATGAAACCACAATGGTTGATCGTCTCTCCGGCGAACTGCTCGATGCAGCCAACAACCGTGGTACCGCAGTTAAGAAGCGTGAAGATACGCACCGGATGGCAGACGCCAACCGCGCGTTCTCGCACTATCGCTGGTAAAAGTTACTTCGAAGGGCTGACGCTATGTCGCGCACGCATAAAATCGAGGACTACCGTAACTTCGGCATCATGGCTCACATCGATGCTGGTAAGACGACTACGACCGAGCGGATCCTCTACTACACCGGTAAGAGCCACAAGATCGGTGAAGTTCATGATGGTGCAGCCACCATGGACTGGATGGAGCAGGAGCAGGAACGTGGTATCACGATCACTTCTGCTGCAACCACCGCATTCTGGAACGAAAAGCGCCTGAACATCATTGACACTCCGGGTCACGTTGACTTCACCATTGAAGTTGAGCGTTCCCTGCGTGTTCTCGATGGTGCCGTAGCACTTCTGGACGCCAACGCCGGCGTTGAGCCGCAGACCGAGACTGTTTGGCGTCAGGCCGACAAGTACAACGTTCCGCGGATGATCTTCGTCAACAAGATGGACAAGCTCGGCGCCGATTACGATCGCTGCGTTACCATGATCAAGGAACGCCTCGGCGCGACCCCGCTGGTCATGCAGCTGAACATCGGTGCTGAAAGCGAATTTGCCGGTGTTGTCGATCTTCTGAAAATGAAGGCCCTGATCTGGCAGTCCGAAAACCTGGGTGCTGCTTGGGACGAAGTCGATATTCCGGCTGAACTCGCCGATCGTGCGCAGGAAATGCGCGATGCTCTGATCGAGACCGCTGTTGAAGTCGACGAAGAAGCCATGGAAGCTTACCTGGAAGGCGAAGAGCCCTCCATGGACAAGATCAAGGAACTGATCCGTAAGGGCACCATCAACGGTGACTTCGTTCCGGTCTTCTGTGGTTCTGCATTCAAGAACAAGGGTGTACAGCCGCTTCTTGACGCTGTTGTAGACTTCCTGCCGAGCCCGGTCGAAGTTCCGGCCATCAAGGGTATCGATCCGAAGAGCGAAGAAGAAGTTGAGCGCAAGTCTTCCGACGAAGAGCCGCTTGGCCTGCTGGCGTTCAAGATCGCAAACGACCCGTTCGTTGGCTCTCTGACGTTCTGCCGCATCTATTCCGGTGTTCTGAACAAGGGTGTTTCCCTGCTCAACACCGTGAAAGACAAGCGCGAGCGCGTCGGCCGCATGATGCAGATGCACTCCAACTCCCGCGAAGACATCGATGTAGCTTACGCTGGCGACATCGTTGCGATCGCAGGCCTCAAGGACACCACGACCGGCGACACTCTTTGTGATCCGCTGAAGCCGGTGATCCTGGAGCGCATGGAATTCCCTGAGCCGGTCATCGAAATCGCTGTTGAGCCGAAGACCAAAGGCGACCAGGAAAAGATGGGCCTTGCCCTGAACCGCCTGGCTGCTGAGGATCCGTCTTTCCGCGTGAAGACTGATGAAGAATCCGGTCAGACCATCATCGCCGGCATGGGCGAGCTGCACCTGGACATCATCGTCGACCGCATGAAGCGTGAGTTCAAGGTTGAGGCGAACATCGGTGCACCTCAGGTTGCTTACCGCGAAACCATCACCAAGGTTGCTGACGTGGACTACACCCACAAGAAGCAGTCCGGTGGTTCCGGTCAGTTTGCACGCATCAAACTTACCATCGAACCGGCAGAAGCAAACGAAGGCTTTGTTTTCGAGAGCAAGATCGTTGGCGGTAATGTTCCGAAGGAATACATCCCTGGTGTTTCCAAAGGTATCGAAAGCGTCATGTCTTCCGGTCCGCTGGCTGGCTTCCCGATGCTCGACATCAAGGCAACCCTGACGGATGGTGCATACCACGACGTTGACTCCTCTGTTCTGGCCTTCGAAATCGCCGGTCGTGCCGGTTTCCGCGAAGCGATCCAGAAAGCTGGCCCGAAACTGCTCGAGCCGGTCATGAAGGTCGAGGTTGTCACCCCTGAAGACTACATGGGTGATGTGATTGGTGACCTGAACTCCCGCCGCGGCCAGATCGCAGGCACGGAGAACCGGGGCATCGTCACCGTCATCACAGCAATGGTACCGCTGGCCAACATGTTTGGTTACGTGAACAACCTGCGTTCCATGTCTCAAGGCCGCGCCCAGTACTCGATGGTGTTCGATCACTACGAGCAGGTGCCGCAGGCTGTCGCCGAAGAGGTTCAGGCGAAATACGCCTGATCCCACCTCTTAACGTCAAAAAGAAATAGAGAAACGGAGTAATCCGATGGCGAAGGAAAAATTTGAGCGCAACAAGCCGCACGTTAACATTGGCACGATTGGCCACGTTGACCACGGCAAGACGACGCTGACCGCTGCAATCACCATGACGCTGGCTGAAGCTGGCGGTGCTGAAGCAAAAGCATACGATGAGATCGACGGTGCGCCTGAAGAAAAGGCCCGCGGCATCACCATCTCCACGGCGCACGTTGAGTATGAGACGGAAAACCGTCACTACGCTCACGTTGACTGCCCGGGTCACGCTGACTACGTGAAGAACATGATCACCGGTGCTGCGCAGATGGACGGCGCGATCCTGGTTGTGTCTTCCGCAGACGGCCCGATGCCGCAGACCCGCGAGCACATCCTGCTTGCGCGTCAGGTTGGCGTTCCGGCCCTTGTTGTTTTCATGAACAAGGTTGACCAGGTCGACGACGAAGAGCTTCTCGAGCTTGTCGAGATGGAAATCCGCGAGCTTCTGTCTTCCTACGAGTTCCCGGGCGACGACATTCCGATCGTCAAGGGTTCTGCGCTTGCAGCTGTTGAAGACCGCGATGCGGCTATCGGCCGTGATGCGATCCGTGAGCTGATGGCTCAGGTTGACGAATACATCCCGACGCCTGAGCGTCCGAAGGATCAGCCGTTCCTGATGCCGATCGAAGACGTGTTCTCGATCTCCGGCCGCGGTACTGTTGTGACCGGTCGTGTTGAGCGCGGCGTGATCAACGTGGGTGAAGAAGTCGAGATCGTCGGCATCAAGGACACTCAGAAGACGACCGTTACGGGCGTTGAAATGTTCCGCAAGCTGCTGGACAGCGGTGAAGCCGGCGACAACATCGGCGCACTGATCCGCGGTATTGGCCGTGAAGACGTTGAGCGTGGTCAGGTTCTGTGTAAGCCGGGTTCGGTTACTCCGCACACGAAGTTCAAGGCTGAGGCATACATCCTCACCAAGGAAGAAGGTGGTCGTCACACCCCGTTCTTCACCAACTACCGCCCGCAGTTCTACTTCCGTACGACGGACGTGACCGGTGTGGTTTCTCTGCCGGAAGGCACGGAAATGGTGATGCCGGGCGACAACGTCTCCGTTGACGTTGAGCTGATCGTGCCGATCGCCATGGAAGAAGGCCTGCGCTTCGCTATCCGCGAAGGTGGCCGTACCGTCGGCGCCGGCGTCGTCGCATCCATCATCGAATAATCGACAGCCGGGCCTGCCGGCACGTTTGAGCAAAACGCGGGCAGGCCCGCAGTCTTATTGGGAACAATAACAATGAACGGTCAGAATATCCGGATCCGCCTTAAGGCGTTTGACCACCGTATTCTCGACGCCTCCACAAAGGAGATCGTCAATACGGCCAAGCGGACCGGTGCTCAGGTACGGGGTCCCGTGCCGCTGCCGACGCGGATTGAGAAGTACACCGTGCTTCGCGGACCGCATATCGATAAGAAAAGCCGCGATCAGTTCGAGATGCGTACACACAAGCGTCTTCTCGACATCGTCGATCCGACTCCCCAGACCGTGGACGCGCTTATGAAGCTCGACCTCGCAGCTGGTGTCGACGTCGAGATCAAGCTGTAAGCCGGGCGGAAGGGGACACATCCATGCGTTCTGGAGTGATCGCTCAGAAAGTGGGCATGACCCGCATCTATAACGATGCAGGCGAGCATGTTCCGGTCACTGTTCTGCGGCTGGAAAATTGCCAGGTGGTAGCTCAGCGGACTGACGAAAAGAACGGTTACAATGCACTGCAGCTCGGTGCAGGTACCCGTAAAGTAAAGAATACGCCGAAGGCACTGCGCGGCCACTTTGCTGTTGCAAAGGTTGAGCCGAAGCGGACTGTTGCCGAGTTCCGTGTTTCTGCGGACAACATGATCGACGTTGGCGCGGAACTGACCGCCGACCACTACGTCGAAGGCCAGTTCGTCGACGTGACCGGTACTTCCATCGGTAAAGGTTTTGCCGGTGCGATGAAGCGCCACAACTTCGGCGGTGGCCGTGCATCCCACGGTAACTCGATCTCGCACCGTTCACACGGTTCCACCGGTCAGTGTCAGGACCCGGGCCGCGTGTTCAAGGGCAAGAAAATGGCCGGTCACATGGGTGATGCCCGCGTGACCACGCAGAACCTCAAGGTTGTGCGCACTGATGTTGAGCGTGGCCTGATCATGGTCGAGGGCTCTGTTCCAGGCGCCAAAGGCGGCTGGATCCTGGTCCGCGACGCGATCAAAAAGGCGCTGCCGGAGAACGTTCCGGTTCCGGGTGCTTTCAAAGCGTCCGAAGCGACTGCGGCTGCCGGGAAGGAGAGTGAGTGATGGAACTCCAGGTCAAGACCCTCGAAGGCGGGGCGGCCGGTTCGATCACGGTGTCTGACGAGATCTTCGGTCTCGAGCCGCGCACCGATTTGATCCACCGTGTGGTGCGTTGGCAGCTGGCCAAGCGCCAGGCAGGCACCCACAAGACGCTGCAGCGTTCGGAAGTTTCCGGCTCGACGAAGAAATTCGTTCGCCAGAAAGGTTCCGGAGGCGCTCGTCACGGCAACAAAAAGGCTCCGCAGTTCCGCGGTGGTGGCAAGGCATTCGGCCCGGTCGTTCGTGACCATGGTCACGACCTGCCGAAGAAGGTTCGCACCCTCGGCCTGAAACATGCTCTGTCCGCGAAAGCCAAGGCAGACAGCATCGTCGTCGTTGAAGACGCCAAGGCCGCCGAAGCAAAAACCAAGGCTCTGAAGGAAAAGCTGGGCAAGCTTGGACTTTCCAGTGCTCTGGTTATCGACGGCGCCGAAGTCGACAACAACTTCGCTCTGGCATCCCGCAACATTCCGCATGTGGATGTTCTGCCGGTACAGGGCATCAACGTCTACGACATCCTGCGGGCCAACACCCTGGTGTTGACCAAGGCTGCGGTGTCCGCACTTGAGGAGCGCTTTAAATGAGCAATCTTCCTCACTACGACAAAATCGTCGGCCCGGTGATTACCGAAAAGTCGACGATGGCTTCCGAAGAGAACAAGGTTGTCTTCAAGGTTGCGGGTGACGCGACGAAGCCGGAAATCAAGGCCGCAGTCGAAGCGCTGTTCGGTGTCAAGGTCACGGCAGTGAACACCCTGGTCCGCAAGGGCAAGGTCAAGCGCTTCCGCGGACGTCTTGGCCGCCAATCAGACTTCAAGAAGGCCGTCGTTACGCTGCAGGAAGGTCACGGCATTGACGTGACCACCGGGCTCTAAGACGGGGACTTTAAGAAAATGGCACTTAAGACATTCAACCCGACGTCCCCAGGCCGCCGTCAGCTGGTACAGGTTGACCGCTCTGGTCTGCACAAGGGCAAGCCGGTCAAAACTCTGACCGAGGGTCTGTCCAAGAAGGGTGGTCGCAACAACACCGGCCGCCTGACGTCTCCGAACCGCGGTGGCGGTCACAAGCGGTCTTACCGTCTTGTAGACTTCAAGCGTCGCAAATGGGACGTACCGGCAACGGTCGAGCGTCTGGAATACGATCCTAACCGGACCGCGTTCATTGCTCTGATCCGTTACGAAGATGGCGAGCTGAGCTACATTCTGGCTCCTCAGCGTCTTGCTGCCGGAGACACTGTTGTTGCTGGCGAAAACGTCGACGTTAAGCCGGGCAACGCTGCGCCGCTGTCGCGTATTCCGGTCGGTACGATCGTCCACAACATCGAGCTGAAGCCTGGTAAAGGCGCTCAGATCGCACGTTCTGCTGGAGCATTTGTTCAGATCGTTGGCCGCGACCAGGGCTACACCACGCTGCGCCTTATGTCTGGTGAACAGCGTCGTGTGCTTGGCACTTGCATGGCTACCATTGGCGCCGTGTCCAATCCGGACCACGCCAACATCAACCTCGGCAAGGCTGGCCGTTCCCGCTGGCTTGGCATCCGTCCGCATACTCGCGGTGTTGCCATGAACCCGATCGACCACCCGCATGGTGGTGGTGAAGGCCGGACCTCCGGCGGTCGTCATCCGGTTACTCCTTGGGGTAAACCGACCAAAGGTAAGCGCACGCGGCGCAATAAGCAGACTGATAAGTTTATCGTCCGCAGCCGCCACGCGCGTAAGAAGTAAAGGGCAAGGATCGTGGCACGTTCGATCTGGAAAGGTCCGTTTGTCGACGGGTATCTGCTTAAGAAAGCGGACAAGGTACGTGAGTCCGGCCGGAACGAGGTCATCAAGACCTGGAGCCGCCGCTCAACGATCCTGCCGCAGTTCGTAGGTTTGACCTTCGGCGTCTACAACGGTCAAAAGCACGTTCCGGTGCTGGTGTCTGAAGAGATGATTGGTCACAAGTTCGGTGAGTTTTCTCCGACCCGGACCTACTACGGACACGGCGCCGACAAGAAGGCGAAGAGGAAGTAACGATGGGCAAGCCGAAGCGTGAGCGGACGCTCGCTGACAACGAGGCTCGGGCAATGACCCGCATGATACGCGTTTCGCCGCGTAAGCTGAACCTCGTTGCGGCTTCGATCCGTGGCAAAAAAGTCGGTTCCGCGATTGCGGACCTGACATTCTCCCGCAAGCGCATTGCGCAGGACGTCAAGAAAACCCTGATGTCCGCCGTCGCGAACGCGGAAAACAATCACGAGCTGGACATCGACAACCTGGTTGTTGCCGAAGCACATGTTGGCAAGGCATTTGTCATCAAGCGGTTCCAGGCCCGTGCACGCGGACGTGTTGGCCGGATCGAGAAGCCTTTCTCGAACCTGACCATCGTTGTGCGCGAAGTTGAGGAGACTGCCTGATGGGACATAAAGTAAACCCGATCGGCATGCGCCTCGGGATCAACCGCACCTGGGATTCCCGCTGGTACGCTAACAAGAACGAATATGGTGATCTTCTTCACGAAGACTTCCGCATTCGCGAGGTCCTCCTGAAGGAACTGAAGCAGGCAGCGGTTTCCAAAGTAGTTATCGAGCGCCCGCACAAGAAGTGCCGCGTGTCCATTCACTCCGGTCGTCCGGGTGTGGTCATCGGTAAAAAGGGTGCCGACATCGAGCGTCTTCGCAAGAAGATCGCCGACATCACCAATTCGGAAGTGCATCTCAACATCGTTGAAGTGCGCAAGCCGGAAGTCGATGCGACCCTGGTTGCCGCCTCTATCGCTCAGCAGCTGGAACGCCGTGTTGCATTCCGCCGTGCCATGAAACGGGCTGTTCAGTCCGCCATGCGCCTCGGTGCACAGGGTATCCGGATCAACTGTGGCGGCCGTCTCGGCGGTGCGGAAATCGCACGTATCGAATGGTACCGTGAAGGCCGCGTGCCTCTTCACACTCTGCGTGCGGACATCGACTACGGTGTAGCAAGCGCTCACACGGCTTATGGCGTGTGCGGTGTGAAGGTCTGGATCTTCAAAGGTGAAATTCTGGAGCATGATCCGATGGCGTCTGAGCGCCGCGCGACAGCTGCTTCCGAAGGTAGCCAGGGTGATCGCGGCGGACGCCGGGATCGGGGCCGCGAGCGCGCAGCTTAATTTAAGCTGCCTGCCGCTCGTAAGATAAGAAAGACGAGAGAAGAACGATGCTGCAACCGAAGCGCACAAAGTTCCGCAAGCAGCACAAAGGCCGCATCCACGGCTTGTCGAAGGGGGGCACTGACCTCAACTTCGGCGCATTCGGTCTGAAGGCTTTGGAGCCGGAGCGTGTTACTGCACGCCAGATCGAAGCGGCCCGTCGTGCTATGACCCGCCACATGAAGCGTGCAGGTCGTGTTTGGATCCGTATCTTCCCGGACGTTCCGGTTTCTTCGAAACCAGCTGAAGTCCGCATGGGTAAAGGTAAGGGTTCTCCGGATTACTGGGCTTGCCGTGTCAAGCCAGGCCGGATCATGTTCGAAATCGACGGTGTGCCGGAAGACATTGCGCGTGAAGCCATGCGTCTTGCGGCTGCCAAGCTGCCGATCAAGTGCCGTTTCGTTCAGCGAATCGGCGAGTAAGGCAGGCGAGGAGTTAAGCCATGAAGGCTACCGATGTACGGGCGAAGACCCTCGATGAGCTCCGCACCGAGCTCGAAGGTTTGAAGAAAGAGCAGTTCAACCTGCGCTTCCAGAGAGCCACGGGTCAGCTTGAAAACACTGCGCGTGTCCGGCAGATCCGCCGCGACATCGCGCGTATCCAGACGATCATGCGCGAAAAGCGCGTGTCGGCGAACGCGTAAGGAGACGGCCATGCCGAAGCGTATCCTGCAGGGCACCGTTGTCAGCGACGCCAATGACAAAACGGTGACGGTGAATGTGGAGCGCCGCTTCACGCACCCGCTGCTGAAAAAGACTGTGCGCCGGACCAAGAAGTACCGCGCACACGACGAAAGCAACCAGTACAAGGTTGGCGACTCTGTTCAGATTGAAGAGTGCGCGCCGATCTCTAAAAACAAACGTTGGACTGTGGTCACTCAGTGACCACGCTCCATTCAGTGAGCATCAGGCGCCCGTGACCCGAGCGCCAATAGAAGAACAAGGCAGCCAGTCATGATTCAGATGCAAACAAACCTCGACGTCGCGGACAATTCCGGCGCTCGTCGTGTCATGTGCATCAAAGTGCTCGGCGGCTCCAAGCGCAAATACGCCCAGGTAGGCGACATTATCGTCGTTTCCGTCAAAGAGGCTATTCCGCGGGGCCGCGTTAAGAAGGGCGACGTGATGAAGGCTGTCGTCGTGCGCACGGCAAAGGATATCCGCCGTCCCGATGGCAGCGTGATCCGGTTCGACCGCAATGCGGCCGTGCTGGTCAACAACAACAAGGAGCCTGTCGGCACCCGTATCTTTGGTCCGGTGCCGCGTGAACTCCGCGCAAAGAACCATATGAAAATCATTTCGCTCGCGCCGGAGGTGCTCTGATGGCTGCGAAAATCAAAAAAGGCGACACGGTGGTCGTACTGACCGGTCGTGACAAGGGTAAGTCCGGCGAAGTCATTCAGGTTCTGCCGACTGACAACAAAGCCCTGGTCCGTGGCATCAACATGGTCCGCCGCCACCAGAAGCAGACCCAGACGCAGGAAGCTGGCATCGTGTCCAAAGAGGCACCGATCCACATGTCCAACATCGCTCTGGCCGATCCGAAGGACGGCAAGGCGACTCGCGTCGGCTTCAAAGCGCAGGACGATGGCACCAAGGTCCGTGTGGCCAAGCGTTCGGGAGACCTGATCGATGGCTGAGACCACAAACGTGCCGCGTCTTCGGACGCATTATGATGAAGTCGTGCGCAAGCAGCTTCAGGAAAAATTCCAGTACAAGAACGTCATGCAGGTTCCGCAACTGGAAAAAATCGTCCTGAACATCGGCGTTGGCGAGGCAGTTGGCGACTCCAAAAAAGCTCGCACTGCCGCTGAAGATCTGGCTGCAATAGCAGGTCAGAAGCCGGTCATCACCAAAGCGAAAAAGTCCATCGCGACCTTCAAGGTTCGTGAAGGCATGCCGCTTGGTGTAAAGGTGACCCTGCGCCGTCAGCAGATGTACGAATTCATGGATCGTCTCATCACCATCGCGCTGCCGCGCGTTCGTGACTTCCGTGGTTTGAACCCGAAGAGCTTCGACGGTCGCGGCAACTACGCCATGGGCATCAAAGAACACATCGTGTTCCCGGAAATCGAGTACGACAAGGTCGACCAGATCTGGGGCATGGACGTGATCGTTTGCACCACGGCGCCGACGGATGACGAAGCGCGCGAGCTTCTGCGCGCGTTCAACTTCCCGTTCACGAAGTAACGGGCAAGGAAGGGAACGACGATGGCGAAGAAAAGCGCAATCGAGAAAAACAAGCGCCGCGAGAAGCTTGTCAAGAAATACGCTGAGAAGCGCGCAGCTCTGAAGGCAATGGCTAAAGATGAAAGCCTGTCCCTGGAAGAGCGCTACAACGCACGCCTGAAGCTGGCGAAACTGCCGCGGAACTCCGCGCCGAACCGCATTCGCAATCGCTGCGAAGTGTCCGGCCGCCCGCGCGGTTACTACCGCAAGCTGAAGATGTCGCGTATTGCGCTTCGTGAACTGGGCTCTCTGGGTAAGATCCCGGGCCTGGTCAAGTCGAGCTGGTAAGGAGAAACTCCGATGGCAATTTCTGATCCGTTGGGGGATATGCTGACCCGGATTCGCAACGCACAGATGCGTCGCAAGAACAAGGTTAGCTCACCAAATTCCAAATTGCGTGCTCATGTACTTGATGTGCTCGCAAAAGAGGGTTACATCCGTGGCTACACCACGGTTGACTACGAGGGCGGTAAGTCCGAGTTGGAAATCGAACTGAAGTATTTCGATGGTGAACCGGTAATCCGCACGATTGAGCGGGTATCAAAGCCGGGCCGCCGCGTGTACTCGTCGGTGAAAAACATCCCGCATGTCTCTAATGGCCTGGGCGTGTCGATCATTTCGACTCCGCGTGGTGTCATGAGCGACCATCAGGCGCGGGATGAAAATGTAGGTGGTGAGGTTCTTTGCCGCGTCTTCTGACGCGGCTTCCTCGCTTTTGAAAAAACGACAAGGTTGGTCAAATGTCTCGTATTGGCAAAAAGCCAGTCCCCGTGCCGAGCGGGGTAACGGCATCGATCGACGGTCAGACGGTTACGATCAAGGGCCCGAAAGGCGAAAAGTCTTTCGTGCTCAATGATCTTGTTCTGGCCGAAATGACGGACGATGGGATCAAGATTGATCCGCGCAACACTTCCAAACCGGCACGTTCCATGTGGGGCATGAGCCGGACAATGGTTGCAAACCTGATTACCGGTGTAACCGAGGGCTTCAAAAAAGACCTGGCGATTACCGGTGTTGGTTACCGCGCCCAGGTCCAGGGCCAGAATCTTCAGCTGGCATTGGGTTTCTCGCACGACGTTGTCTATCCGATTCCGGAAGGCATCGAAATCAAGTGCCCGAAACCGACGGAAATCAGCATTGCCGGAACCGACAAGCAACGCGTCGGTCAGGTGGCGGCTGAGATCCGCGAATTCCGCCCGCCGGAGCCCTACAAAGGCAAAGGCGTTCGTTATGCAGACGAGTTTATCGTCCGCAAAGAAGGCAAGAAGAAGTAACGGACCCAGATCATGGCGAACAGCAAACAAGCTTTCGAGCGCCGCCGCGATCGCGTGCGCCGTTCGATCAAGAAAGCCGCCGGTGGACGCCCGCGCCTTTCTATCTTCCGCTCGTCGAAGCAGATCTACGCCCAGATCATTGACGATGCGAAGGGGCATACGATTGCCTCTGCTTCAACGATCGAAACAGATCTCAAGGGCAGCCTGAAAACGGGCGCCGACGTTGCTGCAGCAGCAGCCGTTGGCAAGCTTGTAGCCGAGCGCGCAACCGCAGCCGGCGTCAAGCAGGTCGTGTTTGACCGTGGCGGGTACATGTATCATGGGCGCGTTAAAGCGCTCGCCGATGCAGCCCGCGAAGGTGGACTTGAATTCTGACCAGCGCCCGTTGGCGCTCTTAAGAACGGAAGACGTATAAAATGGCGAGACAAGAAAATCGCGATCGCGACGAGCGAGACAGCGAATTCGTCGACAAGCTCGTTCACATCAACCGCGTTGCCAAGGTGGTCAAGGGTGGCCGTCGTTTCGGCTTCGCCGCTCTGGTAGTGGTTGGTGATCAGAAGGGCCGTGTCGGCTTCGGTCATGGCAAGGCACGTGAAGTGCCGGAAGCCATCCGTAAGGCAACAGAAGCTGCAAAGCGCACCATGATCCGTGTGCCGCTGCGCGAAGGCCGGACGCTTCACCACGATGTGGAAGGTCGTCACGGTGCCGGTAAAGTGCTGCTGCGTGCCGCTCCGGCTGGTACCGGTATCATCGCAGGTGGTCCGATGCGTGCAGTATTCGAAACCCTTGGTGTTCAGGACGTTGTGGCCAAGTCGCTGGGGACTTCAAACCCCTACAACATGGTTCGTGCAACTTTTGCTGCACTGACCAAGGAAGACAGCCCGCGCTCCGTCGCTGCCCGCCGTGGCCTGAAGGTCTCTGTGCTGCAGTCTCGGCGTCGTGACAACAACGAAGAGGCGGCTCCGGCTGCCGCTGAGGCTTGACCTTAGCGGCTCCGGTCCCCAGCTGAGAGAGGGTAGGTTCCATGGCGAACACCGAAAAGACTGTCACGGTCGAACAGATCGGCAGCCCGCTGCGCCGTCCGAAGGACCAGCGCGCGACGCTCGTCGGTCTCGGCCTGAACAAGATGCACCGCCGTTCCACGCTGAAGGATACTCCTGAAGTGCGCGGCATGATCAATAAGGTCCAGCATCTCGTTCGCGTCGTCGAAGACAACGCATAAGAACGGGGTGAGGAGAGAAAACATGAAGCTCAATGAACTTCGTGACAACGAAGGTGCAGTAAAAGAGCGCACTCGCGTTGGACGCGGCATCGGTTCTGGCAAAGGCAAGACCGGCGGCCGTGGCGTAAAGGGTCAGAAGTCCCGTTCCGGCGTTGCGATCAAAGGCTTTGAAGGCGGTCAGATGCCGCTTCACCGCCGTCTGCCGAAGCGCGGTTTCACGAATATTTTTGCCAAGGATTACAACACTGTATCCGTTGGCCGTGTTCAGAAGGCCATTGATGCAGGTAAACTCAACGCTTCCGAGACGGTCACCGTCGAAGCGCTGAAAGCTGCCGGCGTTGTCAAGCGGGTTCGCGACGGCGTACGCATCGTTGCTAACGGTGAACTCACCGCAGCAGTGACCTTTGAAGTTGCCGGCGCCTCCAAGGGTGCAGTGGCAGCTATCGAAAAAGCGGGCGGCAAGGTTGCCGTTCTGGGAGCTCAGGCTTAACAGCCTGGGCTTTTCCCATCTGTGGGCAAGCATTCGACCGGAGTAGGGCATGGCATCGGCCGCCGAGCAACTGGCGTCAAATCTTAATTTCTCAGCTTTCGCCAAGGCTGAAGAACTCAAAAAGCGCATCTGGTTCACGCTAGGGGCGCTTTTGGTTTATCGACTGGGCACCTATATTCCGATGCCCGGTATCAACCCGGAAGCTTTTGCGCAGGCCTTTAGCCAGGCCCAATCCGGTATCATCGGCATGTTCAACATGTTTGCCGGTGGGGCGGTCGAGCGTATGGCGATCTTCGCCCTCGGCATCATGCCCTATATTTCGGCTTCCATTATCATGCAGCTCATGACGACCGTTGTGCCGTCTCTTGAGCAGATGAAGAAGGAAGGCGAGCAAGGCCGGAAAGTCATCAACCAGTATACGCGCTACGGCACCGTGATTCTCGCAGCCTTCCAGGCTTACGGAATTGCTGTCGGCCTGGAAGGCGCTGCTAATGTTGTAACAGATCCGGGCTGGTTCTTCCGTGCTTCGACCGTGATTACGCTGGTCGGTGGCACAATGTTCCTGATGTGGCTGGGTGAGCAGATCACTTCGCGAGGCATCGGTAACGGTATTTCGCTGATCATTTTTGCAGGCATTGTGGCCGGTCTCCCGTCCGCAGTCGTTCAGACACTTGAACTCGGTCGGCAGGGATCGCTTGCCACCTGGATCATTCTCGCGGTTATCATTCTGGCTGTGGTCGTGATTGCGTTCATCGTGTTCATGGAGCGCGCACAGCGCCGTCTGCTGATCCAGTATCCGAAGCGCCAGATGGGCAATCGCATGTTCGAGGGCAACACCTCGTTCCTGCCGTTGAAACTCAACACCGCAGGTGTGATTCCGCCGATCTTCGCTTCGTCTTTGCTTCTTGTGCCGGCAACGCTTGCCGGATTCGGGCAGGGTGCAGGGAATGAATGGCTGACATACATCACCGCAGCGCTTGGTCATGGCCAGCCGTTGTTCATGGTGTTCTACGCCGCAATGATCATCTTCTTCTGTTTCTTCTACACGGCAATCGTGTTCAACCCGAGCGACACCGCTGATAATCTCAAAAAACATGGTGGTTTCATTCCGGGTATCCGTCCAGGGGAACGGACGGCGCAGTATATCGACCATGTTCTGACGCGGATCACGGTCGTGGGTGCGATTTACATCACCATCGTTTGTCTATTACCCGAATTCCTCATTTCGGCGACGGGCGTTCCGTTCTATTTCGGTGGAACCTCTTTGTTGATTGTCGTTAGCGTGACAATGGATACCGTGTCTCAGATCCAGGGCCATCTGCTTGCGCATCAATATGAGGGGCTGGTGAAGAAAGCTAAACTCAGGGGGAGACGTCGATGAGGCTAATTCTGGTTGGACCGCCAGGAGCGGGGAAGGGGACGCAAGCCGCCCGCCTCGTTGAGAAGTACGGCATTCCGCAACTGTCGACAGGTGACATGTTGCGGGCAGCTGTCGCCGCAGAAACTCCGATCGGGCTCAAGGCGAAGGAAGTCATGGACGCCGGTGGACTGGTTTCAGACGAGATTGTCGTTGGAATCATTCGCGACCGGATTGCAGAGGACGATGCCAGGAACGGCTTCATTCTCGATGGCTTTCCGAGGACCTTGGCCCAGGCGGAAGCTCTGGACGATATGCTGGAGACCAATGGCCTCAAGTTGAATGCCGTTCTCGAACTGCGGGTAGACCAGACCAAGCTTGTCGATCGAATCGTCAAGAGAGCAGAAGACGCCAAGGCAGCAGGTCAACCCGTGCGCAAGGACGATGACCCGGAAGTCTTCAAGCAAAGGCTTGAAGCATACAATCGCGATACTGCAGTTGTTGTGCCTTATTACGAGAAAACCGGCCATCTTTCCGTGATTGACGGCATGCAGTCCATTGATGAAGTCTCGGCTTCCGTAGAAAGCCTTCTTCAAGGACTTGACGAGGAAGTTTAGAGCAGTTAAAGGACGCGCTCTAGCTGAAAGTTTAGCCGGTTCCATGTATGTGGGACCGGCATTCTCTATGTCGGGTGCTTCCCGGCATATTCGTACCCCGCAAGGGCCGGACTCCACCGGACGCGGGATTTACCAACTGCGGAAGGGCCTGGTTGTCCGCCGCCAAACATGGAGACAAACGTGGCACGTATTGCTGGCGTTAACATTCCTACAAACAAGCGCGTAGTCATCGCGCTTCAGTACATTCATGGCATTGGCAAGAAATTTGCCCAGGAAATCATCGAGAAAAACAACATCGATGCTGCCCGCCGCGTGAATGAACTTTCCGATGCTGAAGTTCTGTCTATCCGCGAAACCATCGACCGCGACTACCTCGTGGAAGGTGATCTTCGCCGTGATACCGCAATGAACATCAAGCGTCTTATGGACCTTGGCTGCTACCGCGGCCTGCGTCACCGCCGCGGCCTGCCGGTTCGCGGTCAGCGGACGCATACGAACGCACGTACCCGTAAGGGTCCGGCGAAGCCGATCGCAGGTAAGAAGAAATAATCATCAACACCGCGATTGGTGGTGGAGCTGCCGGGATTACGGCAGTGACGAGATCAATACAAGGATAAGAGAATGGCTAAAGACACGACGCGCGTGCGTCGCCGCGAGCGCAAGAACATCTCTTCTGGCGTTGCGCATGTGAACTCCACGTTCAACAACACCATGATTACGATCACCGATGCACAGGGCAATGCGATTTCCTGGTCGTCTGCTGGCGCTCTCGGTTTCAAGGGCTCCCGTAAGTCCACTCCGTATGCTGCTCAGGTTGCTGCTGAAGATGCGGCAAAGAAAGCTGCCGAGCACGGCATGCGCACTCTGGAAGTTGAAGTCCGTGGTCCAGGTTCTGGTCGTGAATCTGCTCTTCGCGCTCTGCAGGCTGCCGGTTTCCTCATCACGTCCATCCGTGACGTGACGCCGATCCCGCACAATGGCTGCCGTCCGCGCAAGCGCCGCCGCGTCTAAGGCTTCCCAGCTTTAGGTACCTGTTTCTCCAAATGGCAAAGAATGGCCTGGACTTGGAAGTGCCAGGCGGGATAGCCGAAGGGACGAAAACGTGACCATTCAAAAAAACTGGCAAGAACTGATCAAGCCGACCAAACTCGAGATCAAGCCGGGCGAAGATCCGCGCTTCTTGGCAACCGTTGTTGCCGAGCCGCTCGAGCGTGGCTACGGTCTGACCTTGGGCAATGCGCTGCGCCGTATCCTGCTGTCTTCGCTGCAGGGTGCTGCCGTGACTGCGGTTCAGATCGATGGCGTTCTGCATGAGTTCTCCTCGATCCCGGGCGTTCGGGAAGACGTCACCGACATCGTTCTCAACATCAAGGAAATCGCCATCCGCATGGAAGGTGAAGGTCCGAAGCGCATGGTTGTGCGCAAGCAGGGCCCGGGTGTTGTGACAGCAGGTGACATCCAGACCGTAGGCGACGTTGAGGTTCTCAACCCGGAACTGGTGCTCTGCACGCTTGATGAAGGTGCTGAAATCCGCATGGAGTTCACCGTCAACACGGGCAAGGGCTATCATTCCTCGGACCGCAACCGTCCGGAAGATGCTCCGATCGGCCTGATCCCTGTCGACAGCCTTTACTCTCCGGTCAAGAAGGTCTCCTACAAGGTTGAAAATACCCGTGAAGGCCAGGTTCTTGACTATGACAAGCTGACCCTGACTGTCGAAACCGATGGTTCCGTCAAGCCGGATGATGCCGTAGCATTCGCAGCGCGCATTCTGCAGGATCAGCTTTCCATCTTCGTCAACTTCGAAGAGCCGCAGCGCGAAGTCGCCGAGGACACTGTCCCGGAACTGGCTTTCAATCCTGCGCTTCTGAAGAAAGTCGACGAGCTGGAACTGTCTGTCCGGTCTGCAAACTGCCTGAAGAACGACAATATCGTTTATATTGGCGATCTCATTCAGAAGACCGAAGCGGAAATGCTGCGGACCCCGAATTTCGGCCGCAAGTCGCTCAACGAAATCAAGGAAGTTCTCGCACAGATGGGTCTCCATCTCGGCATGGAAGTCGCCAACTGGCCGCCTGAGAACATCGATGATCTCGCCAAGCGCTACGAAGACCATCAGTATTAAGGGGCGTACGCGTCCCTAAGGATCCACCAGGCAAGAGCTTCAACATTAGCTGACTGCCTGAAAGAAAAAGGAGAGGGCCATGCGCCACGGTAAATCCGGCCGCAAGCTCAACCGGACCTCTAGCCACCGTAAGGCTATGTTCGCAAACATGGCAGCGTCGCTGATCAAGCACGAACAGATCGTTACGACTCTGCCGAAGGCTAAAGAAATGAAGCCGATCATCGACAAGCTCATCACCCTGGGCAAGCGCGGTGATCTCCACGCACGCCGCCAGGCCATCTCGCAGATTCGCGACACGGCCATGGTTGCAAAGCTGTTTGAAACGCTCGGCGAGCGTTACAAGGACCGCAGCGGCGGATATTCCCGCGTTCTGAAGGCCGGTTTCCGGTATGGCGACAACGCTCCGATGGCTGTCATCGAGCTGGTCGACCGTGACCCTGAAGCTCGTGGTGCTGAAGATCGCGCACGCGTTGAAGCTGAAGAAGCTTCTGAAGACGCAGCGTAAAAACTGCTTAGACAGTACTTGAGAAGGCGGGCCTCGGCTCGCCTTTTTTGTTTTGGAACATGTTCAATGCATGGTGCAGGTTGCTCCGTGCCGGATAATGAAACCCCTGATTATCAATGCTTTAAGGAACTCTACCTATCTTTCCGGCGTGCCCATTGGAGACGGATTCGGGGCTGGGGAGATTTATTGTGTTCGGCAAGAAGAGTTCAGGTTCGAAGAAGGCATCACCTTCGCTTCGACTTTCTATCGTCATTCCTGCATTGATGATTTTCATCACTGTTGCTGCGTGCGCCGCAGTTGGTGTTATCGGTTACATGTCAGGTCGTGATGGATTGCAGAAAGCGGCTGAAGCCGAGCTTGGTATGGTCATCACCGCAAGATCGGCTTTGCTGGAAAGCAAATTGAAGGCGGCGGAAGCTGAAGTCGTCAACCTTGCTTCGAGCGTTGCAAGTTCCATGGGCGATCTCGGCAATGCGACCATGAACCTTTCCAAGGAAAAGGACGAGATCCTTAGCCTGTTCCATGCACCGGCGACAGCCGAAGCACGCGCACAGCTGACGGGCAAGGAACAGAAGACGATGTATGCCTGGCGTCACTCCGAGGCGCACCCGGCTCTCTACAACGTCTGGAAGAATGGTGGTTACGCCGACATCTATCTGATCGATCCGGCAGGACTTGTCCTTTATTCGGTTACGAAGGGCAGCGAATTTCTGTCGCGTGTCGGTCAGGGCAGCATTGCCGATGGGACTGGTATTGAGGCCGTTTACGATGCCGCGATGACACTGGGTGAAGGCGAGATCGTTTCCAGCGTTTTTGAAGCCTATGACCCGGCAGGTGGAGAAGGGTCTCTGTTCCTGGCTTCTCCGGTCTACATGAACTCCTTTGGAGAAGTAAGCTTGAGCGGCGTTGCCGTGATGCGGCTTGGCTCCTCTTTCCTGAACAATGTCGTGGCGAACAGGGACGACATTGGTCAGACAGGTCAGGTCTATGTGGTTGATCAAGATGGCCTGGTTCTGAGCGATATGCCGCTGTCCGCTGAACCGACCGCACTTGTAGCCAAGACCTCGGCAGAACCGGCACTGGCTGCCGCAGGCGGTGCCGAAGCAGCCGCGATTGTGACCGGCGCAGATGGTGTTGCCGATCTCATGGTTGCGCGCCCGATGAATTTTCAGGGTCAGAACTGGGCAATCATTGCCGAAAAGAGCGTTGATGAAACGCTTGCGGCGGTCACAAACATGCGTGACCAGATGATTTTCTGGTCATTGGGTGCCGTTGCCATTGCTGCGGTCATCGCGCTCTTTTTCTCGCAATCGATCACGCGGCCGTTGTCTACGCTTGTCAGTGCGCTCAACGCGATTGCCTCCGGCGATCTGGGAGCCGAGATCAAGGCCGCAAACCGCAGAGACGAGATTGGCGATATTGGACGTGCAGTCCTTCAGATCCGCCAGAATGCAGCTGAGGAAAACGAACGACGGGCCGCGGAAGAAGCGGACGACGCCCGCCGTCAGGCAGAGCAGCGTCAGGAAATGCTCTCAAGCCTTGCCGGTGACTTTGAATCGACTGTCGGAAGCGTCGTCGACAAGGTCGCCCGGTCTGCTGCGTCGCTTCGTGAATCCGCCAACAAGATGCGCGACATGACAGATACCGCCGGTGAGACCTCGGTGAATGCGGCCACAATGTCTGAAGAGACGCTGGCTGAAGTTGAGTCGATTGCAGCGGCCTCCGACCAGCTTTCGAGTTCCATTCAGGAGATCTCGACTTTGATTGAACGCTCCTCAAGTGTTGCAGCGGCGGCAACCAAACGTGCCGAAACCACAAACGAAACCGTCAAATCGCTCGCGGAAGCTGCAAACCGGATCGGTGAGGTCGTAACCTTGATCAGCGATATTGCCGACCAGACCAACCTTCTGGCTTTGAACGCAACCATTGAGGCAGCCCGTGCCGGGGAAGCCGGCAAGGGGTTCGCGGTCGTTGCGTCCGAAGTGAAGGATCTGGCTTCCCAGACGGGCAAGGCCACAGGTGAAATCCAGCAGCAGATCGACGCCATCCGTGGTGCTACCGACGATGCTGTCGACGCCATCGGTGATATCCAGAAAACCATCGACGAGATCACCAAGTCGGTCAGCGACGTGGCAGCGGCCGTGACCGAGCAGAGCTATGCCACTCAGGGCATCGCTGAGAACACACAGCGGGCTGCAGGCGGCACATCCAAGGTCACCGAAGACATTCGCAACGTGTCGGCGCTGTCCAATGACACCAATATGGCCGCGCAGAACTTCTCCGAAGAAGCAGCGGACATGGCGATGGAAGCCGAGCAGCTGGACAAGGAGGTTCGCAGCTTCCTGGATCAGGTCCGGTCTGCCTGAGCTTTCTCCCTACGTAATTGTGAAGAGCCGCCGGAATTCCGGCGGCTTTTTGCTTTTGTATTTGCCTCTTTTCCTCCCTATCTGCCATGTATCGCCAAGTGACAGATGAGATTCGAAATTGAGGGCTCTGGCTATGCGCCTGGCACAAGCTGGCAAAGCAGACTTTTTGATCCGTGCATTGATGGCGGGTTTCTTGGGAATTTGGTCCAGTGCAGCGATTGCACAAACGACGCAACCCACCGCCGCAGACCTGAGGCTCGTCCCGCAGAACGAATCCCAGATCAAGTTATCCTTTGCTCCGGTGGTGAAACAGGTCGCTCCTGCAGTCGTCAATGTTTATGCCAGCCGCAAAGTGGTGCAGCGCAGACGGGTGTCGCCGTTTTTCGATGACCCGTTCTTCCGGCGTTTTTTCGGACAGCCGGGTGGAAACTTCGATCGGCCGAGAGAACGTGTTGAATCCTCACTCGGATCCGGTGTCGTCATTTCTGCCGATGGAACGGTCATTACCAATCATCACGTGATCAAGGGTGCGGATGAAGTCCGTGTGGCTTTGAGCGACCGTCGCGAATTCGATGCCGATATCGTTCTGATGGATGAACGAACGGACTTGGCCGTTCTGAAGATTCGCGGGGAGGGACCGTTCGAGCATGTAACCTTCGCCGATTCCGACAGCCTGGAAGTCGGTGACATTGTGCTTGCGATCGGTAATCCGTTCGGCGTCGGTCAAACGGTGACGCAGGGCATCGTGTCCGCGCTTGCACGGACGCAGGTCGGTGTCACTGATTTTCAGTTTTTTATCCAGACCGACGCCGCGATCAATCCGGGCAATTCCGGCGGTGCACTTGTCGACATGACCGGCAAACTCGTC
This sequence comes from Roseibium sp. SCP14, assembly GCF_040329475.1. Taxonomy (NCBI): domain Bacteria; kingdom Pseudomonadati; phylum Pseudomonadota; class Alphaproteobacteria; order Hyphomicrobiales; family Stappiaceae; genus Roseibium; species Roseibium sp. SCP14. The sequence continues at coordinate 136,210 of NZ_JBDZYH010000003.1, forward strand.
GGTATCAATACTGCGATCTTCTCTCGGTCCGGCGGATCGAACGGAATTGGTTTTGCGATCCCTGCGCATATGGCACGTTTCGTCGCCAGGGCAGCAGATCAGGGAGGCAAAGTGCAGAGGCCCTGGCTTGGGGCCACGGTCCAGCTTGTCAATGCGGAAATTGCCGAAGCGCTGTCACTTGATCGACCACAGGGTGTTCTTGTCACGGCGGTCTTTGACGGATCTCCAGCACATGAGGCAGGCCTGAAAGTCAGCGACCTGGTGATTGCGATCGAAGGCAAAGAAATCACAGATCCCAATTCGTTCGGCTACCGGTTCGCGACAAAGATGATCGGTGAGCAAACCGAGTTTGTCGTCCTGCGTGGCAGCAGGGAAGTGACCCTGTCGATTTCTCTGAAGCCTGCCCCTGAAACCGTTCCACGCGACACCCGCGAACTGCGCGAGTTCTCGCCTTTTGAGGGGGCAACGGTGATGAACCTGTCGCCTGCTGTTGCCGAGGAAGTCGGAGTGGAGGGTGTTTTTGAAGGTGTCGTCATCGCCACGGTGACCCCGGGGAGCACTGCGAACCAGGTCGGCCTGCGTCCGGGCGACATTGTTCGGGGCGTGAACGAGCAAAAGATCGAGACAACGAGAATGCTGGAAACCGTGACAAAGACACCGCCACGGGTCTGGCGGCTCGATATCGAGCGGGATGGCAAGGTTTCCCAGCTCATATTGCGGTAGGGCAGAGGTGAGCGATCTCTTCGAAGCATCCGGTCTGTCGCAATCCGGTCCGCGCCCTCTCGCGGATCGGATGCGGCCATCCCAGCTGTCGGACGTTGTTGGGCAGGACCATCTGCTGGGCGAAGATGGGACGCTTTCGCGCATGCTGAAAACCCGGACCCTGGGATCGCTCATTTTCTGGGGGCCACCGGGAACGGGCAAAACCACGATCGCCCGTTTGCTGGCCAATGAAACCGATCTGGCGTTCGAGCAGATCTCCGCCATCTTTTCCGGCGTCGCCGACTTGAAAAAGGTGTTCGAGACGGCCCGGGCAAGACGAATGAGCGGCAGGGCGACCTTGCTGTTCGTGGACGAGATCCATCGGTTCAATCGCGCGCAGCAAGACAGTTTTCTGCCTGTCATGGAAGATGGCACGATCACGCTGGTCGGTGCGACGACGGAAAATCCGTCCTTTGAGCTGAATGCTGCATTGCTTTCCCGCTCACATGTGATGACTTTCCATTCGCTTTCGCTCGAAGCGATTGAAAAGCTGCTGGTGCGCGCCGAAGAAACCGAGGAAAGGGATCTTCCCCTTGATCTGGAGGCACGACAAGTGCTGATCCGGATGGCCGATGGAGACGGCCGGTCAGCGCTGACACTTGCCGAAGATGTCTGGCGTGCTGCCGGTGAGGATGAAGTCTTTGATGCAGAGAGACTTCAGGAAATCGTGCAGCGTCGTGCACCGATTTACGACAAGAGTGCCGATGGCCATTACAATCTGATTTCGGCCCTGCATAAGTCCGTTCGTGGTTCCGACCCGGACGCAGCGCTCTACTGGTTCTGCCGCATGCTGGATGGTGGTGAGGATCCGATGTATCTCGCCAGGCGGCTTATTCGCATGGCGGTGGAGGATATCGGTCTTGCAGATCCAAACGCGCTGGTACAGGCCAATGCCGCACGTGATGCCTATCAGATGCTTGGGTCTCCGGAAGGCGAACTCGCTTTGGCTCAGTCGGTCATCTATCTGGCAACTGCTCCCAAGTCGAACGGTGCCTATGTCGCCTACAAGGCTGCGATGCGCGAGGCCAAGTCCAGCGGCTCGCTGCTGCCGCCGAAACATATACTGAATGCTCCGACGAAGCTCATGAAGCAGGAAGGTTACGGCGACGGGTACCAGTACGACCACGATGCACCGGATGGTTTTTCCGGCCAGGACTATTTTCCGGAGCAGATGGGGCGCAAGACCTATTACGACCCTCCTGAACGCGGCTTTGAACGTGAGCTGCGCAAACGCCTGGAGTATTGGAACAAGTTGCGGAAAGAACGCGGCTGAAGGCCCGTGTTCCACCGGTAGTGAAACAATTCCCGCCGTACACGTGAAGAACCCGCGTATGTGATCAGGTATGATCGCATCTGGCCCGATGCCGACTTCGTCCGCTGAAATTCGTAGCCACATAAAGATTGTGAACACTCTTTATGATAGAAAGTCAGAATTGACCTGGCGGCGGATCGATGAAGGAAATTGAACTCAGGCTTGCTCTTGTTCTTTACGGCGGCGTATCGCTTGCCATCTATATGCATGGTGTCAGCCGCGAAATACTGAACCTTGTCCGGGCATCCAGTTACAGGCTCGACAGGAAAGCGAACGGTTCCATCAATGGCGGAACCATAGAGGAGCTGACGCCGGTTCAGGTCGCATTTCAGGATCTGCTTGATCTGTTATCGTCGGTCGCCGATATCCGCGTTGTCGTTGATGCCATTGCGGGCGCTTCGGCCGGGGGCGTCAATGGCATCATGCTGGCCAGGGCGATTGCACACGATCTGCCGCTTGAAAGTCACAGCAGGATGTGGCTTGAAAATGCTGATGTGACGCGTCTGTCCAGACCGCAGACCGGTCTTTCCCGTTATCTGAAGATTTCTGTCTCGCCGGTGCTCGACCGGCTTATTTCCTCCAGATTGAACAAGCAGATCGAGAGCGCGGAAACGAGAGACAAGCTGCGCCAATTTATGCAGGCAAGGTGGTTTTCACCGCCGTTTTCAGGCGAAAGATTCATTGGATGGATGCTGGATGCCTGCAAGAACATGGAAAAGGACGAAGAGCCGAGAGGTTCGCTTATTCCGCGCGGGCAAACTCTCGATCTGTTCGTAACGATCACCGATTATAACGGCGTCAAACGGCGTATATTCCTGGATGATCCGGCCTATGTCGAGGAATGGGATCACAGGCGTATACTGAACTTTCACGCGGTACACCGGACACCGGGCTTCGTTGACAGCGAGTTTACTTCCGACAACATTCCGGAGCTGGTCTTCGCTGCCAGGGCAACGTCGTCCTTTCCTGGTGCATTCCCGCCGGCAACCATGGCGGAGATGGAAAGGGTTCTATCCAGGCATGGCCAGAGCTGGGACAATCGCGAAGAATTTTTGACCAACAGGCTTTGTCTGACACCGGAGACGATGACCAATCATTGCTTCGTCGACGGCAGCGTCGTCATGAACAAACCGTTTGCGCCTGTTATCAGCGTCATTGAAGATCGGCCTGCTGCGCGCGAAGTTGCCCGACGGCTCATTTATGTGGATCCAGCGCCAGTTGAGCTCATGGAAGGAAAGGGCGGCCCAATCGAACTTCCCGGATTCTTCCGGGTCATTCTGGCGTCTCTCGCCCATATTCCGCGCAACGAGCCCATCGGCGATGATCTGAAGGAACTTGAACAGAACAATCGTCGGAGCCGTTGGCTTTCTCAGCTCATTGATGCGGCTGGCCCCATGGTGGAACAGGCCGTCTCGGGACTGCTGCCAAAACGGAGGGCAGTAACCGCGGATATCCTGTCAAAATGCCGAAAGGATGCGACCGTCACCGCATTCGAGCAGGCAGGGTTTGCCTTCCTGAATTATCAGTCGCTGAAGCTTCATGCTCTGGCCGAGCGGCTAGCCGGACTGACCTCGCGTATCAGCGAGGTGCCGGGAGCGCACACGCACGAAGAAGCAATACTGGGACTTTACAGTCAGCACTTCACCAAACTTACATCTGAAAGCACGGATGTGCTGGGACGGACGGACCCCAATGTAGTCGCTTTGCTTCGTGGGCTGGACGTCGACTACCGCATCCGGCGGCTGCGTTTTGTGATCCGGAAACTGAATGGCTTCTACAACTATCAGCCGTCCTCCGATCTACCAGCGCCTAACACCGGGGCGCTCGACCATATGAAGGGTCTCCTTTACGAGCAGATCGATCATTTGACCTGGCGTTGGACAGAGCGCTTCTATGGTGGCAGGAGCCGCAAACAGGCTGAAGAGCTTGTGAGGGCAGTGGAGACCGGATCATCCAGCGCCTGCGAGCAGGTTGTTTCGCTTGTGAACGGCTATGCTCACATGATGGGGCTGACGGACCTGGATAGGCTGCAGGACGAGTTGTTTGCAGAGACAGCACGCGATCTTCTGGACAAGGAAAGGCATGCTTCCCTGCTGCGGGCTTATATCGGCTTCGGTTTTTACGACCTGATCACATTTCCCGTCCTGCAGCGAAATGATTTTTCCGAGGTCACGGAGATCCTCGTCGACAGGATCAGCCCGAGAGACGCCTCGAGCCTTTACACGGAGGGCTTTGATCTGAAAGGCAAGGCGTTGAACGCTTTCGGAGCGTTCTTCAATCGTGGATGGAGAGAGCACGATTATCTGTGGGGACGTTTGAATGCCGCCGATCGCCTGGTGAGCATCGTACTGTCCGCAGCTGGCGAAGGTATTTTGCCCCAACCTCAGGTCAATCAGGCGCGGGCGCGCATTTTTCTTGCGATATTGGAGGAGGAGCGCGAGAAGCTCTCGGAAATTCCCGAAGAAATCGATCGGGTCGATGACCTGATCAGGTCGATTTATCCAGATTTCGCACATGTCGCGGAAGAGGTCTGAGCGCGACAATTTGAGATTTTGCGAAGTGTTTCCTTGACGGAAGGATCGCGGTTTGGCTACGCACTGATATCGCGTTTTTTCGCAGACAGGTTTTTTGAGTTTATGACCTTCTTTCAAAACATGTTTGGAACGGGCATCGGCGCCTTTCTGGTTCTTGCCATTGGTCTTTACATATCAAGTCTGGCGATCCTGTTTGCTACCGGGGTGACGATGACGGCATTGAACCGCCGTCATCCGGACCGCAAGATACAGAAGCGCAGTCCTACCCACGATGCCATCCGCGACATCAAGTCTTCAATGATACAGCTGTCAATTACAAGTTGTTGTCTGGCAATTGGCCTCTACGCGCAAATGCGCGGCTGGACATTGTTTGCGCCGGTGGCGCTTTCGTGGTGGTCGGTCCCGGTCTTTTTTGTACTGTCGCTCATTCTCCACGATACGTGGTTCTATTGGGGGCACCGGGTACTTCACACGAAGATGTTCTACCGGTTTCATAAACCTCACCATATGACCGTCACGCCGACGGTCTGGTCGAACGACGCGGGGTCAAGCGTCGATACGCTGTTCGCGCATTCCTACTATGCTCTGGTGCTTTTCGTGGTGCCCATGCCACCGCTGGTGTTTCTGGGACATCGGATCTTCGACCAGATTTCAGCAGCGATCGGTCATTGCGGCTACGAACACTTTGCCAGCCCGACCGCTCGCAAGCCATGGCCTTTGCTATGCACGCTCTATCACGACCAGCATCACCAGCATTTCGTTTACAATTATGCCAACTATTTTTCCTTCTGGGATCGCCTGTGCGGCACCATTCACCCGACCTATGACGAAAGGGTGGAAGGGTTTGAAGCGCTTTACGCCGGCAAGAAGGATTGAACGCCGATGTCCGTATTGATCAACTATCTAGTTGTTTTTGCGCTGACCTATCTCGCCATGGTGACGGTTTATTTCGCGACCGGTTTCACCATGCTGATGATCAATGCGAGGCACCCGGAGCGACGCATTCAGAAACACCGGGACGGCATGAAGCGGCAGGTAGAGGAGATCCGCGCTTCGATGAAGGCGCTCGCGACATCCTCCTTCCTGCTTTCAGCCGGGTTTTTCGCTCAGTCGCAGGGATGGACCCTGGTTGCGCCGCTTGAACTGTCCTGGTGGTCGTTTCCGCTGATGTTTGCCGTCTGCTTTGTGTTGTTCGACGCCTGGTTCTACTGGGGACACCGGCTGTTACACATCCCGGCGCTCTACAAGTTTCATGTTCCGCATCATCGCTCCATAGCGCCAACCGTATGGAGTAACGACAGTTCGACGACCGTCGATACTCTGATCGAGCATTTCTTCTATTTTATCGTCTGGTTCGTGCTGCCCGTTCCGGCATTGAGTGTTTTTGCCTTGCGCCTGTTCGATCAGATCTCGGGGATGGTCGGGCATTCCGGATTTGAGTATTTCGCATCCAGGTCGTCGCGGTTTCCCTCTCCGCTGATATGCACCACGTTTCATGATCTGCATCATTCGCAGTTTCACTATAACTACGGTAACTTCTTTTCGTTCTGGGACCGGGTTTGTGGCACGGTGCATCCGAAATACGATGACCTGGTGCGTTCCATGGAAGAAACCGGAGAAATTCCGGATTCTGAAGATACCAAAGTCAAGGCTACCGGATAAACCGCACAAGTTTTCAGGCATGTGTCAGCCAACCGAATAACTGGAAGTAAGAGACGAAATGCTGGATCAGGCGCTGACCGTTTTTCTTGAATTTCTACCGATCTACGCGGCGTGCTACGGGATCAACGTCTTCCTGTATTTCGCGACAGGCTGGGTACTTGTCCAGATCCAGAACCGCCACCCGGAGCGGCGCATTCAGCAACACCGGCGCGGTGAAAAACGCATGTGGAAGGAAATTCGGGCCAGCGTCTATTCGTTGACGGTTACGGCCGGCTGTCTTGCCGGCGGCATCTTTCTGTCGCTCAAAGGCTGGACGCTTGTTGAACCTCTGCCACTGACCTGGTGGTCTGCAATTTTGATGTTCGTGGTGTCCATCCTCGCCTTCGATACCTGGTTCTACTGGGGACACAGGCTGATGCACACCAAATGGCTGTATCGCTTCCATGCAGAACATCACCGTTCCGTGGCGCCAACGGTCTGGAGCACCTACTCCGATGATCTGGTCGATGCGTTCGTCATGCAGAGCTATTACCTCTGGGCGGTCATTTTTCTGCCTATCCCGGTGGAAGTCCTGATCTTTCACAGGCTTTGGGATCATTTCAACGGCACCATCGGGCATTCGGGTTTCGAATTTTATGCTTCGCCCATGTCTCGCCTGCCGTCACCTATGGTCTGTGTGACGTTTCACGATCAGCATCATTCCCGGTTCAAGTACAACTTCGCCAACTTCTTTTCGTTCTGGGATCGTGTCTGCGGGACTATCGATCCGAAGTATGATGAGCAGGTGAAGGTGTTTGAGAAGATGGGGAAGGGCACTGCGGAGAAATCCTCGGCGCTCGGAAAATAACATCAATTTGGTCTTTCCATCCGGTTCCCTGATCTGATCTTGCAGAGATGCACGGGACGAAAGCAAGTGGCGGTACAATTTGAAACATCTCCTTCTTGTGATGCTGGGTGGAGGTCTGGGAGCTGGAGCCCGGCACCTTGTTGCGCTGCTGACATTGCGCATGTTCGGAACAGCGTTTCCGGTTGGCACCCTGACGGTCAATATTGTCGGATCGCTTGTCATGGGGCTGTTGATCGGGTGGCTGGCAAAGTCCGATTTCGGCCACATACAGACCGTCAGATACTTTATTGCAACAGGTATCCTCGGTGGTTTCACCACTTTCTCGGCCTTTTCCCTCGACACTTCGGTTCTCTGGGAGCGTGGTGATACGCATCTGGCGCTGATTTATGTTGTTGCGTCTGTCCTGTTGTCGATCCTCGCCGTCTTCGCCGGCTTGATGTTCATGCGTCAGCTTGCTTCGTAGGTTTTTCTTTCTTTTCAAGCCAATTGCGCCTATACGCTCCGGAACGAATTTTGCCCTGTGCGTGATTTGCGGGGCTTGTGGTTGAGCGAGACCGGAACCGGTCTTCTGCCAGATTTGAGAAAAACATGTCCGCGATTGAACAGAAAAAAGTGACCGCTGACGAAGCGGGCATGCGCCTCGACCGTTGGTTCAAGGCACACTATCCGGGGCTCGGATTCGGCCGATTGCAAAAGCTCCTACGCACCGGGCAGGTCCGTCTGGATGGCAAGCGGGCGGAAGCGAACACGCGCATTGCCAAAGGGCAGATGGTCAGGATCCCACCGCTTGGGGTCGACCTGCCGGCGAATGACAAAAAGAATGCCAAACCCAAATCCACCAAGCTGATTGCCGATGATCGCAAGGCAATCGAAGAAATGCTGCTGTTTGAAGACAATCAGGTGATGGTCCTCAACAAACCGGCAGGACTTGCGGTACAGGGCGGCTCGGGGTTGAAGCGGCATTTGGACGGCATGCTGGATGCGTTCACCGACCGGAAAGGCAACAAACCCAGGCTCGTTCACCGCCTCGACCGGGAAACCTCAGGCATCATTCTGGTCGCACGGACACGTCAGGCCGCGCAGGAACTTACCAAGGCTTTCCGTCATCGCAACACCCGCAAGATCTACTGGGCGATGCTGGCTGGCGTGCCCAAACCCAAACAGGGACGGATTTCGACGTTTCTTGCCCGCAGTGAGGGCGAGGAGCGCATGCAGGTCGTGCGTCAGGGGGACGATGATGCCCAGCACGCGGTCTCGCTCTATTCCGTGTTTGAACAGTCGGCCCAAAAGCTCTCCTGGGTAACGATGAAACCAGTCACCGGACGGACTCATCAGCTCAGAGCACATGCGGCGCATATGGGCCATCCGATCATCGGCGACGACAAGTATTTCAACATTGAAAACTGGGAGTTGCCGGGCGGTATTCAGAACCGTCTCCATCTCCTGGCACGCCGGATCGTCATTCCGCATCCGTCCGGCCACGGCATGATCGACGTGTCCGCTCCGCTGCCGCCGCATATGCAACAGACCTGGAACCTGCTCGGCTTTGATGCCAGCGACTACGACCCGGAAGCGGACGATCCGGACGAGACACTGATCAAGCGGTAAGAGACGATAATACGGCTGTAGAAAAGTCTACTCGGCCGTATGGATCAGCAAGTCGAAGCCTTCGTCTTCCGATGGCGGCTGAAAGTGACTGCTGATCCGGTCGAATTCGGTCTCCGAGACGGAAAACTCGTGCTCTCCGGCAGCATTTCTCAAGCTGAGCCTGGCTTTGCAGACCTCATCCGCGATATCGAAGAAGTGCAGTTGATGCTGACAACCGGCCGCCTTGATGAGGCCCATCATCCATTGTCTGTTTTCAAAGGTGTTTGCCGGGAAGTCCAGAACGACCGATAGCCTTTGCTGAAGCAGTGCAGTGATATGTGGTGTCATCGCTTGCCTCAGCCGCCGGGAACAGCGAACGTAATCTGCAATGGTCGACAATTCGTCTGCATACAGACTGGACAACCAATGATCTTCCTGAAGAAGGATCGTGCCCGGTTTGGCAGCCAACTCGCGAGCAAATGTTGATTTCCCGGAAGCGATTTTTCCGCACACAAGGTGGAGTGTTGCCTGAGTGGTCATCCTGGATCTCTTGAATTGTCCATACTCAGCTCAAAACCGGCAGAGACGGGGCGTATCAGGGCGTCTGAAACAACGCGCTAATGATCACCGAAACAAAGGTGACACAAACGACACCGGCAACCAGCTTCCAGGCGTCAGAGCGTTTTTTGAGACCTGGCCAGCCAAGCGGTTTGATCACCTGTATCGCGGCGACAAGAAACAGCAGCAACAGGATGATTTTGGTCACGGGAGACTCCGCACAGGACAGATCTGGTTGATGCATGCGGCATAGCCAATTCCCGGCCAAGTCGCAAGCGCTTGAACTTACGTCGCTGTTCTTCAGAGATTCTTCAAAGAGAGGCCATGTAGGTCGGCAACTCGTTCATCGATGGCACAACGATCATCTTTTTCACCTTGCCTGCTTTGAAGGCCTTCAGAAACTTTTTGTAATCCTTGAAGGCGACGCAGCCATGAGATCCGTTGCCTCTGCGCAGCAATGGGGTGTGGGCAAGCATGCCGTCGCGGCCCTTCATGGCTGCAATGTCGCGCGGTGTCATCCGGATCGCTTCGACACCATGAAACAGGCTTTCTCGCATCCTGAGGTCATAGATGTTAGGCGGCGTCGGGCCGAGGTTCTTTACGTGCGCATATTTGGGGTTGTCCTTGCGGTGGCCGATACCCGAATGCGCTTCCAGTTTCGTTCCGTCCGGCATGTGAACGGTCGCTGCGCTGATGTCATAGACTGCAATGCCCCGATGTCGGCCGGGCAGGCCGGCTTTCGAACCACTGAACAGTTTGCCGATGCCACTGAAGACGCTTCCTTCTTCTGCCTCCGGGTTGCCAGCAGCCGCATATCCAAGTGCTGTATTTGGCTTGCCCGGCTTTTCTACGGAACTCGCCGCTACTGTCACTCTTGGTGCCTGTGGTTTGCTGCGGGGAATGGGATGGGGCAGTTCGGCGACAACTGCCGACGCCTCCGGCTCTGTAGCGGGAGCCGGTACGGTCTCATTGCCGGCTGGAACACTAGTGCCAGTATCGACGACAGCCTCTGCGACAGCGAATTTTGCGACATCGGTGCGCGGAAGCTTCAAGCCGGATGTTGTTTGGGCGGACAATACCATTCTTGTGAGTTGTCGATGGGCGAGCTTTGATGCAAGAGCAGACTTGGCTTCCTGCATCGCAATAACATTTGCCTGAATGTGTTCGACTTTGGCAAGCCTGGCCGCTGCCAACTTCTTGCTGGTTTGCTCGCTCACTTCCTCATCTGGCTTGAATTGTAGTGCCTCGGGAGAATTTGTCTGCTGCTGCCTGACAAAAGAAAGCTCGATTGTTTCAGCACTGGGAGCTTCGGCCATAAAATGACCGGGAACCAGGTTGGGACCGAATTTGAAAATTCCGATCGCAAGGCCGGCAAAGAGGATCGAAACTGCCGCCAGGATCGCAAAGATCGGCCAGTGATCAATCGCGAAAGTTTTCTGGCGATCTTGATTGATCTTCTGTTCACTGTGAAGCATTCAGGCAAACCCACTCTAGGTCAGAGACTCACTAACAAACCGACGCCCGCGACAGCAGTTGCCGCGTTCTTAAATTCCGCAAAATCTGGTGGCAAAATTGCCCCAAACGATCGTGCCCACCTGTGCGCAAAAGTATTGCCATTCTTGGTAACCACGCCGTTTACAAACATGGTTAACCATTTATTGCGCTCAGAATCGGTGGTGCGATAATCACCAGAAAGAGGCAATTTTCGGGCACGTCCGTCGGACGATTGAAAATTGCAAGCTGCCGGGCGTATTGCCCCGCAATGGCATTGTTGTTTCCACCGAGGGCGGCGATGAGTGACGGAGCACCAGCCGGTATCGAACCGGGCTTGAGCGGCGGCTCCTGAAGAACCCTTGACCCCGACGGGAAAACCCTGCACATGCGGGGCTCCCAGAAGATGCTTTCAAAAGGCCTTCCATGTATCTGATCATTTTCGACGTCGATGGAACTCTGGTTGACAGCCAGAACAGCATTTATCACGGCCTGCAGGTCGGATTTGAGGCTGTTGGACTGCCCATGCCGGATCGCAAGACGGCGCTTTCGATTGTCGGGTTGTCGCTGGAAAAGGCATTTGCCGATTTGCTCGCTCCAGAGCACCACGACAAGATTGACGAGATGTCGGCAGCCTACAGGCATGCGAAGATAACGCGCCGCGAGCAGGGACTGGAGATCGATCCCATGTATCCGGGCGCCAGAGAGGCAATCGATCGGCTTCATGCCAGGGATGACATCCTGCTTGGAATTGCGACCGGAAAAGCGCGGCGCGGCGTCAAGCACATGCAGGACACGCATGATCTTCACGGTCGGTTCGTTACAATACAGACTGCAGATACATCGCCGTCCAAACCGCATCCGGACATGGTTCTTCGCGCCATCGCTGAAACAGGCGCCGAGCCGCACAGAACGCTTATGATCGGCGATACGGGGTTCGATATGGCCATGGCCAAGGCCGCAGGCGCGCACGCACTTGGCGTGACCTGGGGCTATCATGATCATTCGCGACTTGTCGATGAAGGTGCGGACAAGATCATCGACAGCTTTGATGAATTGGATCGGACTTTGATCGATTTGCTGAAAATGAACAAGGAAACAGTGTGATGCGTGATTTTCTTGAAGCATTGCATGAAGATGCTGCAAAAGATCCCGAACAGCGGGCGCGCGAACTATCCAAGCGTGAGCTGCCGAAGCGGTTCTACAAGGAAGCCCAGCATGTAGCCGTGGAAGACGGCTATGCCATTCATCTGGATGGGCGGCAGGTGAAAACACCGGGCAAGTCAACTCTGCTGTTGCCAAATGAAGCGCTTGGCGCAGCCGTTGCCGCTGAATGGTCGGCTCAGGAAAAGGAAATCAATCCGGCTACGATGCCGCTGACCCGCCTTGCCAATACGGCACAGGACGCGGTGACGGTACGGTTCGAAGAAGTTGCCGACGACATCACCAGTTTTGCAGGGAATGATGCGCTCTGCTACCGGGCGGACGACCCGGAGAGTCTTGTCGAGATACAGCGCAGACTTTGGGATCCTGTGGTGGATTGGGCGGGAGAGCTGCTCGGAGGACGGTTCGTTCTCATCGAAGGCATCATGCACAAACCGCAGCCGGAAAACGTGATGCAAGCCTATCGGGCATGCATCGCGGATGAGAGCGCTTTTCGACTCGCAGCGCTTCACACGATTACCAGTCTGACCGGTTCGGCAATTCTGGCACTTGCCCTGAAAGAAGGGAAGTTGGAGGCCGATGCCGTCTGGACAGCCGCACATGTCGAGGAGGACTTCAACATTGAGCGTTGGGGAGAAGACGCTGAAGCGGCGCAGATCAGGGCCTACAAGCGAACCGAGTTCGACGCTGCGGTACTGATTTTGAAGGAAGGCTGAGGGGCTTGTGCAAGCAGCTCGTAATGAAGTTTCCTGAACCCCCGCGAAAACGGGGATTCAGGATTCTACATTAAAGGAGATCTTCCTGAATCCAAATCAACCTGCTGATCCCGAGGCTCTCACCCGAGATAAAACGTCGTTGCCATCAGGAAGAAGATCAGCACTCCAAGAACATCGTTTGACGAGGTGATGAAGACCCCGATCGCCATTGCCGGGTCGACGCCGATCTTGTCGAGTATGAGCGGAATGGTGGCGCCGACCATTGCGGCGAGCGTTGTGACGCACAACAATGACAATGAAGTTGCGAGCGCCAGCCGCACTGGGGCTTCGATGGGAACCACCAGCGATGCGATCAGCACCAGGCCGCACAGAATGGTACCCGCGATGGCACCGTTGAACAGTGCCGCGACAAGTTCCTTCATCAATCGAAAGAAGATGTCTCCGGACCAGAGGGCTCCGGTGGCAATGCCCTGTACGGCAACTGCCGAGGCTTGAAGGCCTGCGTTTCCGGCCATGGACATGATGACGGGAATGAAGGCTGCAAGAATCGCGGCTTCGGCGAGCTGATCCTCGTATGAACCAACCACGGTTGCCGCCACGCTGGCCCCGACGAGACCCGCAAGAAGCCATGGCAGGCGGCCGCGAACAATACGCAGTATCGTATCGTCGGAACGGGCTTCCGCAGACACGCCGCTCATCAGAAGCATGTCCTCGTTGGCCTCTTCAGACGCAATTCTTGTGAGCTGCTTCGGTGTAACCCGGCCGAGCAGAACGCCGTCACCATTGATGACGGGAACAGTGCGCATGTCACGTTTGCGTGCGAGGCGAAGCACTTCCTCTTGATCAGTGTCGGCCGAGACAGCGATCACGTCGCTGTTCATCATGCTGCCAAGCGTTGTCTCGCTAGGGGCGAGCAGCAGTCTTCCCACTTCCACCGTGCCTATCAGTTTCCCGTTGGCATCCGTGACGTAGACGGTAAACACTCTGCGGATCCTGCTGGCTTCCGCGCGCATTTGTGCCACAGCATCACCGGCAGTACAGGTCTCGGGCAGGGCAACGAATTTCCGTGCCATGACCCGCCCTGCGGTATCGTCGGCATAGGAGGCGCGCGTCGCGATGTCTTCCACGTCCGGTAATCTGGCGATCAGCTTGTCGGCGACATCGTCCGGAAACTCATTGAGAATTTCGATCGCGTCCTCCGGATCGAGGCCCGCCAGAATGTCGCGGAACTGATCGAGCGTGGAATCTTCCATCAATATGGCGCGGAATTCCGGACGCAGTTCAGCCACGACCTTGATCGAAGGATTTGCGGGCAGCCAGTGAAACAGTTTGCGAGCGTGTTTCAGACGCAGCCGCGTCAGAAGCTGCATGACATCAACCGGATCCCAACGCTTGAGCAGTTCGACAAGCTGGGTTCGCTTGCCATCCCTGATGAGATCGCGGATCGCCCTGAGTGCTGCGTCGTTTGCTTCAAGTGGTTTCTGAGCCGGTTCGCGAATCCAGGTTACCGGTTGAAGCTCGGACACTGAACTTACATTGCTCATGAAAATGGCTCCGTATTAGGATGTGTCCGCTTCTACTGCCGGTTTATGACGGCATCCTGACAGGCAAATGTGTACGATTAAACCTCGAACTCTTCTATATCCGCAAAGGCTTCACGCAATTTGTCGGACCAGCCGCGCGATAGTCTTTGAAAGTAGGGATCGTCACGCTCAATGCGAACTTGCCGCTCGGTGGAGAAGGAATCCGTGTTGTAAAGCAGCATGTCGATAGGCATGCCGACAGACAGGTTGGACCGGAGAGTGGAGTCAAACGAGATCAGCGCGAGCTTGGCAGCTTCTCCGAGGCGCATGTCGGCTTTGGTGACCCTGTCCAGGATCGGCTTGCCGTATTTGTGCTCACCGATCTGAAGGTACGGCGTGTCTTCCGAGACTTCGATGAAGTTTCCAGCTGCATAGATCTGAAACATGCGCGGCTCTTCACCCTTGATCTGTCCACCCAGAATGAAGGTGACAAAGAAGTTTTCCGCGTTGGTCGCCAGCGCTTCTCCGTCGATCTTCTTGACTTCACGAACCGCGCTGCCGACGAGGCGTGCGACCTGGAACATGGTCTTGGCGGTCATCAGCGTTGCCCTGTCATTGTCGGCTGACGCAATGTGCTCGCTCAACAGAGAAATGACGGCTTGGGTAACCGCAAGGTTGCCGGCGGAAAGCAGTGTGATCACCCGTTCGTTCGGCTCTTCCCAGACATGCAGTTTCTTGAAAGTCGATATGTTGTCGACCCCTGCATTCGTTCTCGTGTCCGCGGCAAACACCAGGCCGCGATTCAGCTTCATGCCGACACAGTAGGTCATCCCCAACCCCTTGGTCATCTGACGTGACGTTTTATCGATCAGAGAGCCCGATCATGGCGTCGGAAAATGACAGTTATTGCTGCTGTTGAAAAGCCGCTTGTGCCACGTCGACTTCAACTTCCAGATTTTCTTCCAGGCCCCCGAAACGGATGCCCCGGATCGGAGCCGCCGAGCGGGAGTCCAGACCAGCCGTCAGGCGGATATAGCGGTCCGTGGGGCACATTGCGTTGGAGACATCAAAACCCGTCCAGCCAAGCCCGTCGATGAGCACTTCCACCCAGGCGTGGTGTGCTTCTGATGCCTGTTCGTCTTCCAGAAGCAGATAACCGGAAACGTAGCGGGCGGGAACTCCGATGGCCCTGGCAGCCGCGATGAAGATATGCGCATGGTCCTGGCAGACACCTTCGCCCGCGGCAAGAGCGGAGGCTGCCGAGGCATGTGTTTCGCTGACCCCGATCTTGTACGCAACCTTTTCACGGATCGCGTGCATGAGTGCGTGAAACCCGCCAATCCTGTCATGGCCTTCTGCATAAGACGCCAGTTTGCGGATTGCCGGATTGGACTGGGTCAGAGGCGTTACTCTCGTGTAAAGGCGGGGAGGCACACCAGCATCCGGCTCATGACCGAGCACACCATTTGCATCCACCGTGTCAACAATGCCCGCTGCCGTAATCTCCACGTCCTCAACCGGTTCGCTGCGGGAAACCATGTGAACGCGGTTACCGAAGGCGTCCTTGTAGGTTGTTGCCCTTTCGATACCGGGAGCTTCGATAGACCATTCGACGACCTTTTGCGACGCAGTGTCCTCAGGTGTCAGGCGCAGCTGCTGCATGGCATTTGCCAAGGGAACATCGTAGCGGTAGCGAGTGGTATGTCGAACGGTCAGTCGCATGCGTCACCAGAGAATTGGTTTGTTGATCAGGCGAAATTGTAGTCTTCGGACAGTTTTTGCGCGAACAGGTTATTCCTTCCAATGAAGTCGGTCAGAAACTCATGCAATCCCTCTTGATAGATCTCGCGCATCTGTTTTTCAGAAAGTGAGCGGGAAATCTCTCTTGCCATGTCCAGGCTGGGTTCACGCGAGCCATAGAACTGGCCCAGATCCTCGGCAGTGTCGGCGAGCCAGTGGTAACAATGGGCCAGAGAACGTGGCATTTCCCGCCGAAGGATGAGGAACTCCGCGATGTTGAACGGCTTGAGACGGGCATTCGGGTAGGCGAACCGGTAACTTCTTCTGCCTGAGAGAGCCCGCAAGATTGCCGACCATTGATATCGCTCCATGGAACCGTCATCGACAATGTCATTGTCCGGCAACAGCGAATAGTATTGCGTGTTGAGGATCCGCACGGTGTTGTCTGCCCGTTCGACAAAATTCCCCATCTGGCTGAAGTAGTATCCGTCATCACGCAGAATGGTGTTCAGAAGCGCACCGCGAAACAAGTGTGAGCGCTGGTTCGCCCAGGCAAGAAAATCGGGCAACTTTTCCTGATTGATGGTCTGGGGATTAACATCGGCAAAGTCGATCCAGGTGGTGTTGATGGCTTCCCAGAGTTCGGCGGTAATCCCGGTGCGTACAGCTCTGGCATTGTTGCGTGCCAGTTCCAGGCTGTTACGAATACTCACCGGGTTGTCCTTAGAGAACACCATGAAACTCACGACATTGCGAAGGTTCAGCTCGTCGTATCTTTCGTTGAAATCGCCTTCGCATCCGGAGCAGGACAAGGCGAAGGTCCAGTGGGTTCCGTGCTCCTGTCCGGTATGGGACATGATGGCGCCGCGATAGGCGACTTCCAGAAGTTTGGTCACGTTCTGAGCGCGCTCGTGATAGCGCGACATCCAAAACAGTGAAGAAGCGGTTCTTCCAAGCATCTAGTTCTCAGTCCTCAAGTACCCAGGTGTCCTTGGTGCCGCCGCCCTGGCTGGAATTGACGACGAGGGAGCCTTTTTTGAGTGCGACGCGGGTCAGACCGCCCGGCGTGATCCGGACCTGGTCGCCAATCAGAACAAAAGGGCGCAGATCCACGTGACGGGGTGCGACGCCGGAGGCCACATGGGTGGGGCAGGCCGACAACGCCAGGGTGGGTTGAGCAATGTAATTGGTAGGATTGGTTTCCAGGACTTTCCGGAAGTCGGCGATTTCTCGTTTCGAGGCCGTCGGGCCAATCAGCATGCCGTAACCGCCTGATCCATGAACTTCCTTGACCACGATATCCTGCAGATTGTCGAGCACATAGGCCAGGTCATCGGGCCGTGAGCAGTTCCAAGTCGGCACGTTGTTCAGGATTGGTTTCTGACCGGTATAGAACTCGATAATGTCCGGAACATAGGCGTAAATCGCCTTGTCGTCGGCAATGCCTGTGCCGGGGGCGTTGCAGATTGTTACGTTGCCCGCACGATAGGCATCGAACAGACCTGGCACACCGAGCATGCTGTCAGGATTGAAGGTGAGGGGATCGAGAAAGGCGTCATCAATGCGCCGGTAGATCACGTCCACCTGTTTCGGATCACGCGTGGTCCGCATGAAGACTTTGCCTGCGTCGACGAAGAGGTCGCGTCCTTCCACCAATTCAACGCCCATGGAATCGGCCAGAAACGCGTGTTCGAAGTAAGCGGAGTTGTAGATTCCCGGGGTGAGAACCACGACTGTCTGGGCCGACTTGGCCGGATCAGGGGCAACGCTTTCCAGGGTTCGGCGCAACAGTTCCGGGTACTGCTCGACCGGGGCGACCCTGTGCGTTTGAAAGAGTTCGGGAAACAGCCGCATCATCGTTTCACGGTTCTCCAGCATGTAGGAGACCCCGGAGGGAGTGCGGGTGTTGTCTTCCAGAACGTAGAATTCGTTTTCCGAAACCCGGACAAGATCTGTGCCGATAATGTGGGCATAGACCTTTCTGGCAGGAGTGAAGCCAGCCATTTCCGGCAGGAAGGCTTCGTTCTGAAGAATGAGATCGGCGGGAATGCGACCGGCCCGCAGGATTTCCTGCCGGTGGTAAATGTCGTGCATGAAGGCGTTTAGTGCCCGAACGCGCTGGTCGATCCCGGCTGAAAGGCGTCGCCATTCGGATGCTGAAATGATGCGGGGAATCGGGTCGAAGGGTATCAGGCGCTCAGTTGCTTCTTCAGCGCCGTAGACCGCGAAGGTAATTCCGAGACGGCGGAAGATCGTCTCGGCATCCCGGCTTTTCTTGGTGAGGAAATTCAGTGGCTTGTCTTCAAGCCATTCGGCGAGCCTTGAATACGGCTGGCGCGATCTGCCAGTCTCGTCAAGCATTTCATTGAAGAAAGTGCGAGCGTCCGCCATTGCCTCCCCTTTGCTATGCTTCGTTGTTGAGCAATCATGGCAAAATTCTGAAGGGTGTCAAAGGTCAATATCTCGGCGACGCTGCCTGGAATTTGGGCGCACGGGCTGTTTGAAGGGGGCTTGACGTGAGTTTTCTTTCGGCTCCAGGTATTCTTCGTGTGGTTGTAAAGAGTAGCGTTGCCTGATTATCGCCTCGAACGGTGTTGCCGTGACCGAACCATTCGAAATGCCTTGCCGGAACAGCTTTCTACACATGCGAAGAAGTTGTTCTATTGGGGGGAAGCGAAAACCCTTCTTGTTGAAAACGCTGGCAGAACAGGTGGCGGGCCTGACATCGGCGTAAATCTCCATAAGCCCATGTGCTGACTTTGCCAGATTTGGGGATCGTGGTACGGGCTGTGGGAACGAGTATTGGGAGGACCGGATGAAAGAAGTTCTGGCCGAATTGGAACGGCGCCGCGAAACGGCACGCCTTGGCGGTGGACAGCGTCGCATCGACTCACAGCATTCCAAGGGCAAGTTGACCGCGCGTGAACGTATCGAAATCCTGCTGGACGAAGGCTCCTTTGAGGAGTTCGATATGTTCAAGCAGCATCGCTGCAATGACTTCGGCATGGAGGAACAGCACATTCCCGGCGACGGCGTTGTCACCGGTTGGGGCACGGTAAACGGCCGGACAGTCTATGTGTTCTCGAAAGACTTCACAGTCTTTGGCGGCTCACTCTCCGAAACGCACGCTGAGAAGATCACCAAGCTGCAGGACATGGCTCTTCAGAACAGGGCGCCGGTCATCGGCCTGTTCGACGCCGGCGGTGCACGTATCCAGGAAGGTGTCGCGGCGCTTGGCGGTTACGGCGAGGTCTTCAAGCGAAACGTCCTGGCTTCCGGCGTCATCCCGCAGATCTCGCTGATCATGGGACCGTGCGCAGGCGGTGATGTTTACTCACCGGCGATGACCGATTTCATCTTCATGGTGCGCGACACTTCCTACATGTTCGTGACCGGTCCGGATGTCGTCAAAACCGTGACGAACGAGACAGTGACGGCGGAGGAACTGGGCGGTGCCTCGATCCACACGACCAAGTCCTCGATTGCGGACGGTGCTTTTGACAATGATGTCGAAGCTTTGCAGGAAATGCGCCGGTTGATCGACTTCCTGCCGATGAACAATCAGGCAGATCTGCCGGAGTTGACAAATTACGACGACCCTGACCGGGTCGACATGAGCCTGGATACGCTGATCCCGGACAATCCGAACAAGCCCTATGACATGAAGGAACTTGTTCTGAAAACCGTTGATGAGGGGGATTTCTACGAGCTGCAGGCAAATTTTGCTGCAAACATCATCACCGGTTTTGGCCGAATCGAAGGCCGGACGGTCGGCATCATCGCCAACCAGCCGATGGTTCTTGCCGGTGTTCTGGATTCCGATGCAAGTCGGAAAGCGGCCCGGTTTGTCCGGTTCTGCGACTGTTTCAGCATCCCGATCGTGACGTTTGTGGATGTTCCGGGGTTCCTTCCGGGTACGTCGCAAGAATATGGCGGCCTGATCAAGCACGGAGCGAAGCTGCTCTTTGCCTATTCGGAGGCGACTGTGCCGAAGATTACCGTCATCACGCGCAAGGCGTATGGCGGTGCATATGACGTCATGAGCTCAAAGCATATCAGTGGCGACATCAACTATGCCTGGCCCTCTGCGGAGATTGCGGTGATGGGGGCGAAAGGGGCGGTTGAAATCCTGTACCGCTCCGAGCTTGGAGACCCGGACAAGATCGCCAAGCGGACAAAGGACTATGAAGACCGGTTTGCAAATCCGTTCGTAGCAGCCGAGCGTGGATACATCGATGATGTCATCCGTCCGCACTCAACGCGCAGACGGGTTGCTAAGGCGTTGGCTCTGCTTCGGTCCAAGAAGGCGGAATTGCCGTGGAAGAAACACGACAATATTCCTCTGTGACGATATCGTTCTGACCGATGAATCAGGATACGAGCGGGCCGGTTTTCCGGCCCGTATTCGTTCTAGTCCCAGCGGTTGAAACCGCGTTGGAACAAGGGCTCCTTGCATTCATATGCGACAGGGCATTTGCGATTGTCCCGCGTCGGTCCGTATTGGACAAAGAGAACCTGATTGTAGTCGCAATAGCTTCTGTTTGAGACAAACATTGAATAGGTGTACTGGCCGGTCGTAAAAACCACAGCACCGTGTTGGCGAACCATGTTCTGGGCTTGTGAACAGGTCAGTTGCCGCAAATCCGGCCGCGCTTCAGCAGCTGTTGTGAGAAAAATGCTGCCAAGCGCAAGACTGGCTGTCAGCAGATGTGTTTTTCGCATTGATTTACCTCCCGCAAGTTCCGGGCAAGAATGTATCTATCAATTTCTACGCTAACTTGAATCTAGCAGATCTTACCTATACGTCAGTTACAAATTTAAGTGTGCGCCGGACTTCGTTACAAGGCTGTGACCGGCGCCACAAAATGCACGTTCGTTCAACTCAACGCGAGGCAGTCTGTCTTGCGAGATTTGAAGCGGATTCCAGTGCTTTCCAGAAAAAAAACCGAAGCGCTGAGAGCATTGAATTCCGATTAGTTTCGCTTTTCCCAATCGGTCGGGCATACAGCTCCCGGAAGAATGGTTTGTGCACCTTTCAGGGAAAAACCGGCATAACTGTCATCGTCGAACTTTACCGCCATGGTCTGGGCCGATCGAAGTTTGTGCCAGACATATCCGAAACTGTCCGCGCATGTTGCGCAGTCGCTGCCAACATAACCCTGTTTGTTGACGGGAAGGTCCAGGATCTCCTGATCCAGGATCAGTTTGATACGGGATTCGGGGGGCGGTGTTTTGCCTTCGATCTCGATGTGCAAAAGCGTGCCGTTGACCTTGCGCTCCGGATGACACCAGACCACAAAATTTGCGCCGACGTTGTTGGTCGTCCAATAACGTGTAAACCCGTCTACTTTTCCACTGTTCCACTTGCCGACTGTTTTTCCGGCAGCACTACTCGACAGTATGATGGACGCAATCAGGGCAATTGCAGCGCTCTTATTCATGAAGCCTCCCAGGCGAAATCTTGGTAGTTGTGCCGATCTATTGTTAAAATAACGTAAGAGAAGCAATCGCTTCGGCTGAAGCAAGGGGCGAGACAAACCTGATTTCCGGTCCAAGCAACCTGGAAATCGTCTCCATCCGTAAAACACCTCTCGCCCTTTGGATAAGTTGCGCCGTCTTTTGGCGCGTCCTACAAACGAAAAAACGATCCAGTTGGGTGGAAATACATGTTCTCGAAAATCCTTGTCGCCAACCGGGGCGAGATTGCGTGCCGGGTCATCAAGACAGCGCGCCGTATGGGCATCAAGACCGTTGCCGTCTATTCGGATGCGGACCGGGACGCTTTGCATGTCGAAATGGCAGACGAGGCAGTGCATATCGGTCCGGCTGCCGCAGCGGAGTCCTATCTCATTGCCGAGAAGATCATTGCTGCGTGCAAGGAAACCGGCGCCGAGGCGGTCCACCCCGGATATGGTTTCCTGTCGGAACGGGCAAGTTTCCCCCAAGCCCTCGCCAAGGAAGGGATTGTGTGGATCGGGCCCAATCCGCGCGCGATTGAGGCGATGGGAGACAAGATCGAATCCAAGAAATTTGCCAATGATGCAAATGTCAGCACGGTCCCCGGCTATCTCGGTGTCATCGAAACTCCTGATCACGCGGTGCAGATTGCCGAGGACATCGGTTATCCGGTGATGATCAAGGCGTCGGCCGGTGGCGGCGGCAAGGGCATGAGGATCGCCTGGAACGCGGATGAAGTGCGCGATGGCTATACAAGATCGAAGTCCGAAGCTGCATCTTCCTTCGGTGATGACCGTGTTTTCGTTGAGAAATTCATTGAAAATCCGCGCCACATCGAAATTCAGGTTCTGGGCGACAAGCATGGCAATGCCATTTATCTGGGTGAACGCGAATGTTCGATCCAGCGGCGCAACCAGAAAGTGATCGAAGAAGCTCCTTCGCCGCTTCTGGATGAAGAAACCCGCCGCAAGATGGGCGAACAGGCCGTGGCTCTGGCAAAGGCCGTTGATTATGACAGCGCCGGCACGGTTGAGTTTGTCGCCGGTCAGGACAAGAGCTTCTACTTCCTGGAGATGAACACCCGTTTGCAGGTGGAACACCCGGTGACCGAACTGATCACCGGCGTCGACCTGGTCGAGCAGATGATCCGGGTTGCCGCGGGCGAAGAACTGTCGATGGCGCAGGATGATGTGAAGCTGAACGGCTGGTCTGTTGAGAGCCGGATTTACGCGGAAGATCCTTACAGAAACTTCTTGCCGTCGATTGGCCGCCTTGTTCGCTATCAGCCGCCGGAAGAGATGTCGACAGAGACTTTGACGATCCGCAATGACACGGGCGTTGTCGAAGGATCCGAAATTTCGATGTTCTATGATCCGATGATCGCCAAGCTGATCACGCATGCTCCGACGCGTGCGGAGGCAATCGAAGCCATGAGTTCAGCACTCGACGCCTTCTACGTTGACGGCATCCAGCACAACGTTCCGTTCCTGACGGCGTTGATGAACCATCCGCGCTGGCGGTCCGGTGAACTTGCGACCAGTTTCATTGCCGACGAATATCCGGACGGCTTTTCGCATGCGGTTCCGGATGATGAAGCCTATGCAGTTCTTTCCGCAGTTGCGCTTTCCATGGGAGCACTGGAGCGAGAGCGTCTGGATCACCTGCCGGGACGTTTGCGGCAACACTCCGGTGCGATCCGCGAAGATTGGGTGGTCAAGCTGGACAAGACCTACGTACCAATCCGATTGGCGGCAGGCTATCCCGGTACACCGGTGGAACTTGATGTCGCCATCGGAGACGGTCCCGTCATGAATGTGGAATCGGATTGGTCGCCAGGGGATCATATCTGGGCCGGTAAAGTCGGGTCGCGTGAAGTGACGGTTCAGGTCCGCCAGGTTACCGGTGGCTACAGGTTGGATTGGCAAGGTTATTCGGTTCTGGCCAAGGTCATGACACCGCGCATTGCCGAACTTGATCAGCTTATGCCGGAGAAACTGCCGCCTGATACTTCAAAAATGTTGCTTTGCCCGATGCCGGGGTTGGTCGTTTCCATAGCGGTGACCGAAGGGCAGGAAGTCAAGGCAGGTGAACAGCTTGCCGTTGTTGAAGCAATGAAGATGGAAAACGTGTTGCGCGCAGAACGCGATTGCGTTGTTTCCGCCATCAAAGCGGATCCAGGAGACAGTCTGGCTGTTGATGCCGTGATCATGGAGTTTTCCTGAGCCGGCGGTGATTGACAGCTAACAGTTTCGCTCGGTACTTCAACGGCCTGTGACAAACGAGTCACGGGCCGTTTTGTTTTTCCTAAGGAGGGTGCATGGCGTATTCGACTATCCTGTTTGACCTTGATGGGACACTCACGGACCCATTCGACGGAATAACCCGTTCCATCCAGTACGCCCTGGACAAACTGGATGCGCCTGTCCCGGACGCCGGTGATTTGCGTTGGTGCATCGGCCCGCCGCTCTGGGACAGTTTTGAAGTTCTTCTGAAAACTGATGAGCGCTCAAGACTGGATGAGGCGGTAGCTCTTTATCGAGAGCGATACACGGTCACTGGCCTGTTCGAGAACACACTGATCTCCGGAATTCCTGATGCATTGCAGGATTTGCGTGATGCGGGGTATCGCCTGCATGTATGCACCTCAAAACCTCACGCCTATGCGGGCAAGATTGTGGAGCACTTCGAGCTGATGCCGCATTTCGGTACGGTTTACGGATCGGAACTCAGTGGAGAGCGGTCCGCCAAGGCGGAATTGATTGCCCACATCCTGAAGGAAGAAGGACTGTCGGCGTCGGAAACCGTGATGATCGGAGACCGGAAACACGACCTTATCGGAGCCAATGCCAACAATGTCGCGAGCATTGGCGTGCTTTGGGGGTACGGAAGCCATGAAGAACTGGCTTCCGAAGATCCGGTTCTCGTTGCGCAACAACCAGCTGAGATCGTCCAGCATTTAGGGATGGTTTCGGACAGCAACCGCTGATGACCAGCTGTCGATTGGTTGTTGCCAAATAGTCTCGGTGAGAAACGGAACTTGTTGAACTGGTATATGTCACTTTTGCTTCGAACGTTCTGCGTGTAGAAAGTGCCGATTGCCAACTCCAATCTATTTGGCCAATTCGATGTAATCCGAAAGCACACATTGCAAGAGTGAGAGTGGATCCGCGCCGGCGGAGCCATATGCGTGTGCATCTGACCGGGGCAAAGACATGCTTCCCGGATTACATCGAGAGAAATCATGGAATTGATAAAGTACCAGCGGACGCGGCACCTTGAAGGGTCGCGGCTGCAGGCTGGTGACTTGTCAGACGATCAGCCACTTTCTGAGCTGGCCGGACAATCGCTTGTTGTTGAAGAAAAAATTGACGGTGCCAACTGCGCAGTCTCGTTTGACGAGAATGGGACTCTGTTGCTGCAAAGTCGTGGACATTTTCTCAACGGTGGACATCGAGAACGGCACTTCAGCCTCCTGAAGACATGGAGTTCCGTTCACGCCGACCGTTTCAGAGAAGTCCTGGGCACGCGCTATGTCATGTACGGAGAATGGCTTTATGCAAAGCACACTGTCTTTTATGACTGGCTGCCGCATTTCTTTCTCGAGTTCGACCTTTATGACAAGGAGACCAACTCGTTCCTAAGCACAACCAGACGCCGAGACGTCCTGTGTGGCTTACCGATTATGCCTGTCCCGGTTATCGGAGAAGGGGAACTAAAGTCCGTCAAACAGGCTGAAAAACTGGTTCGGCCGTCGCTTTACAAGTCTCCAGAATGGCGAGAGGTTTTGCTAGAGGCAACTGCGGAATCCGGTAGCAGGCTGGACATGGTGGAACGGCAGACAGAGGACTCCGATCTTGCGGAGGGCCTTTACCTGAAACATGAAGACGAAACCAGCGTGCTTGGACGGTTCAAGTTTGTCCGGGCAGGTTTCATACAGGCTATCACGGCAGCTGATGGTCATTGGCAGTCGCGCCCCATACTTTCGAACCGGCTCGCAGAGGGAATAGATATCTTTGCTCCTGTTCTTGGCGTGAAGGGAGCCTACGATGATGATGCGTAAGCAACCTGATCCGGCGACATTCTCTGAGCTCCTGCGCCTTGTTCCCAATGGACCAACCTGGTTTGTCCTTTGGGACAGGATTTGGCGTCTCTGGCCTCAGCTGCCAGCGCTTGACCGCTGCCCGCAAGATCCCGTTCATCATGCGGAAGGTGACGTCGGCACGCATACGCGAATGGCTGTGGAAGCCTTGATCGCGTCGGCTGCCTGGCGCGCGCTGGGCGCGGAAGACCGCTCGTGTCTGTTCTGGACAGCCATGCTGCATGACATTGGCAAGCCCGCGACGACCAGACTTGAGGAAGATGGGCGGATTTCTTCTCGCGGTCATTCCAGAGTAGGGGCTGCAATTGCACGCAAGCTACTTTGGGAAGCCGGTGCACCGTTCGAATGGCGCGAGCAGGTATGTCGGCTCATTGCCGCTCATCAGTTGCCATTCTGGTTGATAGAGCGGGACAATCCCGAGCGGCTCGCGATCGAGACTTCGTGGAAGTGCCGCCCTGATCTTCTGTGTCTTCACGCTCTGGCCGATGCGCAGGGGAGGGATTGCCCGGACAAATCCGCGATCCTCGACAATGTCGCGCTTGCGCAACTCGTCTTTGGTGACGTCGGGTGCGGTTCCGTTCGATTTTCGTTTGCGAATGACGAAAGCCGACTGGCCTATTTCGAGAAGCCGGAGCGAGATCCAAGGTATCACGCACATGAAGCGTTTCGTTGCCGGGTAACTCTCATGTCCGGTCTTCCTGGATCAGGCAAGGATACTTGGATAGCTAGACACAGTCCGGAGCTTCCAGTGGTCAGTCTTGATAGTCTCCGGGAAGAGCTGGGTGAAGCTTCGACGGGCAATCAGGGGCGGGTGATCCAGGCTGCCTTTGAACTTGCCCGGGTATACTCGCGAGAGGGACAGGACTTTGTCTGGAATGCAACGAATGTGACTGCTCAATTGCGAGCAAAGCCGCTCCGGTTGTTTCGTGACTATGGGGCGTATGTCGAAATTGTCTATCTGGAGCCAACGCCGGCAAGACTGTTCGAACAGAACCGGAAGCGAAGAGCCGCGATCCCGGAGGCCGCGCTCGCGAAACTTGCAGAGAAGTTGGAACCTCCCGGCGACTGGGAAGCGCATCATGTCAGGCGATTTGTAAAAGATAGCTCCTCGGACTGACATCTCTTGCGACCGGACATTTCTCAAAGAACGTCCGGTCGCCTGCAACCATCAATTCGGACCTGGCGCGCAGGGTAGGATCTCAAGTCGGGAATATTTCAGTGATACTGAAAAATTGATGCGGCTGTCATTGTCATTGCGAAAAATCGAAGTTAAATAACGGGATAGAGAACAGTTCTCGGGGCGGGGTGGAAGTCCCCACCGGCGGTATCAGGGAAACTTGGAGCCCGCGAGCGCCTTGGCACGATTTGGAACGCCAGGGGTCAGCAGATCCGGTGAGATGCCGGAGCCGACGGTTACAGTCCGGATGATAGAGAACTTGGCTGCGGGCTCTGAAATGAGGGTCAACGGGCGCGTGTCTTTTGGGGCTGTTCTGGAAGAAGAACTGGAACGGACCTGAGATATGACGGAACTTTCGGCAACATTCACCCAAAAACCGCTGCTTGCTGCTCTGGCGATGGTTGGCGCTGGCGCGTCATTTGCGCTGGTCAATGGAGCGTTGCAGGCGTCGACCATGCAGCTTGGTGTGCCATCCACGTCGGCGGCGTTCTGGCAATATGCACTTGGCCTGCTTGTGGCATTGCCGTGGGTGTTGCGCAGAGGCCGAATGGCCTTGAAGACAAGACAAATCGGCTGGCACCTTCTTCGCGGTGCGTTTGCCGTTGTCGGCATTCAGCTTTGGGTCGCCGGTCTTGCCCGCGTCGAGATCTGGCAGGCAATTGCCCTGGTGATGACTTCTCCATTCTTCGTCATCATTGGGGCGAAGCTGTTTTTTGGCGAGCATGTCGGCATGGTTCGCTGGCTGGCGACCCTTGCAGGATTTTCTGGCGGGATGGTGATCCTTCAACCGTGGACGGAAGCCTTCAACTGGAGCGCGCTGCTGCCGATTGGAGCAGCCGCGTTCTGGGCAGGGACGTCGCTGGTCACCAAGAAATTGACCAAAACGGAACAGGCAGACACCATAACGCTATACCTTTTGTTGCTGTTGACGCCGGTCAACGCTCTTCTGGCTCTGGGCGATGGGGAAATTCTACCGTCCGGAGCTGCACTCTGGTTGTTGGTGGGGGCAGGTGTTCTGACTGTTGTCGCCAACTATCTGCTGACGCTGGCCTATCAGAAAGCGGATGCAGCATTTGTTCAGCCGTTCGATCACCTGAAACTGCCCCTGAACATTGCGGTCGGCTTTCTCGCTTTCGGTTTTGCACCGTCAGGAGCATTCTGGCCCGGAGCCCTGGTGATTGTGGGGGCCTCTCTTCTTGTCATGCTGGACGAACAGAAGCGCGCCGCACGACAAACGGCAGCAGGAGAAGTGTGAGAATAACGCCTCAAATGCGGAAAATTTCCGGATTCGGCGGTCTTGATTTATGATTCTCCTGTTTTGTTGATTGGAGGGCCCAATGACCGCCGATCCCTTGAACGTTCATGTTCTGATTGAAGGCCGGGTGCAAGGAGTGGGTTACAGGGTTTGGTGCGCTGAAGAGGCAGAAGCGCGCAATTTATCCGGATGGGTTCGAAATCGAAGATCCGGAGCCGTTGAGGCCGTGTTCTTCGGCCCTTCGGATACGGTCGTTGATATGCTCGATGTGTTGTGGCAAGGACCTTCCTTTGCACGGGTCACCACCATCAAGGATCTCGATCCGGTAGACCCGGAAAATGGCGTATTTGCCATTCGCGATACGGTCTAGCCGGTCGCTGTCAATTGCCCATTGTATATCAATTACGAAATTCAATGTTGAGTTGTTATTGAAATATCGCAATGATCTGATTTCTCGCATGGAACAATCGGGACTTTGAGTCACACGATCAGTGTTGCCAAGTCCCGTGTTGAGTAACCCTAGGAGATTTCTCGTGAAGATTGCGATTCTCGGTGGAGACGGTTTTGTTGGTTGGCCAACTTCCCTGCACTTGTCCGACCAGGGGCATGAAGTTCATATCATCGACAATTTGAGCCGCCGCTGGATCGATGCCGAACTGGGGGTGCAATCACTCACACCGATGGATTCCATTCAAGAGCGTGTGCGCATCTGGAAACAGGAAACCGGGAAGACCATCCAGTTTCACCTGATCGACATTGCCGATGAGTACGAAGTGCTCAAGGCCTGGTTGTCAGAGAACCGTCCGGACGCGATCATTCATTTTGCCGAACAGCGTGCCGCGCCTTATTCAATGAAGTCGGACGGGCACAAGAATTATACGGTCAACAACAACGTCAATGCTACTCACCATCTCCTGAATGCGATGGTGGAGCTGGATCTGGATGCTCATCTGGTCCATCTGGGTACGATGGGTGTTTACGGCTACTCCAGTGTTGGCGCTGCCATCCCTGAGGGATATCTTGGCGTGGATGTCGAGACGCTGTCCGGTGAGAAGGTCAATCAGGAAATCCTCTATCCGGCAAATCCTGGCTCGATCTATCACATGACCAAGTGTCTGGATCAGCTTCTGTTCCAGTTCTATGCCAAGAATGATGCACTGCGGATCACGGACCTCCACCAGGGGATTGTCTGGGGCACACATACTGAACAGACGCTGCGCCACAAACAGCTGATCAACAGGTTCGACTATGATGGCGATTATGGAACGGTTCTGAATCGCTTCCTCATCCAGGCTGCCATCGACTATCCGCTGACCGTTCACGGCACTGGAGGACAAACCAGAGCCTTTATCCACATCCAGGATTCGGTGCGCTGCATTGAAATTGCGTTGAGCAATCCGCCGCAAAAGGGTGACCGGGTAAAGGTGTTCAACCAAATGACCGAAACCCACCGGGTGAGGGATCTGGCGGAACTGATTTCCCGCCTGACCTGTGCAAAGGTCGCCTACTTGCCGAACCCGCGTAAGGAAGCACCCGAAAACGACCTGGTGGTTGAAAACAAGCAATTCCTTGAACTCGGGCTTAATCCGATTACACTTGCGGACGGTCTGTTGAGTGAGGTTGTCGACGTGGCGAAAACATTTGCCTACCGTGTCGATCGAAGCCGGGTTCCCGCGGCTTCAGCCTGGACAAAAGAAATTGCCGAAGAAATCGAACACGATCCGGAACATCCACGTCTCAAGTCGGTTTCCTGAGGACGCCAGATGGTTGATGTTCCCGAGTTCGACCGAGCTCCGGCCAGCAAAAACGCCTACGTAACCCTGGTCACCAACGGGGATTATGTTCTCGGGGCGACCGCTCTATTACGGTCGCTACGCCGGACTTCAACAGAAGCGGACCTGGTCGTGCTTTATACGCCAGGTGTCAATCCGGCAGACATTGAGACCTTGCGCGAGTTTGAACCCCGGTTGGGACGGTGTGAGAGGCTGCCGACTTCCGAGGCGTTCAACGAACGGCATGAACGGGGACGGCTTCACAGGGCAGCGCCTTTCACGAAAGGTGGCAAACCGGTGTTTCACACGCCGCTGGACAACTTCGTCAAGCTGCGCCTCTGGCAGCTGACGGAGTATGAGAAGGTCGTTTTCATCGATGCGGATGCACTTGTCCTGAAGAACTGCGACAAGCTGTTTGCTTATCCCCAATTCTGTGGAGCGCCGAATGTCTATGAGAGCGGCGCTGATTTTCACAGGCTCAACAGCGGCGTGTTCACAGCCGAACCGAGCGATGCGACTTTCAGGGACATGCTGCAAAAGTTGGATCAGCCGGAAGTTTTTTGGCGTCGCACGGACCAGACCTTCCTTGAAACCTATTTTCCGGACTGGCACGGCCTGCCGGTTTTCTACAACATGCTGCAATATGTCTGGTTCAATCTGCCAGACCTCTGGCGCTGGAGCGACATTCACATTCTGCATTTTCAGTATGAAAAGCCCTGGCAGGAAAATCACGAAAAAGCGGGTCTTGTTCGCCCGCTGATCGATCTCTGGCGGGCCTACGCAACTGGTGAGGGGATGCCGGAAAACGTGTCGCAACTTGCAGATCCTGGATCTGGAAATCCGTAAGCCCTTCGTTTGCCGCATGCTGTTGGAGTATAAGAACTCCGACTCGCGCCCTTTGGGATGCGGTTTTGAAAGCGAACATGTGTGAGCGTCTTTCCGGGACTTTCTGATGCATTTACTTATTACCGGTGCCAACGGCGTTGTCGGTCGTTTCATCACCAGACGGATGCTGGATGACGGTCACAAAGTGACTGCGCTGGGACGACGGCCCGTGGAAGGCTGCAGGACCGGATTTTGCCGGTTTGACCTGTCGGAAGCACCTCCGGAGTTGCCGGAAGCTGACATACTCGTCCACTGTGCGTTTCAGCATGAACCCGGAAAATATCGCGGTGGTGAGGGAGACGACCCTCATGGGTTCATCCAGGCCAATGCCGAAGGAACGCAGCGTTTGTTCGAGGCCGCGAAGCGGGCAGGTGTACGGCACTGCGTGTTTCTCTCAAGCCGCGCCGTCTATACGGATACCGGGAATTGGGCTGTCTTGAACGAGAACTCGGAGACGCAGTCGGATTCCCTTTATGGGCAAGTGAAACTTGCCGGGGAAGAAGCCCTCAAGTCGCTCTGCGATGAGGCGTTTTCCGGTAGTGTCCTTCGTGCAACCGGGGTCTACGGCTGCCCTCCCGGCCTGAGTGAACACAAATGGAGTGATTTGTTCATCCGTTTGGAAAATGGTGAGGATATTGCTCCGCGCCTTGGAACCGAAGTCCACGGAGAAGATCTGGCCGATGCCGTTTTGAAGGTGTTGAACCGAAACACCTCCCAAGGGAACAGTTTTGAAGTTTTCAACGTGTCCGACCTTCTTCTCGACCGGCAGGACCTTCTTAAAAGCTATGCGCGCGTGAGAAACATATCGGTGGATTTGCCGGCGCGGGCACCTGGTCCCTTGGGCGTCATGGATGCAGGCAAGCTGAAAGTGCTGGGTTGGCAACCGGGCGGTAGCGCACGGTTGCAGTCCTTTCTTGAGAAAAGTTGTGTCGCCGAGGCAGGCAATCAGGACTGATTGCTGCTTCTAGGCAGCTTCGACTGGGCCAAAGATCTTTTCAAACTCGCCGCGCAAGACCGAATCGCTCTCAGCCATCGTGACGGGGATGCCAAGATCCACGAGGCTCGTGACGCCATGTTCGGTAATGCCGCATGGAACGATGCCGGAAAAATGCTCCAGTTCGGGTTCGACGTTGAAACTTATGCCGTGAAACGTCACCCATTTGCGCAACCGAATGCCGATGGCTGCAATCTTGTCTTCCACATTCGTGCCTTTCTCCGGGCGCCGAACCCAGACACCAACCCGGTCCTCCCGGCGTTCGCCGCGAATGTGGTAGTGCCAGAGCGAATTGATCAGCCAGGCTTCGAGCGCGGACACAAAGGCGCGCACATCCTGATGCCGCCGCCTCAGGTCCAGCATTACATAGGCAACCCTTTGGCCCGGGCCATGATAGGTGTGCTGGCCGCCGCGGCCTGTCCGATAGACGGGAAAACGGTCTGGAGCGACCAGATCGCTGTCGTCAGCTCGTTTTCCTGCGGTGTAGATGGGGGGGTGTTCCAGCAGCCAAACTTGCTCGCGCGCTTCACCGGCAATGATTCTCTGCACGCGTTCGTCCATCGCGGCCAGGGCGACCTCATAGTCAACGAGTTCGTCGGATATTTTCCATTCGACGGGTGCTGTGCCCGGTTTCGGCAGGAAATTGACGGATAGGTTGTCTCTTTCGTCAGGTGACATGTGGATGACAGTTCTTTGTTTTTTGAGCTGGCTTGCCGGGCCGTGGTATGGTTAAGCGCTGGCGGGTATCGCCTATTTAAGGAACCAAGCGTCCGATGACCACCTTTGATGAAATCAAAGTCGATATTTCCGTCGTTCTCGGTGAGTCCGAAATGCCGGTCCATCAGCTTCTGCGCATGGGCCGCGGTGCAGTCATCGACCTCGACGTCAACGAGGATGACGACGTGAAGATTTATGCGAACAACACGCTCGTTGCCAGAGGGCAGGTGGTGTTGCTGGGCGAACGGATCGGCATTTCCATTACGGAAGTTTTGATGCGTGCACCGGAGATCAGGCCCATGCGGACCGACGGTCCGCTCTGAGCGATAATGAGCTGCTTTCAAAAGAAATTTTGCATGCCTGTGAATTATTGCCAATTCAGTACTTGCGCCCCCAAATTCCTTTTGCTACATGGGGCGCCTCGACGCTGAGAGGCGCCGAAAACAATCGAATAAGCGGTCGTGGCGGAATTGGTAGACGCGCAGCGTTGAGGTCGCTGTGGGGTAAAACCCGTGGAAGTTCGAGTCTTCTCGACCGCACCATTCTCTCCGGAGATTGGTATTAAAAAAACCGGCCTTGCGCCGGTTTTTTTGCGTCTGCACTCAAGTACGACGTTTGTTGGAGACCCGGTGAACGGTGCGATTGGCTGTTTCACGATGCAAATGCCTCGATTTCAGCCTTTCGGAGCGTCTTCCAACTGTTCAGTTCAAGCCGTTACATTCTTGACCGGTGCCTTTGCCCTGACATGCTGGCTGACGAGAAGAGCCACAAAACCGGTGAAACCAACGCCGAACAGTGCGATACCGGCAATGCCCCAGTGATCGTGGCCGAATGTTGCGTATCCAAACATGGATACGCAGGCGACCAGGGCGAAAAGTCTCTCCATCGCGGTCAACCAGATCTTTTGGACCCCGTAGATCAACATCGTCATTGTGAGCAGGGCCACCGGTATGGCGATCAAGGAAAGGACGGTGGTCATTGCATTTTCCGAACGCAGGTTGAGCAGCGGATTGAAGACGATCAGGTAGGGGATGATGAAGCCCGCGATGGAAAGCTTGAAGGCTTTCAGCGAGGTCGCGAAATAGTTGGCACCGGAAATTGCCGATGCGGCCAGTGCGCCCAGGGCGACTGGGGGCGTGACCGCGGACAGAATGGCGAAATAGAAGCAGAAGAAGTGCGCGGAAATCACCGGAACGCCCATCTTGATCAACGTGGGTACAGCAACGATGGCAACGAGGCTATAGGCAGCCACGGGTGGCACGCCGCAACCAAGGATGATCGATACGATCATCGTGATCACCAGACCCATGAGCATGTTTCCTGCACTCAACAGCTCGACCAGGCCGGCAATCTTGGCGCCGAGGCCAGTTGTGATCAGTGTCTGCGAAATGAGCCCGACCACGCATAGCGAAATGCCGATTTTTGCGCCGACCGCTGCGCCGTTGGTCAAAGCTTCCAGAAATTCGTTCACGGTTGGCTTTGGGCCGGACCTGAAGAAACTGAGTACAAAAGCCGCCAGGATTGCCCAAAAGGCCGCCACGGCCGGGCTCATGCGCAAGAGAAGAAGAACGGTAATGATCCCGACCGGAATGATGAAAAGCGGCAGACCGCGCAAAATCAATCCAAGATCGGCAGCTTCACGGGGAGGCTCAATGTCCTCAGCAACAGAAACATATTGCACGGCCGCCATGATACCGAGATAGAACAGGATTGCCGGAAGAATGCCCGCCAACATGATGTCCGCGTATGGCACGCCGACAAAAAAGGCCATAAGGAATGCAGCGGCTCCCATTACAGGTGGCATCAACTGACCACCTGTCGACGCGGTTGCCTCAATGCCTCCCGCGAGTGCTCCTGAATATCCGACGCGTTTCATATAGGGAATTGTAAACGCGCCAGTTATTGCCACGTTGGCAACAGAAGCTCCCGAAACCATGCCGACCAGCGAGCTTGAAATCACCGCCGTCTGGCCTGGGCCACCCCTCAGCCGTGCGCCGGCCAGTTTTCCGATCTCGTTGAGAGCATCCGTAACGTTCATGACGCTGAGCAGGGCGCCGAACACCACAAACAGAAAGATCTGATTGGCGGAGATGGACAGAAAGTTCCCGTAAACACCTGACAGGCCGATGGACAGGTAAGAGATCACATAGTCGAAGCTGAAGGAGCGGTGGAAAAGCGGTCCTGGAATCAGATGCCCCAACAGAAAGTAGGCAACGAATACCGCGGCAACGATCGGCAGGGTCCACCCCCAGGCGAGGCGGGTTCCTTCCAGGGCCAAAAGAACGATGACGACGCCGACAAAAACGTCCATAGGCCCGGGAAATCCGTATAGTTCTTCCAGATGGTTCAGATTGAAGCCGACATAGGCCGTGACGGCGAGACCGGCAGCAAGCAACATGCCGTTGATTACGAAGCGTAGCCGCGTCGGGCTTGCTGCCATCGCCGACAGAAACACCATTGAGAAGATGAAGGCCAGATGGATGTTCTGGTTCTCGATGCTCCCGATCAGCAGGAACTGCGCGCTGATCAAGTGGTAGAGCACCATGCAAAGTCCGAGGATCATCAAGGCGCGGCGGGCGAGACCGCGCAGGCTATCGCCCGTTGCATTTGCTGTGTCTGCGGACATCATCCGGCCTCCCTCCGGTGCGCTTATTCTACGATTCCGGCTTCTCGATAGGCCCGCAGGGCACCAGGATGGATGTTCTCGGGATCCCAGCCATAGGCGAGGGACTTGGCCGACATCAGTTTTCCGAGCGCGTGATAGTCTCCGAACTGGCCGACATTGTCGATCAGTGTCCGGGTGACTTCATAAGCAGCGTCATCGTCGAGTTCGGGATAGGACACCCATGCGATTGCGTCGAAGAATGCCTCAAGGTCGCGATCTACGCCCTCAACGGATCCGGCCGGAACGGACAGGTGATTCATGGCAATGCCTTTGTCGATGACGGCCTGTACGGCATCCTTGCCCCACGGAATGTGGTAGAGCTTTTTGCCAGCAGCCAGCAGTTCCACCGTTTGAGGGCTTGGTTTGAACTCGCCGGTCAATGGGTCTGCATATCCACCGACAATCGCCGCATCCACGGAGCCGTTGAGCAGTGCCTGTGCAGCGTCCTTGGTACCCAGGCGCTCGATGGTGATCTTGTCTTCCATCTGCCATCCATCACGAATGATGTGCATGGGCTCAATGGTCCACAGGATCTGCGGCGGGCGGCCGAGAGCGATCGTCTTGCCCTCAAGGTCGGCGGCACTTTTTATTTCAGGATCGAAGGTGGCAAGCCAAACCGAACCGAGCAGGTAGTTGCCGATCAGCTTGACGTCCGGCAGCTTGTTATCGAAAGGTTTCTGGCCGCTGGTTGCCAGATAGTTGATCCCGGTTGTGAAGGCCATGAAGGTGTTTTTCTTCATGTCCGGATCTTTGTTCAGCTGCTTGGCGTTGTAAACCAGTCCCGGTGTTTCCGATGAGGTGACCTGCACCTTGTCTGAGTGTTTGGCGACGATTTGTTCGACCGCATTGCCAAGAACATAGGAACCGGTGCCAAACGGGCCGGTGATCAGCGAGATTTGGGTCTTGTCGGTCGCCTGTCCGGACACGGGAACAAGGGTTGCTGTCGTTATTATTCCGAGCGTTGCCAGCATTCTTTTCATGTTGCCAATCCTCCCATTGGTATTGTTATGCGTCAGATCACCTGCTTGTTCCGCAGGGTTGTGATTTCTGCGTCGCTCAGGCCAAGGCGGCCGGCATATATGGTGTTGTTATCCGCACCGAGAGCGGGGCCGGGCGAGTGAACGGACCCGGGGGTGCGCGAGAAGTTCGGGGTGACGCCCTGCATGCGCACCGATCCCAGTTCGTCGTCCTCCAGACCTACGATCATCTGGTTGGCAATCACCTGCGGGTCAGTGAAAAGCTCATCGATGGTTCGGACCTTGGCAGCGGTCACACTGAAAGCCTCCAGTTCACTGCAGGCTTCCTCCGCGCTTCGCTGAGCGAACCAGTCACCGATAATCTCGTCCAACTGGTCGGCATGTTGCAGACGCGAAACATTGGTCTGGAAGCGTGGATCGATGATAAGGTCCTCACGACCTATTGCGGATGCAAGCCGTTCGAACAGGGTCTGAGTGCTGGCTGCGACCGTGCACCACTGATCATCGCGTGCCTGGTAGCAATTGCCGGGAGCAGCATACGGGTTGCGATTGCCGGTCCGTTGCCGGACCTCGCCCAACTGGTCGTATTCAATCGGCAAAAAGTCGAGAATGCGGAACATCGATTCAAACAGCGAAACGGAAACGACCTGGCCCTTTGCGTCCGGGTTTGTCTGCCGCTCCAGAAGTGCCATCAGAATTCCGAGAGCACCAAACAGACCAGTAACCGAGTCTGCGATCGGGTAGCCCGGATGCATTGGTGCGCTGTCAGCCTGTCCACACAGCGACAGGAAACCTGACATGGCGTCGGCAACGCGCGCGAAGCCGGGGCGATTTGCATATGGACCCTCTTGGCCAAAAGCGCTTACCCGAAGGATCGTCAGCTTCGGATTGACTGCCCACAGATCTTCCGGTCCGATCCCCCATTTCTCGATGGTGCCCGGACGGAAATTTTCAATGAGAACATCGCATTCCTGAACCAGGTTTTTGACGATCTCGACGCCTTCCGGCGTGCGCAGATCAAGGGTAATTCCCTTCTTGTTGCGGTTGATGACCTTGGCCCACAGCGAGACGCCGTTCTTGTGTGGCCGAAGTGCCCGCAATCCGTCGCCATCGCCGGGCATTTCGACTTTCAATACGTCAGCGCCGAAATCAGCGAGCAGGCCACCAGCCAACGGTCCTGCAATGATGGTTGCAATGTCCAGAACCTTGAGACCGCGCAGCGGACCGGTTGCCTGATCCGCGCTGTTCTGTTGCCCCGGTTGGGGCTGCATTTTGTTAAGCAACGGATTGCTCCGATCCCAAGATGTTGCTCAACTCGTCAGCCGATCTGCGAACAGTTTCCGCGAACAACTCTTTTCGTTCCGGTTTGCGGTTGCGACTGGACGGCATGATGATGGCAATTGACCCCATAACCGTACCGTTGGGGCCTCGGAAAGCCGCCGCGTAGCCGGCAGCATCGGGAACGCGCTGACCTTCGGTGGTCGCAAATCCTTCCGCGCGGGCCTTTTCCAGACCAGATCGGATGAACACGGGCGACAAGTCCCCGCCATCGGCCAGGCGAATGCCCGGGGCAGCCAGAATGTTTTCAGTTTCCTGTTCGGGAAGTTGTGACAGGATTGCCCAACCTGCAGCACCCACACGCAGGTCTGCACGAAAACCCTGACCGAGTGTGTATCGAACGGGCTGAGGTGAGTGAATCTCGCTCACGACCACGGCTTCACGTCCTTCGCGCAGATTGATGTCGACGGTTTCGCCGGTGGCCTCGCGCGCTGCCTGAATGATCGGTTGGGCACGGGAGATCAGGCCCGAAGGATCAAGCAGCGCTCGCGCCATCGAAATCAGTCCGTACGAAATCGAATAGATGCCCGTGCGCGCATCCTTGTTGAGCAGGCCTTCGGCGAAAAGTGTTTCGGCAAGCCGGAAGGTCGTAACCTTGTTCAATCCCGTGCGAGCCGTCAGCTCAGCAAGCGTCAGTGATCTCTCTCCTTCGTCGAAACACCTCAGCACTGCCACAGCACGCGACACCGTCTGCAAAGTACCGCTTTGCTCTTCTTTCTTGTCTTTCAAACCAGCCTCCCTACCGGTTAAAACAGAGTATTTCATATAGTGAAATAGAATTGCATTATTTGAAATAATGAAAAGCAGAAACGGGATTACTTGTCAACCAGTCGGTCGAGGGAGTGGTTTTTAGATTTTACTTTCAATATCTTAGAGGTCCTGACCCAATCGGGGCAGGGAAACCGGTTTGAAATGCCTACGAAATCAACGCTGTGCTTGTTTGGAAAATAAACCGAGGGCTGTGAGGGCGGCAACGCAAACAGTCTGGTGCAGCGCTTGTCATCGGCTCCAGCGGTTTCTGAATTACCGGAAGATGGTTTGATAAGCTCTCATCGCGCCAGGATTCACTTTACTGGAGTCATGAGAGGTTAGATTTGAAAAGGACCGGCATGGGAAATTGCCGAATCTGCCATACGTGGGAAAGCGTGAAATGGCGCTCCCTTCTGAGTACCGCCAGATGAGGTTCTAATTCATGACGCACCTGTTTTCGAAACGTGTTGGCCGTGCTTCGTCATTCACAAATTTCGGGTCCTGGCCAAAGAGCGGATCGACACAGGAAAAATCGGCCTGGCGGGATCTTCGAGAGATGCCGTTCCAACTGCTCATCTTGCTGGCTGTGTCTATCGTCCATTTTTCCGGAGTGGCCTCAGCTCAATCTCTCTCG
Organism: Roseibium sp. SCP14; assembly: GCF_040329475.1. Classification (NCBI taxonomy): domain Bacteria; kingdom Pseudomonadati; phylum Pseudomonadota; class Alphaproteobacteria; order Hyphomicrobiales; family Stappiaceae; genus Roseibium; species Roseibium sp. SCP14. The sequence continues at coordinate 174,826 of NZ_JBDZYH010000003.1, forward strand.
ACCAATCCGGCGAACTTCAGGGGGATGACTTGTCAGCAACTCTGGTACGTGGAGCAGGAAATCCTGGCCGAAGGGCGGGTCTGTCTGAAGACGGAGCGGGCGCGGCGGGCATTCAGCCGGGCTGAACGCTGCATATCGGCAGACGAGAGCATTTTGCCGCGCAAGGCGCGTGATTACCTCGGTCAGTTGAGACAGACGGCGAGAGACAAGGGCTGTTCGGGTTTCTGACCCGTCCTTGGCGCTTTTAAGGCGCCAAGTGTCGGGTTTCGTTTCAAAAAAACAGCCAAGCGTGCCTAAGCTTGTGGACTTGTTTCCCTTTTCCGGTGGCGCTTTTGCCCTGCAAACGTTAGTTCTGGTCGGGGAATGCCGGTAGAGCGCTACCGGAAGCAGTCCAGGTCTGGAGAGGGAGGCGCCGGATGAGCGAAGCAGCCAAGCTTGATGTGATCGCCTCCGAAGAACCTTCTATTCCCGTACGCGACGAAGAAGACCGGCTCAATCCAGAATTCATCGCGGCCGTGGAGGCGGCCCTTCAAGCGCAGGACCAGTACGGACTGCGGGCGCTTGCCGGCGATCTTCATGAAGCCGATACCGGTGACCTTCTAGAGACACTCAGTGCCGAGGAGCGCGCCGACTTCATCCGGCTGCTCGGCGATGATTTCGACTATACCGCACTGACCGAAACCGATGAGGCGGTACGTTTGCAGGTTCTTGAAGACCTGCCGAATGAAGTCATCGCGGAAGGTCTTGAGGATCTGGATTCCGACGATGCCGTCTACATTCTGGAGGATCTGGATGAAGACGATCAGGCGGCCATTCTTGAAGAGCTGCCTTATGCCGACCGGGCTCAGCTACAAAAGGCGCTTGATTATCCGGAGGAAAGTGCCGGCCGGCGCATGCAGAGCGAGTTCATCGCGGTGGCACCTTTCTGGACCGTCGGACAGACGATCGACTACATGCGTGAAGCCAGAGACCTGCCGGACAGTTTTTACGAGATCTATGTTGTCGACCCGACTTTCAGGCTGCTCGGGTCGGTTCACCTGGACAAGATTCTGCGCACCAAAAGAGCGGAAAAGGTCACTTCCATCATGGAAGAAACCCGGCAAGCGGTACTGGCGACGGAAGACCAGGAAGAGGTTGCCCGCCGCTTCGAGCGATACAACCTTGTTTCTGCCGCTGTGGTCGATGAAAACGAGCGACTTGTGGGCGTCCTGACAGTCGATGACATCGTCGACGTTATCCAGGAGGAAGCTGAAGAAGACCTGCGCGCGCTTGCCGGTGTTGGCGACGAAGAGATTTCCGACAGTGTGGTGACGATTGCCCGCTCCCGCCTGGCATGGCTTGTGGTCAATCTGGGAACGGCGATACTGGCTTCTGTCGTGATTGCCCTCTTCGAGGACACGATCGAGGCCATGGTCGCGCTTGCCGTGTTGATGCCGATTGTGGCGTCCATGGGCGGCAATGCCGGAACCCAGACGATGACAGTGGCGGTGCGCGGTATCGCGACCCAGGAGCTGACCGCCCGTAATATGGTGCGGGTCCTGAACAGGGAGGTTCTGGTCAGTGCGCTCAACGGCGTTGCGCTTGCCATATTGATCGGCCTGACGGCCTGGCTCTGGTTCGCCAGCCCGGGGCTCGGCATCGTGATTGCGGGTGCAATCATCATCAACATGCTTTTTGCGGGCCTGTCAGGCCTGCTGATTCCTCTCGCGCTTGACCGGCTCAATGTAGACCCCGCCATTGCCTCCAGCGTTTTTGTGACAACGGTGACCGATGTCGTCGGGTTCTTTGCGTTTCTGGGGATTGCGGCCCTCTGGTTCGGCTTGCCGCTTTAATCGAGCTTGGTCTTGCGGATTGCAGATGGGCCTTTCCGATTACGGGTTTGCGCGATAGTGCTGGTCCACCGCATTTCAAATGTTTCTGGCTTCTCGCTCGAGCATTTCAGCGTGTCCGAAAGCTCTCTCCCGAAAGGCTTCAATGTCGCGTGTTTCAGGATCAACCTGATAGGCTGTGGCCAACGGAACTGATGCAAGCGTTGCCGCTACTCGTTGAACGCAACCAGCAACATCGCGAACCAGCATTGCGTCATGTTTCTCGGTCATCTGCCGGGCGGTCCAACGCCCCGCACAACTCTCCGAAGCCGGGTCAAGAAACTGCGCGAAACCAAGTGCAAGGAAATCGAGGTTTCCTCTAACCGTCACTGCTCAGAAGGCGATAACCTGCTGGATATGGTGCTGGATGCTTATGACCAGCTGGCAGGCAATAAGGCTGTTACCGGTGGTATCGACAGGCCGCAGAAAGAAAAAACACCCGCTGAGATTGAAAAAGCTCGCCTAATCTGGACAAGTACCCAATACGCAACCAACGCGGATGCGTTTGCAGTGCTGGAGTCCATGGGGTGGGTCAAGCACTTAATGAGCAAATTCAAGCTGGGACCATCGGGTAGGGCGGCTGGAAAGCCGAAGAAGAAGTAAGGGGGGGCGGAATGGCTTATGAAGAAGGTATGTCGATTCAGCACGACGCGCAGAATTCTCGAGTGATAGTTACCTTTCGAGGAAGGCAAGAGCCATTGAAATTGCGCGAAAATACGCGTGAGGAAGCAGCCCGCGTTGGTGAAGAATATTGCAGAAGGCGCGGGTGGGCGGGTCAGCTTCAAGGAGAGCTTCAGAATGCTGGAAAGATGAAGAGAGAGTAAGGCGCAATAAGATGACAGTATATGTTTTTGGGAAAGTAAGGATAGCACTCAGTGAAATAGGCGGCGCAGTTGCGGAAGCAATTCTGCATGATTTGCGAGTAAATCACCTTCCGTTCAACGGGTTTCCAGAGATTTTGGTTGAAAAAAAAGTAGGCGATAACCGAGACTTCGTAGTGAAATTGCGCGCTGATGACTTTCTTGTTGAGTTTGTTCTTAGTCTGGCGGAGGCGCGGCAGGCGGCAGAGTTAATGAAAGAAAGAGAAACATACGATCCAGCGATCTTTGACCGAATTCAAGAAGCTGTAGCAAAGCTGGAGGGGTTATTCATGAATGGACGCTGAAGCACCTAGATAGTTGAGAATTTAGTCTTATGGTGAACGTTCTCATTGCTTGTTGCTTGCATCGCTGGATTGTTTTCTTGGCCAGCGATGGCAATTTTTTGGAGGTGGATTTCCACTCTATAGTTTGGGGTGAAAGATGAGTTTTTTACTCGGAATTGCCGGCGTAGCAGTCGGTGCAGTCCTTCAATTTTGGTTCAATGTATTGCTGGAAGAGCACAAGAAAAAAGACCAAAGGGCACTCGATGACAAGCGAAAGGTGCTGTTAAGGTCTGCACTTGAGAACATGCCAGCAGACGCTGAATGGCGAAAGTTGACCACTCTGTGCGGGATTATAGGTGCGGAACCGAGAGAGACCACCAGGCTACTCATTGAGCTTGGCGCGCGAGGGTCTGAGAGTGATGAAGATGTTTGGGCGCTTCTTTCGGACAAGCCACTAAAAAGAATGTGACTCATAAGGAACCGAGACATTGGAAGACTGGGTGCAGTATCTAAACTACGGTGCGGTTGTCTTCGCCTTTTTGGCAGCAATCTTTTGGTTTTGGTCTGCAAAAGTGCCTGTTCACAAATTTACCGGCGTTCCCTGGGGTGGGAATATGGATGAACTGGAAGATGCAGTGAAGAGGCAAAGTGTGCGTAGCGCGTGGGCTGCGATATTCGCTGGGTTTGCTGCTCTTTGCCAAGGCATAGCGCTTGCTCTACCGAATTTTTAACTGTGACTCATAGGGAGCTCTAGAAGTGGATGAGAAAGACCAAAAGGAGCTAACAGTTGCTTTCTGGGTCGGCATAATTCTCTTTGCATCTGCGGTCTTTTATTGCCTTGCCGTTATCTTCATTGCAGAACCTTACGGGAATTATTTCGGCTCATTAATCGTCTTTTCGTTGTGGCTACTCGCTTTGGCAAAAATTCTCAAACATCCATGACTTATAAGGAGCGAAAGGGGCGAGATGGATCCGAAATTCGATAGACTTGCTTCCTTCTTCTTCTATGTTGTCATCGGGATTTTTTTATCTGCCTTGGTCTATCGCATCCTGCCTGAACCTTTTGATTGGTGGGCGAGTGTTGGGGTGTTCTTGGGAAGTGTGTTGCTGGCCCAGGTTAAGTTTAGGTTTTTTCGTTGAGCAATTGAGGAGTGCCCTGTGCAAATTTTCCGAAGCGAGTTCATTCTTTTGGTCGGGTAAGATGCAAAAATTGAAGCTTACGAAGGCCGAGATTATCGTGTTTGTCGTCGCTTTGTTGTTCTATGTATTGGCAGAAATATTTGGACCTGACTCCAAGTATTTAACTAAGATGGCGATTGGGTTGTTTTTCTACGGCCTAATCATTCTGGTCGCATTGGTGTCGAGACTTCTCCATAAAGATGAGTAGTGATCAACAGTGACTCATAAGGAGCTGAAAGATTGAAATTTACAAGAGTTGCATACGTCTTGGCTTGGGGAATGACCGTTGTAGCTGTTCTTTATGGTGCTCTTGCGTTTTCCCTTGCCTCTAGCGACCTGACAAATGAGGAGTTGACGAGATACTTCCCGAAAGGAACCGGAAATGCGATTGATCAGAGTATCGAATTGTTTTTCTACGGTATCGTTCTCGGTGTACTTGCTGAGATTAGTCGGGCGCTCCATTCGAAGCGTCACACATAGGGAGCTAGTTTGATGTTACTTGGTGACACCTATGAGGGGGCAGTGGACGGTCTCTACGCCATTGCTAAGCATGAGTTTGAAGACAATCAGTTAGCTTGTACCGAGTTTCTTATTGATGCGGCAGCTCGTTCTATTTGCGCAGGCGGCGGTTCTCTAGAGGACGCGATAGAGCGCCTGAAGGCTTCGACAAATGCGGTTTTGCTCGAGAGCAAAACGACTGTGGTCGCAGGGAACACTCAGTAGAAATATTTCCTTGTTTCAAAAGGAGCGCTAATGCCGCATTTCCACAAATTTTCCTTTTTTGATGTAGCGTTTTCTTTCTTTCTTCGTCGCAAAAAGGGGAAGGAGGAGAGACGACTTCATAAGTTTTTCTTCATCTCTTTTGATGTTTTACTGCTAACATCGTCCTTTTCGATATCTATTATCTTATCTATTGGTAAGTATAACATTTATTGGAGTTAGCTATGCTCGAAGGTTGCTTAAATGTAGGGCGGAGAAGCTGAGCGGCCGGCAACAAGCAATTTCAAGAAACTTTGAAAATCAATTGTGACTCTTAAGGAGCGTATCTCAAATGCGTTTAGGTTACAGAGGTATTGCTATTTGTCTATTTCTTGTGGTGGCGGTCGTTTGTTTTTCGTTTATCGGGGAAGATGAAAAAAACTTCTATAGAGGCCTAATAGCGTTGTTGATGATGCTTGTAATGTTGTTGGTTAAATTTACCTCTGATTATTGTGTGAAACGGTCCAAGACGAAAAGTAACCATGACTCATAGGGAGCCGTGATCTTGAAACAGAACTTGGCTGTTGGGTTCGAGATCACCTAACAGACACCCACAGTGAACTATGAAAACATCAGTAAAAGACCTTGCTATTGGAATGCCGCTACTAATTTTGGGTGCTGTGTGGGCTTATTACGCACATGACGGCGGGCATTTCTTCCTGGCTGTTTCCGGGTTGGTGCTGGCCTTTGTTCTGGACATGTTCAAACTTCTATTCGGCGCAGCTAGCGAGAAAAGACGACGTCAAAAAACAGAAGCTGAAAGATAGGGGCCGCAGTTCTTCAGCCGCGGCCAGTTTGCTCATTCTCCGCAAACAATCACTTTCTGATCTGCGCAGGCGGCGGAGCGGTGATGGAAGACCTTCCGATATTCTTCGTCGGCATAGAGCTCCTTGAACGCGTTCAGATCGGGGTAGGTTCCAATTGCGATAAGGTCCCAGTCTTCGTCGTTTCCAAGGAATGAGCCCTGATGCGGACCGACGAACAGAAATCGTCCACCAACCCGTTCCATCGTCGGGATGCTGACCTCTGCATATTTTGCGAAAGCTTCTTCTCCGGTCAGATCGCTTTCGCCATCACCGTAGTCCGCAACTTCCCTCAGTTTGAAGAAGTTTATGAGCGTAACCGGTTTGTCGTCGGGGCGTCCGAGGATGTTCTGCCACTGTTGTGAAGTAGGGCTCTCACCAGTTGCGCCGTCGCCGTACCAGTCGGTGTATCGAGTAACCTGTTTGTTGACGTCCATCATGAATCTCCGTAGCTTTACACGTGTCAAATTATGAGAAACTTTACATATGTCAAGTTCTGGAAAATTACAAAGAACACGCAAGGAAATTCTGGATTGCGCTTGGAGTCTTATTGTCGAGAGGGGGGCAGAAGTTTCATTGGCTGAAATCGGCAAGGCCGCTGGTATCAGCCGACAGTCCGTTTATGACCACTTTGGGTCTCGGGGTGGATTGCTTCTTGCGCTTGTGCGAAGGGCCGATGAAAGACTTGAGATCAAGGCACGTCTGTTTGCTGCCTTTGAGGAGGCGAACCCGGAACTCCGTCTTCAGGCAACGATCGATGTCTGGATCAGTTTCGTGCAGGAGATATTTCCTGTCGCGACAGACCTTATCCGATTGAGGACAACCGATGAGGCGGCATCGGAGGCCTGGGAAGATCGCATGAGCGAGCTGAGGGAATGGCTTCTCGTGCTGACACGTTCATTGGAAAAAGACAGGGCGCTGCACGAAAAATGGACTGCAGAAGCTGCGTCGGAATTTCTCTGGGCGTCGTTTAGCGTTCAAATCTGGGGACTGCTGACCGTCGACTGCAGATGGCCGGTAAATGAGGCCCTGGCAACTCTGAAAAGGACAAGCTGTCAGACGTTGCTTGGTCAGGAAGGCCGGTAGATCAACCGACCTTCCTGTTCGTTCAAATAGTGCCGGCTGCAAGCGAATGCATCAGGCGGTGCCGGTATCCCGCAAATTGTCTCTGAGTTTCATGATCTTCGTTTGAAGATCCATGACATCCTCCATGCTGAGGCCGGTAGAGGACAGAATGCAGCTGCTGAAATGTTCGGTTTTCTTCTGAAGCGCTCGTCCCTTGCGGGTCAGTTTCAAAATGACCTGACGTTCGTCCTTGGTGTTCCGGGTGCGCGTCACCAGCCCCATGACTTCCAGGCGTTTGAGAAGTGGGGTCAGGGTATTGGTGTCGAGCTGCAGTTTTGACGTTATTGCGCCAACCGGGACATTGTTTGTTTCCCAGAGCACGTTCAGTGCCAGGAACTGCGGATAGGTAAGGCCGACTTCCTTCAGAAGGGATTTGTAGACCCCATGCATCGCGTGATTGGCAGAATAGAGCGCAAAGCACAGGAACTTGTCGAGCGTCAGCGGATCTTCCGACGCTGGCGCCGCGACAATCTCTTCGGCACTTCCGTCAAAATCCTTCTGATCATCGGCGGCAGAAGCGGGCGCGATTTCGCTCGCCTGTTCCGGTGTTTCGGCATCCGCCTGGGCAGGCTCAGGCTTGCTCTCGGCTTTCGCCTTTGCCTTGGCGGATTTCTTTTTCTTCGGCTTTTCCGCAGGGGTTTGCTCTTCTGCCGAAGCTTCTTTTTTGTTCTTTTTCGTCTCTTCGGGCGCGGTCAATCCAATCGCGTCCAGGAGAGACATCTGATTTGTCGTCTCGTTCATCCGGCATCTTATAAATCGTGCACGATATGGTCGCAACCTGTTGACGTTGTTTGGGTGCAGGTATATGTGTGTAATTAATATCGTGCGCGATATAACTTTGGGTGGTATCTATCTGTTGGCAAACGAGAAGGAGTGAAACGATGGCTGTTGATGTGCTTTATGAAACAAGGGCCAAGGCGACTGGCGGGCGCGACGGAAACGCGGAAACCCTGAGCGGTTCCTTCAATGTGAAGCTTACCACGCCAAAGGAGCTTGGTGGCGCCGGCGGGGACGGGAACAATCCCGAGGAGCTGTTTGCGGCCGGCTATGCTGCCTGTTTCATCGGTGCGTTGAAGTTCGTCGGCGGGCAGGAGAACATTGCCGTTCCGGCGGATACCTCGATCACATCAACCGTCGGTATCGGACCGCGCTCGGAAGGCGGGTTTGGTCTGGAAGTGGCACTGGAGATCTCTCTGCCCGGATTGGACAGGTCAGTCGCGGAAGATCTTGTCGCCAAGGCGCATCAGGTCTGCCCGTATTCCAATGCCACCCGCAATAACATCGACGTCAAACTGACCGTGAACTGAGTTTCCTCGTTCTTTTTTGATCTCGTTGAATTTGAGAGCGCGCTGCCTTTGCAGGGCGCTCTTTCTTTCAGCCTGCTGAGAGCGCGAAATCCGGTCGGGTGTTGGCGGCAAACTGTTCCACTTTCCGGCAGAGACAGAACTCAGTTTCAAGTTCGGTTCTGAATGTGCCAAAGTTCACGAGTTGTCCGGAGAGGGGCGGAAAGCGAATGAAATGTCCAGCCGCTGAGACATAATTTCTCCCGGCGGCAAAGGTTTGACAGCACCGCCGAAGTTCTGAGGGAAAGAGGTGTCAGGCTTACGATTTGATCGGTTAGTCGAGGCGGCAATTTTGCAGGCAAGTGAAAGAGGGAGAGGTGGAGAAAATGTCCAGGCCGACAATCGGCGGTGTTCTGGAAACGGCGGTTTATGTCGATGACATGGAAAAAGCTCATGCATTTTATTCCGAGATACTCGGACTGAAGCGGATGGTTGAAGGGGATAGGCTCTATGCCTACGACTGCGGACCAGCCCAGACGCTGCTTGTCTTTCACCGCGGATATTGTGGTGAAGATGTTGTCACATCCGGGGGAAACGTTCCCGGGCATGATACATCGGGCCACGGGCATTTTGCGTTCCGTATCTCAAGAGACCAGCTGCAGCCCTGGCGCGATTTTCTTGCCGAACGAGGGATTGCGATCATTAGCGAAGTCAGGTGGTCGGCTGGAGGTACGAGCCTTTACTTCAATGACCCTGATGGAAATGTTCTTGAACTGGCGGCAGCTCCCCTTTGGCCCAACTTTCTATCGTGAATCTTAAGAACTTTCCGTCACCTTGAAGCCACTTGTGGTTGTTTTGGGTAGTTGAATGAATTTCTTGCAGGCAGCATTGCGGACTTTGTTCTACGTTGTCGTTGGTGGTGTCATATCGATTGCGGGAGCGGCCTTTTTTTTCATGAATTGGGAACCTGACCGACAAGATTTTCCAATCCGCGGGATTGATGTTTCGCATCATCTTGGTGAAATCGACTGGGGGCAGGTCGCCCGCGATGATGTGGCCTTTGCCTATATGAAGGCCAGTGAAGGCGGGGATTTCAAGGATGGTGCTTTCGCGCTAAACTGGGCCGGTGCGGGAGCTGCCGGGATCCGCCGCGGCGCTTACCACTACTTCAGCCTTTGCAAGCCGGGGCTAGAGCAGGCGGAGAACTTTCTGAGCGTTCTGCCTGAAGATCCTGGAATGCTCGCGCCAGCGCTCGATCTCGAGTTTCTAGGCAATTGTGCGCGTCGGCCATCAGTGCAGGAGTTGCTGCAGGAAATCAGTGACTTTGCCGGTTTGGTGGAACGCGAACGTGGCAAACAGGTCATTTTCTACGTGCCAGAGGACTTCTATCTCACCTATTTGAAAGGGCAGGGATTGAACCGCCGGTTCTGGGCGCGCTCGATCTGGCATTCTCCTTCCTATGTGAAAAACTGGTCTCTCTGGCAATATCAGGATCGTGGCACCGTCAAAGGCGTGGCCGGGAATGTTGATTTGAACGTTCTCGCAAATGGTATGACATTGAATGATCTCGATTGATCTTGGTAAAATATTGAAAATAAAGGAATAAAATCACTGTATTGACTTTAACGTAAAAAGACGGAACTGTGCCCGTGAAAAGGAATGGGCATGCAACGCTATTTTACGATTACCCAGCTGACACAGGAATTCGACATCACCACGCGCACCTTGCGGTTTTATGAGGCGCAGGGGCTGGTGACGCCTCATAGAAGAGGGCGTCAGCGACTTTACACACCAGGTGATCGTACCCGTATCAAGCTTATCCTGCGCGGCAAACGTCTTGGTTTTTCCCTGAACGAAGTCAAGGAACTGATCGAGATGTATGGAAAAGCGCCGGGCGAAACCGGGCAGCTGCGGCTGCTGCTGGACAAGATCGCTGCCCGCCGCGAAGAGTTGTTGGAAAAGCAGCGGGATATCGAATTGACGCTGCTGGAACTTGAAGAAGTGGAAGCAGGTGCGAAAGCGCGCATGACAGAAATTCAGTCCCATGTGAAATCGGAGGAAGTGTAATGGAACTGTCTCCGAGAGATCCGAATTGGGAGACCCGTGTCAGGTCCAGTTTCGGTGCCCAGAATTTCATGAAACATCTGGGGGCGGAGATGGTGCATCTTGCTCCGGGAGGCGTTGATCTGGAATTGCGGATGCGCGACGACCTTACCCAGCAGCACGGTTTCTTTCATGCCGGAGCGACTTCGTCGATCGCAGATAGCGCGGCCGGTTACGCAGCTCTGACGCTGTTTGCATCAGGCTTCGGGGTTCTGACCAGCGAATACAAGATCAACCTGCTCAATCCTGCAAAACAGCCGGTTCTGCTGGCCAGGGGGCGTGTGGTGAAACCAGGGCGCACGCTGACGATTGCGAAGGCTGATGTCTACGGGCTCGATGATGGTGATCGGGTCCATGTCGCCACGGGCCTTTTCACACTCATGAGCGTCTCCGGAGTGAAGGACTGAGGAATGTCAGACGTCACGATTCGTCCCTTGCAGATTTCGGATGAACCTGCCTGGCATGCGCTTTGGCAAAGCTACCTGGAGTTTTACGAGCAGGACCTGCCGGCATCTTTGTCCGACGAGTTGTTTCAAAGGTTGCTGTCGCCAGACTTTCACCGGGCTTTTGTCGCAGTCGACAGTGGCAAGCTTGTCGGGTTTGTCCATTATCTCTTCCATGACAGCACCTGGTCTTTGAAGAAGACCTGCTATCTGGAAGATCTTTTCGTCTGTCCGAATACCCGCGGTGGCGGAGCCGGACGCAAGCTGATCGAAGCTGTCTATGCAGCTGCCGAGGCCGAACAGACGGCCAGCGGCAATGTCTACTGGCACACCAATCAAGACAACGAACGCGCGCGTCTGCTCTACGACCGTATTGGCGTCTTGAGTGATTATGTTCGCTATGAGCGCCCCTGACGGCAGGGGCCCTGGGAGGAAGCAATAATGATCCGCAACGATTTTCCGGGTTTCAATTTTGACCTGGGTGAAACCGCCGACATGCTGCGCGACACCGTCCGGTCCTACAGCCAGGACCGGATCGCGCCGCTGGCGGAGAAGATCGACCGTGAAGACTGGTTCCCGCGCGAGATCTGGCCTGAAATGGGCGAGCTTGGTCTTCATGGCATCACGGTGGAAGAGGAGTGGGGCGGTTCCGGCCTTGGATACCTGGAACACTGCATTGCCATGGAGGAAGTCAGCCGGGCATCCGCGTCTATCGGCTTGAGCTATGGAGCCCATTCAAACCTTTGCGTCAACCAGCTGCGTCGCTGGGGCAATGAGGACCAGAAGAAGCGCTATCTGGAAAAGCTCGTCACCGGCGAACATCTCGGTGCGCTTGCAATGTCGGAACCGGGGGCGGGGTCCGACGTGGTCTCCATGAAGCTGCGGGCTGAGAAAAAAGGCGACCGCTACATCCTGAACGGCTCCAAGATGTGGATCACCAACGGTCCTTCCGCCGATACCATGATCATCTACGCCAAGACCGATCCAGATGCTGGTCCGAAGGGGATAACGGCGTTCCTTGTCGAAAGAGATTTTCCTGGATTTTCGGTTGCCCAAAAACTGGACAAGCTCGGCATGCGCGGTTCGGAAACAGGTGAACTGGTCTTTCAGAACTGCGAAGTCCCTGAAGAAAACGTCTTGGGTGAAGTCGGCAAGGGCGTCAACGTGCTGATGTCCGGATTGGATTACGAACGAGCGGTTCTGGCGGCCGGTTGCATTGGCATCATGCAGGCGGCGATGGATGTGGTTATCCCTTACGTTCATGAGCGCGAGCAGTTCGGCAAGCCGATTGGCACCTTCCAATTGGTTCAGGGCAAGGTTGCGGACATGTATGTCGCCATGAACGCCACCAAGTCCTACGTCTACGCAGTTGCCAAGGCGTGCGACCGTGGCGAAACCACGCGTGAAGATGCTGCAGGAGCGATCCTCTATGCGGCGGAAAACGCAACCAAGATTGCTCTTGATGCGATCCAGCTGCTCGGCGGCAACGGTTACATCAACGAGTATCCGACCGGTCGTTTGCTTCGCGATGCCAAGCTTTACGAGATTGGCGCAGGTACGTCTGAAATCCGGCGCATGCTGATCGGCCGCGAGATTTTCAACAAGACAACCTGAGATCGGCTATAGTGCCTCGTCTCTTGATAAGGACGAGGCGCTATATGGTACGGTCCTGGTTTTCCGATAAGGTTGAAAAACGTCTTAGCGACATTGAGGGCAAAGGATTGTTTGCCTTGTCGGATATCGCGAACGGCGAGCTGCTCGTCGTGAAAGGCGGTCACTTGTTTGATCGAAGTAAAAGAGATCAACTTTCGCGGACACTAGGACCATCCGAAATTCAGATCGAGGATGACTTGTTTATCGGCCCGATTACAGCTGAGGAGCGTGAAGGGTCGATGATGTATCTCAATCACTCGTGTGAGCCGAATGTCGGAATAAAGGGACAGGTTTGCTTTCACGCCATGCGCGACATCACCAAAGGTGAGGAACTGACGTTCGACTACGCAACCGGTGACAATGATGATTGGCGGATGGAATGCGCTTGCGGATCTTCGCGCTGTCGTGAAACTGTTTCGGGTAAGGACTGGCAAATCGCGGATTTGCAGAAAAGATACGACGGATGGTTCTCCAGCTATCTCCAGACAAAAATCGATGCCCGGATGAGAATTTCATGAAGCAGACTGTGTTACCGAACTTCCCCGACGCCAAGTCGCCAGCGGGAGCCGAAATCCGTTTCATCATGGACGGTCCGACCGGGAACATGATTCATTCGACTGTCCCGCCGGGGCAGGTGAACCGGGCTACCCGACACAAGACTGTTCACGAATTCTGGCATGTTCTTGAGGGAAGGGGGCAGATCTGGCGCTCCGATGGTGTGAAAGAAACCACCGTCGACCTGGAGGCGGGTGTTTCGATAGATATTCCTGCCGGAACGGCGTTTCAGTATCGTTGCGATGGTGACGCTTCGCTTAAGTTCATTTGCATTTCAATGCCGCCCTGGCCGGGCGACGATGAAGCCGAATATGTGAAGGGCGTCTGGCTACCGACTGTCTGACGAGACCGCCGGCAGTCAGGTTTCTTGTTGCGAACGGCCTTTATCGTCGGGCTTGGATCTCCTGCGAACATCTGATTACATCCTGGAAACAGGAATGGTCGGGGAGACGCAAGTGTCTGATTCATATTTTCATCCCGTTTCCGGATTTGAACTTCCCAGGTTTGCCGGTGTTCCGACCTTCATGCGGCTGCCGCATGTGGCCCTTGACGATCCAAGGATAACGGACGTTCAGATAGGTCTCATCGGCACGCCATGGGATGGCGGGACGACCAACCGCCCGGGACCAAGGCACGGTCCACGCCAGTTGCGCGATATGTCGACAATGATCCGTGCCGAAAACGGAGCGACCGGTATTCGGCCTTTCGAACTGGTCAATTGCGCCGATCTTGGGGATGTCGGGCCCAATCCGGCCAGTGTCGAAGACAGCCTCAGGCGTATGACGGCATTTTACGACCGGGTTGTCGACGCCGGGATCGTGCCGCTTTCAGCGGGTGGCGATCATCTGTGTTCGTTGCCGATCCTGCGCTCGCTCGCCAGGCCGGGACCTGTGGGCATGATTCATTTCGACAGTCACACCGATCTCTATGAAAGCTATTTCGGTGGCATGAAATTCACCCATGGAACACCGTTTCGTCGGGCTGTCGAAGAAGGATTGCTCGATCCGAAGCGGGTTATCCAGATTGGCATACGCGGCACGACATACGACACGGAAGATAGAGATTTTGCACAAAGCGTGGGCATTCGGGTCATTCCCATCGAGGAATTTCACAGCCGGGGCGTGGAAGATGTCATGCAGGAAGCCAGAGAGGTTGCAGGGGATGGAAAAACCTACGTTTCCTACGATATCGATTTTGTCGATCCCGCCTTTGCCCCTGGAACCGGAACGCCGGAAGTTGGCGGTCCGAACTCTTTTCAGGCGCTGCAGGTTGCAAGGTTCCTGAAAGGTGTCAACATCATCGGAGCGGATCTTGTAGAAGTGTCGCCGCCCTTCGATGCGAGCGGTGGAACGGCTTTTCTGGGGGTGTCGATCATGTTCGAACTCTTGTGCAACATGGCCTTGCACGTATCTGGAACGGGTGATCCTGCCGCATAGGAGGGCTTGTTCCCATTAATTGTGCTCCTGCTTTTCGATCGCCTCGTTTGCGACATTGACGAGGTACCAAAGTGTCACCTGCTACCAGAGTTGTGGAATGTCCGGCGAAACCGATTTGAAAACGCTGATCTCTCACATGCGACCGATGCTCGATCCTGAGCCGTACGTGTTTTGCACTTTCGCATCAAAGAGCATCGCGGAAATGGCGGAATTTGAACCGGTAGGTCTTTTTACCGAAACCGAGGGACTGACTGCGATTTTGCCGGTCGGCCGCGCGCGGGAACTTGGCCTTGCAGAAGCCGAATGGTTCCGAAGAATCACATTGACGGTACACTCGTCACTGGCGGCCGTTGGACTGACTGCGGCAATTTCCGTAGCTCTTGCTCAAGAAGGCATCTCTGCCAATGTTGTTGCTGCATTTTTTCACGATCATGTCTTCGTTCCGGCGGAGCGAGCCGAGGATGCATTGACGGTATTGCGAGAGCTGGCTGACAAGGCCTGATATCCTCCTTCGCAGAATGAACAGATTATTAGACGTCGCTTGATGTTAAAGGACGATTTGCCCTTGTAATTCCAGCGTGGGCTTACCATTCCTAAGCTTGAGCCAATCAGGGGTAAAAGCATGCAACGGGTGAGGCGGCGTCTGGCTGCCGTAATGTGCGCGGATGTGGCGCAGTATTCCAAGCTCATGGAGCGGGACGAAGACGGCACGCTTGACCGGTTGAAGGCTTACCGTTCGGTCATGTCCGCGCTGACAGAGCGCCACAACGGTCGTATCGTCAACACCTGGGGCGATGCGGTCATCATCGAATTCGTGTCCGTGATGGAAGCCGTTCAATGTGCCGTCGACATTCAGAACGAACTGTCAAATCGGAACGCCTCTATTCCAGACATGACCAGAATGGAATTCAGGATCGGGATCAACCTCGGTGACATCATGGTCGAGGGCGAGGATATCTACGGTGATGGCGTGAATGTTGCCGCGCGACTGCAGGAACTCGCCCCGAAGGGCGGCATCATGTTGTCGCAATCCGTTTATGACCAGGTCAAAACCAAGATGGCCCTCGGTTTCGACCCATTGGGACCTCAACAGGTCAAGAACGTCAGCGAACCGGTAGAGACCTATTCTGTTCGATTGGGCGGGCGGAACGAGGCTGAAACTGTCCAAGATGCTTCCAACGGTTCCGGGACGGCGGATGAAGTCTCGGGTAAAGCCGGCCATCCGCAGTGGGACAAGGACACCCAGGCGGTCGCCAACGGATTTGAAAAGGCGCGCCGCTGGTTGAGAGCGCAGCCGCGCCGGATACGCAGTTGCGTTGTCATGATCGGGTTCTTCTTTTTTTTGAATTTGGTGACGTCCGGTTTGTCCACACTCTGGTTCGTCTGGCCCTCGTTGCCATTTGCGGCAATGCTGGCTTGGCATGTGGTGGTCGGAAGACGGGAAAAAACTCCGAGTGGACACACGCAGCGTGGTGAATGAACCGGAGGGATCTGCGCATCGTTGCCAATCTGATAACTCTTTTCACGCTATTCAGGTTCTCATGAATTGCGAGTGCTCGTGACATCGCTTACACATGGACTAATGCCAGGGCCGCGGATCATTCCGTGAGTCCGTTGAAAACGCCGGATATCCGGCCAACAGCCAAGGGAGCTTAATCCTGCGCATGAAAAACTATTCGACCACGGTGCCTGCACGCCTCGACGATGAAGACGAGGACAAATCCAAGGGCCAGCCGTCAATCCAGGTTGACAAGCATCTGTTCGAAGCGCGCACCGTTCTGATCACCGGTCCGGTGACCCAGGACATGGCCCGCGACGTCTGTGCCCGTCTTCTGGCATTGGCGCAGGTTTCCAATGATCCGATCACAGTGATTGTTTCTTCGCCCGGTGGACATGTCGAATCCGGTGACATGATCCATGACACGATCAAGTTCATTGCCCCGGAGGTCCGTATTCTGGGGATGGGTTGGGTCGCCAGTGCCGGTGCACTGATTTACGTTTCGGTGCCGAAAGACAAGCGTTTCTGCACGCCCAACACCCGTTTCCTTCTCCACCAACCGTCCGGCGGGGCCGGCGGCATGGCAACGGATATCGAAATCCAGGCCAAGGAAATCATCAAGATGCGTGACCGCCTGAACAAGATTTTTGCGGATGCGACAGGCCAGCCTATTGAGCGCATCGAAAAGGATACCGATCGCGATTACTGGATGAGTCCTGAAGAGGGGATCGAATACGGTCTCGTTGGCAAGGTTGTCACCAGTGTTGACGAGCTCGGCTAAGAAAAGCTGCTTTTCAAGCAAAAAACGCCTTCGGTTAATACCGTCGGCGTTTTTTTGCGTCTTAATCTGGTCGTAACGGCGTCAGGCGCTCGGTCAGGCGCTCAGAGTTTCCTGTTCGACCGAATAGACGAGGATGGGAGAGACCGGCTTGGGGTCCAGTACCTGAGGACGAAGGCGCGTCATCAATTCACGAAGATGCGCTTCATCGTTCTGGTCATCTTGTCCGGCAAAAAACACTGCAACCAGATGATCCACGAACCGTTCATAGACATCCGAACATGTGCAAATCGGGGAAAGCAGACTGCAGATGGGTTTTCCCTCATAATAGGGCGCACCACCGGAGAGAAAAATCAGGAATTCCGTCAGATCATCTGAGTGTTCAAATTCCTTGCGGAACCCTGCATTATCAAAGCATGCGTCCTGTTCAAGTCGGGCTTGCAGGCGCGGCATAACACGGATGATTGCATCGCGCCCTCCGAGTTTCAAATAGAGCGTCATTTGATTACCCTCGACTTAGTCGTTGACGTTACACCCCTAACTTGCCGCAGTTGTGTTCACGCCCCTGTGACGTCCATCACGATTAATACCTTTGCGAAAATCGACAATCTTTTTCCCGCTCGAGAAAGCGTGTCTTCACAAAGGCAATCTCGCCGTACGCCGTCAAACTCGGGCAGAAGCTTCTCTTGAGTTTGTGTCAATTGGATTACGGATTTATTACGTATATGTGGATCTTCCGTGCCGCCCCGGGTCAAAAATCGACTTGTTAAATCATTGAAAATACACCGTATTCTGATTTCCTCCTACAGGCTCTGAACCGGCGGTCATCGCACGAATGTTGCCCTCACTGTATGATTGGCGCACTTCAGTTCTATGCTGTTCAGGAGTTGACATTGTCAGAATTGGCAGCGCACCAATCTGGTCATCATGAAAAAATCGACGGGTGCCTGTCGGGAAAACGGCCTGTTCTGTTCCAGGGCTCTGCTATCTTCGATTTTAAACTTAAGTGACTTTCCATGGAACCGACGCATGTTCTTTTATCTCGCAAAAATCGGATATTTCTTCATTCAGCCGTCCAATTTCCTAGTCGCACTCGTATTGCTGGGGCTGATCCTAACGGCATTCGGGAAATGGCAGAAGAGTGGTCGACGACTCGCATGGGTAGGTGTGTTCGGACTGATTGTCTGTGGTTTTTCTCCGGCGGCCAACTGGCTGATTCTACCTTTGGAGGAGCGATTTCCGCGCCCAGAGCTAAATGGCAGGTTTGACGGCATCATCGTTCTTGGCGGCGCTGTCGACACTATCGTAACGGGAGGCCGCGGCGATACGGCTTTGACAACTTCCGGAGAGCGCATAACCATCACCGCGCGTCTGGCCGGAAGACTTCCTGATGCAAAGATCGTTCATACAGGAGGCCATGGTGTTATCGTTAGCGCACAGGCGACCGAGGCAGAAGGTGCGGCAAGGCTGTTTGAGGACTTCGGCATTACGCCGGACAGAGTGATCCTGGAAGACGTTTCCCGAAACACTTGGGAGAATGCTGTCTTCTCCAAGGATCTGGTGGATCCTCAATCTGGTCAAAAATGGCTACTGGTCACCTCCGCATATCATATGCCCAGGTCCATGGGCGTGTTCGAAAAGGCCGGATGGACCGGCCTGACTGCCTATCCCGTGGACTACAGGACGCGTGGAGAAGAGGATAAAACCCTGGGTTTCAGCGGGGCGTCCAAAGGGATGCGGCGATTTGACGTGGCCTTCAAGGAATGGGTCGGCTTGGTCGTCTACAGGCTGACTGGTCGCAGCACATCGTTCTTTCCAGGGCCAAAGGATTAAAAAAACACTTTAATCTTACCTGCTGTTTTTGAATTTTGCCTCTTTTACAAGATGCCGCGCCGCACCATATGTTAACGGTCTCAGGGATTTGAAAGGACGTGGGCAGATGGTCCTCGAAGCGCCGATTGTTACGGCAGACGTTGTGCAGTGGCTCTACAGCGACGCCTCACAACTGGATGGAACGCTTGAAATCGTAAGCGAAATGGCTGAACGCCTGCGTGCCGGCAATGTGCCAGTTGACCGGGCGAGCACTGGCATCTGGGTTGTTCATCCGAATGTGCGCGCAGAGCAATCGCTGTGGGCAAGCGATGGCACCAGTGAGCTGCGGCTTTATACCTCCGACAACAGTTCCGACGAGGACTATACGAAAAGCCCGATCAAACGTGTTCACGAAACTCTGAAACCCGTTCGTGTGAAGATCGAGCGCAGCCCTGAGGCTGCTGATGAATTTCCCATCACCGTCGACCTGCGCGAAGAAGGGTATACGGACTACGTGTCTCTGCCGATGCCGTTCTCCGATGGTTCCGTCAAAGTTGCGAGTTTCGCGACAAAGGCTCCTGGCGGTTTTTCCGGTTCACATCTAAGCGTGTTTGAGTCCCTGATCCGACCTTTGGCACTGGTCTGTGAACTGAAGACGCTTCGCAGGACCGCCGAAACGGTTCTGGACACCTATGTAGGTCCAAGAGCGGGATCCAGAGTTCTGGACGGCACGACCCGGCGCGGCGAGGGAGAGTGGATCAAGGCGGTGGTCAGCTTTGCCGATATTCGTGGCTTCACCCGGCTTTCAAATACTCTGCCGGCCGACAAGATCGTAGTGTTCCTGAACAAGTATTTCGGTGCCATGACGGCGGCGGTTGAAGCGCATGGCGGTGAGGTGCTGAAGTTCATCGGTGATGAAGTGATGGCAATCTTCCCGTATGAAACGCAAGAAGAAGCCAGAGAAGCCGCTATGAGGGCGCTTTTGGCCGCCCGAGACACCTTGAAGCGCATCGAGGCCATCAACACTTCGAACACCTGCCATGCGACACCTGATATGAGCGTTGGTATCGCCCTGCATGCAGGTGACGTGTTCTACGGTAATGTCGGCAGTGAAACCCGTTTGGACTTTACCGTGGTTGGACCCGTGGTCAATCTGGCTGCACGCATCGCAGAGCTGGCCAAGGACCTGGAGCGCCAGGTTCTGGTATCTGACGCTTTGTCGGAAATCATGGGATGTCGATCCGGCCTTTACGGTCGCTATCAGGTGAAAGGCTTCGATGATCCGGTAGCTGTGTATTCGCCGGATCTAACGGGAGATCCCAAGTTCGGATACTGCCCTGACAAGACCGCAGACCTTGCTCTTGAGGCAAACTGACGACGAATGAGCACCAGAAGCACCGCCAGGGTAGTGGATGCAAATACGTAAGGTCCGGCGAACCACCCCAGAAAGCCGATAGCAAAGAAAAAAGCTCTTTGACCTCGATTGAAGTGACGACCGGCGAGCACATTCAGTTCGCCGGCCTGCATAGCCATTTTCCTGATTTCCTCGTCTGAGGCGTTGCCTTTTTCGGGCACCGCGCCCATGACGATGCTTGCATAATTGAAAAGGCGGTAAGCCCAGCCGAACTTGAAAAATCCGTAGGCAAAGATCAGCATCAGGCCGAGCACCTTGATTTCCCATAGTGCGCGGCTGTCTGCGACCGGAATAGACAGATCGCCTGCTACCTGGACGATGCGTTCAGTCGCATCCAGAAGCGCGAATCCGCCGCCGATTGCCAGGAGCGAAGTGGACGCAAAGAACGCAGTACCTTGTTGAAGACCGGACATGATTGCCGTGTCCATGATCCGAACTTCGCGCAGGCACATGGAGATCATCCAGCCTCGCCGGTAGTCGTCCATTGCATAGGACAGTGTCTTCTTGCGCAGGGGACTGACATCGATCAGAAGATTGAAGCCGAACCAAGCCAGAAGAAACCAGGCCGCAGCAGCAAAATCCAGATGCGAGAGCGATTGCATCGAAGTCCTTTCAGGCAAGAATGATGCCGAATCCGGCAGCTCTAAATCTATTATCAGAGAATGCCCGCATCTCTAAGGGGAGGCATAATTAACCGTAAACCTCTGAAGAACCGTGCAGATTTCCAGGTCTGCAAAAATGGGTGAGCAGCTGCACGCTTTTTGCGCTTGCGAAATGGTAAGCGATCGTTTACCTCCTCGCCTCAATGGCGCCATATTTGAACTCGCAGGGGGCTGGCGCCGCATAACAAAGTGTAGGGCTTTATGGACGAAAACGTGCAGAAATCTTGTTGGAGCGTCACTCTCTGGACTGTCGCTGCAGTTGGTCTCGCATTGACGATGATCGTGCTGTTCAACGACGTGGAAAGTGCACAACAAGCCGTCGCCGTTGCCAAGTAAGTTCAACGGGACGTTTTCAGATTAAAGGCGCAGCGGCAGGCTGCGCCTTTAATGTTTTCAGGCCTGATTTCTATCTAGTTTTTGCCGCGACATTTGAATGCGTCGAAGTGTGAGGCCGGTTGGACGGACCGAAGACCTGCCGAAATTCCATCTGCCGAACGATCGTTTTGCCCTCTGTCTCGCTGACCAGAAAACCAGCGAATGCATTGGAACTGAGCGTGAAAAGGACCAGTTGCGTTCTGATTGTGTCCGGCCACGCGAGATCTGCTCCCCACGCGGCGACATTTGACGGGTCGCCGACTTCAATCAGAGCAAGGACATCGGTGTCATGCAGAAGGGTGGTGCCCTGTGAATTCCATTTCAAAGCCGCAAGTCCGTTTTCAATTGGAAAGAGGCGAATCGTTGATCCGTTGATATCCAGAAAAAGGCTATCATCCGGGGCATGTTCGACTGTTGCCAATCCCGGTTTGCGCTTCGTTTCGAGCTGTGTTCGTTTTCCCTCGTGCTGAACGAAGCCGTCAGTATTGATCACCTTGTACTTGCCTGATTGCACGGCTTTGGCGGTTGAAACGTGGATGGAAAGGAAAATGGAAAATAGAAATACAGTGAGTGTTCTCAGCATTGCCCGCCCCAGAAGTCATGTCCAGGTAATCATATATCCCAATGCTTTAGAAAGTATTCGATGCGTGGTTGATCGGCGAATTCGCGATTGTGTTCAAAGGGCTTGAGCCCCGGCTGCGTTACCTGGACAAAGTGACGACCAGGTCTTCGATTGTGGAAAGCTCCGGTCGCCAGCCCGTCGCCCGCTGCGCATGCGAGACATCGATTCTTTGGGAAAGGGCGTATCCGGCTGCCCAATCCTGGTCGACAGCAGATTCTTGCGGCGCTGGCGCAGATGCTAATTCAAGCGGTCTTCCATGCCTTGCGGAGATATGTGAGGCAAGATGGCCAACCGATATTCCGGGAATGCTTCCTGCGATCAGCGACATCCTGAAGCGAGCGTTTCGAATGGCCAGCAGATAAAGGGTGGCGAGGTCGCCTACTTCGATCAGAGGCCAGATTGTTGAAGCCGTCGCCCGGGTTTCAAACGGTTCACCTGCTTTTAATGCCCTGGTCATATCTGCGATTGGCCCTGCTGATTGGCTGCAAACGAGAGCTGGATGAACGACTGTTAGGTTCAAGTCCGTTCCATGGGACAAAGTGCGAATTGTCTCCGACATGAAGCGGAATGCGGGAAGCGGGGCAAACGGTGTTTTTTCCGTGATGACCTTGTCATCCTGCGAGGCAGGATAGAGCCAGATTCCACCAGTGTAGACGATCTGTAGGGGTTGCTTTCGGTGTTTTGCCGCCTGTTTGAGCGCAAGCATGCTTTGCCGGTCGACACGCCCCATATCCTCAGTGAACGTTGCACCTGTGTGGATGACGGCATCACAGGATGCTGCCCGCGAGACCCAGCTGTCAGGGCTTCGCAAGTCTCCAGGATACGCACTCGCTCCCAAGGCTCTCAGCTTCTCGGTCGCAGCATCGGACCTTGCCAGGCCAATGACACGCAAATCCTCTCGAACCAGTTTCTTCACCACCGCGGATCCGATGCACCCGGTCCCGCCAGTCACAAAAACGTCCATAGATAAAGAGAACTCCTTTAAGCGAAGACGCGCAAGACCAAGCAGGGGTTCCTCCCACACAATCCACCGGCGTTTGAAATCTCCCGCTTGACCTTGGCTACAGGGCTGTTAGGTCAAAGATATGACCTTGCATCTCGTGAAATTGTGCGTTGGCGCCGACAGTGCTGAATCGTTGCAGGCCTGGATCGACTACCGGGTCGAACAGGCACGTTTGGCCGGGCTTCCAGAAGAAACCACACATACAACGCGTATGGTGCCGACACGCAAGGATGAGCTGCTGGATGGCGGATCGCTCTATTGGGTAATCAAGGGTAAGATACAGGCTCGCCAACACCTGTTGGATATTCGTCCGTTTACCGATGAGGCCGGTATCAAACGTTGCGATCTCGTTATGGAACCGCGGCTGATACTGACAAGATACCAACCCAAAAGACCGTTTCAGGGGTGGCGTTACCTGAAGGTGGATGAAGCTCCGGCGGACATGCGCGTTGCCGGCGAGGCAGCGTCCATGTCAGACGCCATGCGCAGGGATCTGACCGAACTCTGCCTTCTATAATTGAAATCAGGCCGGATTCAATTTGACGGCTGATCCTGTCGATGTCGATCTGAAGTGCCTGGTCGAGCTGTTTTGTCCTTGGTTGCGTACCAAACGACACTTTGCCGTTCGATTCATATGCTGACTCTCGTGGAGAGTGTGTCAGCAATCTTGCCAAACTGCTTTGACAGTCCCAATTTCAATAACAGGAACAGGCAGGAAGGAAGGGCAGGATGGCAAAAACCAGCGGCACCAAGAAGGAAGGTCTGGTTCAACAGCAAAAAACCAGTTTTCCGTCTGCTGCTTCTGATATTTCCGCGTTTCTGGACAAGGCCAAGCAGATCAAGCCTCAGCCGGGCAGTAGCGGAAGGCTGATATTCGCGCTTGATGCAACAATGAGTCGTCAACCGACCTGGGACCAGGCGTGTCATATCCAGGCAGAGATGTTTCAGGAAGCCGGCAAGATCGGCGGGTTGAAGATCAAACTTGTGTATTTTCGCGGGTTCGGTGAGTGCAAGGCTTCCCGCTGGTTCGAGCATGGAGGAGAACTCGCGAACGCGATGAGCCGTATTTCCTGCCAGGGCGGGCGCACGCAAATTCGCAAAGTTCTAACCGCTGCCCTGACGGCGGCCGACAAGGAGAAGATCGCGGCGCTCGTCTATGTGGGGGACTGCATGGAGGAGGATGTAGACAATCTGTGCGACAAGGCAGGAGAACTCGGCTTGCGCGGAGTACCGATGTTTCTATTTCAGGAGGGGCGGGACGCAGTGGCAGAACGTGCCTTCCGGGAAATGGCGAGGCTTACCAATGGAGCCTACTGTCCGTTCGATGCCGGCTCCGCGAAACAACTGTCGGAGCTTTTGAAAGCCGTTGCGGTGTTTGCGAGCGGTGGACATTCGGCGCTTCAAGCGCTTGAAAGAAGCGGTGGGCAAGGTGCCCGCCTGCTGTTGGAACAACTAAAACCGGCCAAATGATCTATCTTCTGATCGGACTGATCCTGCTTCTCGTCCTCTTGCTGGCAGGACGAAGTTTCGTACAAGCCAATCCGGCAACACTTGCTCAAAGCGTGAGGACTTATGGCGGAGTGCTGTTGATAGCGATCGCGGCGCTTTTTGCCATCGGAGGACGGGTCGTATTCGCCATTCCGATCTTCGGGCTTGGAGTGTCGCTTCTTGGGGCGGCCGGTTTTCGCAAACTGTCCGGAGGTTACAAGCCGCGGAAATCAGAGGGGCAAAGATCGCGAGTTCGCACCGCGATGGTGGAAATGGAACTGGATCATGACTCCGGAGCCATGACCGGTACCGTGCTTGCCGGCGGGTTTCAGGGCCGCAGGCTGGATGAACTGAGCAACGAGGAGCTTCATGCCTTTTGGCAGGAAGCAGCCCAGGACGAACAAAGCCGCAAGTTAGTCGAAGCTTATCTCGACCGCCGGCTTGCCGGATGGCGTGAACACTTCCAGTCTGATGGAGCAGAGGGGCAGGGAAGCGCGACGAGCACGGGCCCCATGACAGATGAGGAGGCCTACCAGATCCTGGGGCTTACGCCCGATGCCGGGGACGCGGAAATTCGAGCCGCGCACCGCAGGCTTATGATGCGGGTTCATCCCGACCAGGGGGGCTCCAGTTTCCTCGCGGCGAAAATCAACGAGGCTAAAGACACGCTTCTCAGAAGACATTGACGGCATCCGTTACGCGATTACTGATAGATGGCGAAGCAGGCGTATTTTGCCTTCTTCAGGGTTCTGCAGGCCTTTCGGGCTGCGGATTTCGTTTCAAAGCCTACGAAGCGAGCCCGGTAAAGGGTCTTGCCGCTTGCTTCGACTGGTTCGGTATAAGGTGAGCGGCCACGAAGAGCTGCTCCGGCCTTTGCCTTGGCCTTTTTCAGCATGGTGATTGCCTGGCCTTCGGTTTCTGCCGCTGCGATCTGAACCTGCCAACCCGGCTCGATGTCGGGCGTGTCGCTGGTTGCGACTGTGACCGTGTCATCCTTGTCTTCGGTAATTGGTGTCACCGTAGCAGTTTGAACGCTTGTCACGGCGGTAACTGGTTCAGGCGAGGCGGCGCCAACGGCAATTGCCGGAACAGTTTCGATTTTTACCGTAGCAACCTCAATCGTCTTCGGCAGGTCGGCCGGTGCCGTTTCTGCCGTCGGTGTTCCAAGCTTAAGTGCCTCCGCACGAGCGGCCTGCAGAAGAGCGCTCTTGGAGATGGAATTGGTGGTCAAGGTGCCGTCCGGGCCCTGAGGCGGGATCGGCGGCAGAGCAGTGGCAACGGCAAAAGTGCTGTCAAAGCGCTGCTTCACGATCCTCGGCGGGACGGGGATAGCATCTCCAAAGCCGGGAACTGTTTGTGGTGCAGTATCAGCCAGCGCAGCGGCGGCGGCAGCTGGTGTCGGGGCTTTAACAGGCTTTGTTGGAGCGGCCAGGGCAAGAACCATCGGGCTGCCTGTCGCTGGAGCAGGTTCACGACCTGGTTTTGCAACAGGCGCAGGCGGGTTCTTGATTGAAGCAGCCACAAAAGTCGGCTTTACGGAACGCTTGGCAATCATCGGAACAGTTTTCTTGCCCCGGGTTGCTTTTGACAGATAACGGTTGATGAGCTTGGTCATCTGCGCATTGCGGGAAGCACCCGATTTGCCACCCATGACCACTGCCACGATCTGACGACCGCCGGTGTTTACCGACGTCACGAGATTGAAGCCGGATGCTCGGATATAGCCGGTCTTGATCCCGTCAACGCCTTTCACGCGGCCCAGAAGCTTGTTGTGGTTGCCGTAAGTGCGGCCCTTGTACTTGTAGGCACGGGTTTTGAAATAGCCGTAATATTGCGGGTAGTGTTCCTGGATCGCGCGGCCGAGCGTCGCCATGTCGCGTGCGGTGGTGCGCTGACCGGAATTGGGCAACCCATGCGGGTTGCGGAACGTGGTCTTTTTCATGCCAAGTTGACGCGCAGTCCGGGTCATGCGCTCGGCAAATCGCTTTTCCGAACCACCGATATTTTCCGCCACAACGGTCGCCACGTCGTTAGCCGACTTGGTGACGAGCGCCAAGATGGCGTCCTTGACTTTGATCGTTGTGCCGGCTTTCAAGCCAAGTTTTGAAGGTGGCCGTCCGGCAGCGTATTTGGAAACCTTCAGCCGGGAATTCAATGAAAGACGGCCGGCCTCAAGCTCTTCGAAAACCACATAGAGGGTCATGATTTTCGTCAGCGAGGCTGGATACCTATAGGCGTCTGCCGACGACGCATAAAGTGTCTTACCGGTTTTCGCGTCAACCACGATGCCGGCATATTTGGAGTTTGCCAATGCAGCAGCCGGCGCGCCGAGAAGCAATGCGCCAAGGGCAAGTGCCTTGCCGAGGCGCACAACAGCTTTTGCATTGCGGAGAATACGCATACCAAACACAGTTACTATCCCATTTCGGGTCACTCGGGTTCGTTTCCGGAGCGGTAGGGGTCTAATCATTCCCCCGTGCGATTCAACCCATCACTCCAACGATCTACGAAACATTTGACGGAATCACGGTTACGAATGTGTAAATAATCGACATAAAAACCACTTAAAAAAATAGATTTTTGTTAGAGTTAATCTTTGGTTAATTTTGAATTTGAAGTATATTAAAAGTAGAAATTAGAATTTTTGGTGTATAAAATATGTTTGATGTGCGGTTATTGGTTAATGAGTTATTTAACTTGGGGTGGTTGCTGTTCCATTTTGGCAGATGGCCAAAACAACTCCTCTGGAGGTATTTTCTATTGGTCTTGCGGAGACGGCTGGCTGATGAGGGAGAGGGATTTCAACCTGTCGCGTACACGGGTGTCGGACACTCGTTGCAATGCATCTTGAATTAATTTCTCGTAATGGTTGTTTTTGCAGTGCAAAATCGCCTTGACTTGAATTGTGCGGCGCACTATTAAGGTCCCGTTAGGTAACGCGATGCGCGCGCCGGGCAGCCACGACGGCCGATGTTGGTCTCTGTGAACCGGTACGACGGATGAGGTCAGTGAAATGATGAACAGCTTTGAAGAGTTTCAGAAGTTGAACAAAGACAACATGGATATGGCCATGGAATCCTTCGGCTCCATGAGCAAGGGTTTCCAGGCGATTGCTGCTGAAGTCGCCGACTATCAGAAAAAGTCCTTCGAAGAAGGTACTGCAGCCGTTGAGAAGCTCGTGGCGTCCAAGTCCCTGGACAAGGCTTTCGAAGCTCAGGCTGAATATGTAAAGAACTCCTACGAGGGTTTTGTCGGCGAGATGACCAAGATCGGCGAAATGGTCTCCGACATCTCCAAGGATGCTTACAAACCTTACGAAGGCGTTCTGGGCAAAGTGGCAAAATAACTGCGACTTTTCCTGCCGCTTCACGGCGAATGGACAAGAACCCGGCTCTTCTGAGCCGGGTTTTTTCGTATATGCACAGATTTGCCCAACCATTCACAATTCATGGGCTGCTTCCGCGACGTGTTTCGAATTGCCTTGCTTCCTGATCTTTTAATCGCAATTCAGACACCTACATTCAACTTTAGCAGAGGTGTTTGCGCTCAAAATGCGGCGTTCACCCAAATGTTGATAAAATCGGCCATTGCGTGAGCGCGACTTGCGCGGCAGGATTACCAGATAGAACGTGGTTCGATGAAGCGCGGCTTTGTTGAGATAGCCTCGGGAATGCCGGTATTATCGGACGAACCGAGCGGGTAAACTGGTAGTGGCCAGAGTGAAAAAGGCGATAGAAACGACAATGTCGGCGGGCTCTGATTATGACAATGACGGTGGCGACGCCGGAACGGTTGTTGTCACCCGAACGAAAACTATCACAAAGCGGCCAAATCTCTATCGTGTGCTGCTTTTGAATGATGACTACACCCCAATGGAGTTTGTCATTCATGTCGTGGAGAACTTCTTCCAGAAGAACAGGGAAGAGGCGACCCGTATCATGCTGCATGTTCATCATCACGGCGTCGGGGAGTGCGGGATTTATTCCTACGAAGTCGCGGAAACCAAGGTTACCCAGGTGATGGATTTTGCACGCAAGCATCAGCATCCGCTGCAATGCGTCATGGAAAAAAAGTGAGGATCAACGCACGTGCCTTCCTTCTCACGCAGTCTTGAAAAAGCCCTCCATCAGGCTCTGGCGTTCGCGAACGAGCGCCAACAGGAATATGCGACGTTAGAACACTTACTTCTTGCCTTGTTGGACGATCAGGATGCGGCCGCCGTTATGCGGGCCTGCAATGTCGATCTGGACACGATCCGTCGCAATCTCCTGGAATATATCGAGACCGAGCTCGACAACCTGGTTACCGACAATGATGAGGATTCCAAGCCAACCGCGGGTTTCCAACGGGTGATCCAGCGGGCAGTCATCCATGTCCAGTCGTCGGGACGGGAAGAAGTGACGGGCGCCAACGTGCTCGTTGCGATCTTCGCCGAGCGCGAAAGCCATGCTGCCTATTTCCTGCAGGACCAGGACATGACCCGCTACGATGCGGTCAACTATATTTCCCATGGCATAGCCAAACGCCCGGGCATGTCTGAAGCGCGTCCGGTTGATGGGGCTGACGAAGAAGATGTTCTTCCTGGCGGCGAGGGCGATAAGAAATCAAACCAGAAAACCGATGCGCTTGAAGCCTATTGTGTCAATCTCAATGAAAAGGCTACCAACGGCAAGATCGATCCTTTGATCGGCCGGGACAGCGAGATACAGCGCACGATCCAGATCCTGTGCCGCAGATCGAAGAACAACCCGTTGTTCGTTGGTGATCCTGGTGTGGGCAAAACAGCAATCGCGGAGGGGCTCGCGCACCGTATTGTCAATGGCGATGTGCCGGATGTTCTGGTTGACGCAACCATCTTCTCTCTTGATATGGGCTCGCTGCTAGCCGGAACCCGCTATCGCGGCGATTTCGAAGAGCGCTTGAAGCAGGTCGTCAAGGAGATTGAGGATTATCCGGGCGCGGTTATGTTCATCGATGAAATTCATACGGTGATCGGTGCCGGTGCGACGTCCGGTGGGGCAATGGATGCGTCCAATCTGCTCAAGCCGGCTCTGGCATCGGGAACCATCCGTTGCATCGGTTCGACGACGTACAAGGAATACCGCCAGTTTTTCGAGAAGGATCGGGCACTCGTCCGCCGCTTCCAGAAGATCGATGTCAATGAGCCGACTATTCCGGACGCTATCGACATCCTGAAAGGCTTGAAGCCCTATTTCGAAGACTTTCACAAGGTGCGCTACACCAACGACGCCATCAAGACGGCGGTGGAGCTTTCGGCCAAATACATTTCCGACCGGAAATTGCCGGACAAGGCGATCGATGTGCTTGATGAAACCGGTGCATCGCAAATGCTGGTGCCGGAAGCGCGTCGGCGGAAAACGATTGGTGTGAAGGAGATTGAAAACACTATTGCGACCATGGCGCGGATCCCGCCGAAGTCCGTCTCCAAGGACGATGCGGAGGTTCTTGAAAATCTCGGCAAGGACCTGAAGCGGGTTGTCTACGGCCAGGACGGTGCGATCGAGACTCTGGCGTCTGCGATCAAGCTTGCGCGCGCAGGTCTGCGCGAACCGGACAAGCCGATCGGCAGCTACCTGTTCTCCGGCCCGACCGGCGTCGGCAAAACCGAGGTTGCGCGCCAACTTGCGTCTTCACTCGGGGTCGAACTGATCCGTTTTGACATGTCGGAATACATGGAGCGCCACACTGTCTCCAGGCTGATCGGTGCGCCTCCAGGATATGTCGGCTTTGATCAGGGGGGGCTCCTGACAGATGGCGTCGACCAGCATCCACATTGTGTGCTGCTGCTCGATGAAATCGAAAAGGCGCACCCGGACCTGTTCAACATTCTTCTGCAGGTCATGGACCATGGCAAACTGACGGATCACAACGGCAAGCAGGTCGATTTCCGGAATGTGATCCTGATCATGACCACAAACGCCGGCGCAGCTGACATGGCCAAGATGCCGGTTGGTTTCAATCGGGTGAAGCGCGAAGGAGATGACACCGAGGCGATCAACAAGCTGTTCACGCCCGAGTTCCGCAATCGACTGGATGCCATCATTCCGTTCGGCAATCTGCCGATGGAAGTGGTTTACAAGGTTGTCGAAAAGTTCGTCATGCAGCTGGAAGTTCAGCTGGCGGATCGCAACGTTACTTTCGAGCTGACCGAAGATGCCGTGAAGTGGTTGGCGACCAAGGGATACGACGATCGGATGGGCGCCCGTCCTTTGGGCCGGATAATCCAGGAGCACATCAAGCGACCGCTCGCGGATGAAGTTCTGTTCGGCAAGCTGAAGAAGGGCGGAATGGTCAAAGTCTCCGTCTCCGAGGATGGCAAAGGCCTGTTGCTCGAAAGTGTCGAGGAGCGAGCAACGCCGCCGAAACCCAAGGCCAAGGCAAACGCAAAGCCGAAACCGAAGCGCAGGCGGAAAACAGCTTCAAAGACCACCGCCAAGGATACAAAATCCTCCTCAGGTAAAGGTGGTACGTCCAAGAAAAGCCTGGTGCCAAAGGTGCCATTGGCAGATTGATAGACAAAGCCCCGGAAAATCCGGGGCTTTTTCTTTGCGTCCATTCATCAGCTCAATTGATCCAATTCATTCGGCAAAATCATTTGCCGAAGTGTGTTTCTCTGCCTAGCTTTCTGCAAAGGCATGAAAGGAGCGTCAGGATGCCCGAAACGAAAGTTGCACTAGTCACGGCCGGTGGCTCAGGAATGGGGGCGGAAGCTGCCAGGCGCCTTGCCGCAGATGGAATGAAAGTTGCTATCCTGTCTTCTTCCGGCAAGGGAGAAGCCCTCGCCAGGGAACTTGGCGGCATCGGTCATACAGGATCGAACCTTGTACCTGACGACTTGCAGTCGTTTGTGAATAAAGCAATGGATGCGTTTGGTAGAATTGATGTTCTTGTCAATTCTGCTGGCCATGGCCCTAAGGGAGATATTTTGGAGATCTCCGATGAAGACTGGCATCTTGGAATGGATTACTACCTGATGAATGTCATTCGACCGGCCCGTTTGGTTGCACCTGTCATGGCGGATCAGGGTGGTGGTGCCATCATCAACATCTCGACCTTCGCCACGTTTGAGCCAGATCCGATGTTTCCGACTTCCGGCGTCTTCCGGGCTGGTCTTGCCAGTTTCACCAAGTTGTTTTCCGACAAGTTCGCAGCGCAAAATATTCGTATGAACAATATCCTTCCGGGGTTCATCGACAGCCTGCCGGAAAAGGAAGACCGTCGCTCGCGCATCCCCATGGGGCGCTATGGCCGGTCGGACGAAGTCTCCAGCTTGATTTCCTATCTGGCCAGTGACGAGGCAGGCTACATCACCGGACAAAACATCCGCATTGATGGCGGCCTTACGCGATCGGTTTAGTGTTCCCGGGGTTGTAGCCGGTTATTCAAATAGCGCTGGATCAGGAACGATGTGTTCGGGAAACTCCCGGACAGGTTCCATCATCCAGCGCTTTATCGCACTTGGAAAGAGAGCTGCAAAATCGACTTGTGTCATGGGCATGGTGTGGCCCCTCAGGTGCCAGTCGATCAAAGAACTGATGGTATGGAAGGTCAGGTAATCGAGACCGTCCATCACCTTGGTGTAGTAGTCGACCTTGCTTTCCGGGAAGTCGCCGTTCGTCATTCGAATGTTGATGGGAGGTGAAGAGCCGACAATCGGGCCTGCATCCAGAGCCTCGTTCATGAGATGAACTGTCCAGCAGGTCGAAATCGCGTTTCTCGATCTGCTGTCGTCATACATTGCAGGACCGGCTCCGAACCCATGAGCAAGGTCCGCAGGGTGAAGGTTGTAGATGCCGAGCCTGGGAATTTCCAGAATGGGGCCGTCGATCAATTGACCGTAACCGCAGCAAATGACGGCATCTGGCTTCAATTCGGAAAATGTTTCCCGAAACCAGTCTGTTTTGATGTCTCCCGTGTAGACCGGAATACCGGCATCCAGAGCAGACTTGATCGTAGCGAACTCGATTCTGCGCTGCACGTCCTCCGGATAAACATGCCAGATCCTCTTCCTCACTCCAATCTTTGCTTCCGGATTGGCAACATCGTCTGTCAGCAAACAAGCGATGTGAAGCTTGTCAGGGAATTGCCGCGCGTATGAGAGAAGTGTTTTCAACATCAAAAATCCGACCGGCATGCTGCCGATCACAGCAAGTCTCAAAATACCGGGTGCAATGTTGGGCCTGGGATCTGACGCGGGCTGAATGAATTCGCCCCAACGAATTGAAGTGTCGTCATAAACACTGTCTGCGAGCTGATACTCTTCGAGCAGATTGTTCAGCCAGGCATCCTTGGTGACGTCTCCCATGCAATTGCCTTCGTTGGAAACAAGAGCTCCCAACCTAACCCGTCAGGGCTGAAAATGCATGGCAGCCATGCTCCCGGCGGGTGGCGGAGCGTGTCGTACATTGACAAATCTGGATCAGGGATTTTTATAAGGAGACCTTACTAATTCGTCAGGGGCTGGCCATGTCTCCGCCAGATGGCGTTGCTGCAATCGATGATGCTGATAAAAATTTACCGGGCAGAATCTGGATGTTTCGCGGTGCTCGGGCCGCAATATCGGTTCCTGCTCTGATATTGACCGCCGCTTTCATCGGTTACGCCGGACTTGCGCGGGAAAGCGGGCTGTCGCTGGCGGAAACCCTTGCCATGACCGGGCTTATCTGGGCGTTGCCGTCGATTGTCGTTCTGACTGGAGCGCTCAATTCCGGTATGGGGCTGATACCCGCTGCAATCGCCGTCGCGCTGGCATCGGTAAGGCTTATGCCGATGACAATTGCTTTCCTTCCGCTGGTCAAGATCCCTGGAAAGACCAAGACATGGCAACTGCTGATTGCCTCGCATTTTGTCGCGGTGACGGCTTGGGTCTTTGCAATGAAGAACCTGCCCAGTTACCCGAAAGAGGCACGGCTTCCGTTTTTTGTCGGGTTCGGTTCTGCGTTGACCGGGTTCGTGTTCTGCATGACTGGTATTGCCTATCTCGTCGTTGAAAGAATGCCCGATGTTGTCGCCGGTGCGCTTGTTTTGTTGACGCCGGTTTATTTCCTTTGCTCGCTCTGGGGAGCAGCGCTGTTGAATGCGGACAAGGTCGCAATGGCAGCAGGGCTTGTGCTCGGACCGATTGTGTTTCTTGTTGCGCCTGGGCTGGATCTCCTCTGGACGGGGCTGCTAGGTGGCACGGCAGCCTATTTTGGCACCCGTTTCATGCGCCGAGGGTTTTCGTGATGGGGCCGGTTGCAGACACCTGGTGGTGGCCCTTTGTGATGATCCTGGTTGCCGGTTGGTTTGCAACCGACGTTTGGCGCTGGATCGGCGTATTTGCGGGAGGCAGGCTGCGGGAAGATAGCGAAGTGCTGATCTGGGTGCGCTGCGTCGCAACGGCTTTGGTCGCGGGACTGATTTCAAAACTGATCCTGTTTCCTCAAGGTATCCTCGCAGAAACGCCACTCTGGCTTCGTCTGGTCGCAACCGGGTTGGGCTTCGGTGCGTTTTTCCTGTCCCGTCAAAGGGTCATCGTCGGTGTTCTTGCGGCCGAGGTTTGCCTGATTGGTGGCTGGTTGCTGCTCGATAGGGTAGGCTGAAGTCTCCTGGGAAACATTCCAAATGCAGGAGGCGAAAATGACGGATCAGGTGGAACTCTTTTACGCCCCGCAGACCCGTGCCACTGGCGTGCGCGTACTCCTCGAGGAACTGGGCGCGCCCTACAAATTGAACGTCCTGAACTTCAAACTCGGCGAGAACCGCCAATCGGACTATCTGAAGGTTAACCCCTCCGGCAAAGTGCCGGTGGTCCGCCACGGTGATGCAATCATTACCGAGCAGGTAGCGATTTATCTCTATCTCGCTGATCTTTTTCGTGAAAGAGGGCTCACGCCGGCTCTGGACGATCCGTTACGCGGACCATACTTGCGCTGGTTTGTATATATGACGTCCTGTTTCGAACCAGCTCTGGTCGACAAGGCCCTGAAACGGGAAGAGCCGCCTCATTCCATGTCGCCCTATGGAACGTTCGACACGGTGATGGAAAACATGCGCGTCCGGTTGGCCGATGGACCCTTCGTTCTCGGAGAGCAGATGACCGCTGTAGATGTCATGTGGGCCATGGGGTTACGTTGGGGCATGATGTTCGGAATCGTTCCGGAGATTGCCGAATTCAGGGATTATACAGAGAGGTACTTCCAACGGTTTGTACCCCGGAAAGTTCTTGAAGACGATCAGGCGATGGCGATCGAACACGAAGATGCCGCTGTTCTTGCGGGGATTGCCTGAATGCTGATGAGGCGATCAGACTTCTGGGTTCAGGCGCAAGTGTGCATGTTCTGTAATCCAGTCCCTTTTCAGAAACGGAAAAATTGCCTGGACCACATCGCCAGAATTGTGAGCTGCAACGGCCTTCCAGTCGAGCCAGTTACTATTGTCGTCAATTTCACCGGTCTCCCGGCAGTCGAAGAAAACAGAGCACCACTCGTGGCATGAGCTGCGCAGGATCATGTTTGCGGGGGCGGAGAGCTCAAGCGTCACAAAGTCGGACTAGGTCAATTCAGGGGCCGAGAGGAGCATGGTTGCAAAGGCTCCAGGTTTTCGGGATGCGTCTCATAAGTCCAGACAGGAGGGCAGGTTCCATCGGACAGCCCGAGGTTTTTCGGGAACGAGCCAGCATAGGAATAAGCAATCCGGTCTTTCGCGGAAGCGTTTATGCCTTTCCATGTGGGCGTATATTTGCCCGCCTCATCAAACAGGTCGAGGACACACGCCCGCTGAAACGTGAACAGGCGGGCGTGGTCATCAGGTATTTCAGAAGAATTTTCCCAGTCAGTCGAGCGCTGCGCGGATCTTTTCCGCCTGTGCGGCGAGCAGGTCGTTATCTGCCATCTCACCGGTATGCGGCTTCAAGGACACACCATCGAAGCGGGGAATGACGTGGACATGCGTGTGAAACACGACCTGGCCACCTGCCGGCTCTGAAAACTGCTGGATCGTCGCACCGTCTGCATCAAACGCCTTGACAACCGTGCGCGCCAATTTCTGGACCGTTGCCATAACGGCATTCAGGTCTTCAGTCGCAATGTCGAAAATATTGCGGGAGGGTGCTTTGGGAATCACCAGAAGGTGCCCGTCGCCACGGGGCATGATATCCATGATCGCCAGTGTCATGTCGTCTTCATAGATCTTGTGGCTTGGCAGTTCTCCGCGCAGGATTTTGGCGAAAACATTTTGATCGTCATAGGCGGGAGTTGTCATGATCCGGGGTCCGTTTTGGTGGATTTTGCAGTGGCGTTTCCAAGCCGTTGCGCGGAGACTAGCCGTTGTTTCCGCCAAGGGGCAAGAGGGAAGCCGAATTCCATATTTTTTCCAAAACCAGGTTAGACCGCTGCTCGTTTGACCGGCTCAATTCTGGCAGCATCCGCAAGGCTGGTCCCAATTTCCTGCAGGCGGTTTCTGTCGGGCTTGTAAAACATCCAATTGCCGAATTTTTTACCGGTTACCAAACCGGCGTCAGCCAGCTTTTTCATGTGCGAGCTGACTGTCGGCTGAGAAAGCCCCGCTTTTTCGGTGATGAACCCCACGCAGACGCCATCTTCCACAAGGTCTCCGTCTCGCTGCTCGGGAAAGTGAGCGCGCGGATCCAGAATCCAAAGCATGATCTGAAGCCTGACAGGGCTCGACAGTGCCGACATTGTGGTGGAGCTTGACTCAATATCTATATTGATATTCATCTATATAGAAACTCTTCGATATAGGTGGTGCGATTTGAGCATGGAAAATAGCCTTCTTGAACTCCAGGCGGAAGCCTTTTCAGATGCCGCCAGCCGGGGCGCGCGTTATCTCAGGCAGATTGGTTCGCGTCACGTCGATGCCAACATCTCCAGGCTCGCAGAACTGGGACCTTCGTTGCCCGAGCAGGGACTGGACGTAAAAAGCGTTCTCGACCTGATGGAAACGGTTGGCGGTGAAGGGACTGTGGCGACAGCTGCTGGCCGTTACTTCGGATATGTGATCGGTGGCGCACTGCCAGCGGCATCCGGAGCACGAGCCTTGCTTTCGGCCTGGGACCAGGTTGCCGATCAGTTGACTGGTCCCACTGTTCTGGAAATGGAGAAAGTCGCTCTGTCCTGGATTGTTGATCTTCTGGAATTGCCGCAAGAGACCTCAGGTGCATTTACCACCGGAGCGACCATGGCGAACATGACTTTGCTGGTCACTGCCCGGGATACGCTGCTGACCCGCCAGGGACATTCGCGGGGAGCGGGATTGGTTGGCGCTCCACCACTGCGTATAGTCGCCAGTCGGGAAATTCATGCGACGGTTTTGAAATCCGTTCGCATGGCAGGGCTCTCAACGGACGGGATTGAATGGGTCGATGTTGATGGTGAAGGCAGAATGCTGGCAAGCAAGATGCCAAAACTGGACGGGAGCACGCTTGTTCTTTGCCAATCAGGCAACGTTTGCACCGGTGCCGTTGATCCACTGAAGGATATTGGGGAGAGCTGCAATGCAGCCGGCGCCTGGATGCATGTTGATGGCGCATTCGGGTTGTGGTCCCGCACCGGCAACTTTCTCACACGCGCTTTCGACGGCTTGGAGCTTGCTGATAGCTGGGTCGTCGATTCCCACAAGACACTGAACACCCCCTACGACTCAGGTGTCGCACTTTGCCGTCACCCGGAAGAGATGCAGGCGTCCATGGCAATCGGGGCAGGGTACTTGCCTGCAACCAACCAAGGACCTTCAGATCGGGCGCCCGAATTCAGCCGATCCGCGCGTGGTGCCGAGACCTGGGCGGCTTTGCTGTCGCTTGGGCGTCAGGGTGTTGCCGACATGGTGACGCGTTTTCATCGTCATGCTGTACGGATTGCACGGGAACTGCGTGATCTAGGGTTCGAAGTCCCGCATGAAATTCACTTCAATCAGGTGTTCGCAACGCTGCCCGGAAACGAAGAGATGTGTGAGCGCATCGTCACTCATGTTCAGGCCTCCGGTGAAGCGTGGTTCGGGCAGGCGACGTGGCAACGACGGAAAGGCTTTCGGATAAGTGTGTCGAACTGGACGACATCTGATGACGATGTGGACCGACTTGTTTTAGCGATCAAAGGTGCGAAAGCGCATATCATGAAAACTGACTGAAGTATCCGCGGCTTACGCGTTGTTGCGGTGGTTTCGACCAAAAGGAGTGCATCCCGAGAAACACGGGATGCACCTTGAAAGAACAATCAGGCCGCTTTGTCCATATCCGAAATGTCAGCAACAAACTTTGCGACGCCTGTGAAGTCGATCTTCCCCGACCCCAGAACTGGTACTTTGGACACCACGCGGACATCTGCCGGGATCATGAGATCCTGAGCGCCTCTAGCCTTCGCCGCCTCAATGAAGGTTGACCGGCTGGCTTCGGGACACTCCGTCACAAGGATAATTTTTTCGCCCTTGCGCTGATCCTTTATCGCAGCGACCGCTGACAGATGTTCAGGCCAGATCTGACCGGCCAAGGCTTCGACAGCGGCCAGTGAAACCATCTCACCACCTATCTTTGCGAAGCGCTTGGCTCGGCCCTTGATGGCAATGAAGCCATCGGCGTCAATTTCAACGATGTCGCCTGTATCGTGCCAGCCGTCGACGAGAGGCTCGACCACACCTGGGTTGTCTTCCTTCAGGTAACCGACCATCACGTTTGGACCGGACACATACAGGCGGCCGCCGGTTTCCACTCCCGGGACTGGCTCCAGCCTTGCAGTCATGCCTGGCATTAATTTGCCGACAGTGCCTGGCTTGTTGAACATCGGCGTGTTGATGGCGATGACCGGTGCTGTTTCCGTTACGCCATAGCCTTCCAGAACGCGCAAACCGAAGCGTTCCATGTAGGTTTCGCGCGTGGATGCCTTGACCGGTTCAGCACCAGCAAAACAGTAACGCAAGGAGCGGAAATCGTATGCGTGAGCAACACGGGCATAGCCATTGAGGAACGTATCCGTGCCGAACAGGATCGTTGAGTTGGAGCTGTAGATCAGTTCCGGAATGATCCGGTAGTGCAGCGGAGACGGATAAAGATAGGTCGGCACGCCGGAGATCAGCGGCAGGATCGTGCCTGCGGTCAGACCGAATGAGTGGAACATCGGCAGGACGTTGAACACCTTGTCCGAAGGCGTGAAGTCGATCCGTGCCGCTGCCTGATTGGCGTTGGCCAGAATGTTCTTGTGCGTCAGAACAACTCCTTTTGGAGTGCCTTCAGAGCCTGATGTGAACAGGATCACGGCCGTGTCTTTCGATCCACGTTCCACGATCGGACGTTTGCGGGTCAAAACTCCCTTGATCTTCTCCAGAATGCTGATCTGAGTACGCACCTCATCGAGCCAGATGAATTTTACATGCGGTTCCAAGCTGGCAACCAAAGCGTCCAGGTTTGCCTGTTTGACAAAGGTATGGGAGGACAGAATGGTTTCGACACCGGATGCGCGGCACGCTGACAGGATGTTTTCCTTGCCCGCCGTAAAGTTGATCATTGCCGGGACTTTGCCAGCAGACATAACTGCCAGGACGGTGACGGCCGAGCCATTGGCGTTGGGCAGCATCACACCCAGAGTATCTTCACCATCGGTCAGTTTCGTGATCTTCCGGCCAAGGACTGAAATGCCAGTTAGAAGTTTGCCATAGCTCAATTTACCTGACAGCGGGTCTTCAAGGGCAGGGGCAGACAAGCCACGTTCCCTGGCTGTCGAGATGATTTCATCCACAATGGTGTTGTCCTCGGCAAGGCTGGTTTCGAACATCAGGTCCGACATCACCTGATAGAGTTCGCTTCCGGCCGCCGCGCGGCGCTTGCGTCCCTTCAGGTCCTCAGGCAATTCCAGTTGTTTCGGTTCCATGATTGTGACCCTCACTTTCGGAAACAGGCGTTTGCGGATCTGCGCTGGGTTCAGATAGGAGAAAGGTGTTTTTTCCAGACCGTCGATGCGAATGGGTACGATCATTGCGCCGGTCTTGTCCGCGACCATTGCGGCCCCGTCGTAGACTTTCATCAAACCACCGGTAACCGTCAAACGGCCTTCCGGAAAAATGACCATCGGCTCACCGGACTTCACAACCTTGATCAGGGAGCGCGTTGCCATCGGTTTGGCAGGATTGATCGGTAGTGCATTGGCAAGCTTCAGAAACGGTCTGACCCACCAGCGTCTGGAAACTTCGTAGTCGACTGCGAAGGTTGGAACCTTGTCCGTCAGTGTCAGGGCAAGGCCCGCATCCAGATAGCTGACATGGTTCAGAGCGAGAATAGGGGCTTCTCCGGCTTTTTCCAGGTTTTCCAATCCTTTCACCTCCATCCGGAAGATTGCGCGGTAGAGGATGGAAATCGCATCGCGAGCCGGATTGGTCGGCAAAATCGCAAACATGATTATGCAGGCGAGTGCGTTGAGAGCGGACAGTGAAATCATGATCATCGGCAGGGAGATGCCCGCCTTTTGCGCGCCGGCGAGAACAAGACCGCCGACGGTCATCATTCCCGCGCCAAGAGCATTGGCTCCGGCAATGCGGCGTGCGCGGCTGTCAGGCTTTGCCCAGGATTGCAGGGCCGTGAAGGTCGGG
Source organism: Roseibium sp. SCP14 (assembly GCF_040329475.1). NCBI lineage: Bacteria > Pseudomonadati > Pseudomonadota > Alphaproteobacteria > Hyphomicrobiales > Stappiaceae > Roseibium > Roseibium sp. SCP14. Next base: position 214,423 of record NZ_JBDZYH010000003.1, read on the forward strand.
ACCACCAGAAGCGCTCCGGAGATCGCGAGACCTGCCATGTCCAGGCTTAGGCGCACGACGCCGTCACGCTGAATGAATTCCATCAGATTTGCGGATGGAACAGCTGCGGGAAGTCCATAAAGGACGATAGCTGCGTCCAGGCAAAAGAATGCCAGCAGGGCGGTGCCAACAGGCGCAGGCAACAAGATCACCCTGCCAGCGGAAATCCAGGCAGCAAGTGCAGAACCGACACCGATCGAGACAGCGAAAACTGTCAGAAAGTAGGTAACGGCAGTCTCTCCACCCGCGAGCATGTCGGAGACGATCAGCGGCAGGACCGAAAGAACAATGGCACCGATCAACCAGAACCAGGCGTTCATCAGAGCGACGTGAAAGAGGTGCTTGTCGGCTTTGAGGTCGGAAAGGATCCGCCAGGTTGAAGTCGCGATATTCCAGTCGATTTTGAGCGTGGGTGCCGCCGCAGGCATGGAAGGGATCTGACGGCTTGTCAGGTAGCAGGCAATGGAAAGAGCGATCATGACTGGTGCGAAAACCAAAGCAGGCGCTCCTGATGTGAAAAGCAGTCCAGCTGAAATTGTGCCGCCCAGAATGGCAAGAAACGTTCCTGCTTCCACCCATGCGTTGGCACGAGGCAGTTCTGCGTTTTTCAGAAGTTCCGGCAACATTCCGTATTTGACCGGGCTGAAGAGCGCGGACATTGCGCCAAAGACAAACAGCGCAGAAAACAGGACGGGAAGAGAGGAGAGAGCCATGCCGATGACGGCCAATCCGGCCCCTGCAATTTCCACCAGTTTGGTAATTCTCGCCATCCGGGCCTTGTCGTAACGATCGGCCAACTCTCCGCCCAGGGCGGACAGGGCGAGAAAAGGCACGATGAAGACTGCGCCTGCCAATGCGATGAGGGCGCCTGTATTTCCAGAGGCCATACCAGTTGTGGTGACTTGAAAAAGGATCAGAAAGATCAGTGAGTTTTTCAGGAAATTGTCATTGAAGGCTGAAAGGAACTGGGTCCAAAACAGCGGCGCAAATCGCCTGGTTTTCATAATTGAATTGCTCATCTCTTTTCCTCCCGGGCGGCCGTTGACGGCGCGCCCGTTTGTTTTGATGAAAAAATCAGTCCTGGTCCGGCTTGCTGATATCCATCAGCAATTTCTCGGTCTTGGCGTCTTCCAGGCGGTTGTGGAATTTTTCGGATTCGTCCCGGTCCCGCAGTGTCTTGGTAAGCGTGACTGCTGTGTGGACCAGCATGATGGATGCCATGGTGTAAAAGCCCTTGGCGGAGAAACTGGCTTCCAGGTTGTAGATCCCGAGTGCCATCATGACCGCCGCAACACCGAAGCTGACCATGGTGAAAATGGTCCAGTTATTTGAATGCTTGATTTGCGCTTCCTGCATGGGAAATTCCTTTCTCAGTGGCTTTTTTCGATAAGGAGGGGTGTTTCTGCTCTCAGCCGCGCGAGAACGTCATCGGCGCGGTTGCGAACCGGTTCGCCGCACCCGGCATCTGCCAGTTTCTCGATGAGAGCGTTGGGGTTGTCGGCGGGGGCCAGTACCGCGAACTCCCTGTCTGCCAGTTGATCCCGTTCCTGCTGCTGCAGGAGGGTGTCCAACTGTTCTTCAGCCTGGGTCAGCGATGACTGCCCGGCTGCGGAACCAAGGGATTGTGCTTTCTGGATATGCTCTCTTACCTCGGCTGTGCGTTCTCCGCGTTTGAGAGCACGCAAGCGGTTCTGTGAGCGATTGAGCGTCTCCGTCAAAGATGAGAGCTCCTGGTCGAAGGACCGGATGGCAGTCTCAAGGGCAGACTTCTCTTCCTCCAGCTGGGCAATGGCTTCCGCGGCTTCACGAGCGAGCGGTTCCAGACCCTTCAGAAGAGCGTTTCTTGCCCGGTTCTCGAGATCTTCAATGGAATTTTTTATTTGTTTCAGGCGTTTGCGGTCTTGATGCTGTTCCGCTTTTGCCCGCGCAAGCGCGGCCTGAGCAGCTCTGACGGAGTTTGCCGCGTTGCGTAGATTGGCGTTCAAAACAGCCAAGGACTGGCGGCTCTGGTTGTTGGTTGCGCTGTTTTCAAACAGCGCTTTCAATTGACTTATGAACGGTTCAAACATGTCGCCTCCAAAAAAGTGAACTCGGTTCACCTTTTGACAAAGCCATAGGAATCGCGGTAGGTCAAGAAAAAAATGAACTCAGTTCACTTTTGTGGGAGTTGTCGGAAATGGCTGGTATTCAGAAAGCGAAAAGTGAAGAGACACAAAGGAGGGTTCTCGACGCGGCGGTCAAGGCTGTTGAAACAGGCGGATTGGAGGCAGTGAATATCCGCAAGATTGCTGCGGAGGCAGGCTATTCGGTCGGTTCTGTCTACAAGCATTTTGCCGATCAGGATGAACTGCTCATAGCCGTCAATGCGCTGACGCTGGAGCGCATCAGACAGGTGATGTCCGACGCCGTTAAGAACGTGGAAGATCCGTTGGCGCAGTTGAAAGCGCTCGCGAGAACCTATCTGAAGTTTGCGCGAAGCAATCGCAATCTTTGGACAACATTGTTCGTCCACCGATTGCCGCAGGGCAGACCTGTGCCGGAGACGCACATTCAGGGCAACATAGCGCTGTTGGCTTTCATTGCTGCTCCGCTGCGTCAGTTGGACCCCGAGTTTTCCGATGAACAGCTTGCAGCGCGCACGCGTACTTGTTTCGCCGCAGTCCATGGGCTGGTCGAAATCAGCCTCGAAGAAAGGTTTGTCGGTCTTTCCGGGGATGCCATGGATAGCGAGCTGATGTTCCTTGTAGACCGGCTCGCTGGTGTTTGAGTGTATGCCGGTTCCACTTGAACTGAACTGAGGTCAGGTACCACAAAACGTTCTGTATCGTCCGAATTCGCTCGGGGCCGGGCCGGAATAAGCCTCGAATTTCGGTTGCTCCTCAAATGGTGACGCCAAGACTTTCAGAAGCTTCCGGACTGGATCGTAATTGCCGGTTTCTGCTGCCTGTAAGGCTTCCTCGACCTTGTGATTTCGAGGGATGTAAACCGGATTGGTCCGGTCCATACCGGTTTTCAGATCCGATGGTTGTGCATCTTCTCGTGCCAGTCGTTGCTTCCAGTCTGAAATCCAGGCATCGAACGGTTCAGGATCCTGGAAAAGGGATCGGGCTCTTTCTGGTTCACCGATCGCTGCCTCTCCGAGACGGCGGAACAGGATAGTGTAGTCGGCCTTTTGCTCATGCATCGTCGTGAGCAATTGTTCGAAGAGCGCCTGATCGCCTTCCTCCTCGCTTTTCAGTCCGATCTTCGTGCGCATGCCGTTCAGCCATGCCTTGCGATAGAGCTCGGGAAATCTGTTGAGTTCCGCGCTGGCACTTTCAACGGCCCTGTCCAGGTCATCGGCACTGATAAGAGACAAGAGTGCTTCTGCAAGGCGTGCCAGGTTCCATTGGGCGATCATTGGCTGACGTCCAAAGGCGTATCGACCACCATGGTCGATGGAACTGAACACGGCGGCTGGATCGTATGCGTCAATGAAGGCGCAGGGCCCGTAATCGATCGTTTCACCGGATATCGTTGTGTTGTCTGTGTTCATGACACCGTGCACAAATCCCACCAGGATCCAGCGGGCAACCAGTGCGGCCTGTCTTTCCGTTACCCGTCGCAACAGCTTGAGATATCGGTTTTCGTCGCCGATGAGATCCGGGTCGTGTCTGGCAATAGCGTAGTCGGCAAGCTGGCGAACTTTTTCGGTTTCACTCCGCGCAGCAAAAAACTGGAATGTGCCGACGCGAAGGTGACTGCTCGCGATCCTTGTCAGTACCGCTCCGGGTTTCGGTCCTTCGCGGAAAATCGTTTCACCTGTCGTAACAGCGGCCAGCGCTCTGGTTGTTGGGATCCCAAGCGCATGCATCGCTTCTCCGATGATGTACTCGCGAAGAACGGGGCCGATCACCGCCTTGCCGTCGCCGCCTCTTGAAAACGGTGTCGGTCCGGAACCTTTCAGTTGAATGTCTCTCCGATTGCCATACGTGTCGATCACTTCGCCGATAAGCAGAGCGCGCCCGTCACCCAGTTGGGGTGAAAAACCGCCAAACTGATGACCGGCATAAACTTGCGCAAGAGGCGATGCTCCATCCGGTTTGCGAGCGCCCGCAAAGATCTCTGCGCCCTCAAGTGTGTTCAACTCGTCCGGATCGAGACCGAGGTCGCGCGCGAGCGGCGCGTTGAACAGAACAATCCTTGGTTCGGGCACCTTTGCGCCTTCCCAGGCAACGTAAAAGCCGGGCAGGTCTCTTGCGTAGGAATTGTCAAAGGGAAAATGCGGTGAGCCAAGCTCCATCAGGTTATCCCGTCTTAGCTGTCGATGCCGTTTCGTTTGCTCTAGCATTTAGTTTGGGAGACAGGAATGTCTAGTCGCAAGGTCGGTGCAGATTACACAAACAGACCGACTTACCTGAAAGCGCAACTCCACCTTGCCCCTACATCGGAGAGTGACAAGGACAAGGTGGAGTTGGTCATTGTTTTCAGCGGTTTGGCTTTCCTGCGACGATGCGATCGAGGATCAAGGCGCAGAACAGGATCGCCAGACCTGCCAGTATGCCCTGTCCGGCAGCGGCATACTGGAGAGCCTCCAGAACGTCCTCCCCAAGACCCTTCGCACCGATGAGCGAGGCGACGACGACCATGGCCAGGGACAGGAGAATGGTCTGGTTCACCCCGGCCATGATGGTTCTTGCGGCAAGAGGCAGATCCACCTTCCACAAGAGGTAACGCGGAGAAGCTCCAAAGGCGAGGGCGGCTTCACGCACCGTTTCAGGAACCTGTTGTAGTCCGAGTACGGTGAAACGGATCACCGGCGGGCTTCCGAAAATCATTGTAGCGACGACGCCGGCAGGTTTTCCCGAGCCGATAAAGGCCACCACCGGAATGAGATAGACGAACGAAGGCATCGATTGCATAAAGTCCAGGATCGGACGCACGATTGCAAAGAGTTTTGGCCGTCGCGCGCACAAGATGCCGAGCGGAATGCCCAGGGTGATGGAAATCAGGGCAGCGGCACCGAGCAGGGCAACAGTGGTCATGGCCTTATCCCAGAAATCCAGGAGACCCAGGTAGGCAAGCGCTGCGCCGGTGAAGATAGCGACCCTTGCGCCAGCCGACAGATAGGCGAGCATGATGATGATGAGAGCCACGACCGGCCAAGGCGTGACCACGAGCACCGTTTCAACGCCATCAAGCAAAACCCGCATGCCGAAAGTCAGACTGTCGAAGAAACCGCGTCCAGCCGTCTTGGCCCAGTCGAACCCCGCCTGGACCCAGTCCCCGACAGACAATCTCCAGTTCCGGTTGTTCGGGAACGTTTGAAGCAGGGAGATCGCGTCGGGTCGCGCAAACTTTATCGCCGAGAGTACGATGACGATTAACGAGAGTGCGGCTGCGATCATCAGGCGAGAAAGGCTGAAGCCGTTGGCCACCGAATTGTCGGATCTCCAGCGGGTAAACTGCCCTTCAAGGACCCAGTTTGCCGTGGCAGCGCTTGCGAATTTGAACACGGCCAGCAGGAGGAGGCCGATAACTATGTAGGTGAGACCGGTTGCCGCTGCCGCAGATGTAGTGGCTTCCGCATCTGCAAGCGCTGTCTCAAGCGATTGAGCTGCACGTTTCAAAGCGTCCAGTGAACCGGATCCGGCCCTTTCGGCTGCTTCGATCTGCTGGCGTCTGAGTTCCAGGGTGGCAGCAATGCTCTCGGCGCGCTCGCGCGAGTCACGGCCGAGATCTCCAAACAGTCCATTTGCCAGCTGAATGAATGCCACAGTCTCGAGAACGAGCATGGTCAGGAACCAGGACCAGATCCCGCGGGCGCCAAACCAGACCGGCCCGAGCAACCCGGCTGTCCAGTTCTGTGTGAAGCGGTAGCCGGGCGCTTCCATCATGTAGTGAAAGGTCTTGCGATAGTAGTCGACACTGGATCCAACGAAGTTTGAGATCAGCGCATCCAGTTTGCTTGTGTCCGTCTGTACGTTGTCTTTCATGACAATGCTTCGCCTCCACGGCCGCCCTGGATTGCCTTCATCAATCCGACACGGTCAATGACACCGACCGTTTCTCCGTTGTCTTCAACGGCAATGAGTCCATCGCCTTCAACGCTCAGATCGATCAGGTCATTGAGAACTGTGTCGGGATGTGCTTTGGGAATATCGTTGCCGATTGCTCCTTGTTGTGCCTCGTATTCTTCCACGGGAGACATGACGGAGTGTGCGAAGATCAGATTGAGTTTCGAAATGCCGGCAACGAAATCAGCGACATATTCGTCAGCGGGATTCAGGACGATATCCTCGGGTGTACCGATCTGAACGATGCGGCCATCTTTCATGATTGCAATCCGGTTTCCGATGCGGATCGCTTCATCGAGATCGTGTGTGATGAAGATGGTGGTTTTCTTCAGCTCGGCAGACAGCTCCATGAACTGGTCCTGAAGCTGTTTGCGGATAAGCGGGTCAAGGGCCGAGAATGGCTCATCCATAAGCAAAATGTCCGGATCCGCGGCAATTGCCCTTGCCAGGCCGACCCGCTGCTGCATGCCTCCTGACAGTTCATGCGCATACTTGTCTTCCCATCCGGTCAGTTCCACAAGCGACAGGACCCGGTCGGCTTCTTCCCAGCGCCTGGCCTTTCCGGTTCCCCGGATTTCGAGCGGCATGGCGACATTGTCTCGAACCGTGCGATGCGGCATCAGGCCAAAGTTCTGAAAGACCATGGCGACCCGGCGGTTGCGCAGTTCTCTCAACTGCGTTTCGTTCAGCTCAGTAACGTCTTCGTTGCCGATCAGAATGTGCCCGTCGGTGGGTTCCAGCAGACGGTTGATGTGACGAACCAGAGTGGATTTGCCAGAGCCGGACAGACCCATCACGCAGAAAATCTCGCCTTCGCGAACGTCGAAAGACGCATCCGCTACACCAACAACACAGCCAAACTTTTCAAGAACTTCAGATTTGCTGAGGTTCTCGGTTCTGATTGCTGCAAGTGCTTCTCCGGCCCGGTCGCCGAAGACTTTCCAAACACCGCGAACACTGATCGACACGGCCGCGTCCATGACATCCCCCGGGTTCTATCAAAAAAGGACCCGGCGCAGATGCGCCGGGAAGTTGCCAGTGGTCAGTTGAGCCCAAGCCAGTCGTCGACAGTCTGAGAGTTTCCGGCGATCCATTCAGATACGACCGGTTCGATTTCCTTTTTCTGTACAACGACCTGGTAGGTCAGTTCGGACAGATCATCCGCACTCATATTGATGTTCTTCAGGAAAGCGGCAGCAGCCGGGGCGCGCTCTTCCAATGACTTTGAATGCGCAACACGAACCGTCTTGACCTGGTCACCTGTTGTGATTTTCGATTTCTCGTACCAGTCAGCGTCCTGGTCAGGCTGAATGATCGCGTACTGTTTCGGATCGAACTCCGGCTCTTCGAGCATTGTCACGTCGTAAAGTGCGTGAACATAGTGTGGTTTATAGCAGTAGAACACGACGCCCTGTTTGGCGTCGACGGCATCTTTCAGTCGAGCGTAGAAGACGGTTTCATCCTCGGTTGTTGGCTCCAGGAAGGTTTCGATCCCGTAGTCCCGAACTTTCACCTTGTGAACGTTGGTAGAGGCCCATCCGGATGCCCCGACCCAGATTTCGCCTTTGCCGTCATTGTTGGCGTCGAAGAGTTTCTGAGCATCCGGCGTTCCAAGATCGAAGACCGATTTGATGTTGTGATCTGCTGCCATATAGGTCGGTGTGCAGAAGCCGGACCTGCCTTCATATGACCCTTCCGACAACACGACCGTTTCCTTCTGATCGACGTATTCGTCGGTAAAGGACTTCTGGTTCGGCAGCCACACATCCGGATGAACGTCGATATCGCCTCTGCCACCGTCCATGGCTGCAAAGATGACGGCATTGGCCCCCGGGGCGTAGCCGACTTCGCCGCCCAGACGTGAGGTGATGACCTGTCCGATCAGGTTGGCCATGATCTTTGCGCCAGGCCAGCTCGGTTCACCGATCATAACCTTGTCGGCGGCGTTCGCCGAAACCGACGAGAGACCTGTTGCAATCGCAAGAGTTGCTACCAGTAGTACCTTTTTCATCGCGTCCTCCTGTCATTCAATTCTGCGTCTTTCACGCGCGTGCGCGCTCCCGTTTGGGGTCGAAGAAGGGAAGTTCGTGAACTCGGGCGGGCAGGCGTTTCATGTGACCGTCAAGACAGCCAGCCTCCAGTTCCGTTCCGATTTCCGAGTGTTCAACGGCAAGTCGGCACATTGCGATTGCGGTGCCGTGCATGGGTGAGCGCGTGGCGCTTGTGATGACACCAACCTGATGATGGCCTGCAAAAACCGGAGCACCATGGATGGGAACTTCGGTTCCTTGAAACTTCAAGCCGACCAGTTTTCTCCGAATAGCTGTTCCGTTACGCTCCAACGCCTCACGGCCGACAAACGAGCCCTTCTTCATGTCGACAGCGAAACCGAGGCCAGCCTCCAGAGCGTCGACATCGGGGGTGAACTCAGCGCCTGCAACCATCAACCCCGCCTCTATCCGGATCGTGTCGAGAGCCCCGGACCCCATCGGTTTGATGGAGAAGTCTTCGCCTGCTTTCATGACTGCGTCCCAGATCTCCAGTGCGGAGCCCTGATCGCAGAAGATTTCGTAACCCAGCTCGCCCGTGAAGCCGGTGCGTGTCAGCATGAAGGCCGGACCTTCGCGGTCATGAAGACGAGCGATCGTGAAGCCGAACCACTTGATGTTTTCCAGCGAAGGCTGATGGGGTTGTGTAAAGACGATGCGTTTCAGGAGCTCGCGACTTTTCGGCCCCTGGATCGCAAGGTTGGGCATGGACGACCATTGGGCCTTGACCCAGACCTTGAGGCCTTCGCTTTCCGCAACTTGTTTGAGTTGACGGGCGCTCTCCTCCGAACCGCAGCACCATCTGAAAAGATCAGGAGCAAGCCGAAACAGTGTTCCGTCATCAATGACCGACCCGGTGTTGTTCAGCATAAGAGCATAGACGCCGCGATTGACGGAAAGCTTGGCGATGTTGCGTGTCAGGCAGGTTTGCAAAAGCTGTTCGGCATCCGGTCCGGCAACGTCGTATTTTCGCAAGGACGACATGTCCTGGACGGTGACGGATTCTCGGCAGGACCAGTATTCATCGAGCGCTCGACTGCCGTCATAGGACGTTGGAAGCCAAACATCGCGAGCGACATGAAAAGAGCTCGTCAGTTTGCTTGTTCTTGGATGAAAGGCGCTTTCGCTTGTCATGACTGGGGCACTCTCGGCAAACGGACGATGGGCGATCGCTTGCCGGATTGTCTTTTCCGGCTTGTAGACGCGCACATGTATGTCGGTCGGGTTCCATCCGTTGATCGGGTCAATGTCGTCCGGACAGGCGGTCGTAACGCAAAGCAGATCCGTCATCGCACGCATGACGACGTAATCACCAGCGCGCGACCAGGCTTCGTCGGACTGCAAACGATTGTCCCCGGGCAGAATCCACGAGTTGAAAAAGAAGTTGATAGCTGGCCAGGCGTTACGACGCCCGATCCCATAGGGCTCAAAGGCATTTGAGATGTTGTCTGAGCAGTTCAGATGGCCCGGGAAACCCCGTTCTTCGTAACCACGCGCGGTACAGGCAAGGGCAAACGTGTCATGCCGACCGACAGTGTCCTGAACGACTGAAAGGAGAGGGCGCATGTCCTGGTCGAAAAACTTGTCGTAAAGACCGGGGGCCGGGTATCCGCCGCCAACAAGCGTCCGCGTAACGGTTGAATCGATGTGACGTTCCAGACCAGCGTCAAGTGCATCTGATCGCAGAGCCATGAAGTCCGAACATTGCCGACCGGCCACGTCGATGACCTGAATTAAGTCACCCTTTTTGACCTCGTATGCATAGGCCGTGCCGCGATTGACACGAAACTCATCGCGTATGTCTCCCAGTGGGGCAGGGAGCCAGGACGTCGACTTGTTGAGTGCGGACATCTCGGCAATGACCGAACCTCCACCGCCTTGCTCCAACGTGTCGTTGGAACGGGGAACAGCAATCCATAGATCGCAGCCCGTCGGAATCCGCAGTGTGAATTTGTTGTCGGGAGCCCCGGACGGGGCAAACACGCTTCTAAAGGCAAGCGCCTCTTCGGAAGATCCATTGGAAGCGATCCAACCGCGCAGTTCTTCTCCGTCGATACCATCCGGAATACCATTAGACCTGCCGAAGCCAATATCACTGCCTGCAAGCGCATCCTCGCCAGATGGTGTCAGAGCGCAGACCAAGGCAGCGGTGTCGCCGTCAATATCCGTCAGAGTGACGAGAGCACCTTCGGGTGTATGCAGTCGCTTTGCTTCGCCGCAATGAACCTCGATCACCTTCGTTCGACCTTCGACGTCGAAACCGGGATATCGCGCTCCCTTTGAAGACAGACCACCTGAAACAGGTGCGTAAATCTGCATTCGATCAGCTCCGTCGGTTCTGGAGTAATGGTTATTGGAACCGGTTCCATAATTTGAACTGGAACCGGTTCCAATTGTCAATAACCTGTAATAAATTTCTTTGGTGTTCTATAAAGCCGGACAAGATGGAGACGAATGGATGGAAGAACCATCCGGTACAAAAAAGCTGGGCGTACGGGCCCTGGCCAAGATGACCGGTTACTCGACAGGGACGATCTCTCGAGTGCTGAACAATTCCGCGCTGGTGAACAAGGAAACACGCCGCCAAGTTCTGGAAGCTATTGAAAAAGCGGGATATACGCGCAATCCAGCCGCCCGTGCCCTGGCAACGCAGCGCACGAAAACGATCGGTGCTGTCGTGCCGACGCTGGCCCACTCGATCTTTGCCCGGTTTCTGAATGCGATAGAGCAGGAACTGGCCGGTCAAGGCTATGCGCTTGTGATCGCCACTTCAGGAGGTGATGCTGACGCGGAAGAGCGGCGCGCCCGCGAGTTGATCGATCTGGGGGCGGAAGGACTGATCCTGTCAGGAGCGGAACACAACGCGGCGCTGCTTGAATTTCTTGCAGCGGGAAATATTCCTGCGATTTGCACCAGCGTCTGCGAAGGACAGAACGGCTTGCCAGCCATTGGCTATGACAATGCCGCACTGGGCGAAAAGGCGTTGCGTTTCCTGGTTACGCGAGGTCATGAAAATGTCTGCGTCATTCATGGACCGGCAGAAAACAATGATCGCACACAATTGAGAATTGCTGGGGTTCTGGCAGGAGCTCGTGGAGCGGGGGCTGAGATTCGCCTGTATGAAACATCACTTGATGTTGCAGGAGGTGCGAGTTCCGCTGCACACATCTTCGCCAGCCAACCGCAACCTGCAAGCGCAATCCTCTGCTTGTCGGATGTCCTGGCGCTCGGCGTGCTTTTCGAGGCAGGTCGTCACGGCATTGCAGTGCCAGAGGATCTGTCTCTAATGGGCTTCGATGATCTGGACTGGGCCGCTCACAGCGTGCCGCCACTGACCACGATTCGCCTTCCGACCGCGCGCATGGGCACCAACGTCGCAAAGGCACTGATGGGCAGACTAGATGCCGCAAAGGAGATTGAGACGCTTCGGTTAGAAGCCGAGATTGTCGAACGGGAATCCGTCGCTGACTTGCGCAACAGGTAAGCGACGGAAATCGGACTGCATAGGACCTGCTAGCAATAAGAAAAGGCAGGTTTTTCGCTCTCGCAGTATCTGCCATTTCCTATCGTTTGAGAGTTACCTTCGTGCGTCAGGTCAGTTCGAACAATGCGGCCGCTCCCATGCCCCAGCCAACGCACATGCTGACAACTGCAAATTTTGCGTCGCGGCGCTTACCTTCAAGCAGGGCGTGTCCGGCCATTCTTGCGCCACTCATGCCATAAGGGTGACCGATGGAAATTGCTCCACCGTTCACATTGAGTTTCGAAGGATCGATGCCGAGCCTGTTCCGGCAGTAGACAAGCTGCGAAGCGAAGGCTTCGTTGATTTCCCAGAGATCGATATCATCAACACCTAATCCGTGCCGTTGCAGTAGTTTCGGGATGGCAAGAGCCGGTCCGATCCCCATTTCCTCAGGTGCACAGCCGATGACAGTCATGCCCCGGAAGAGGCCGAGTGGTTCGAGATTGCGTCGACTGGCTTCGGCAGTCGACATAATCACGCAAGCAGCTGCACCGTCGGACATCTGGCTGGCGTTGCCTGCGGTTACTGCAGAGCCGCCCTCAAGCACGGGAGCCAATTCAGACAAGGCTTCCAACGTGGTCTGTGGACGATTGCATTCATCGGTATTCAGCGTCACAGTTTCATTGTTGACCTGATTGGTTGCCTTGTCCTTTGTTCGCTTGATTGTTTCGACAGGCACGATTTCGTTCGCAAACAGCTCTTTCTCCTGAGCCGCTGCCGTGCGCTGCTGGCTCAGCAGTGCGTACTCATCCTGTTCTGCGCGGCTCACGCCATAACGCTCGGCGACGCGTTCAGCGGTTTCCAGCATGGACATGTAGTAGCCGTCACGAACTGATGGAATGCGATAGTGGCTTCCATTCCAATCCGAATTTTGCACCAGCGAAATACTGTCCACTCCGCCTGCAAGCGCAACCTCGCTTTCACCGGTCATGACCTGGTGTGCGGCAATGGTGATTGCGGATAAGCCGGAAGCACACTGCCGGTCGATGGTTGCTGCGGCGATACTGTCCGGCAGGCCGGCAGCAAAAACTGTATGTCTGGCCGTGTTTATCCCGGTCGAGCCCTGGGTCAATGCGCAGCCCATGGTGAAGTCTGTGATTTCACCGCCTTCCAGTCCGGCTCGGGCGACCGCCGCCTGCACGGCATGGGCGGCCAGAACTGGTCCTTGCGTGGCGTTGAAAGCCCCGCGATAGGCTTTTCCAATGGGCGTGCGGGCAGTCGAGACGATTACGGCGTCGCGCATGGGGTATCCTTCAGATCTTTTCCAGTCCACACCAATCGGCGATGAAGAGGGCTGTTGCCTGGGTGATGCGCCGGACCGACTCAAGATCCACTCGCTCGTTAAACCCATGAATGGCTTCCGCCGTTGGTCCGTAGACGAGTGCCGGAGTATCCGCGTAGAGACCGAAGAACCGGGCATCCGTGGTTGCGGTGATTGCAACCTTGTTCAAATCCCGTCCAGTGACGGCATGATGCGCCTGTTCCAGTGTGCCGATAGCAGTCTTGGCCGTGGTGCGTTTGTCTTCGGAAAGGGCATAACCCTCCGCGTGAAAACCGTGATAGACGATTTCAGGTGCATTTTTGCTCAGGAACGGGTGGGTTTGCGCCGCGGTCATCAGAACGTCTTCGATTTCGCGCTTGGCTTCGTTGAGATCTTGGCCGGGAAACAGACCCATTCGGACGTCAAAGACGCACCAGGCCGGTACCGAGCTTGTCCAGTCACCTCCCTGGATTTTGCCAACGTTCAGGTTAAGCGCGTGATTGTGATTGCAATAGTCCTCATGGCGGTTCTGAGGCAGGTTCCAGCGATGCTCCATCTCATGAAGTGCGGCGATCAAAGGGATTGCGGCTTCAATCGCATTGGAGCCACTTCCTGCGTAGGCGACATGGGTCGGCAGTCCGCGCAAATGCACCTGGAACCAGAGGACGCCGAGCTGTGCGGTCACGAGATCTTCGGCAAAGGGCTCCGGGATAAGGGCAGCATCCGCCTTGTATCCTCGTTGCAGGCAGGCGAGGGCGCCGTTTCCGGTGCATTCTTCTTCGACAACCGATTGGAAGAACACGTCGGCAGCGGGGGCAAAGCCCAGCGAGCGCAGAGCATCCAGGGCAAATAGATTGGCTGCCAGTCCTGCCTTCATGTCGCCCGTGCCGCGCCCATACATCCAGCCATCTTCCAAACGCGGCGCATAGGGAGGTGTCTCCCACATGTCGAGCGGTCCTTCCGGAACGACGTCGATATGACCGTTCAGGATCAGGCTGCGTCCCTTGCGCGTTGCGGAACGGTGCGTGCCGACAACATTTACGGCATCCTCGTAATTGCCAAGAACGGGAGAAAAACCGGGGAGGTGAGCAATTTCGTCAACATCAATCTGCCAACGATCCACCTTCAGGCCTCGGTTCGCCAATTCTTCAGCCATGAAGGCCTGTGCGGACTGTTCGTTGCCCCGCGTCGACGGGTGGCTGCTCAACTCACTCAGAAAGTCGACTTCCGCATCGAAGAGGTTATCGACTGCGTTCAGGATGGCTGTTTTAGCCTGCGTGTTCATGGAGGTTCCGATCAGAAAGTGGGAAGAGGCTGGTCCGGCACGATCAATCTGGCGCCGGTTGCGGCGATCACATCGTCAAGGGAGACACCTTCGGCTATTTCACTCAGTTGCAGACCCTCCGGAGTTACATCACAGACCGCCATGTCCGTATAAATCCGATCGACACAGCAGGGGGCCGTCAGCGGCAAGGTGCATGCAGACAGGATCTTGGGATTGCCCTTCTTGTCCGTATGGGTGGTGACTACGCCCACCCGGCGTGCTTTCTGGGCCAGTTCGATCGCCCCGCCGGCACCAGGCGTGAACCTTCCGGGGATCATCCAGTTGGCAAGGTCGCCATTGCCGGCAACCTCAAAAGCCCCCAGAAGCGTCAGATCAAGGCGTCCGGAGCGCACAATGGCGAAGCTGAGCGCACTATCGAAATAGGAAGTGCCCGGCAGGGGCGACACGTAAGCTCCACCTGCGTCGATCAGATTGCGGTCTGCCTGATCATTGGCGAGAACGGGTCCAACGCCGGCTATGCCATTTTCCGAATGCAGGCAGACGGGCAGGTTTTCCGGAACGTGTTTCAACACCTGTGTCGGCAGGCCGATACCCAGGTTGACCGTCATGCCGGCCTTGATGTCGGCAGCAGCCCGTTTCAGCATTCTGTCCTTAGCGCTCAACGACACCATAAGCCTCCATCAGTTCGGGAAGGGCAACAACGTCATCGACGAAAGGGCCGGGCAGGTTGACGTCGTCCGGAGTGATGCCGCCCAGGGGGAGGATGGCTTCCGCCTCCGCTATGGTTCTGGTGGCTGCCATGCCCATCAGCGGATTGAAATTGCGGGCGGTTGCCGTGAAGCAGAGATTACCGAAGGGGTCGGACCGGTCAGCATGCAACAAGGCAAAATCAGCCCGCAAAGCTGTCTCCACGATGCCTTCTTTGCCGTCGATCATGACCTTTTGCTTGCCTTCCGCCATCGGAGTTCCGATGCCGATATCGGTTACGAACCCCATAACTCCAGCACCGGCAACGCGGATGCGTTCGGCGAGAATGCCCTGAGGAGCGAATTCCACGTCGATTTCGCCCGCGTTCATCATGGCGACGGCGTTTGAATTCAGGCCGATATGACTGGTTATCAGTTTGGCGACCTGTCCGTTGTCGAGCAGCCAGTCTACGCCCATGCCGGTTTCGTTGGCGTCGTTCTTGATGATGGTCAGGTCCCTTTGTCCCTGTCGCACCAGTTCGCGGATCAGGCAGAACGGAGTGCCCGGAACCCCGAAGCCGCCAAGCATGATGCTTGAGCCATCAGGGATTTGGGCAATTGCCTCTTCAATCGAGCAGGATTTATCCGGCATTGGCATCAGCGTACGACCTGCAAGTTCATCTCGTCCGCCATTGCGTCGAGGCTTTCTGTCAGAATTGCCATGATCTCGTTCACCTGCTCGCGGGTGACGATCAAGGGTGGGCACACAAGGAAATGATCGCCTTCATAACCACCGCGGGTACGACGTGAATAGATGATCAACCCTCGCTCATATGCCAGATCAACAAGTCGATTGAAGGCATTGAAGTCTTTTGGTAAAGGCGACATCGTTGTGCGATCTGAAACGAGTTCGAAGGCAAGAAGCAGACCCTTTCCGCGCACATCGCCGATGAAGGGGTAACGATCCATGAGGCCGGTCAGTTCCTGCTTGAGAACGCCGCCGATATTTGCCGCATTGTTGATCAAATCCTGCCGCTTCAACTCATCCAACACGGCAACGCCGGCTGCACAGGCCAGCGGGTTGCCCGCATAGGTGAAGCCATGCATGAAGCCGCCGGCATCGAGAACAGCATCCACAATCGGCGTTTTTGCCACCATTGCACCCAGTGGGGCGTAGCCAGCGGCAAAACCTTTGGACAGGGCCACAATGTCGGGCGTTACGCCCCAGTGTTCGGAAGCCACAAACTTGCCCGTGCGCCCAGCACCGGTCATCACCTCGTCGTAGATCAGAAGAATGCCGAACTCGTCGCAGATCTCGCGGATGCGGCTGTAATAGCTGTCAGGTGCAACGAGAGCACCGGTTGAAGCCCCGCCGACAGGCTCCATGATGAAGGCCAGAACGCTGTCAGGTCCTTCTTCCAGGATCTTGTCGCGCAGCAACTCTGCATATTTCAATCCGCGCTCATCTTCGCTCAAGTTGTCCCTGTCCAGATAACAAAGGGGTGCCGCGATTTTCGGCATGTCCTGGAACAGGGGCGCGAAAGGCTTTGAAAGCGGGTCGTATCCGGTCAGGGCGACTGCGCCCAAGGTGCCGCCGTGGTAGGAGGGGAACCTGGAAATCACCTTCCAACGGCTGTCCTGGCCCTGTGTCAGGGTGTATTGCCGCGCAAGTTTGACGGCACTTTCGACCGCTTCCGAGCCGCCCGAAACAAAGAATACACGGTCCAGTCCGTCTGGCATCAATTCGGCCGTTTTGCGTGCCAGCGTTTCGGCAGGTTCATTTTGAAAATGCAGCCGGTATCCGAAAGTGGACTTGTCCATCTGTGCCTTCATCGCGGCGATTACATTCGGATTGGAATGGCCGATGTTGCTGACCATTGCACCGGATGATCCGTCAATGTAGCGCTTGCCCGACGTATCCCACATGTAGATACCTTCAGCCCGATCCAGCATCGGACGCCCCAACCGGGATTGGTAGAACAGGTTTGACTGCGCCATTTCGGTGTCTTTCTCGTGGTTTGATCTGGTGTCAAATTTCATCTGCAAGGGCGGCCAGTTGCTCAAAGGCGAGGCCGTCGATTTTCCGGATCTGCTCATCTGTGGCTGCGGACAGACCGATCCTTTCATAGGCTTTCTGGGCAGTAATATTCTCAACATCGACGGACAGGCGCAGATAAGTTGCTCCCTCGCTCGCTGCTTCCTTCGCCACATGTGCCAGCAGGGAGCGTCCGAGCCCCGAGCCACGTGCGGCTTCCGTGACGAAGAGATCCTGCACGTAAACGCCCTTCTTGCCTCGCAAGCTCGAAAAACTGTTGAAGTAGAGACAAAGGCCGACTGCCTCGCCCTGGTCTTCAGCCAGAAGGGCCTGGAAAAGCGGGTGAGGGCCCTTGCCGACTTCCTTGAAATCGTCCGGACACGCCGTCAATTTTTCGATCTGACCCAGATATTCGCTGAGTTTTTGAATCAGATCGAAAATGGTCTGAGCATCATCGGGACCGGCAGGTCGAAAGGAATAGGCCGTCATGAAATCACACGTTGTTTCCTGATGTTCCAATGTCGAATAAATGTGGAGTTGAATTCTGTAAGAAAGATTTCTTTCACGGCAACTCTAGCCTTGGAGGTGCTTGCGCAGGAAATTGCGCGTGCGCTCATGTGAAGGGTTGCGGAATACAACGTCAGGAGATCCTTCCTCGACGACGTATCCCCCATCCATGAAGACAACCCGATCGCAGACACTCTCGGCAAACTTCATTTCATGGGTGACGATAATCATGGTCATGTGCTCTTCAGCGAGCTGTTTCATCACCAGATTGACCTCCTCAACCAGCTCAGGATCCAGCGCTGATGTCGCTTCATCGAAAAGCATCACCTTGGGTTTCATGGCCAGGGCCCGTGCAATAGCGACGCGCTGTTTCTGCCCACCGGACAACTGACTGGGGTAATAGTCGATCCGTTCCAGCAAACCGACCCGATCCAGCTGCTCTTCGGCGAGCGTGTTTGCCTCTGTGTCCGAGATGCCTTTCAACATTTTCGGTGCAAGCGTAATATTTCCGCGCACCGTCAGATGCGGGAAGAGGTTGAAGTGCTGGAACACCATTCCGATGTCCTGGCGCACCTTGTTGATATGTTTCTCGTATTGGCGATGTGGCAGAGTTTCGTTGACGTGTGTGTCTTCCAGCCACACTTCACCCGAGGTCAACGGATCGAGATCGTTGATTGCGCGGAGCAAGGTCGATTTGCCTGATCCGGAAGGGCCGATGATGGCAACGATCTCGCCCTTGTTCACTTGCAGGCTGATGTCGTGCAACACCTCGAGAGAACCGTAGCTCTTGGCGGCGTGCCGAATGTCGACAAAGGGTTTGTCTGTCATGAAACTCACTCCCTGCGCGGCCTAACGCGCGACCTGAATGCGGCGCTCTATGCGGTGCAACCCTGCTTCCAGAGCCAGATTGATGACGTAGTAGCAGGCTGCCGCTGCCAGATAGAATTCAAACGGACGAAAGGTCTTGGAAATCGCCAGTTGCGAGCTCAGCGTCAGTTCCGTGACACCAATCACCGAAACAAGCGCGCTGTCCTTCAGCAAGGCAATCATGTTGTTGCCGATTGGCGGTACGACCGCGCGGACAGCCTGCGGTACAACGATTTTGCGAATGGTCTGGATCTGGCTGAGGCCCAAAGTTCGACCAGCTTCGTATTGCCCCTGATCGACAGCCCTGATGCCCGCCTGGATGATGTCGGAATTGTAGACTGCAAAGTGCAGCCCGAGACCGATGATACCGGCGACGACGGCGGGCAAATCGATGCCGATCTGGATCAGGCCGAAGTAGATCAGGAACAACTGCAACAGCAGTGGTGTTCCCATGAAAAGCCAGGCAAATACCTTGAACGGCCAACGGATAACAGCGGGCGCGTAGAGCGCGATGACAGCAAACAGGATGCCACCGAAAAAGCTGAGAGCGGCGGCGGCAAGGGTGATGCCGATGGTCCAGACAGACCCCAGCAGAAGCCGGTCCAGGTATTCGGGAACAACTGCGAAATCAAGACCCATTGCAGCCTCCGGTCCAGAAATGTGCTCCGGTCATTTCAACGCCGCCTTTCGGTCCAGGTAGGTGACGCCCATGCCCACGACGTAAATGATCACCATGTAGAGCGCCCCGGCGAGCAGAAACATCTCGAACGGCTTGTAGGTCGACCCGATATAGCGCTGTGCAGTGTAGGTCAGCTCGACAACCGATATTGCGGCGACCAGCGCCGTGCCTTTGATCTGGGCGTTTATGTTCACGCCAAGAGGGCGGATCATCAGCCTGGCAGCTTGCGGCAGGACGACCTTGCGCATTGCTTGCGACCTGCTCAGTCCCAGCGTGCGGGCGGCTTCGGTCTGGCCCTTGTCCACGGCGATTATTGCGCCTCTCATCGTCTCGGTCATATAGGCGCCGATATTGACCCCGAGACCGATGACGCCAGCTTCAAACGCATCCAGCTGAATGCCGATTTGTGGACCGCCGAAATACAGGATGAAGAGCTGGATCAGAGCGGGAGTGCCCCTGATGACTGATACATATGCGGTGCCGACGGCACGCAGCAGTTTGTGCCTGGACAGGCGTGCGGACGTTCCGAGAGCTCCGCATACGAGACCGAGTGCAGTCGAATAGACCGACAGCTTGATCGTCACTACAGCGGCCTGCAGGAAGTAGGGGAAGACGCGCAGGATCAGGTCGAAATCCATTGCAGATCCTCGGTGCAGTTAGAACCGAAAGGACGAGCCCGGTAAAAAGGGAAAACTAGCACCGGGCCCGATGGAGGCGTTAGCGAATGTCGCCGCCAACCCATTCCTCGGCGATCGTCAGGTACGTGCCGTCTTCCTGCATTGCATCAAGTGCTTCCTGCATTGCCTTGTGCAGTTCAGGATTGCCCTTGCGGATGGCGATGCCGGCCTGATCTGCGACACCAGCAAGACCGGAGGTGTCGAGCTGAGAGATTGCGTTTCCGTTTTCACGGATCGCAAGGAGAACGGGGATGTCATCGGTGACGATTGCGTCGATACGGCCGTTATCAAGTTCCAGCAGCAATTCGGGAAGACCCTTGTAGGTACGCACGTCCCAGCCTTCCTGCTCCTGCGCCCACTGTTCGTGAGTCTCTCCGAGCGTTACCCCGATCTTGCGGCCTTCAAGTCCGGCAAGGTCGGCGACATCCGATCCTTGTTTGACGAAGATGCCCCGGCTCATGCGGTAGTAAGGCCCCACAAAATCCACGACCTTCTTTCGTTCGTCGGTGATCGACATGGAGCCGACGATGGCGTCGTATTTGTTTGCCAGAAGGCCGCCGATGATGCCGTCCCAGGCGGTGGTCACGATTTCGACTTCAACGCCCAGACGCTTGGCGATTTCAGCACCGATGGCCGGATCAAAACCGACGACTTCATTCTGTTCGTTGACGAAGTTGAACGGAGGGTAGGCGCCGCTCATGGCGATGCGCATGACGCCGTTTTCCTTGATCGTGGCGAGTTCGTCAGCCTGAACCGACTGCGATGCGCCCAATGTTGCCACAGCCATAACCCCGGCTGCGAGTGCGGACTTGAACAGGTTCGAAATGGTCTTCATGAAGTTGTCCTCCCTTGCATGTCACGAGAGCACCGTTCAGGGCGAAGCGGCAGGGTCCTCGATCATGGCAAAACACTTGCATGAGCCCCAATCATAGGGCAAAAAAATAATTCAAATCGCAATAATAGACAGAATTTATGATGAAGCCCTACGAACAAAGGTTTCCATGGCAACTGGATTGGAATCTGCTGCGCACCTTCATGGTTGTTGTTGATCAGGGAGGGATCACCCGCGCAGCGGAGTTTCTCGGTGTCACGCAACCGACAATCAGCAGTGCACTGAAAAGACTGGAAGATTCCGTCGGTCAGCTGCTGGTTGTCCGGCGACCGAACTTTTTTGAAGTGACACAGGCCGGCCAGACGCTTTACCGCGAATGCAGTGCCATTTACGGTTCGGTGTCACAAATTCCCAGTCTTGTGAGTGAAACGGAAGGTCGGGTCACGGGACATATTTCCATTGTCATGACCAGTCATGTTGTGTCTCCCCATTTCGACAAGTTGCTGAGTGCGTTCAATGACAGCCATCAGGATGTGACCTTCTCGATCTCCGTGGCAGAGAGCAGCGAAGTGATGAACCGGCTGCGTCAGAACAGGGCGTCTTTCGGATTGTGTCTTATGCGAGAGCCGGACCCAGTGCTTCGGGCCGAACCGCTCTTTCGCGAATTTTTTGGACTGTATTGCGGACCCAATCACCCCCTTTTCGGCAGAAACCAGATAGACCTGAAGGAACTACGCGGTGAATCCTCGATTTCGTTTCAGACCGAAAGTGAAAGCGGTCCGCTCCATTCCGTCAGCCAGTTGCGCGAACGGGCACTCTTGAAGATTGCTCCAAAAGGGATCTCTGCGAACCTCCCGGAGATCCGCCGGATGATCATGGCGGGACTGGGCCTTGGTGCGTTGCCTGTACATATTGCCAAGAGAGATGTGGAACTGGGCAACTTGTGGCCCTTGCCGCCTTACGAGGACCTTCCGGCCGTTGACGTGTTCTTCGTCTTGAACCCGTCACGCAGCTTGAATCCGGCGGAAAGCCTCTTCATTCAGCAAATCGAAGGAATGATTGCCGATGTGCCATTTGGTGAACGCACTTACCGCAACGGATAACCGGTTTCTCTTACCGTTCCAAGCTCGAGTGTTTGTGCCGGTTTTCTGATTGGATTGGGCTCTTTGGGTCACGAAGCCTCGATCAGTGCTCCAGTGAACCACACCGGCGGAGAATGCGTGTTTGCTCCATTTGACGTAGATGTCGGTGAGCAAAGGTTGACAATTGTCAAAATTTCCGAGGCTTCCAGTAAATGTGATTGCCGTTGTCGACGTGACGCCTCATGTTTCTTGAAAGAATAAGTTCATCTCCTATTAAACGTCGAGACAGGTCACTGCTGGCAATTCACCTGAGACGAAAGATTCAGCATTTTCGAGTGCCTCAGTTGCAGCTATAATGTCCAACCGGTTATTTTATTCATTGGTATTTTCTTTTTGACTGAACCCCGGCACGGACTTCGCGGAATATTGGATGATTGCTCAAAAACAACTCAGTAGCGAACTTTCCGCAGTCCTGTTTGCGGATATCTGCGGCTTCAGCCGGTTGATGGCGAATGATGAAGAGCGCACCGCCAAACGAGTTGAGCACGCCATTAATCTCGTCAAGTCACTGGTCAAAGACTATGGCGGATCGGTAAAAAATGTTGCTGGCGACGGGGTTCTGGCACTCTTTGCCAATGGGTCCCAATCGATAAAATTTGCCATACAGATGCAGCAGGAATGCAAGAAGGACGCAATCTGGAATTCCGACAAGGACCCGATCCAATTCCGTGTAGGTATAAATCTTGGAGAAGTGCGTAAGGGCAAGATTGGTATCCTGGGACACAGCGTCAATCTGGCTGCAAGAATTCAGGAAGTGGCCGCGCCGGGGGAAATCTGTGTTTCGGCAGCTGTGAAACAGACGGCACGGGGCCTGGAGAACGTAAATTTCCGCACGCTCGGAGAGCCGACCCTGAAAAATATTGAAGAACCTGTAGAGGTGTTTGCAGTCGACCCTGTCCTGGAAGGGCACGCAATGCACGCACCTGTGGTCCATCGCAAGCCGCTGGCTGACCGCAAGAAGATCGAGAGTTCGATCGCGGTGCTTCCCTTGCGCAACATCACGGGCGAGCCTCAGCTTGCCCACCTTTGCAATGGTCTGACAGGTGACATCATCGGCAACCTGACCCGGTTTCACGATCTTCACGTCATAGCGCAAAGGTCTTCGTCTGCCTTTGCCGAGAAATTTCAGGAACTTGGTGAAATTGCCCGCAAGTTGGGGGTGCGTTATCTGGTCGATGGCGGGTTGCAGCGTTCTGGAAGCCGTGTCCGAATTCTGGTGGAGCTCATTGAAGCGCAATCTGAATTGACGATGTGGTCCGAGCACTTTGATGGCGACCTCGACGACATCTTCGATTTCCAGGACGAAGTGACCGCAGTCATCGCCTCACGCCTCTCTCTGGAAGTCAATGCAGCGGAATTGTTGCGTCAGCGGGACAGCGCTCCTTCCGATTTGCAGGCGTATGGACTGATATTGCGGGGCAAGGAAGTTTATCGTCGACCTGATCGTGAAACCAACTATCACGCTCATAGCTTGTTTGAATTGGCATCATCCGTAGATCCAAACTACGCACGCTCCTATGTCGGCATGTCACGAATGTTGAATGACGCCTGGCGTTTCGATTGGGCGGACCCTCCCGAACAGGCCCTGGATAAGGCCTTGAGCCAGGCTGAGACAGCAATTGGTCTGGCACCAAGTGATGCCTGGGGTTATGCGGCGTTCGGGAGTGCGTGTCTTTATAAGCGCCAGCACGAAGAATCCCTTGCGGCATACGAGCGAGCAATCGAGTTTAATCCCAACGATGCCGATGTTCTTGCGGAGATGGGGCATTCGGTTTGCTGCTATGGCGACGCGGAGCGAGCCGTTGGTCTGATCAAGCGTGCCATGAGGTTGAACCCTTGCTATCCGGATTGGTATCTCTGGCATTTGGGTGAAGCTTATTTTGATATGCAGGATTACAAGTCAGCCATAGGAACGTTGACGCAGATGCATGACAAGACTGAGGGATATCGCATGCTGACTGCCAGCCATGCGTTGATCGGAGATGTTTCAACGGCAAATCAGTATGCGGAGCAGTTGTTGGTGACACATCCCGAATTCACCCTCAAACACTGGGAAAATGTTCCTCCCGACCGCAACCCGGAGTCTCGTGAGCGGTTGATCGAAGGGCTGAAGAAAGCTGGCTTTAAATGATCAAAAGCACCAGATACTGAAGAACGCGATGGATCAAGCGACAACAGAACAACGACCGTATTATCTTCGAACTGCTGTTCCTTCAGATTATTCGTTTTGCCGAAAGCTTTATATCGAGACCATTTTTCCGCTTCTGGAAGCATTGGACCGGCTGGACCGTCAGCGGGCGGAAGCGGCTTTCAAGAGATATTTCAAGTGTAACGAAGTCAGCCTGGTGATCATTGATGATGACGTGGTTGGCTGGATCCAGGTTTCGGAAGAAGCCGCCCAAATCAATCTTGACCAGGTTTACCTGCTTTCGTCCCATCGCAATCGTGGTCTCGGTACATTGTTGATAAGAGATGTCATGAAAAAAGCGGCTTCCAAAGGGAAACCGCTGCATCTGTCAATGATAAAAGGAAACCCGGCAATCACTCTATATCAGCGTCTCGGGTTCGCTTTTTGCGGTGAGGATGAAATCAAGTTTCATATGCAGTGGGAGTGATCGCAATTTATTTTCGATTGTAGGTTAACTATTACAGCTTTCAAGCAACCCGGTTAATTAGTAAAGCTTTTTTTTGTTCGTTCTCCTTGGTCGAAGTATTTCCTTTGATTTTGACGTTGTACCAGCCCTCGGCTTTCTTACTGATTTTCAACTTACACGACACAAGTCTATCAAGGTCCGCATAGCCTTCCGATGCTACCACTTTGTTTTCATTGGTTTCGCCTGTAGCTTTTGTGAAAGTTACGGTTACTTGTTCACCGGCAGTCAATTTTTCTGCGTACTTAGTAAGTTCGATCGTGAAATCGGGGGGAGGTGTATTTTCTTCTGTGGATTTGGCTAATTCGAACTCAGATGGATTGCAAAATAACTTGTCTTTCGCCTGTGTCATCTCAACTTCCCTTTGATTCAACTTAGGATGTGCGATACACGTTCACTTTGATCTTGCTCGAGGCAGCGCTAATCGCTATTTCCGCCATAGGCCTTGCCACCACTGTAGGCCTTGCCACCGCTGTAGGCCTTGCCGCCACTGTAGGCTTTGCCACCGCTGTAGGCTTTGCCGCCGCTATAAGCTTTGCCACCGCTATAGGCTGGTGATGTTGTACCGGCTTCCGCCTCCAGCAAGATCTTTTCAAGCGGTCCTGCTTCAGGATCCATCCTGACGAGGTAATCTCCCTTGTCGTAGGACCAAACCATAATATCGTCGGAAAAGGATGCGCCACTTACCGCCGTTCCAAGGCGATCCGTGCTGCCTGGGTGCCTGGCCACGCGTCTCATCGGGTTGTTTTGGTCAGGAACCGGACCTTCCGCAGGCGTGCCGTCTCCGTGGACCAGGAAAATTTGTGGTCGCGCAAAATCGTAATATTGGCCTTCAAACGCAAACCCGTAAATTCGCGCAAACTGTACGTTCTTGTGACCAATCGTGCGATCTGCCAACAACTGTTTGATCAGTTCATTGTTGCCGCCATATCTGGGGGGGGCACCGGGATTTACTTCGTCGGGTGGAGGATTGTTAGGTTCTGGACGAAGCTTGGTGATGTAGGCCATATCTTTCATGACGCGGCCAAATAACAATATCTCTGAAGTACTGAAAATCGTTTCCGGCATGTCAATCCTCCGGCAATCAGACACATTAAATCGATAAACTGCCGATATAGTAGCATGAACCTTACGGAAATCTACCGGAAATTACTTTCCTTCTACTTCTCAACCTATCCGCCTAAGCGATTGAGTGCCATGCGTGTTGAAAACGGCAGATGGGTACACTGTTGGCCATGTGAACCATGCTCCTGATTTTCAACAACCACTGCGCGCGAGGAAAAGGCATGGCTCTTTTCATCAGGAGGCTTAAGACGGGGACCTGCGGATACTTCTCCAATGCCTCGAAGTTTCATATTGGTGGATATGATGCGTCCAAATCGTCCTCCGGTTATGTCCCGGTCGGTCTCAAGCATCGCCTGTGCAACGTCCGCGTAATCCAGACCAGTTGAGGAAAGTCGTGTCCAGGTTCCTGCCAATGCGAGCCCCATGAAATCGCGCGAGTCGGCCAGCGCGGTGGCAAACCCGTCGGGGGCCTGAGAGAAGGCTTCATCAAAGAGAGGTTGGATGATCTTGTTGTAATCCGGATCGTTTTCAACCCTGTCCGATAGTTCTTCCAGTTCCATCGAGATAAGTCCGGCCTCAACCAGATTTTCATGGAACACATCGACCCAAATGTCGAACATTGCGCCGGTGAGGGGCTGTGCCAGGTCGTGCTCGTATGCCCAGCCATCCTTGAAATCGAATAGGGTCAAGTTGTTGGACGCAACGCGTAATTGCTCCATTTCCGAAACTTCCCCAAACCGATTGAAGTGGTTGAAAGTGTAAAGGTTGCCACGACTTTCCTTCAGCAGATCCGTCATGGGTGACTGGAAATGCATCAGGGAGATCAAAGACACCATGTCGGCAGCTGATTCATGAAAACCAAAATATTCACCGTGAATATCGTTGGTGTCAGGCATTCCGACTTCTTTGTAGATAATTAGATGACCGACTTCGTGAGAGAGCACGTCGAAGCTGAGACCGAAATTCACATGGGTGCCACCTTCGTGGTCATAAGAACCAATTTCCACCGAACCATATCCCGCATAGGCGTTATCTAGTCCGCGCAGGAACAGGATCTCCAGCCGGTCGTAGTGCTGAGCGAAATGCCAGTCGAGCGGATGGCCGAAATAGTCCTCCCAGATATCCAGCGTGAATCGGATCGAGCCGTAAGCATGGGCTTGTTCAAACTGCGGTGTGCCGAAATGAAGATGATCGAAATGCCCATCCGTGCCGGGCATAGCCGGGGGGCGGATCGGTCCGTCCCAAGGTGGCTTGTAGTGAAAGGTGTTTCCCGCGCGCTGGTAAAACCCGTAGGGCATCTCCTTGCCTATTGGATCAATCACATACATTCGGTCATCGGACGGGCCCTGATCGACGCTGCCGGCGGGCTTCGACACCCAAACCACTTCAGGGGTTCCCTGTTCCTTCAGGCTCGGCAACTGCGGAAACAACAGAAACCGGGTACCTGGATGGGAGATTGATCTTGGGTCCATGTGCGTATCCCGTCGTCCTCTTGTTCCGCAATCGTGGGACAATAGCCGGGTTAGCGCACCTATCCGTGACGCGTTACCTAATCGGCCTTCAAATCGTCCCAGATCGAACTTTGTCGAAAAGAGTATTCCCGAGCCAGCATCGAATCAAATTTGCTTTGCTCTTCAATGTCAATTTTTCCGAGGTGCTCATCTATGCTTTCAGGCAGCCGATCCCCG
This sequence comes from Roseibium sp. SCP14, assembly GCF_040329475.1. Lineage (NCBI taxonomy): Bacteria > Pseudomonadati > Pseudomonadota > Alphaproteobacteria > Hyphomicrobiales > Stappiaceae > Roseibium > Roseibium sp. SCP14. Next base: position 241,464 of record NZ_JBDZYH010000003.1, read on the forward strand.
AGGCACGTTTCGAAATACCAGAGCCGGAGACCGGCAGAAGCAGGGAGGCTGTCCTGCCCATTCTCAACACGGTTGTCAGGCTGACGATCAAGATCGGACTTCAATTTCACCCTGCGGTTCAGGGTCTGATAGGCCCCGTCAATCTTCAGCTCTGAAAGCATGAATTGGGGAGCCTTGAGTGCTACGTGCCGACCAAGTTCCTCTATGCGGGCTTCTTCTTCAAGTAATGTGCGTAAACCGGATTCATCGAGCCCGTTCTTTTCACACCATGATTTGAGCTGTTGGGTTGAGTATAATCCGTGTTTTTCCCGGAAGTTACGCAGCGTCTCGGAAATTGGCACCAGATCGACCTGCCTTCTGCCTTCACCAGACTTGCTGACCAAAAAACGGCCTGCGGCCCTGCGTTTGATTTGGCTGTAATAATGGGGTTGCAGCCTAAGTTCGTCCAGAACGGCAAGCGCCGTAACGGTGTCCGGATGATCAGCCGGGCTTGCCTTGACCAGGCGATCCCACATCACCGTCCATTCGAACGTAAATTGCGGCCTGGCTGGTTCGTTCTCTTTCTCGATCCATTTGGAAATAGCATCCAGCAGAGAAAGAGCGTCTTCCTGCTTCTGGTCGATGCGATTATTTGAATGCCAATTCCGGAAAGCCTGGACTGCTGCATCCATCCCATCCAGTTGCGTAGCTTTTTTAAACAGACATTCCCAGTTTCGGTTCGGATAGTAGGTTGATTTGGCAATTTCGATAAAGCGGGCGGCGATGCTGTCATCAAGGATGTGTTGAGCAACAGCCTTGTCGAGAGTTGCGCGAATATTCACCATCGGTTCGCACAGCGGAGGATACCCGAGTTCTGCCGGACCGTGAATAACTGCCACTTCATCATCATCGTGAAGCGAGCCGTCCCGGTATGCTTCGAAGATGGAACCAACTCCGGTCATGCCGAACTGAAAGAGCTCGGCAGCACGTAGGGCCCCCATGCTGGCGGCGCCGAAAACGGAAATTCCCTGGTCCATGGCCCAAAGAATTTCCTTGTGCCAGACAGACGGTACGCCCTGAAAATATCCATCGATCAGGCCGATAACCGAAGGACCTGATTGAGCCGCAAGATAAATGTCGCCCATTTGTGCAGGCGGTCGAACGTCTGCATCCAGTCGTTTGTTGATTTCGGCCTTGCTGATTGTCGGCCCGGCGAACAGGATAATGCTCATTGCTCAAACACTGCCCGCACGCCGGCCCGGCTGGTAATCGGCATGATCGTCAGGGCCCTCAAGTCCCGGAATGACGATCCTGACGACTGGGATCCCGTAGGTCTCTCGCGTGAGATCCACGCATAGCACCTGTTCAATGCCAACCTTTCTGAGCTTGTCCAGCAGGATTTCAATATCGCTTGAAAAACTGTCGGAGGATTGATCTTCAAAGTCTTCGAAATTGACAGGTTTTCCGCAAGGCAAAGCCATCAGCCATCTGGCATGTTCGATCTTTGATGCCACTTCGTCTGCCTGGTATTCGGACTGACCAAGATCGTCGCGGGCACCTGCAATATAATTGGTCCTGACCTGTATCGCTTCGGTAATGGCTCTTGAAACCGCAATCGCCGGATCCAGATGACAACCGGCACCGCCGCCGGAATGTCCCAAGGGATCCTGTTCATCGACAATCAGGCAATAGAATGCCGGAATGCCTGCGTTGCTGGTCATACCCCAAATTCCGACCGCAAATTCGGCCTGGTGCAAGGCACTGAGCGAAACCTGGCAGTCCCGGTCCCTGATCGTTGAAATGTCAATTCGGGTGGAAGCACGCACGGGATCGGGGAGCCGGTTCCAGAGGCTGTTGGCGTCGCGCTCCACAACCTCACAAATGCCGTGGGATATGGCTTCGAGAAGATGATTGCCCGAAGCAAGCCCGTTTGTACTGGCAACAAAACACCCGCTACCTGAGACCGCCGGAACAGTATAGTTGGAGTGCACAACTTCATAGGGTAGCCACAAGGCGTTGTCTGCCATGAGGTTTCGGCCCTCGATCCAAACTATCTGGCGATCGGGATGCCAGGCTCCCGATTTCAGCTTGGGCAGGTCATCCACGTTGATGAGGTTGTGATGAGCGGAAAGCTCGCGATGACTGCCGAATTTCAGCGGAAGAGTGATCCGCTCTGCATGATAGTTTTCAATGGCTTCCATGGCAGCTGAGGCCATGGCTGCTTCGAGGGAGGTGCCCTTACCTTGCGAAATTGATACGGATCTCGAGTTTGGGCGGGTGGCCGACACCACGGGAATACCAATTCGATCCAGGCCGGTGAGATTGGCCAGCCTGGTGATGCCCATGTTTCCCAACAGTGGTCTTATCTTGGCCAATGTGCGGCTGGGAGGCTCGCTCCGATGCGTGCCCTGCCTATAGCTCTTGACTACATATTCACGTTCCAAATCGAGCATTCGTTCACCGTGTTGCAACCGATTGAACATTTCCTGCGTGCGCAAGGACGTTTTTGGCACGGCACCGTCAGTTTGGTTGCGGCACCTAAGAAACAAGCCGCCTCGGAAAAGCCGAGGCGCGGAGCCATTGGTTGCCGTTGGTTTCGTGGGATCCGAATATGTGATCATTCGCGGATCTATAACGATTACCTCGGCGAACCTATGGAGCTGAGAGAATGGCCGAATGAAAACCAATCTCCCAGGAGCATTCATTGAGGCGACAAATACTTCAATGCTCGGAATGGTAGCGCTATGTGCCAAAATTCGTCAACGCCGGACTGAAGACCATGCACGGGGTCGGAGGATGATGCTCTTTCGTGATCGCAGCACCCCGGCGTCGATTGCGCTCATCTGTTCGCTGAAATGACGGGATTGGAAGCGAAGTCTGCCTGCTTGGGGTCATGGGCAGTGAAGCAAGTGTCCATGCCCGATTGAGAGAGCCCTGAGCGACTATGTCAAGTGATGCGTTTTCTATGTAGTCGAACAAAAAAGAACCCGCCGAACATTGCTGTTCGACGGGTTTCTGATTTGGGCGCCGGGAGCCGCACTTGGCAGGATTGCTCCTGCCTGGGCGAACTCCCGGCTAATGTGCGTCACCGCATAGTATTGCTCACAAATTATCTAAGATATTGAAAGTAAACACTTTTATTTTTGATTTCTGCTCAGCCTATCCAGGAATGCGGTCAAAGCCTCAATCAAATGAAAGCATAGCGGTACTCAATCAAAATCAAATTTCTGCTCAATAACAGCTTGGGCACAAAAAAAGCCTCCCGATAGGGAGGCGTAATTCGATCTGCTTTGACGCTTAGATTAGATTTTTTGCTACATCAATTTCTGCCAGATTTCTCAATGCTTCTGAACGAGTTGCATCTCGTTCTTCTTTATATGCGAACAGATCTTTTGCCTTAATTCGACGATGCCGTCCTGTTCGTGCAAATGGTATTTTTTCTTCATCAAGCAGCTTGATCATATACGGCCTGGAGACATTCAGCAGATCTGCTGCTTGTTGTGTCGTAAGTTCGGTCTCCACAGGAGTAATCCTGAACCTACGCCCACTAGAGACCATGCGAAGCAGACTTAGCAATGACGATGCCAGCGCCGGCGTCAATGTCACTGTCACTGTCTGTGCACCGCCTTCAAGAGTAATAGTCAGAGAAATGGATTCCCCATCCTTTATTTGCGAAGCGATTAGTTTGCGCAGTTTTTCAGCTTCTCTGATCTCACTTCCATCCGGCAAACGGTGAAAGAAGCTTCCCTGGTTTGAGGCTGCCATCACATTTCTCCATTTATTCCAAGTCCTGAAAGCACATGTATTCTGCAAAGGAATTAATCGCAGCAACTGAAAGAAACGCACCGGCAAAGATCCCTCACGATATACGTCAGTCTTCGCAGTAAGTTTCATTCTGGTTGCTTGCCAGGCAAGCAGGGGGATTTAGGGTTCGGGAACAAGTTCCGGATCGGCAGATGCGACCTGATCAAGGGCGAAGATTGTTGCCGGCACCTGGTCTGTCGGGAAAGCGGGATTGATCCCCAATCCTTTTAGTCGCCTCATCAGTGTTTGAAGGTGGTTGCCAGTGCGTCGAGACAGGGAGTTCGCAGTCTCGAACTTGACCATGAACGAATGCAACACGTCTCGTTTGACGATCGTTTGCGGACAACGGTTAATCGGGTTGACCGCCGTTTCAGCCTGTAGATAGCCATGTTCAATTAGTGCCTTAACCACTCGTGTTGACGTTTTGAGTTTCCGCTCGACCTCTCGCAATGAATATCCGCCGTGATCTTCACGACGAACAAGAGGCTTCACTTCACTTGGATCGACGAGTAGCGAGAGGAAACCGGTCTCCTCTGGATCAAGCCGGATAGTTCTAAGGTTCCCCTTCAGGATTAGTTTGACGACCTCCGGAGTGGTGCAGTTTGCGAGCTTCGCTGCGCGAAGGATAGGCACCAAGTTTGTCTCTTCGCTTGCGATTGGTTCTGCTTCGGCGGTCAAGGTTGCGAGGAAATCATCCACGTCACGTTTTGCGAAGGCATGATCTTTGAATACCTCGGTGCCACCTTGCAACCAGGGTTTCAAGATGCCTGCTTCAAGTAATCCCCGTTCAACAGGGCGGGGAGCGTTGATGTATGCCCTGACTTGGTTCAGGGACATGCTTTCCTCGATCCTGTCGAGATAAAACTTTGCCTCGTCAGCTCTAAAAACAATTCGGTCGTCTGATTGGCGCAGCTGATCGACATTGATCAGACCGACGGCATGCAAAACCTTCTTAAGCCGTTTCGGATGGGCACCTGTTTCAAGGTAGGCGGAATGAATGGAATGGAGGATTCGATTTGGCGGTCGCTTCCCAAAGATCTCGTCCTCCGGTCCCAACGGCAATGTTTTGAGTGCATGTTCGATAATGATGTCTCGCAACTCGTCATAGGCTGAGTCATCAGTCTCGTGTGCCAACCACTCGTAGAGCCGGCCGTAAATCTGTCTCGCGCCCCAATTGATGCGTGATTGGGTGAAGATCAGCTGCATTTGATCCAAATATGTCTGGATACCGACAGCGCCTTTCGCGGCAAATTCGAAACCAATGTGTCCAGCTTCATACCACTGGTCTTCGGAGAGGCTCTCCGTCTTGACACTAGCGCCATGGATCTTGGTTGCTCCGATAATCTCGCATGCTCGAGCAGCCGCATAGACAGGTAGGTTGCACAACCAAATATTCGGACTTTCACCCTTGATCCTCTTATCTAGATAAGTCTCCAGATCGGAGGGAGTACGGTGCAATGCTGAGGCAACATGCTGGTCGATGTCCTTTAGGAAAGGTCGCACAAGAAGCGTAAAGTCATGAACCCTCTGAGGATGGTCGTCTTTTGCTGCCGTAACCAGTGCAGTCTCGTGCTTTGAACAAGTTCTAATGCTGCCAATTGTCCATGAAACTCTCCCGTAGGGCCTTGCAGCGATGTGATCATTCTCGTTCTTGAGATCCTCTTGAAGACAATGCGGGCAGACCCGAACTTGAGCTCGACGAAGCGATGCTCTTGTGAACCTTTGACCATTGATCTCAAACATATGATCGACAATATGATTGGTGATCACTCCTGGAAAACGTTCGCCTTTGAGACCCACATATTTTGTGAGCTTGCCAATTGCTTTCGGGTCTCCGTCGCGGATGCCGACATAGTCCAGCTCACGCTTGTATTTGCAAAGCTCCTGTAGTGAGCATGTGTGCATGGCCGCAATCCTGGAGCAGAAACTAAGGACAGTCTCATCGGAATAGCAGGTGGGTACAAAGAATGCGTCTAATGTCATTCTCAAGCCCTCCTACTCGTTTTTCGGCGCCGCTTCGTCGGCTTTCGGGTGCCCGCGAATTCAGCTTCATCAGGGTAAAGCGTGTTTCGAACATCGACGTTTTGCCATTCAACTTCTTCTGCGAAGACATTGTGTTCGGGACGACAGCCAGTTCGATCTTCGTAGGCGAGTTCGAAATCTCCGATGAGGGAGTGTTTTCGGCGTGCTCTCATCGCCTTGAACAGCGCCTCCTGGACGATCTCGATCAAGCACCCAAATCGTCCATCGGAACCGTGAAGAAGCCTGCTGCAAAGATCCAGCATTGGCAAATTTTCGTCAGAGAGACCGGCCTTCTTGCAGTAGTTTTTGACAATCCTCTGGACGGTTTTGAGATCGTCTGCGTTAGAACTCATCCTTTCAAGACGCACAAACGTGCATCGGCGACGCAGTTGAACATCTCGCTCGATGACACTCGCAAGATTCGGCATCCCCGAAAGTACAAGCCATACGGGCCACTCGTTGTCTTGCATGAGCCCTTTGAAAGTGTCGCAGACCTTGGTGGCCTCATACGGGCTGTCTAGCTGCGTGAGATGTTGCAGCTCGTCGATGTGCAGGAAGCGAATACCACGAAGTTTTAGCTGCTCGCGAACCAACTGCCAGATAACGTTCTCACGAATGTCGCCCTGAATTTCAAATTTCAGCGCTTTTAAAATGGCGATCCCCAGTTGTTTGAGATTGCAGGGAGATGGTGCTTTCAAAGAAATGATACGAACATTGCTTTCGAGCTCACTCATCCCAAGACCTTGGAATGCCCGCTCGAGAGATCGAGACTTTCCGAGCCCGGATGAGCCCACAACTGCAACCGCTCGACCCTCATTCAGTCTACCCACGCGGCTCAACCCGAGCTTCTCGACGACTTCGGAGTGGTTTTCATAACTGTCGAGAAGATCGTTCAGCTTTTCGAGCAGGCTCTCATCGTGCACATTGGGGAAGTATGCGTGCAGCAACGCCGTTTCGGTTTCCGCGGTTTTTTCGTCCCTTGCTCTGCGACTCTTGCGTTTTTCGCCCGGCACCGGCTGCGTTTCAATTAGCGCTTCTTCATTAAAAGTGTCAGCTTTCATCTCAATCCTCCAAAATGTAATCATCGTCATCGTGATCATCGTCGTCGCCCAGGAAAGGCAATGCGTCCTCGAGACTCGGTTGAGAGCAGTTCGCATCAACGTCCGGATCATCGTCATCGATCTCATCACGTCCCAGAACATCGCCTTCAAAGTCCTCATCGATCCTCAGGCGATCGTCGGAAAAGTGCGCGTCAAGCTTCTCCAGGTTCTCTGCTGTGAGGACCGGTGAAACGATGTTTCTTCTCTTGCGGGATTCATCAGAAAGATGGCGAAGATCCGCGAGTGCTTTCTTGACGACCTCTTTCGACTGAGCAGCCTCTTCGCCATACCTCGCCAGCATTCTTTGACGATTTGCGACATGTGCTTCGAGAGGTGTTCCATGCATTCCCTGGTTGGTGCATGGAACCTTCAACCAGCCGAGCGGCGTTTGAACCGAAATGTGTCCAAGATCATCCGGGTTGAAGCGTACGCTCAGCAAACCGGTTCTGAATTTGCGCCGGATCTTTTGAAGCTCGGTGGACTGGTACTTGTTGCAATAGAGCTGGATACCTTCGCTGCGGAGGTGGCGTTCGACCGTAGTACCGAAGCAGGCACGCATTTCGTCTTCCAAGGGTGGGAGCGGGACACCAATTTTCTTTTGAAGCTCAAGCCAGCAATTCCGGGGTGTCTGACCGCCAAGACCTTCGTGAGCCGTGTTGTGGTAAACATCAACAACCCAACGAACGAGCGCCAGACCGAGTTGTTCAATGGTAAGCGACGCGAGGTTTTCCGCATCGTAGTCGCCTTTCTCGACAACATTTGTGAAGGTGCGACCATCGAAGTGGGGGATCACGCCAGTGTGGTACGTGCCGAACACGCGCTCGATTGAACCGCGCAGATAGGGGGCACCGGCGACGGCATAGTCCACTGCGACGCCGGCATCGATCGCCGCGGTACTGAAGTTCCTGGCGACATAAGCGGACCCGTTGTCGACCCGAACCATGCTGATGCGACCCTTCATGTCCCAGGGCGTGTCGCATCCGGCCGCTGCGGCGAAGTCACTCTTGTCGGACATCGCCATTTTCAGGGTGGAGATGGCAAGCTCGGCTGTCGCAGTCGGTGCGAGTTGCATTGCCAGAATACACTTGGTCCGAACATCAATCGCCGCTGAGAGCTGCAAACGACCGACTTCTTTGTCCAATTTCTCGCGTGCTGAAATTCCAAGAGTTTCCCAAACACCTGTCCCTTTGAGAATTGTGTGAAGCGAGACCTTCCACTCGTCGATCTCCACGACCTGTAGTGGCCATTCCGGATTGTGTTTTCCCTGGACATACGCGTACTTCTTTTGAGCGTATGCGATGCCTTTACGACCGGCATCAACGTGATAGGGACTGAGCTTTCGGATTTGCCGGCGCATCGCTGCCACACTGGGTTTAGGCAAGATCGGCAGACCATTTTGCGATCTGTGTTCGTTCAGGTTGTCGAAACGCTCTTCAAACTCCTCGTACACCTTCTTCATCGTCGGTTTCACCAGGCTGGCAAAGCTTGATGCGCATTCATTGAGCAGATCCCGAACGTCTGGGTGAAGCCGATCGTTCCGGTTTCCGCACTTATGTTTTTGTGGACAGAGCGCCATAATGTTGAAGTCGGCAGCTTCAAATTTACGAAGCCAAGCCCTGACAGTGCTGGGTTTTGGGACCCCGAAAGTTCCTGACAACTGCTGGCTGCTAAATCGACTGCCCGGTTCACGCTGAGCAAGTTGGCTGACCCATTTGGCATGGAAACACGGAATAGCTTCTGCCAAACTGGTATCACTGCGAGAAATCTGCCCTTGCGCTTCCATCTTGAGAAACTCATCGCAGATGAATTTGCGGAATTTGACGAGTTCTGCGATCTCCGGTTTCAGATCCGAAAGTTTGATGTTCGGACCTGATTTCAGATGAATCTGAAACGGAGAATACGCTCCCGTTTCTTCAGTCAGCTGACCTTGTTTAACAAGGTCAAGAAGCTCCTCGTACGTAAACCTCTTGTGCACCTCGGGATTGTCGACGCTGCGCACTACGCATACTTCATGATCAGAGAATACCTCGACATACGGGATGTTCTTGATCATGATTTTCGAATCGCGAGCGAACCGAAACCGGGTTTCAGACTTTGGTGCTGTTTGGGCGGTTTTGCTGCCGCTATTAAGTTCGGTCAATTTCAAATTCCTTTCTGTTCTGTTAGGCTGCCAAGCAGATTTGGAGTTCGGTGTCGTCGTTGATGGGGCCACGAGTGACCGGCTTCAGCTCCTGCAAGTCGATCAGGTTGAGCACTGCGTTGAAACCAATCGCCTCCTCGCTGAAGTGGGCGACCAATGCGGCGAGCCGGAATACCCCGTGCATCGTGGCAAGGTGTTGCCTCAGCTCCCCGATTGCTTCCTCATTTTTGAGATTTCGAGCTCTGAGGATCAGTTCGGAGTTTCGGACCAGAACTCGAGAGATTTTGCGATCTGTGCGGACTAAGAACCGGTCCGCATAGTTTGGGCGCTGCTTTCTGATACAATGATGAACTTCTTTGATCCCACTGCGCGCCAACCGGTTTTCGGGCTTGATATCGCAGGCAAATTTTTCTCCGGTGGTGAGATAGATCACGAAGTCAAAAGTATGCTTGCGTCGCTTTCCATCACCGTCGACATAAGTCACTGGTTCAGGCTGTTCTTCCACGCGTTTCACATCCGGAAGAGCGCGCACAATCGTCAAAAAGTCTCGCTCAAGAGTGCTTTCGTAACTGGCCCAGCAGTTGCCAGTGTGGTTTGGGATAAAGCCTCGGGAAGAGACAGAAGACTTCAGGGTGATCCTGCGTGAAGCGCGAGATGCATCTGCGGGCTTGAAGAAGTTTGAATTGTCGTTGCACATGGTTGGGTTCCTTTCTGCTTAGCTGTGACGTGACTGTTCACGGCAGTTATTCGGCAGACGGAACCAACGGCTTCCGAGATGCTCAGAAAGGCAAACGGGCAGTGATGGTTCTGTTCATTCCACATGGCACAGGTCTCCTGTTCCCGCGCGGCGGCGGGTTCGAAATTCAATCGCTTGAAGGGGGAGTGGCTGTGACGGCTAAAACGATAATGAACGAAGATCGTTTCCCGACATCAGCAACGGGTACTGATCGAAATGACCGGTACGGTCACGTCGAAACAAAGACAGGCAATCTACCGCAGCGGATATCGTAAATCAGACATCGCGCATACAGTCGGTTACCCAACTCAAGCGTTGTGTATCGAGAGATCTTGTGCGGCTTTGCGGAGAGCCGAATTGTTCTGCATGAAAGTCATGGTCGGCTATCTCCTTTATCCTGCCAGCCAGAGCTGGGGGGTTAAGCCGTAGTCCAACCAATGCTGACACAGGGTGCGACAACCTTTGATTGGGATGGAGACAACTACCGGCATGAATTTCGGAAGTAAAGCTCTAATTGATCTGTTTTTGACGAGATTTTTCATATGATTACTTCTTGTTTAATTGATTGGAATTGTTATTCTTTTTAGTAAAATTCAACACGGAAGATATTTTTGGTGAATACAGGGCTTTTGATTTGAGGAGCTCATCTGCCAATGTCTTCACTAGAGGCATCTTTTTGACCAAAAGTGCTGTCACGCGTTTTTGTTGTGCCTCCAGAATTTGATTACAGGCTTCTGCGAATGAAGAGTTTTCTTTGACCATCTGCTTAAGAGCAGGCTCTGAGACATCTGCCCGGAAAACGAGCTCTTCAGATAGACCTGACGATGCCAACAGCCGAGCTGCCGTCAAGGTCGCACGCTCAAGATCTGATCCGGCAACCAATCCGGCGCTGTCAGATGGCTCCTTGCAGAGAAGTGCTTCGGCTGAACGTCCGGCCAGGAGCACTGCAATGTTGTCGAGATAGTCACTGCGAACCCGGAAACCTGGGTTGTCAGAGGGCAGGGCAGTGTGCCCGCCGCTTTCAAATCGAGTGCCATTGGTCAATCTGGCGTATTCTCGGATAACGACTTCGGTTGCCATGACCCCTTTGATAAAAAACGCCGCCACTACATGTCCAGCTTCGTGAACCGAAGATCTTTCAAGCACGTTGTTAGGTATAGCTGCGAACTTTGCTGAAAGCGTATCGCTTAGATGCCATTTTTCAATGGTTTCACCTGAGCGCCTTGCGACCCGTCGGCAATCTCGAGCGAGCTGCTCCAGATCCGCGCCAGACATACCGTCGGTATGCCGGCTCACTTGTGATAAAACGGTGTCCTGAACTTCGACCTTAAGATGCTGACGAAAGATAGCCTTTCGGGCTTCAAAGTCGGGGAGAGGGATTTCAACCATGCGTTCAAGTCGCCCGGGTCTCAGGAAAGCAGGATCGATGGTGTCCACGCGATTGCAGGCAGCGACGATGACTACACCGTCACGCTTTTCCGTACCGTCCATAAGTTGCAAAAGTCCGGTAATTACCTGGGTTGCATATTCAGGTGCGTGTGATGAAAGAGTTGACCGATTTCCAACTGCATCGAACTCGTCGATGAACAAGATCGCCGGCGCATTCTTACGCGCATCCCGGAAGGCTCGATCAATACCTTTCAACATATCTCCGAGATGCCCAAGACCTTGCATTTTGGAGAGCGAGCACTCGACAAAATGTGCTCCGCAGGTCTCGGCGAGGGACCGCGCGTAGACAGTCTTTCCTGTTCCGGGTCTGCCAACAAGGAGAATGCCGCGGTCTACATCATCCCAGGCAATTCTGCCGTTTCGCCAGTCTTTGAGGTCTCGGGCAAGGTTCACCCCCCAGCTCTTGGCTTCGCCATATCCAACCATATCTTCCAATAGTGAGGGCGCAGTATTGTTCGAATTTCCTAGTGGCTCCGAGGCATCCGCTTTTCTCAGTGCTCGAAGCATCTGAAATGCGCGGGTAAGCGGCCGGTCTCCTCGGAAAGCAACGTTCAAGTTGGTGAGCGTGTCAGACAACAGTTCGTTGGCTTGCTGTTTGGTGACAAGAAACCTCCGAGCCAGTAGTAGAGCAGCAACGATGTGTTCGGGCGTTGGTCGAATTTCGACGACGGCTTCTGCGATATCCTCGAAAGGCGTACTCATCGGGTGTTTTGGTGTGCAAACACCCACTAACCGCTGATGTTCAGCAACGTCCTTTGCAAGAGAAAGGGCCTCAAAAGGCTCCTTTCTTCTGAATCTGGAATCGCCGCTGTCATCCGTGAAGTAGTGAAAGTTCGGTAAGTCCTCTCTTTTCCATCTTTTTGGGATCTGCCAACCGAGTTCTTTTGCCAGTGCTTCTTCGTAGATGTCTGTATCGGTGTCGTTGGGAAGATTGGCTCCGATAATGTATGCTGAGCGGTGCCAATATTCGGGAGTTCGCCGAAGCGCTTTTCTGACAGCCATTCGGGCGACTAACGTCCCGACGTTTCCACGGGCTTTTGCTGATAGGTTTGAACGTTTCATGTGTGTCCTCTAAGGCATGTGATCGCATTCGCTCCCTACGCTTTGGGAACGTTGTCGTCGTGTACTGAGCGGAGTTTGAAAAAGGTGAAGTCAGAACCGGCTAGCGTTTGTGGAAGGTGTGCGGTTCAACTCCTTCCGGGTGTTGTGAGTTATGTAGAGCGAGTGATATCGGGACGATCGTCGATATGGCTTTCGAGGCGAACCCATCCTTGAGCTAAAAGGGCCCAAGAGTTGTCTTCGGAAAAAGCAAAGACGGGCTCAAGTACTGTGGCGGTTTCGCAAGTGCCGATGAGACCTGGGAAGGGGAGGAGGGTCTTACTCCAGTCCACAACGACGGGTGCCGCCGGCAGTTTCTTACGGCCAGGGTGTCCGATAGAACGATACATTTGGAGATTTTGAGCAAGGGACCGAAAGGTCTCAGGCCCATATGAAAACGCCACTGGCGTTTGAGTGGTCATGTTATGTTTTTCCAGTTGATTCAGTCGAGCGAACCCCATGTCGAGCCAGCTGCGGCACAGCAGCATGGATCTTCGATCTTTCTTGGCTCGGGGAGACAGGGGTGCTTTTGCTTATCGGCGAAACGATCGGATCGCCAAAGGCTACGAAGGATTCATCAGCCCTGAAGGCACAATGAAACGCAGAAAATCAATCTCATCACCAGCAAGGGGAGAGAGAAAGTCTCAGCGATTGCGATTCATGACTAGAGCAAGGTGCCAGGAGACTTGAGTGAGTCCTTTGAGAACTACTTACTTTTGAAATATCAGTGGCTTAGGTGAGTCAGCTTAGGTCATTTCAGGCTCCTTTATTTGGCTGAGCCCGTTTTTCCGGATCTTTCCGGATAAAAAGTTAACAAAATCCGATATTGTCAAAAATACGGAACATTATTGGCTGTGAGATTTGGCTCAAACAGAAGAAGATTGGATCCTAAAGTCAGCGTCGACTATCTGATTGATGTGAGCAATCGCCTTCAACTGCGTTCTTTGTGTGTCAACTCGGAGCACTTCTCATAGGTGCATAGGCTGGAAATTTAGTCGGAACTTTCCAGCGTGTGTAATAGGCGATCCGCCATAGGACGGATGCGGTCAAGGAGAACGCCCGAATTCATGGCAACCATTTTATTCCACCTTCAGAACCGGAGGGTCTGAAAGCGGTCCCAGATCCGATCTTTCCCTTAAATTGCAACGAAAGCCTACCGTCCACCTCTCCCTGAAGTTGACTTTCCAAACGGCACGTTGTGCGGAACCCGCACATCACCGTGTTTGAAGTCGGGAAACTCCAGCTTTCGGTGCTTCAAGTCCACTGGAACGGAATGATGGTTTCAATACTAAATTGGAGGAGACCTGAGATCTCAACTCAAGAGGCACGAAGAACCGGCGATAGGCAATTCAGACTTTGACAGCACACCGGCGCTCAGAAGATCAGGGGAACCAAAATGCTCTCGCATAAGCCTCCGGTTCACGAGTAATCCGCACTCGTTCTCACTGTGCTTCAGCATTTCGATCAGGAAGTCTGGTTTGAACGCAATGCCGAAATAGACATGCTGCTCTGCATCTTTCCAAGTTGGGTCAACTACGTCGCCCATTTCATCCACTAGCCAGGCATGTTGAAAAGGTAGTGGGAGCGCGGGGTCAAGGGCATATCCCTCTGAATAGAATAGATCGTTGTGAGTGAGAGCATAGGCAGTCGCGTTGGCGTAACATGACTTAGCGCGCCCGCGAGGTAGCCGAGAGGAAGCATCTATTTTGGGGTGGAATTGAGAGCCGAATTTTTGCAGTGCTTGGTTAGGTCCAAACACCTGTTCGCCAGCGGCAAGGGCGTCTACGTGGTCTTTTAAATACTCGAAAGCGTTTTGATGGGCGATCATACACGTGTCTTCAAGGTTTAGTTTATCAAAAAGAAACGGCCGTTCACCCGCGATGTCAAATCGTCGGCGCGCGAGCACGGCCGCCATTTCTTTGGAGATTTTACTGAATGCTGAACTTTGCACTAGACCAGGGGTAGTGTTGTTTGGCGGGAAGTCAACGCCATGCCCGCTACTCATTTGCCATCGAAACCCTTCTGCATTGTATGTCTGTGACCGGCCTGCTAAGGACGTGCAATGTTGAGAATTACAGTCTTGAATTGCGAATGTGTAGCAATTCTACTGGTTACTTCGGTTGGAAACAGCTCGTTGCCAAAAAAACAACGGCGAATTGGAGAAAAGAAGAATGGTGAAAAAAACTCCAGACTCTGTGTTGTTCCGCGATTTGGTAGCGTTGCATGAAAGCCCCGCAATTAAACAAATAGGAGAACTACAGAAATCGCAATTCGCTATGATTACCCGCGCGAATGAAATGAGAAATTTCTTGTCTCAAATCAATAAAGCTGCGAAATCGATAAATCTCCTTGCGAACTCGCAGCAATGGGCGGATGTCTCCGAAAAACTCAGTGCTTATTCACGGGCTGGCGTAGATCCTGCAATTCTTAACGCTACCCGCCGCTGGAACAAAGAAGTTAGACTGCTAACGCAGTTCCCCAGAAACGCAATTTTGCCAGACGCAAAACTCTTAGCTGAGTTCACCGAACGCGCCGCTCTGAATATCAGTCCGTTCAAAGGCCATATTGAAAGAATCGAAAATTGGCACGCTTCCTTGAACGCGAGAATGTCCGCGATGCGAGAACCGTGGGCGATCAGCGATAAGCTAGCGCTATCTGTTGTTGGCTTTACGCGAATTGCAAGGTTGCATCACGTTGCCGCAGGCGCCACCCCCTTTTCGGAAGAGGCGGGTGAGATCATTGATGAGGATCTGGGAACCCCAGTGCCATTTGAGGTCTGTAGCGATCGCGATGATGCCTCGGTCGAGGCCGGCTTGAATCCTGAATTAATTGCATTCCCAAACGAAGCCTACTCTGCCGTATTGGCGTCCGCTGGATTCGATTTCGAGCTTACAGTCCTGGAGCCAATTACACCGGAAAGTGGAGACTCTACTGTCCAGTTGGACCCAGTTTACAATCTTGTTTTGACCTATGTTGAAAACACGTTGCGACAGTTTATTGAACGAAATCTGCGACGGTTTTTCGGAGAGAACTGGATAGATGAATGTGTGCCGGGTGATATGCGAAAAAGATGGCGAGAACGGCGGGAGAAGGATTGTGACGATCGTAGAGATCCGTTTGACTTAATCTACTATTCGGACTTCATGGACCTTGCCCACATAGTGATCATAAAAGCCAACTGGAATACGGTCTTCCAGCAACACTTTTCGTCGAAGAAGCACTTTGAAGTATCGATGGAACGCCTCCATCCTATTCGAAAAGCACTTAGCCATAGTCGGCCTTTGGCTATGGTTGATCGACTATATTTACGCGCGGAGGCGACGAGACTACTCAATGCAATCGGGGCGAATGCTATCCTGACCTAATTTACGCGCTTTGGATTTGCTTTGCCGTGTAGCGTGATAAAGTTAGCCTGCTGCGACCTGCAACATTTAGGGATTGATACCGAACTATCATACAAAATGTCTGCATTGAAGAGGTTATGAAAAAAGCCATTCGCACAATCAGCAAGGCGGCGTTCCCGATGGCCATAAACACACCAAACAGCATCGCGAAGGTTAAGTACTGCTTCTCAATTACAAAGCACTATTTAGGATTGCCTCGGTTTCACCGACTGTTTCCAACACAGATGAAAACACTCCATCCAGCGGAATACTTCCGTTAATATCGGTTCTGAAATTCACAATGGCTTTGGCTCTAGGGTTATGGATAACAGTATTGGGGGGATTCACATCTAAAACGCGATGTACCGATACCCAAACGGGAGCACCGTTTAACATTGTCAATCTGGCCATTGGCGCTTGTCGATGAAATCTCTCCACCAGGTCGTCAAGAGGTTCGCGACTAAAGTTTTGCCGGTTATCAAATTGGATCATCACCGCATTGTCCGGCTCATAGTTAAATACAGTCGGACGAATGCGCAGTACGCTGTAGTGTGGAATAGTTTTCTGTGATCCGTCGAGCAGTTCAAAAGCAATAAACATATCAATCTCCGTCTAATCGTCGCGGACATAGAGAGAGGTGCCTATTCATAACACCACGTCTGGAATGCGTCCCATTAGTAGCAATGCCAGTTTATCACACTCATAGTTGATGAGACTTGCTCATTTTTCAATCTAAAATGGTATGGATCGGATGTTTGTAGGTAAACAGGACCCTCCGTATCGAAGGGCCTGTGACCAGAAAAGGACATCAAGCTTTTATCAGAATGTCGGTTGACGCAAATGATCGCACGTTGTTGGCCGCAACTATTTGCCATTCCCTGAGGACAAAAATGCCACCATTTCCAAAACCAAATTTTCAGTATCAATTCAACTCTGAAACAGAGGTTAACGCTCTAAGGATCTGGCGGGATACCAAAGAAGGTCGCGCCATTCCGCCAAAACAAGATGGAAAGTTTCTGCTTGGAAGCTGGAATATCGCAAATTTGGGAGATGAAAAGCAAAGGCGCGATACAGGGGATATCGAGATAATTTCGGAAATACTCAGCTGGTTTGATGTTATCGCTGTTCAAGAGATAAAAGAAAATCTCATAGACTTTCGCTGGGTCATGAATTCACTACCAGAAAGCTACGATGCGGTATTTTCTGATATGGCGGGCAACAATGAGCGTATGGTCTTTGTTTATGACAAAACGCGCGTAGATCGCTTGGAGTTGGCTGGAGAAATCGCTGTACCACCAGGTTCTCATCGCCATATCAAGCTTCCTGGTATCGAACAAAAATTCAGAGGCTTCGATCGGAACCCCTTTGCCGTAGCTTTCGAGGTGTCGGGCGGCGTATTTACTGTTGTAAATGCACATCTATATTTCGGTTCGAGTAGCAAAAAATCAGAGAACCGCCGCGCACTTGAAACTTACGCGCTTGGACGGTGGGCGGATTTACGTATGAAGCGCGGCGACGCTTATTCTGGCAACACGGTTGTCATAGGCGATCTCAATTTGCCGGCAGTGAAACCCGGCGACAAAATCTATGATGCACTGGTCAAGCGAGGGCTTCGGATTCCTGAACATCAGTCGGTCATTGGCACTGTCATCACAGGTGGTAAGTACTACGATCAACTCGCCTTCTTTCCTGCTGAGACGGGTGACGCTTTTATCCGGCAAGGCGTATTTGACTTCGACGGCGCAGTTTTCCGCGATCTTTGGCAGCAAGAAACACCCAAGGAATTTGATGCCTTCGTTCGTTACCACATTTCAGACCATCGTCCCATCTGGGCACAGTTTGATCTATAATAAAATCCAAATCTCCTGAGGTCCTGTAAGGTCTACAGTGTCATGCAAGTCTGTTCCCATAGGTCCTCGTTCCCAAGCCTAAGACCAAGAGCGAGTTGGCTTTTATAGAAAGGACTTTTTTTGGTCTCGCAATGACTAACGCATGTTGGTGTGTTGCAGTGAGTTCGTCTGACGAGATCCAATTCAGCTATAGGGCGATACTTGATCGTTGTACTGCCTGCTCCAGTCATCGAAATCATTCACCAGGCACCCTCGCGGCAATAACGGTTTCCTTGAAATACTTCTGCCGAAACCG
This sequence comes from Roseibium sp. SCP14, assembly GCF_040329475.1. NCBI lineage: Bacteria > Pseudomonadati > Pseudomonadota > Alphaproteobacteria > Hyphomicrobiales > Stappiaceae > Roseibium > Roseibium sp. SCP14. The sequence continues at coordinate 259,320 of NZ_JBDZYH010000003.1, forward strand.
AAGGGGCTCTAATTGCCTTGGTTACCGTGAAAATCGTGTTTAAAGTTGTGTGCTTGAGATAAGCAACTTATTTTTGAGCTTCATTTGAGAGCATGTTTTAGATCTCGGAGGGTGCAATGCGGTTTCGTTTTATCTCTCTTGCATTGTTAATTGGTGTCAATTTTTGTTCGAGTGTCGCGGCGGAAGAAACAATCAACATTGTTGCCTTTAATGCGGAAAACCTTTTCGATACTTCGGACGATCCGGGGAATCCACGCGACGACACCTACCTGCCGCTGAGCGTCAAAAACTCCATGCAACCTGGTCATGATCAGAAGTGCGAGGAGTTCAATGGAACCGCTGGGTTCTATGTAGAACAGTGCAAAACCCTCGATTGGAACGAGGGGACATATCATACAAAGCTGAAACGGTATGCTGATGTATTGAAAGCATTACCTGCCACGCCGGATATTATTGTTATCGCAGAAACAGAAAACAAACAGGTGCTTGAGGATCTCGTTTCTCGCGAGTTAGCAACAGAGGGCCTCAACATTGTTCAGTTGGATTCAAGCGACGAGCCCGACAGCCGTGGGATCGATGTGGGAATCCTGAGCAAACTTCCGATCGTTGGTACGCCAAGTGCTCACGTCATCGAATTTGGCAGATACGAAAACGAATGCGGCAAAACCCGTGACATTGTGCAAGCTGGTTTTCAGCTTCCGGATGGCGAAACGCTACATGTTTTTGGGGTGCATTTTCCATCTGGTCGTAGTCCATTCAACTGCAGGATCATTGCATTTCAAGAGCTGAACAAGCTTGTCAAAGATTTGCCCGAGAACAGCCTTGTGGTTGCTGCTGGTGACTTCAACATCAATTGTGTTGAAGCGCCCAGCGATGCATTCACGCGGCTGATGGTTCGAAATGGTTGGTATGCTTCACCCGTTATCAAAAGTGGTTGCCGTGCACCCGGATCCAGCAGATTTGTAGATCGCATTCTCGACAATTGGAATACGTGGTCGTTCCTCGACATGATTTTGGTATCCGAGGAACTGAGCCCTTCGCGACCATCAACCAAGGACTGGTTCGCTGACCTTGGAAGTTTCAGCACGCTGATCGTTAGCTCGGAACAGATCATGACCGATCCCGAAAACAAAGGGTTCATAGAGCCGCGCCGATTTGATCCGGAAACGGGCAGGGGGGTGAGCGATCACTACCCGGTTGGGATGAGGTTGTTGAGGCGACGAGATTAAAACATGCCTGATTCAATCATGGCTTGAACAAAAATTACATTCCGCTGTTTTTATTAATCGGGGACTCTCACAAGTTGGTTCTTGCCGTTTATTTATACTCTACTGTTTCTACCAGCAGTTCTATAATCTTCCGTCGTTCCTGGTTTTGGTCGTAAAACTCTATCCCTTCCCTTGGGGACGTAGCGTAGCACTTCACATCGCAGACAACTCTAATTCAAGTCGAGACAGTATAATGGCGCTCAGCGTGCTATTGATTCCAATTTGAAAATCAGATTCCTGCTACTAGAGGAATAGCGATTCAACTTTACAATCTCAGTAGACGCCTTTAAATATTGGAGCTTAGAGAATGGTTTATCGATAGTTGAATATAATTTTTGTTACTCCAATGAGGTGGTTCAAACTTGGGGGAGTTTGATGTGCAGTGGCGCACGCGCGGATTGGTTTAATCAGCCTGCATGACTGCACTTTGGTCGGGAGTAAGTTGTGCGAAAAGCTTCATTTTCTATCGTAGCGGTAACATTGCTGCTCACTTCGTCGGCATCTGCACAAGTATTTGGTTCTTCTGAGTACGACTGGTGCAAACGCGCTGAAGTGCAGACGGCTGGATTTGTCACTCCGTATATGACTGCCGCTTTGCTCAATGTTCCTGTGCCCAATGTTCTGGATGAGGGCATTGCCATTGTCCCTTATGAGGTCAGCATAGGTGCGGGCGAGACCGTCTCTGACAAACTTTTGGCATTTGGATTTTCAGCCGACAAAATTAATCTTGGTCTTGTTGCAGAGTTGAACCCGGAAATTCTCGATTTGAACGATCTGGAGACTGGGGCGACGGTTGTGTTGCCGCGTTTTGAGGCTCTCGCGGAAGACAACAACGCAGTTGATGCGAAAATCAATCCTGTTGACGGGTTTCGAGCTGCATCAAGATACGTCGGTATCGTCCAACACGATGCAATTGCGGATATCACAGCGACGCTCAGTTCGGGGGTTGCACTCACTTCTTCTGTGAGCGGGCAATTGCTTTCAGCCAGTAAAGACGCTTCCCAAGTCGGTTACTTTGGTACTCAAGACACGATAGATCGAATGGCGGCCGTTAATCTCGGCATTTTTGATTTCGACCGCGGATGGTCTAAGGCAGCCGTCCAACCAGCTGGATTGGATATGCTTGGTACACCACCTGCCGATGACTTTAGTCGGACTTACGCGCAAGGCTTGAACGACTATGTCCCTTCAACGAGAAAGCAACTTATAAGCGTCACGGTAAGGACCTTTCTAGATGGAGTTGCTGTTGATCAACTGGAGATTCGGTATCGCAACAAGATGCTCGACACGTTGGGTTGTCCCCCCGAGTTTTCACGTCGATTTCAGAAGCCAAGTCATGTAGCTCACCACATGTTATCGAGCGCAAATTGGGTGATATGGGCGGTTGATAGGAAGACCGGTCGACGGTCCGCACCAATGGATCTGGATCTCACCTCGGTTTTTGGTTTTGAGCACCCTGAAACATTCGACATTACTTGGGTGGATGAATAAGAGGAGTCGTTGGTGAGGGACTTAATTCAAGAACTTTCTTCCTTTGCTTTGGAGATGTGTGTGGCCCTTGCAGGGCCGATGGGCGTAATTCTCGTTTTAGTGGCATTTACGTTCGGGCTCTTCATGCCAAAAGTAATGCCAAAGTTGACGCCGCTTATCTTGGTCTGTGCGTTGGTATCTTCATTTATTTTTGGTTTTCTGTTCACTGCGACGTCTGCCGGGCCCGGGGGGCAACCTCAATTTCATATCGCAGGTTGGCATTATGCAGAACCTGCAAAATTGTTGATTGAGCGTGAAAAGTGGGACCAGTTGCCGAGAGCAGAGCGCGATCGCCAGTTGCTTGATCTTGCTGGCGATGATGAAGCGTTGGTTTGGACTGCATCCTCGCTTGATTTTGCGCGCGGTTTTGCGCTTTTTACCGCAGTTTTGGTCTCAATGGTGATTGGATTGTTGTTTGGGTCTTTATTCAATAAAAAGAAAGAGTAATAGCAGCTGGAAGTTGCATACATGACGAGGTCTAACAGGAATTTGTTAGCGACCCGAATTGCTTTTTTATGCCTACTATTATTCGGTAAATGGTCAATCAACCTTGTGAGCTAACCGGTTCGCACCGTGAAACAAGTGCTTCATCTGCCGCTTCAGGGTAATTGCTAGTCGCCAAGAATTGGAGATTTTTTTGTGTCTCCTCAGGCATGTTCAATTGGACGAGTACTGCAACCATATGTGAGGGTTGCCTGGCGGCCATAACCCATCTGCAGCACGTATTCCCGACGTGCTTTGGCTCAGAGTTCGTTGCCCATGCCGTGCGAAACTGGATCGCGGCCGTTGGTGCCAGGACGGTCTACATTGAGCCAGGTTCACCTTGGGGGAATGGAAACTGCGAAAGCTTCAACGCTAGATTCCGCATGGACAAAAGGTCGGCCATGCATGTATGGATGCGCCTGGTGTGCAAGAAGATTTTGAACGGCTCAGGTATGTGATCGGTTGCGGTCATGTATCAGGCCTCCTTGTGCCGCAACCGTTTACTTGGCCGCGGGCCGGTATGGCGATGCGCAGATCAGGTCCATTTCACTAACGCGAGCTTCGTGCTCTGTGCATGCGGATGGTTTCCCCGGTCTAGATCTGGTCGATCCATTGCCCTTACAGTTCTCTGAACTCCTCACATTCCGGTAGCTTCAGCGTAAGTTAGCTGTTTACGCAATCTCTACCGCCGCCACCGAATTCCGATAGTCTTCGTTTTTCGTCATCATTGCCCAAATTGACCGGGCCATCTTGTTGGCCAAAGCGATAGCGACCAGCATTCGAGGTTTGCGCTCCAGCATTCTGGCGAGCCAAGCATCTTTTGCCGCGCCGTGCCGCAAGGTCGCACGAACCACCGCCATTGCCCCGATAATCAATAGCTTTCGAATGTCACGCTGGCCCATCTTCGATGTTCGCCCCAGCCGTGATTTGCCGCCAGAGGAATGCTGCCGCGGCACGAGGCCAACCCACGCGGAGAAATCGCGCCCGCATTTAAAGCCTGACATGTCTGGAGCGAAGGCCTCAATCGCCAGTGCGGTTACCGGTCCAACACCTGGTGCGGTCTGCAGACGCCTCAATGTCTTTGATGACTTCGAGGCTGCCCGCGTTTTTTCCTCGAGCCTGGCAATATGGGTGTCCAGAGTGACCACCTGTTCGAGATATTGCTGTCCCAATTCACGTACCAGCTCTGGCGTGCCGGCGTCATCGCAGGCCAACGCCTCAGCCAGTGCCTTGAGATGCACACGCCCCTTTGGTGTGATTACACCGAATTCGGCCAGGTGCCCGCACAAGGCATTGATCACCTGCGTGCGCTGGCCAATCAGCATTTGGCGTGTCCGGAAGAGCATCGCACGCGCCTGATGATCTTCGCTCTTCACTGCGACAAACCGCATCGTCGGACGGAACGCTGCCTGAGCAATTGCCTCAGCATCGGCTACATCATTCTTCTGACTCTTCACAAAAGGCTTAACGTATAAGGCCCACTCGGTCCATGCTCCGTAGCAAGCCGGTTGGTAGCCGTACGTTCGCCAGCGCCAATCGAGCGTCTAAACTTTTCTCGCAAACGAGCTCAAAAAAAGTGACCTGACCTAGGACGCTGAGCAACGGGCCATAAGCGTTCTGCCATTTAGAGGATTGCGCCGGTGGTCAGGGAGCAAAACAATTGAAACGAGAAGAACCCTTTGGGTGACAGAAGACTGAAGCTACGAACTGAGCTCAGTCGTGATTTGTCTCCGTAGCTTATAGATAGAAAAGATTAGTGCAAATGCCCATTGTTCAGATGCTTGACACCTCCCTTAGTCACATTTCAATGAATGACTACCACCTCCTGCAAGCGATGGCCCGAGAAGTGGAAGCAGGTGAACATCCTGAATTCAGGGTTCATGCAACTGAGGTTACAATCGTTATCTACGTTGTATGGGCTTGGCCTTGGGGCGCGCGTCCAAAGGTGCAGCAAAAAGATTGTATTCTTGAGCGTTTGGATGAGGGGTTTTCGCCAGAGTTTTGTGAGCTTGTACTGGCAGCTGCAGAACTAAAATGTTGGCTCATTCAGCTAGACCAGGACGCCGATGAAGATGAAGGGTTTAGCGTTTTCAGCGGAGATAAGGTGATTGAACGTCGCCCCACGTCTCGTTTGGAAGGATTAATTAGTAATACGAGCAACATAGAGTCCGCTTGAGTACTACGAGAAAGGTTAAATCGATAAAGCAATAGGAGCGCGGCACATCCGCAATCAATTTGGCTTGATGACTAGCGAACTATTTCGATACTGATGTTCTTGTTCGGAGTAGAATTGGGATCTGGCGTTCCATAGAACGCGTTTTTCAGTTTCGCATATGCATCAGCGCTTCCATTTAATGTGCAGAGATCGTCAGAGATGCCGTTGCCAACGAGTATGCAGCCCTCGATCTCACCTGTGTAATTCCCAATGTGTAATTGGATGCCGTCGCGTCCGGGAACATTGTCGAGCTGCAATCGCCATTTGTCACTCTTATCATATCTGAGATGGGCGGAATAAGTGCCAGGCGGTATAGAGCTTATAAGCGGTTCATTATTTTGCCATGGAAGTTCAAGCGTATAGGCGATGACCTCACCGTTAACCGCCAAATAGCCCGATGTGCACTCTTCATTGCTGTGCTTGCGTTCAATCTTGATCCTGAAATCGTCAGTAGCGTTTACGATGTTGGATTCCGTTGAAAGCAGAATCATGGCTGAAATCAAGATTACTACTTGTCTCACCGACAATAAAACAACGCTCGTTTGCATTTCGGAAGTCCTCCATTTGTCAATGATCAGATTATTATTCGACGGCACTCGTATTAATTTTGTTGAAATAAGTACTTCGTGCCTTTTGAATTAGGGAAGTAGCTGTCAAGCCGCGTAACCTCGAGTAAGTTGTGCTTTGTGTCTACTCAACTATTTTGCGCAGGTGCCGTTGCTGCAAAGAATTGCGGTAGACGTATTGACATCGTCGGCTGCGTCATAGCCCTGCTGCTTATCGTAGGACGACTGTCCACAGCATGAAAAGGCGTGCCGCGCATTGTAGATCTAGGAACGTTTGATGTTTGAGTCATTGTTGGCCCTGTCCTCGTTGTATTGCGACCAGGCAAGTGTTTGTTTTGAGACATCATTTTGAATCGGCCATATCTTGAAAGCATCTGGCGCGCGCTCAATGCGTGCGACGCATTGTTTGCCGAATTCGATCAGTTTCACGAGCCGATCAGGGTATTCCTTCGATAAGTTTTCTTCTTTTGGGCAAGTGTTGCATCCACCCAAGGGGCGTTTTGACAGAAATCGGAACCACAGGCACACTGTGCAGAACTCTTGTCGTTGAGCGCCAATGACGCAATCCAGATCGAACAAAAAACCAAAAGCTTGCGTGCTAACATTTTGTGCCCCACTTGTTTGCCTTGTGCAGCGATCGGCGAACGACGAATTCGGATCTTTTTCACCTCCAGATGTTTGATTTGCTTAGGCAATGTATTCAGTGTGTTAGCCACTTCTTCGTGGCCGTAGTTCGCGCCTGATAGAGCCGACTTCACAGCCCATTTCGCTCAACAACGCCTCGATGTGACATCGGCTAAACGAAAGTGAAATCAAGACCAGCACGGTCGCCCAATGAAAATTGCCTGAATTCACGCTTCCCTGCGCCTTGAACCTTCACCACACCTCGAAGGACGAACTCACGTCGTCCTAGCCAAACCAAATTCGGCAACTCAACTCGTTTGTTTTTGGCACGAATTCAAGAGTTTGGAGTCATTAAAACACCAATTTCAAATTCCAAGGACCGTTCTGAACGGCAAAAACAGTCCTCCGACACTTTCATCTAGAAGTCGTCTTAGATACCCACAATGCCCACAGATTGAGCGAAAATACTTTGGATTGCAATAGTCAGGCACACAATTAGCGCTTCGATTTAACGAGGAGTCCCAGTGCGAAAGGAGTCGAGTAGTAGCTGCGAGCCAGTTCTTTTAGGGGATGGTCTTGCAATCTGCCGAAGGTTGTCTGGAGAGGACCACCCAATCAACTTCTTCAGGCCTACAAGAAGACAATCACCAAGAGAGTTCAGTTTTCAGTGTTGATTTCGCCGAGTTGTTGTTTCAACCTGTCGTTGGGTAGCGTCACTGTCTGTAGACAACCATTGGGGGGTGGTTATGGCGGAGCAAAAGGAACATCAGAAGACTGATGGTGAACCGTTGTGCTGCGTTCATCAAATCTTTCATCACACGATAAAAAGAAGAACTTTCTTAGTCGGAGCGGCAGCCAGTGTCACATCGCCTCTTTTACTCAGCAATATCGCCTCTTCGCAGGAAATGGAGACAGATGAAGGTCTGTTTTTTGAACGTTCGAAAGACGGTAAGACAGTTATAGTTTCTCTCGTTTGCTATGAACGGGACACCGGTTCAAACAATGCGTCGTTCAGTGCAATCAAAACATTTTCATGGACTTTGAACGCGCTTGCATTCGGGCCCGAGACTAAATTTAGGTTGTTTCCAGGTGGGCTTGGCCCGAAGCAGCAAGAAATCTCCGGTAAGCGTGCGCGTTTACGATTACGTCAGGTCAGATTCGGTGGCCTGCAGCACGAAGACGACGCTACGGGCAGGCACGTGGTTGACTTGGTTTTCGAGAAAAAGCTCTTGCCGGGCAACTTCGGTCCGGCCTGGCACGTCAGCGTGGAAACCACTTATTGGAGCGGAGATCTCCTGCGCCTGGGACCAGGACTGCTGCGCCTGTTTCTGGATCAGAAGCGGAACGACGATCTTATCGGTAAAGTCTCGGCACGAAAACTCAGGTCCTATCTCCCGTTTGTATTCAACAATTTGGTACAGATAACGGACACTTCTTCGGACACGAAAATAGACGTTTCGTTCTCTCGCACGTCAGCGTGGTTGTTCGAATCCGCAAATAGACCGTTGTTCCAAACCGTAACGTCAGAGCTGAGAACGGACGCGTTCAAGGTACTCTGGGAACGCGACAGAGATGCTGCGCAAGCAGGTGCCTCTCAAGAGGTTCTGAAAGGCAAGCCAGCAGGTACAGTTTACATTTGCGACAGCAGGGGACGTTGCAGCGTTTCCCCAGGAGAAAATAAGCAGATTGAGGAGCTCGATCTGCATTTCCACCATCGCCGCGACATGCATGTCAGGCTGATTGGACTTGCCGGTCAAGCATCGATTGCATTGCGCGCTCTTGAACTGTCGAGCAGAGTGGCAGGTAACAGCAAACGCCAGCGGCCCGATGACCTCATACGGGCCGAAGCTGTTATCGCTGGCAATTGGAAACTATCTGTACACGACTATCATCAAGAAAACGAACCGCCGCGTGCCGGGCCGTTTCCCTGGATCCATGGTGTGCTCAAGCGAGCTGTTCAGGTCAAAAAAACGGCCAGATTCCCTTTGCAGCAGAAGACCAATGACCAGCTGACATTCTCCGGAATACTGGGGGAATTGGGCAATCTACAAAACAGTCGCGGTGGTAAGGATGCTGAAACAACCGCCCGAGCCGAGCCTTTCTGGATTGAAAGTCAAACAGGGCCGCTCCTCATCGAACCGATGCCCCATGGTTTGCTCGCAGAGACGAAGGCCAAAGAAGACGGGAAAGATAGCAAACAGTCTCCGGTGACCAACGGCAACCTAACCGCAGACCCGTTCAAGCCGATCAGAGGGTTGCCAGTTCATTTGGTTTCGCATGGGGCTGGCAAATTTAGGGTTGGCGGCGACACTGGTCGCACGATCGACTGGTTTGAACTTACGTGTTTGCTGCGTGGGGCCGCCGTTGCACTTCCGGATGTCTCTTACAGCCGGCTGGATTTCGCGCCCTCAGAGATTACTTTCCTTTATCGCAGCCAGTCCTCCAAGCATTTTCCGCGAAGTTACGTCTGGCTTGGCGGACGCGCCAAGGGCGAGGACAAGACGACCGAGATTGTTCCTCATCACATTGATGATCATCACAAGACCACAGAGGCCGTTCCTTCCAACACGGCATTAGCTCTCAAGTCACCAGACGCTGTTTCTGACGACACCATTGGTGATGTGTTTGCCGGGACGTCGCGCATCAATCTGCGCACGGCGACACTGCGTGCAAGTCGGCACAGCGATCTGGCTCATATAAAATTTAGTTTTGACAGGCTTTTCCTCGTGATCGATGCCGATGGCGCACGCATCGTGCCTGAAGGCCCACTTTGCGGGATTTACTCCAAGCCCGGCAGGCCTCTGAATCCTCTCTTTGAAACAGGCACGGTCGCCTGGGACAGCAGTAAGGATGCCGAGCGGCTACCGGTTCCAGATATCACTGACTCGCGACCAGTTCTAACAGTCGAGTTTCCCCCGCAACATCTCATGGAACAGGCCATTTTCCGCCGGATGTTAGCTCCAGGGCCAGATATCGATTTAAGCCGGCTCGGGGAAGAGGGGATTGTCCTTCACGAAGGCGCTCATATCCATGTTTCCGATACTACGGCAATCCTGTCTCATTTGCGCGGGCTTAGCTCCCCAGAGAAGCGCCGGGAGTTTCGCGAAAAGGTTCGGCTCAACAAAGGATCACATGCACCTGACGAAGAAAGTTATCTGGGCAAACAGACCAAAACATTTAAAGAATACGCCGAAAAATTCAAAACCCGGCTGAAGAGTAAACTGCCTTACTTGGCAAGCCTGGCCCCCGATCAATTGGTCTATATCGGTCCCTATGCAATGGACCCGGATGTGGCCGAGATCGAGCGTGGCCTTCGTGCTGACAATGACAAAGACCTCGCCGGCAAGATCATTGCCGACACATTTCGTGAGGTCTACGCACAGCTCGAAATCCTGATAAACCGCAGCTCGGAAAACAAAGTGGATGATGCAGCTTTGGCAAGAGCTGCCTTGCTACGGAAGTTGGACCCGAAAGAAGTAAACAAGACAGATTTGCTTGCTATCGAGAACTATCTCGAGAGCCAATGCCCGCTCTATCAGGTGTTCCGGGGGTTTTACCGCGACCGCAGGATTGCCGCGCTCTCGCCAGAAGTCCTTTTTGATCGCAATAAGCGGCTAAACCAGGAATTTGTCTTGCTCAGCATCAAAGACGGAGCAGGAAACACAGCGCCACCGGCCGAATTGCACGACAAGGACGTGTCCTCTGTATTTGCGTCCATCGACAGCCTCAATACGAACGGCTTTGTTGTCCCTCACAAGGTACCTGTCGAAGACAAGGAACGGGATACGCCAGTGCAGAAAGCCAACAGAGAAAAAAACGCAAGGAAGGAAGTCGCAAAATGGTTCGTCGAGACCGTGCAGGAATTTGCGGCACTGGCGCGCAAGCCCGACTCCAGCGGCAATCCCCTGAGCGGTAATGAAGCCTATGAGGAGACGGTCGAAGCCCGCCTTTCGGAACCCTCGCGTCTGGCCTTCCGTATTAATTGCGCTAATGGTCTCGTCAAGGCACGGGATGCGGCCATTTCACTGAAGAGCATACGCGCCGAACACGACCGCCAACCGGAAGATCCCTACGCGCACGGCATCACGGAGATTCCATTTACATTTGCGGAACTCACCAACTGGGCTGCTATGGAACTGTCGGTCGTGGCGCGGGCCGAACGCGTGTTCGCTCCGCCCCCGGGCGGTCGGCTCGATCAGCAGTCGAAGCGGACACTGAACTTGCATGGCGCGGCGAAACTAGATCATCTCAGGTTTGCGCCCACCAACGACCCGGCGACTCGTAAATGGCACTACCGGGCGGAACGCATCGCCTCTTCACTGCGTCAGCCACCAAATTGGAATGAAACGGCGATCGAACTACCGGCGAGATTAACATTGTCGCCTTCACAGCAAGCGCTTTTCAAGGCACCAAGCGTGGTCGATCCTCTGATATTCAGCAAAATTCCCTTGCCGAAAGAAGACAGTAAGGACAAGGCACAAGGGCTTGGTTCAGCACCTCACTCGACGGGATTTGTCGAGCAGTCTGCCGCGCTTTGGTCGGTCAGTATGCTCACCCGGTCAGATGTCCCGCCACACGGTTTGCGGGCTGTCCATTCACCCGATCTTGCCCCTGATGCGATCTTGCGGATCATGGAAGAAGGGCTTGGTGCCAACCTGCGTGGGTCGCAAGTGCAGGAGGCCCGGCTACCCGGATATGCCTCGCCACCAAGGGGACCGATTGCACCTTGGTTGATCAACCGGTCTGAAACCGGATTGGGGGATATGTCTCCGAAGGAGTTTGCCAAGGCCGCAGGCTACCCAGAGGTAATAGACAACGATGTTTGCTTGGATCCTGACCCCGGGGACGTAAACAGAGACGAAAAGATTGCGAAGCGTGAACGGCTGGAAAGAAGTTTGCCGGCGATGTTCGCCGAGCTCTGCCGACGCCTGCGCCGCCGTAATGACACGATAGCGGGCGCGCCTTACACTTTCCGGACCAGTCTCGATGCCTTCGACCGGCACGAATTGGTGCTGCTGTCATCTGCGTTTGGTCTTCCGGTCATGCCGCGCGCGGGGTCTGCAAGCATTGATGAAACCTCCCAGCACTCCAGTCAGTTCCGTCCGGATGGCGACTATGAATTGATCGACGTTTCGCGGGAGCAGGAAATATACCGGCCCCGCGAATTATCGGCGAGCGAGCTTACCCTGACCTCACTCGGCGGAACATTTGTTCACGATACCAGCTTCACTCCGCCGGCTTCAGCAAAGTATTTTGACGGGCGGAATCTGTTTGATGCCCTGTCGATCGAACGTTGGCAGCACACAACCTCGCTTGGCCGCGATATCCATTGCGAAGTCGTCTACAAAGGTTTCCTCTATCCTTTCGGGTTCCGTGCGTCGCTGGTCAAGGTAACTGAAAGAATCTTTGCGAAGTCGGCAAAGGGAACGATGAAGGCCTATCTAAGGCAGCGCATGTTCATCCGGTGCGCCGACCGCGAGAAGCCTGCTGCTGCACTTGGTCAGCCCTTCAGTGGGCGCCGGTTTCCGGGCCGCGTTGTTCGTCTGCTCACCGAAACCACGCCGGATATTGTCGATCCGACCAGTGTGTATGGCCGTGAGAACATTGCAGACATCAGCGAGCACGCGACCGGTCGCATCATGTTCAAACAGTTTCCTGGGCTGGTGTTCTGGCCAAGGACTGCGCTTTCAAAATCCGCCGACGTTCGGTTTGGTTTAGAGATCGACGATGTATTTTCAACACTGCCGCTGCTGTTCGTGGATAATATCGCAGCCAACGAGCCGGATACTCAAGAGGCGCTCGCCCAATTCTACAACAACGAACGACCGGGGGTACCGGGCATCGAGAGCCCGGACAAAGAAAACGTCAACACTGCGGTCGACCCAACGAAACATCGCCGCACACTCGTTATCGCAGGGCGCAAGCTGCGCTATGCCGATGAGGTTAAAACAGGCTCTGCCTCCCTACAGACCGATGCCTTAACGATTCGCGTAGAGGGACGGACGGACCGGCTTAACGGCGAACCGAGTTTTGAGCACGACAATGGCCAGAAAAGCTCCCCGTCGATCAGGTTCAACAACAACCGGTATGTTTTTGACCCGGTTCTTCAGGGGGCGGACCAGCCACCGTTCTATCCGGCCCTTGAAACCGCTCGTATTCGGTTGTCGCAAAACGCGCAGTTGACCGGCAAGCCTGCCGAGCCGGTTAGGGCGGCATATGACGGGCACTATGTTGCCGCCGGCTTTCCGTCCGAACGCACCAAGTCCAAGCCTGAAGAAGGTGAGAATGGATCTAATAACCTCAGACAGCCGTTTTCCGGACGCGATCCAGCGCCGGAAGAAGTGTTCTTGAATCTGATCGACCCCGTGGATCAGGACATGGGGAACGAAGGCGATCAGTCAGGCGGTGTCTACCGACCAAAGGGAACCCTTCGCCTGATTTCCAGGACAAAAGGTCCGATGGCGTCCACTCGGGAAGTAACGTTCAATCAGGTGCGTAGTGGTCGGCTTCCGGCGCTGTCGCTGGCACTCGGAACTAAAAATCCGGACGTCAATGGCAAAGCTACCGAGACGCCGATTACTTTAGCAGCCGGTGCGTCTTATACCGTGACGCCCCCACCCGATCCGCGTGACATGCTGAAAATGATCTTCGGCAACGCCAAGCTGCTGGGCCTGATCGATTTCAGCAAGATCATCGATTTGATTGTGACCCTTACCTTCAAGAATGTGCCTGAAGTGATCTCGACCGTCGGATACGGTGTTGCAACGGTGGGTAAAGCGGTAGGCGAAGCCGCTTCGGCGGTGCGCCAGCAGGTGCTCAAGCCATTGGCTGCGCTAGTGCGGGAGACCAATGATCGCTGGGACGAACTTGGCCGGGAACTTCTAAGGCGGCAGCAAGACAGATTGTCGGGCTCGGATATACAGCCAATCACACTGCGAGAACTGTTCTCCGAAATTGACCGGTCTCTGGATGATTTTGACGAGGCGCTGACGCTTGCGGAAGCTGAGATCAACGATGCTCGTCTCATCGGCAAATTGAGCGCTGTCTTTGAGACGGGGCAGCGCTTTCTTGATGCCTTGCGCAGGACTGCGGCCAACCCGGTTGAGCGTTTCGAAATTGCCATCGAACAACGCATTGAATCAATCCAGGAAACGATCGCACAGCTCAAGAAGCCGATCGACGACGCACCGAAGTCGTTGCTGGCGGTTGTGAAAGCGCATGCCAAGAAGGAATTGCGTGAAGCGATTTTCCAACAGTTTGGAAAACCTGACGAACCGATTCTGTCGTTTCCGCTGCCTGGTTTCTCAATTTACGGCTTAGGTGTTGGCGAGAGCGATCTGACGAAAATCAGGCAGGCTTTGACAGTTACGAGCGCCGATGCAACGAAAATTATCGATCCCGCGATTGAAGAGATCTTTAAGGGGAATAACCCACTAAGCTCTTCTAAAGTGATTTTCGAAACGGTGACCCTGTTCAAGGAAAAAATTGAAGCAATTAAGCCGATTTCCGAGCAGGTCTATCAAACGTTCAAATCAGATATTGTCTTGTATGGAGATATCCTGACGCAGGATATCGAATGGATTGTTCAGCGACGCATTGACAGATTTATCGAAAAACATGCCGACAAACTGACCCGAGCCGTCATCATCTACGAAGAAGTGTCTGCCTATGTCGCCTGGGCGGAAAAGGCGAAGGAACTGTGGGGCCAATTTGACAATGCGGCGGAGCAAGGAAATCTGCGCGGCTCGATAGAAGCTGCCGAAAAACTGTTGAGTCATGTTGCTGGCCAGCGGGTCTCTGTCCTGGAACAAGTGAAGCAGATCGAAAAGCCAGCAAGGCAAGTAAGGGATCTCGCCGTTTCGGTACTCAACAATGTAGATGGTGGATTGTTTCCAATCGGCACTTTGCAGAAAAGTCTAGTGAAAGGTGCTGGCAGGGTAAAATGTGAGGCTGACAGCAATGGAAAGCTGACGCCCGCCGCAGCCGGAATAGGTTTAGTCGAACCCGGTTTCGGCCAGCCATTCGAAGATTTTCTAGCGGCTCTTTGGAAAATTCACAGCAACGTCGTCGACGCCAAAGAGGCTTGGGAGACGGCGGTCAAGAACGACAAAGTGGATGAAGTGCTGGAGGATCTGGATGATCCGACAAATGCGGAACTGCAGAATGCCGCCAAATTACCAGGCTTGATCGACGCGATCTTCCCACCTGCCATTGGGGCTTTGGAAGACCTCTATTGTGGCTTTTTCGATACAGCGAACGAATTGGCCGGGCTCAACGGGCGAATTGAAGAACTTTCCAGCGCCATTGGTGCCGCTGTCGGTGCCGACGGAACGATCAATCCTGACGGCTTGAAGGAATTTAAGGCGCTCATATCGGAAGCAAAGCGCATTGTGGCGGCCCGCCGTGCGGCGCTGCGGCTGCTGCAGCAACAGCTGACCAAGCTGCTGGAAACCTTGGATGAATTGATCAAGGATGAGGAAAACCTCACGTTGCTGGCAGCCATTGCTGCTCTGGCCTACTTAGCAAACAACAACAAACAGGAAGTAATCGCGGCGAAAGAGGCCGTTGAGGAAGCTCTGGTCACGGTGCTGAAAAACCTGATCTTCGGGCTAGACAGCTTGACTGCACATTTGGAAACAGCGGTCAAGTTGGCTCACCGTTGGCTCGGAGAAGTGAATCCTGATGTACTGTCCCTACTGGATTTCAACGATCGCTCCAAGGCGCTGGAGCGAGACTTGGGTATTGCCATCAAAGCTATTGATAGCCAGAGAGTTACAATATCAGAACTTAAAAAATGTCAGCGTGAACTCGTAAATTCTGAATACTTAGAGTGCGTCAAAAAAAACCTCAAAGAATTGAACCTTACCCCGTTCACCGCGTTGATTGGAAAATTCGACGAAACGCTGGATTTCTCAAGAATTGGCGAGCGTGCGTTCAAGGCCCTGAAAACAGAATTCGAGCAACGCCTCCTTGTTGCGGGCGATCCTCTGGTTACAAAGTTGTTGAATGCGAAATTGGCGACGAATGTCAGTATTCTTGCGTTGTACACGACGCTAAAAAGCAGCCGGGATAGTCTTTTTGGAAAAGTGCCTGCGAAATACTTACTTGTGCCCGCGGAGCCCAGAGATATTCGAAAATCTATTGGAGGCTATAAAAACCCGGGAGATGATCCACTCACGAAGGATAATGATGGCGTTGCCGCCGACGTTGCCTGGCTGGCGGAGGTCACCGCGGGCAAACCGCTCACGATCCAAAAGCACCAAATTTTTCTGAAGCAGTTCGTGCTGGAGTGGGTGAACGGCACCTCCACTCCGCTGCAGATAGTAAGACAGATCAAAGATCAGATCGCCAATATCCTCAAAGGCGATATCGATCTGGATGAGCTCTTCAATATTCGCCAGCAAATCGAAGCGTATCTCCTAAATATCATTCCGAGCAAACACCGTTTCGATCTCGGCCTTGATTTCCCGCTTCCAAGTGAGGTCAAGGACGCCACGCTCGGGATTTTCCAACCTGCCGACGGCACAGGACTGAAAGTCGGCGCGGCGACCGAAATTGATCTGTTGCCAAATGGTCTGGACCGCATCTCGAAACCGAAAATCAGATCTCAGGCGCTCGCCACCATGGGACCGTTTGACATCAAACTGGTGGGTGATTTGCTTGATGCGGTTACGCTGAAATTCTCCGGCGCACGATTTGAATCGAACCTGTCGGACAAGTCTAATTTTAAACTGTACTACGACGACTTCGTGATCGGCCCGGTTCTGGAGTTCATCCAGGAGCTTAGTAGTTATTTTTCAGTCGAGGGATCGGGAGCCTACATACGTCTACTCTTGTCCAAGCCTGGAATTGAAGCCGGTTACCAGTTGTCAATTGGAACCATCATGATTGGCAACGTCGCCTTCTCCAATATCGGGCTAAATGCTTCGGCACTTCTGCCGTTCGATGGAGGAAAAGATAGCCAGGCTCTGTTCCGCGCTTCCCTGTCCAGCCAATTCTCGCCCTTCACAATTGCCTACATTCCATTCGGCGGCTCCGGCTTCTTTGGTGTGATTGCAGACGCCAACGGTATCTTGGGCTTCGAAATGTCCCTGGAGTTCGGTGGCGCGGCGCCCTTCGCGGTTGGTCCGCTCACCGGTTACGGGCGCATCATGGCAGGTTTTTATATCAAGACGATCAAAGTCGATGGCAGAAGAGGGACTGAACTCAGTGCCACATTTTACGCTGGTGGATCCGCGAATATCTGGATCTTCGGGTTTTCGGCTTCCCTCTATACCCGCGCTGGCCAAACTGACGAAGGCGACATGTATGGGCTGGCCCTCTTTACGTTATCGTTTTCCTACGGGCTGCTCGATTTCGACCATACTGTCCGGTTTGAAAAACGGGAAAACAAGGGATTTGAGGGTGATCCACACGAAGCATCGTTGATCGATGACGGTTTGGGATCCGGTCCAACACGATTTGCCAGCGCTGGTCCACGCCACATCCGGCTGGCTTCAGCGGACGAGCCTATCGAAGTACTAATGGCTGCAACTCAATCTCAACCCAGGATTGAATCCGACGTAATTTGCCAAAGCTGTGACTGGGCGGACTATTCTTTGTATTTCGATGAAAACGTTGATCTTGGAGGATTTGTACTATGAATGTTTCAGTGCAAACCTTGGAGGAAGATACCCCTCAGCTTGTAGAGAAACGGTATGTCGCCGTGCGGCCGTTTACCCGCATCGTACCAAATGGAATGGTGGTTGACGAAGGAAGCCTGGGCGCAAAGCTAAGCGCGACCGTGCTGCTGACACCGATGCCGGTTGAAATTGACGACACCACTTCGGCAATGTGCCTGAGCCATTGGCCGACTGATCTGATCGGAGCGTTGCGGGAGCGGAATTGGTCGATCTGTCTATCTATAGGCACAGACAAAACATTGCTCAAGAAGGTCAACGCCCAGGCATCGATGTTGATGGGCGCCTACAAGAGTTTGGGCAAGGTCGAAGATATACAACAGCTCTGGAAATCGACATTTGTTCAAGGCGACGGCAATGAAGCCGAGTCCTGGGAGGCATTCAAAAATGTGCTCAAGCGGTCCAACGAAGGTAAAAGCTTCCGCGCTGGCGAAGAATTGACGGAGGAAATCGAAGAAAATGACGAAGAAAAGGACCCCCGCGACCCGAAACGTCTGCCAAAGATAAACACCAATGGCTCTATTCCCGTCGACACTGACTCCAAGAAGCCCCGCAAAGTCGATGGAATTTACAGCCAACCCCAAGGTGAGTTGGCCATCGCCTTGGAGTTCGGGAGAGTCCGCCGGATGGCAGACGAACTCAAGGGTGGCATTGATGTACAGATCGACTTTTTGGTTGAAGAACGTGGTGATCAGGAAGCTGAAAAGTTAAGTGATATTTTTGCGGCGGAACAAGACCAAAAGTCAAAAGGCACATTTAATGCTCAAAGTAATAAGAATGACTTTGAAAACGACATCCGCGAGTCGAGAAATATAAAAAGAACGGATGATTTCTTTTCACTAAAAGCAAATTTCCGGCGCGGTCGGGAAGCGTATCAAAATGCAGTCGCGCAGGGCAAGGGGCGCTGCGAAGAGCGAAACAAGATAGCCAAGCTGCCGGTTTCGGCTGAAACGCTCGCAATCAACGACCAGAAACGTGCGGACTGCCTCAAGTCCGGAATGGCCGCTCACGCTTATTCATCGCCTCAGATGGAGGCAGCTGACGGGCGTCTCCCCAAAAAAAATTCACCTGAAGACGAAGCTGGCCAACGTTACGCAGCGGCCCTTTCAACCGGCGCATTGGCAAGGCTCTATTGTCTTGCCATCGATGTTGAAGTGTTCCTGACAGTCAGCGAATTGCAGGACCTTGCGGACGATAACAGCAACGGGGCGAAGATTGGCAGTCTCAGTTATGTGCATGTCAGTGCCACGATTGAGCATGACAACTGCGTGGCAAAAGAGGGCGACCCTTTCCAACCCCCATGCACGATGACCACCATTGAGACCAACCCGGCGTCTATCGAGAACAGTTCGGCCTTCTGGCCGGTGACGATGGAAGAGGTCTACGCGGTCAAGAATGGGTGCCCGATCACGGACTATGCTAGCCAGGTATCTGGATATCTCGTCAGTGGCGAGCATCTGGACTGCAAAGACGGCAACTGCACGCCGCGCGTGGATTTGACCAGCCTAGATATTCGCTCCGCTTCCGAACAGGAGATCCCGAGCAGTGTTGAAAAGCCGGAATTTATTGACGGCAAGCTGAAGGGCAAAGTGTTTCATACCGCCGGTTTGGCGCTTCTTGACCGTGACATCCAACGAGACAAGGCCAAGGCGCTTGCCCGGCGCGATGGAAAGAAGAACGACAAGGGCGTGGTCTGCTGGAACAAGGGCGATCTGATCTATGCCGATGACCTGACACTGGGCTACCGGCTTGATGTCGGTATTCCGGCGAGTAGCGATGCGACAAACACGGATTGGCGCGCTTTGAATCTGCGTGTTGTGGACTATGGAAAGTCGGGGGTCCCGCCAATTGCCAAGATTGCGGATAAATTGATGCCGGAGGTCGCAGGCAATTATAAGGGCGAGCATCGCATGCGAATCGATGCCAGCTATTTGTCCATGCCCGAGCAGTTGTTGCCCAAGATTGAAGGTGAGACTGAAAAGAACGATAACACCACGCCAGTGGATCTGACGGTCTCAGAGAGCGTTGTCACCTGGACTGGCTCACCGCTTGGGATTGAGGCTATGAAACCGCCAAGCTTTGCGCGAAGTGGGCAACAGGGTAATTCGAGCTTCACTGTCTCTCAGGACGCCTTGCCGTTCGGGCGTAAAATTTCGCTGCCAAAAAGTGAGCAAACGGCAGTGTCAAAAATAATGCCCCCACATTTGCGGTTCGGATGGCCGTATCGTTTCAAGCTTCGGGCTGTATACTCCGGCGGCAATTCAGTTCCGGTGTCCCATTTAGCAACCGAGAATGAGCTTGAAGACCAAAAACTGTCTTTTCCGCTTCTCAAAGGTGACAAACCGGCCTATTTCAGATTTTTGCGCCAGCGCCCGATTGACCCGCCCGTTGTTTTGATGCCGAAGCACGAAGCGCTGAAGCAGCACGGGACAGGCAACCTGATGGGCTATCAGGAAAACGGCGTTGCCACCGTGCGCTCGGTCCAGTCGCTTCCCGGTGACAAGGCAGACACGGACAGGCAGTATACCGAAAGGGCGTTTCCGCAAGAAACATCGCGTATCGTGCTTCCCCCTGAACTTGCGATGGAAGACGTGGCGCGTCACGGGTCATTCGACAAACCCTCGTCGGACAAAAAAGGAAGTCACCCAAATCTGGTCGGTGCCTTTGCCGACGTGAGTTGGAAGAAGGTGCGGGGAAACTCGGGCTTCCCGGTCATCAAGACGCAGACGATACAAGGATTCAATGGTGTCTGGCTTCCGCTCAGACCAAGGCGAGCCGGGGATATCGTGGCGCCGCGCATCGCGAGCGCGTTGTCCAACGAAAGAGCCCGGGAAGAACAAGCGGCTTCTCAAGGCCGCCGCCGTACCAAGACAATCTACAAGACGCCAATTTACACTCGCGAGGACAGCGACACGGAGGACCGTCAACCTTACTATCCAGACCCGTTTGCCCAAAAACTCGTAATCTCGCCAAGGTTTGCCGGGTCCGGGAAACGGCTGACAGAGGAGAATACTGTCGTCGACATATTTGAGGTGAAGAAAGAGCCATGGAAAAAGCTGGCGCAAGCCTTGCCAGTAGTACTGACGTTTCGTCGCGGTTCTATCGGATTAGCGTCACAAGGGACGGGACTGTCAAAGAAGCATCTCAAAGTAACAAAGCGACGGGTGGGGCTCACGAGTGATGGTAGGGTGCAAACAAGTCTGACGGGATCAGCCAATGCGATACAGGTCATCATAGAACTTCCTCACGGTTCGAGTTTTGAATTTGACCTGTGGTACGCAACTGGAGCAGATACCTTGTCGGGCATGTCTGCGCTGGTTCAGTCGGTAGCGATTTCCGCGCAGTTGAAGAACAAGAACTTCACCGTTGGATTGAAAGAGCAACTTGGTGATGATCTCGTCAGTAAAGCGCTTTCGAAAAAGCCGGCCTATCGGACTGGTCACAGCATTGACTTGGTTGGCACAGGCGGGTTTACGGTCAACCCCGAACACATACGGGATGTAGCGGAGTGCCTCGCGCGGGCACAGTTGGAGCGACCGCTTCGCGATCTGTCTGCACCGGCCACTGTCTCTGGTGTTCATGCCAGCAATAATTTAACTGGCGCCATTCAGCTTGTCCGTGACCGAAAAAAACGGCCCTTAATGCAATTGCACCGAGCGAGTTACGATGAGTTCGACAGACGTCCGTCTGATGTGCCAGCCGTATCCAAGGTAAAAACAGGCGGGGAGCCTGGCCCGGACCTGCCAGTATTGCTAACGCAAGCCATTGTCATCCCGGAGCAATCGGACTTCGTGCTGGAGGGCTATATTGACGTCGATCTGAACCGTGTGTCGGGATTCGACATTGTTGTCAGATCGGTCAACCCGGGGTCCGGTGACTTCGATGATCCCGATCGGCGCCGTGATCTGGCTTCGTTACGCTCTGGCCAATGGCCGCTGATTTATGACATAGACGGGCGTGCCTACGTCAAAACCGCGTCTCAGACTTTCGGATTTGAACTCACCCAGGAAGGCAAAGTCACGTTCCCGTCGGCTGACGTTATCCTCTTTTCCGTGCGCGATTTGCCACCGGATGCCGGCAAGGGCAACGCAGCTGCAGACTATATCGAAGACAAGGGGCTGACGCGCCTAGCTTTGCACAGTCTTCTCGACAAGACTAAAAAGTTTGAAAATACTCGGGTTGTGCAGGCCCACAAATTCACTGATTGCCTTGGCAGGGAATTGACATTGGAAATCCGGCCTGTGCCTCGCGGATTGGGTTCGTTGAGCACATCCGACCGCTTTCTCGATCAGGCAGACCCATCAAAAAAGGACTCACACGACGTTGCTGATCCGTTTCCACTCGAGCAGGTTTTGGGTGCGACGGAAAAAATTCAGTTGCAATTGCCGTCCGCCGCGCGGCCCGCTCAGCCGGCCGTGAACGGCCCAGTCCATTGCTTCAAATGGCTTACACACCCTCCGGTTAAGGGGGCGAGCTATACGGAACGAAAGCCCATCATTCGTCTGATGTTTGACAGGCCGTGGATTTCTGCCGAGCAGGACGAAAAACTTGGCATTGTCCTGTGGCCGCCCAATCAATTGGATCAGAAGTATCTCGACAAGGACAATGTCGCCACAAAATCGGGATTTGATAACACTATAAACAAGATCACTTACAAGCCGACACCCGATGACGAGGGCGAACGTCAATTTCAGCTGCTTGATTTCGTCGATGAAGACCTCGGTGCAGGCGGTGCATTCGTAACTAGGTTGGGAGCTGATCCTGTTAAGGAGGAAATCTACAGTCCTCGCGCATTCCTTTCCTACAAGGTCTTCAAGCCTGACACGCAGGCAAATGCCCGCAGCGGCGAAACAACTGGCTGGTATGAGGCCAAGCGAAAGCATAGCCTTATCGAAAACGCGTTGATGCCTGTCTTGCCGGTTAAGGATGGTGACGAACAGAGCGTTGGACAGTTTATGCATGTGGCTCTGGTACTGTTCGAACCGCGTTTCGATCCAGATAAGGAAAAGTGGTACGTGGACGTTGAGCTTGAGAACCACTCGGTTTTCAGTGAACCATTTATTCGATTTGGCGTGGTGCGCTATTCCGGCAGGAGCCGGCCTGACATGCGCGTCTCACAGCCGGCAGTGGTTTGGGCAACGGTCATGCCTGGGCGCAAAACAACGACGACGTTCAACGAAAAAACAGGCGAACTGGACGTAACGGTTGAGGGGAGAGGCGCCAAGGTTTCAATTGAACCGATGGCGGATGCGACCGGTTCCGATTTCCCGCAAATTTTCGCCACTGTAGGGCGCGAAAGCACATCAGAGGACGGAACGGTCCTGCGCACACCGGTGGACTTGCGCCACCGGGATAAGAAGAATCCTGACTACAATGCGTCTGACAGTGCATCCGGAATGCGCCGAAATCGAGAAGAGCGGGACTCGTCCTGGTTGTTGCTAGATGCTTCACGAGCGGGCCAGATCGAAGGTGCTTGTTGGAAAGGCAAATTTGAGATTGATGTGCAGGAGGTTGCCAAGCCGGGCGAGTTATACCTTTTCCTGGAAGAAGTGGAACATTTCCGTCCGGCCAGCTATCCTCAGCAGGAACCTGTCGATCACAAGATGTTTCTCGGTATAGAGGGAAAGCCGGACTACCAGCGCGATGTGGTGGTCGAAACCGGTCCAAGGTTCGCCTGCAGAATTCCTCTCAACAAACGATAGTCGGGCATTGGCGAATGTGTTTGAGACATTAGTTGCAGGAGTAGCCATGCAATCAAGACTTGCTAAGTTCATCTTAATTTTTATTTCGTGTCTCTCGGCATGTCCAAGTCCTGGGTCGTCCCAAACCGTACTTGAATCGTTCATTGCTTCACAGAACCCGTGTGACGGATTGAAGTTCAGGGCAGGATTTCTTTCGGGTGGGATTAACTATCTCAAAGAAGTTCGGCTGCCCAAAGTGACGATCTCGTTAACCGGAGACGAACTATCGATCGCCGCGAACGGAACACTCGCGTGCAGAACCTCTGACAAGGGGGTTGTAAAGGGCGATGCTTCGGCGCAAATCGAGTTAGAGATTGTAGCAGATCTCTCCAAATGCAGCATTCAGACACTGCGTGTACGCCTAGGTAATTTTGGTGGCACTTTTGGTGAAGCTATAAGCGCGTTTTCCGATCAGATTGAACAAACCATTGCGAATGAAGTCAGAAAAGCGGCCGTTAATTCCTGTGAAGACATTTCAAACGCGTCGATCGGGGCAAGGCAGTGAAAAATGGAACGACGCCCAAACCTGGGCCAGTATACGAGGAAACGTCATATGACACGCTTTGGAGTTGGATCGCCTGGTCTCTTATCGCTTTCGGATGCCTGGTGATTGTTTTCCTTGCGACTGGAAGTCGTTCGATTTTCCCTGATGAGAACTCTCTTAATCAAGACGATGTGAAGGCGTCTGCTGGGCTCATCGGGGCACTTGGAAGCTCCATTGGACTTGCTGCCCTAGGATTGATCCTTGGGTCGTTCGTGAAATCTACAGAGTCCAGCCGTACGTTCCCATGGCCTCGTCTGGAAAAGGTTGAAAGTAAAAAACGCAATGCGCTTGTAGCCGCAATCGCTCTCGCACTCACGATCATTGTTCCGGTTGGGTCTTTGACTGCTTCACTGGTCGTCTACGTCAGTAAAAGTGAGATAGCGGATTGGGATGCGACGACTCCGCTGTCTGACGGCTTTATCGGCAGTAGGTTGACTGCAATACAAACAAACTGTGACAGCCAGCCCTGCTTCAGAATATCCCCGAAGGATAGCGTACCTCCTTTTGCGTTTCAGTGGTTCGTTTTGTCCGACGTCGTACTTCTGGTGTCTGTCGTTTTTGCGGTGGTTGCTTGGAGTCTTTGGGGGTACAGGTCCATTTGTGTACGGAATAAAACCAACTAGGCTACGCATCATAGATCGTACCATATGGCACGATATGCGAATCCAGGAGCAATCGAGATGTCGTAAAACCCTTCACGCCACATCCCATACTTGATTTAGAATCCTTGCCGCGATTTCTGCTTTATCTTGCGGTAAAAAACGCCCGTAATGTTTCGCTACCATTTCCGGCGTGTCCTGTATCGCGTAACTTGCCTGCTCGTACGATCCGGTCTGCTTGAGAATGTGTGTCGCAAGAACGTCACGGATGTTATGCGGCCCGTGAGGCAACAAACCTTTGATCGCGCCTCGCCCTGTCCACGGATTGTATATGCCATAACGCTGGATAGCCGTTCGCCAAGCCTCGAAAAAGGTGTTCTGAGAGTAAGCGGCATTGGTGCTAGTGATTTTCGCCGTCTTGACAAAAAACGTGTCAGGGTCCGTCGCGGGGCCAATAAGGCGCGAGCGGTGTCTGTCGATCCAGGCATCGATCAACTCGTAGAGCTGACCAAGATCAGGCAGGATTAATCGGAATGGCTTCGACCCAAAGAAAGAAGAGTGCGCATTCTTAAAGGCAACAGAAGGAATTAGGATTTCCCACCCTCCGTCGTGAGCGCTCCAACGGAGTTCGCCTCGTTTTGCGTTTTCCAGTTTTCTTTCCGAGGTTGGTTGGCTGCCAGGCTTGCAAAGCAAGAGTTCTCTCAAGTTTTTCTGACGCAACCCCGTATGCAAGCCAACGCGCAAGAGGAGGAAGGCTCTCACTGCTTCTGCTGCCGCCCGGGGGTGACGTTTCTCATCTGGCATTCGGAGCAGGATTTCTTCCGTGATCTTCCTGTATTCTCCAACTGGGCTCGGAGCTTCTAAAACTGGCATGATTGGTTCAAAAGGGTCGCGGTGGATTTTCGCGACGCGTTCGATTTCCTTCTTTCGTCGACGTGCATGCGTGAACATTCGGTCACAGGCGGCTGACCAGTCAGCTTGCACTTCGGCAATATCTGGTGCCGAAATTAAACCTTCGATCACTTGAAGGTTGGCTGCAATGCGCGGCGTTTGTCGCAACCATCCGGTTTCTTCTCGACATAGAGCGGCGGCGATTGACAGCATATCGATTTCCCAGGAGGTGAAAAAACCTCGGCGTCGTTCGCGCCAATGCAGATACCAGTCCCACACTTGAGGGAAGACCATTAACGCGAAAGTCAGAACTTCCGGATCGACACCGAAGCCTTGAACCTCGCCCTCGGCGGAAGCAGTGAAAGCTCCGAAGAATAATCCGAAGTGTTCGACCTTTTGTGAAGCGGTCTCAGCGCCCCATACACCATTTCGCTGCTGGCCAAACGCCGCGAAAGTTGCCGTCTTGAAGCGCAGAATTTCCGCCATTTCATCGTTCAGGCGTTTCGGAGCATCCACAATATCTGAAGCGTCCGAAGAGCGGTTACCCGACACTTTTCGCTGCGGACCTGCAACACAGTTGAAACGCACCGCGTATCGCTGTCGAATGGCTGCTGCCTGAAAACGACGATATTCCGTCGAGCCGCTGATGATCACTGTTCGCACCCAAGAGAGAATTTCCGTTTGTTCGGAACGTGGTCTTCGTCTGAAATCATCCGGCAGATGCCAAACCAGTCGACGGCGTTCAGCTGGGGTCATTTCGTCCAACTCACAGTTGGTTGTTGGTGCAGCGGTAGCTCTGGCAATTTTGGAAAAGTATCCCTCAGGGAGGCGATATCGACGTTCGATACGGCTCAGGATATCCCGGCTGATTTTTGAGGTCGGTACTGTATTTCTGCGTCCCCATCCGACGAAGGTGCTGCGTTTGATGCCGTCGCTGGTCCTGACCACAGAATTATAAAGATGGTAGACGGTTTCCCCGTGGCGCTTGGTATGCAAGCGAAGTGCAGAACCGAAGTTCGATGGCTCATCCCACGCTGTCTCCAGCGGCTCCGGAAATTCTACAACTGGTCGTGGTGGCTTACCTCGACTCTTATTGTCATTGGAGCGGGAAGAGGACGGTCGTCGGTGTAGTTCTCCATTGCGACGCAAGGCACATTCACTCATTCCCTCTAATGTTCCCGGCTTGCGACTTGTGCCCAAATGGAGCGCGTTTTCGGTGACTGACCTGGCTACAGCGTCGAATATTGGTTGAAGACTTGACCTTTCCGTCTTCAACCGGTCGGGGTCCAGTCCTAACCGATCTGCCAGACTCCTGACATCCAATCGACTACCCCGGTACACCGGATACTCATTTTGCTCCAAGAGATCGACTAGATGTCCGCGAAGCACATGTACTTCCTCAGACGTGAATACAGGCACAAGGCGCTTTTCGCAGTAGTTTGCGATCATATGGGAAGTCAGGGCGGAACGTGTTGATTTCATTTATATCTTCCGGCTGTCAAAAGGAGGACGAGCTACAAGAAGACGAAACACAAAGGAAGTGGGGTGGAGGGGAACTCTGTGAATAACAATTCGTTTCAAAGATTGGCCCGCTTCAGACCGAAACCACACGACGACTTGCGATTGCCCGCGAAGTGGATCTAAGCACCTTCTCCGTCTTTTGTGGCCATCGGCTGCAAGTGCCGGGACTATGAGGAAACATGACGGACGATATCGAAGACGGAATGAACAAGCTTGTTGCGGAATGGAATCTGGAGGATTTCGTTCTCAATTTTGAAAGCGACAATCGACTTCGACACAGAATTCAGAAAGGCCTCGACGACGTCACGGCTGGGCAGTTCTCGAAAAAGTCAGTTGCGGATATTGCGGAGGAGGTGCGAACGACTGCGAGATTTATGACCTCCTTCGAAAAAGCAAAAGGTACTTGTCTGCAACATTGATGTTGTTCTCGAAGAGCCGCTCTCAATGGACGACGAATGAACGATCTCGTCGCCCACCGACAACAGTATTTCTGGAATTCGGTAGCAACTGCCACCAAGCCCGGTTTGCCCAACAACCGCAGGCGCTCAATGCATTACAGTGACTGCGAGTCTCGGTAGGATTGATACCTGAAGATTAAGGCTTGTTGCTGATCGACAAGGAATCGGCGTGCTTGGGGCGAAATCGACATTTCCCGTGAAGTGATTGGAGCGAGGTTTTAGGATCTGGAACGGGTGGGGTCTATTGATCCGAGTGCAATTAGATTGTTAAGTAGGAAATGTTAACATACTCGGTCGGTTAAGTGACGAAAGTCCCCACATCCAGCCATGCTCGCTTGTTAAGTTTCGCCGGTCACCGTATTTTACGCGGAGGTTAAGTTTGAAAAATTCACATCCACACTAGCTTAACTTGCAAAAGTCACCGGACCTTCTGGCTTCGTGACCTCTAAGGAGTGAAAGTGCCCGATTTCTCTGAGTTCGTTCTGTCCACCAAGGAAAATTCGCAGCGCGTGTCACGAGCCGTACAATCCCGAAAGCTTCGTCCGCTCGGAAGCCGTCTCCATACAACGCATCTCTCGGGCGATGCTGGAGAACTTGTGAGACGGAACGTTTGGACAATCGCACCGCTTTATTTTCCCGGGGCAGTGATCGCTGATCGAACTGCGTTGGAAATGAAGCCTGCGAACGACGGCACAGTATTCCTAGTGGCCGGTTCAAAACGCGACATCGATTTACCTGGCATCACTCTCCGGGCGAGGAGCGGCGTGGGGCCCATCGAGGGCGACTACCCGTGGCGAGAGGGACTTTATTGCTCATCTCGAGCACGAGCCTTTGTAGAGAATATGATCCCATCCCGCGCCCGTTCTGGCATTGCGCGAACGGCGTCCAAGATTGAGATCGAAGAACACCTCACCAAGTATCTCAGAAACAACGGAGAGGACGGACTCAACCACCTACGCGACCAGATCAGGACCGTTGGCGAAACTCTCGCACTAGAGGACGAAGCCAAAGAACTTGACGCAATGATCGGCACTTTGCTTGGTACCCACGATGCAAAGCTTACCGCACCGTCCGCGATCGCGCATCTGTCTGGTATGCCATTTGATTCGATGCGGGTAGATCTATTCAACGCGATGCATGATGCACTCCGTTCGCAGGCACCACAGTTGTCCAGAACATCGCGTATCGACCAATCCGAGGTCGCTAACTTCGCCTTCTTTGAGTCCTATTTTTCAAACTTCATCGAAGGTACAGAATTCGAGGTCGAAGAAGCTGAAGACATCGTCTTCAACGGTGCCATTCCAGCAGAACGCCCAGCGGACGCCCATGACATCCTTGGTACTTTCGCAGTCGTTTCCCACCTAGAGGATATGAGACGAACTCCTGAGGACTTCGATGATTTTGTCGCGCTCCTGAAGCGGCGTCACACACGTGTCATGGAAGGCAGACCAGACAAGCGGCCGGGCAAATTCAAAGTAGCGGGGAACAGGGCGGGTGCGACGACTTTCGTTCGTCCGGAAGAGGTGGTCGGCACACTTCAGCGCGGCTTCGAAGCTTACCAGCGGCTCGATGCGCCTTTGGATAAGGCGATATTCATGATGTTCCTCGTCGCTGAGGTCCATCCGTTCGCTGATGGAAATGGCCGCGCAGCGCGTATCATGATGAACGCTGAATTGTCGGCCGCGAATGAAACCAGAATCATCATTCCCACAGTCTTTCGCTCCAACTATCTCGAAGGACTTCGATTGATGAGCAATCAGGGTGTGCCATACACGCTTATCAAGACGCTCGACTTCGCACAGCGTTATGCGCAAGCCATAGAGTGGTCGACAATTCCTCGTGCAATATCCTTGCTGAATAAGACAAATGCTTTCGTACTGCCCGAAGTTGGCGATAGCATCGGTATCCGTCTACGGTTGCCAACAGCATCCGACTACGAAGACGAATACGACGGTGGTGACGGCGCTGGAGGCGGGATGGCAGGGGGCCCTGGTACTAAAGGGTAGCTTTGGATCATCGTTCGAAGACGCTGATTTCCAGCAAATGCAACTTCTCAGAATAGGCGACGACTGGGCACTCAGCTAATATTTCCAGCGCATTTAGGCCGGAAGACAAGCGCGTAGGCGGCCTCGGCTGGGATTCCCAATTTTGTCCGCTTGCGCTGCAACCCCTCGAGCACGTTCACGCACTTCCCTTGGGATGCAATCCATCCTGGATAGTAAATTAGGTCAGCTGCATCTGGTGGCAGTTGCTGCCGAATGCCGAGTATTTCGGTGTTGAAAGGTATGTTGCCGTAACTCCAATTGAACGCGGGGTTGAGATGCGTCTTGTCAGGAGCTAGGCATCTAAAATCGACTTCCTCGAAGTTTTTGATATTGAGTTCCTTGTCTTGAAATACTCTGAAGATCTCGTACGGGACACTGGGGCACAATATTTCGACTGGAAAATAAGCTATCTGTTGCCCCACAAAGGCGCGCGCCATCCTGCCTTGATCGCTTCCGCCTCATTACAGAACCAGCGCTCTCCATTCGATGTGTTTATTTTGGTTCTCGAATACCAGGGGGACCAGGGCGCATGATAAATGCGGCCGTTTCGGGAAATGTTGCCTTTGATAGGACATCCTTCCGGCGCCTTTTGTTCGGCCGCTGCCCAACGATTTGCACGATAGTCCCAAGGTGTTTGCGTCTCCGTCTGCCAGATTCCCGCACGTTCAGAACGTGCCGCATCCTCGGCGTCGTTGTAGTCGTCAGAGTACAGTCTGAAGGACCACGCGTGTCCCTGGCGAACCATGGCCTCATTGATGTCGACCGATCCGGTAGAACAGATGCTCAGCGTTCGTCCGTATCCGTCGGTGCCTAGGTTGTTACAGTTGACGTTTCCGCTGCCAACCAATTTCTCCAACGCTTCGATTGCCCGGCGGCCGCACGGCCACGTGCCACCACCTGGATTTTTGCAAGATTGACCTGCTTCCGGAGCATCTATTCCGTAAAGCCGGAGCCTTTGACCGTCGATATCAATAGTATCGCCATCGACTACGTTGACCGAAGCAGCGCTGGCGTCTGGCGTGAGCATTGTTGTCAGAGAAGCTGCGAGTAGAAACAGTGTGGTTCGGACAAATACGGTCATGGACAACGCTCTATGGTTCTGGAACTTTTAATGCGGTTTCAAATCTAAATTTTGTATTTCAGGACGTCGGCTTGGATTTCCGTGTATCAACGTCGGCCACGATCATGAGGAGAAGAACGCGTAATCGAAATTGTTGACTAATCCACAAACTCACACGTTAGCTCGAAATTATTCTGTCAATCTGTTCCAGTGCGGTCGAGAGCACCTCCCTGACCTGAGCTGTCCTTAGCTCAACAATTACGCTCTCTCTCCCGGACATAATTAAAAACGCTTCAAGAACGGCGTCTGAGTGTTGCGACAACATCGCCAGGTGTGGGCCACTTGGTCCGTGTTCAGCGGTCAACCAGTTCGTGACGGTTCGCTCACCAGCTCCAGTCCATCTGCGAACTGTTTTTACAGCCCGGTGGGTTCCTCCAAGTTCACGCCTTAACGCAGTAGCAACGACCGCGGCATAGGCCGCAGAGTCGTACTGAGCGATCTGATTTTCTTGCAAAGAGTTGCGTGTTTTCGGCGACATGTTGCACCCATTCTACCGTTATAATTTACGTGGCAAACGGCCTGCTCAGGGTAAACGTCGAAGCAGGCTCGACCATTTTGAGTACGTTCAGCAAACGGCCGAAGAATGGTGTCTCGAAGATATTCTGATTGGCAAACTGACATGGAACGCGATGCAGAAAGCACTCGCGCTGTCGAATATGTGCGCATGTCGACTGAGCATCAGCGCTATTCAACCGAAAACCAATCGGAAGTTATCCGACGTTATGCCGCGAAGCGGCGCTTAAGCATCATTCGGACCTACACGGATGCTGGGCGAAGCGGACTTAACATCGAAGGTCGGTCCGGCTTAAGGCAATTGATTGCCGATATCGAAAGTGGAAACGCCGACTTTTCGGTCGTCCTGGTTTATGACGTCAGTCGCTGGGGTCGTTTTCAGGACGCCGATGAAAGTGCATTTTACGAGTACCGTTGTCGCCGCGCAGGGGTGAAGGTCGAATATTGCGCAGAGCAATTCGAAAATGATGGCAGCATAGGGTCTGATGTTCAGAAGGTCGTAAAGCGCCGTATGGCCGCTGAATACAGCAGGGAGCTCTCCGTCAAAGTCTTTGCCGGGCAATGTCGCCTGATTGAAATGGGATATCGGCAAGGGGGAATGGCGGGATTCGGCCTCAGACGTGAGCTGCGCGACGAACAAGGTCGACCCAAAGGGATACTTACACGCGGTGAGCAGAAGAGCATTCAGACCGACAGGGTTGTGCTGGTGCCAGGACCATCCGAAGAAGTTGCCATCGTTCGCTGGATTTACAACCGATTTGTTGAAGGAGGTCAGGACGAAGCTTCAATTGCACACGAACTCAACCAGCGCGGTGTGTTGACCGATTTGGGAAGAGCCTGGACGAAAGGCACTGTCCACCAAATCCTCATCAACGAAAAATACATCGGAAATAACGTCTGGAACCATTTTTCGTTCAAGTTAAAACAGCATCGAGTGGCAAACGATCCTTCCATGTGGGTTCGTGCCGATGGTGCCTTCGAAGCCATCGTTGAGCCCACACGCTTTGACGCCGCACGTGCAATTATCGAAGCGCGTTCGCACCATCTGTCAAACGAAGAAATGCTGGAGCTCTTGAAAAGGGTTTACGAACGAACAGGTGTTTTATCCGGCCTCATTATCGACGAGACCGAAGAATGCCCTTCCAGCAAGGCGTACCGGCATCGATTTGGTGGATTGTTGAGGGCTTACAAGCTCATTGGGTACAACCCCGGTCGAGACTACCGTTACATCGAAATAAATAGAGCCTTGAGGCGTCGTTATCCCGAAGCTATTTCAGAGGCAATTAATGGGATTGAGGACGCGGGCGGCTGGGTCCGACGTGATGAAATCACCGACATTCTTACGATAAATGAAGAGTTCACGGTCTCGGTGACAATTAATCGCTGTTTTCAAACGAGTGCGGGTTCACTGCGTTGGAAGGTGCGTCTTGATCGCGGATTGCTTCCGGATCTGACAATCGCGATCCGTATGAACGCGGACAATACCAGCGCTCGAGATTATCTGATCCTGCCAACGTTCGATATGGATGTTGAAGTTTTGAGACTTGGAGAACACAACGGCATTTGGTTCGACGCCTATCAGTTTGAAAGTTTAGGGCCCCTTTTTGAAATGGCTGAACGCCTCTCAATTCTGGAGGCTGCCTAATGTCTGATACGTCTGTCCCCCAAATCGAACTCATTCCGATTGATCGAGTCTCGATCCTGAACCCAAGGGCTCGCAACAAAAAGATTTTTCGCGAGATTGTTTCCAGCATCCAAGAAGTGGGGCTTAAACGCCCAATCACCGTCACCAGGCGGGACGGGGCGGAAGGTCCGGGATTCGAGCTGGTTTGCGGGCAAGGGCGCCTGGAGGCCTTTCTGGAACTGGGCCAGTCTGAGATCCCGGCGATCATCATCGAAGCGGATACACAGACAAGCCTTGTCAAAAGTCTGGTCGAGAATTGTGCGCGCCGTCAGCACCAGGCTATCGATTTGGTCCGTGATATCGAGGGAATGAAGGTGCGGGGGTACTCTGAAGTCGAAATTGGTCGAAAAACAGGCTTATCAGTCGAATACGTCAAAGGAATAGGGAAGCTTTTACAGCAAGGAGAGCAACGACTACTGCGGTCCGTCGAAGCCGGACATATTCCCATCAGTGTAGCAGTCGAAATTGCCGATGCGGATGACGATGGCATCCAGAATGCGCTTCAGAACGCCTATGAAAAGAACATCCTCAGGGGACGGAAGTTGCTCATTGCAAAGAAGGTGGTCGAAAGCCGTCATCGTCGAGGGAAGGGGATGCTAGGCAGCAACAAGAAAAAGAAAGATGTGACCTCTGAAACCCTGGTTCGAGCCTACCAAGAGGACACGGACAGAAAAAAACTCCTCATTCGAAAAGCAGACGCAACGCGCAATCGCTTGATATTTATAGCTCATGCTATCCGCGAACTCCTTCTGGACGAGGAGTTTGTGGAGGTGCTCAAAATGGAAAAACTTGACACCGTGCCCAAAAAGCTAGCCGCTCGCATGGAGCGGCAGGGGCTAACACGATGAGCAAAAGTGCAACTCGACAGGTACGTTATGCCTTCGAGAAAGAGCCAGTTACGCTTACGATCTCCAAAATTACACCGCTTCGGATTGTCGCGGAGAGTGTGAAAAAGACCGCGAAATACGCCCAGATAAAATCTTCGGTTTTCTATTCAGGTCTGGCAGAGCCTCCTGTCGTTGCACCCGACAAGAGTGACGCCGGCAAGTTTTTGTTGTTGGACGGCCACATTCGGATAGCCGTCCTGCAAGATCTTGGAATTGAAGAAGTTACCTGTCTAATTGCAACTGATGACGAAGCGTACACGTACAACAAGCGCGTGAACCGCCTGGCAATCATTCAGGAACATCAGATGATCCTCAAGGCAATCGAGAAGGGGGTTGCAGAGGAGGTTTTAGCGCGGGTGTTGAACGTCAATATTCAGAACATCAAAACGAAGCGTCGTCTCCTTCGAGGAATCTGTTCCGAAGTTGTGGAACTCCTGAAGGACAAACATGTCCCGATTAACACCTTCAGGGAGCTAAGGAAAATGAAGTCGCTTCGTCAGATCGAGGCAGCCCAGCTCATGATAGCGATGAATAAGTTTTCCTACACATACGCAAAATCCTTAGTCGGAGCGACACCGCCTTCCCAGCTATCCGATGAAACTAATCCGAAGAAGATAAACGGGCTATCTGAGGAACAGATTGCGCTCATGGAGCAGGAGTCCGCTCAGCTTGACCGGGAGTTTCACCTGCTCGAGGAAACTTACGGTCAAGACCATCTCGACCTCGTGATTGCCACCGGTTACGTGAAGCGATTGATCGAGAACGCGCGCGTCGTCCGATACCTCGCGCAAAACTTCCCTGAACTTCTGACAGAGTTTCAAAAAATAACGGAACTTGGGGAAAGCGCCAAAGAGGCTAGACGGTGAGGTCGAATTGCGCCTGTAGGTGACCGCAAATTCTTACCTAGATCGGTCCTTATATTATGACGAGGCCCGGGGAGCGGGCTTGCGCGCCCATATCGATCGTTGTCACCTCTCAATGCGTCCCCGTTAGCAGACCTTCCTAACTCAGCGAGAAATGACTGAAGTGCACTCCGCCGTTAAGTTCGTCAAATAGTGACTGGCGGTTCGCTGAACAGACTTTTCCAAGGCCCCGGGGCTCACTTCAGATCGCGTCCTCTTGACCGCCCCATCGCAACACGGCACAAGGAACATGGGGTTGCAATATTGTGGGGGACACTTGAGCGTAAGTTTTCACAATCCGGATCAGTACATGGCATCACTGCGCACAATCATAGCGCAGGGACGAAAGCGCGTCGGCCTCTTGGTTGGCGCCGGAGCTCCGGCGGGTATCGCAAATGCTGACGGTACACGCCCGCTGATTCCGGCGGTTGCCGGGTTAACCGAATTGGTGCTGAAGGAAATTGAACCGACTTATGGGCCCCAAATCAAAGGGCTCCAAGCGGATCTCGTCAAACACGATATCGAGACGTTGCTCTCTCGCATTCGCTCCCTCAGCAGCGTTATCGGTAAAACTAAGGTCCACGGCCTCGACGGTGAAGGCTATCGGCAAATGGCTGAGGCAATTTGCGCCCAAATCGGTGAAATCGTTCAGGTGCGTCTTCCGAGCGGTCCAACCGCATACGGTGAGCTCGTCAGCTGGATTACCGGCGCGCCTCGGATACATCCCGTTGAGATATTCACAACTAACTATGATCTTCTGTTCGAGGAAGCATTCGAACGAGTCCGTGCGCCTTACTTCGATGGCTTCACCGGTGCACGCGAGGCATTTTTTGATCCGGCATCGGTGTCTGGCGACCAACTTTCAGCTCGCTGGACGCGTCTATGGAAGATCCATGGCTCTCTTGGTTGGAAAGCAAATGCTCACGGCGAAGTGGTTCGCACAGGCCAGACAGACGTCACTCACCTGATTTTTCCAGAACATTTGAAATACGATCAGACGCAAAAGGCACCTTATGCGGCGCTACTCGACCGTCTGCGTAGCTTCCTCGCAACTGAAGACACGCTCTTGGTGTCCATCGGATTCTCTTACGCTGACGCGCACATCGCAGCACGGATCGACGAGGCACTGGCCGCGAACCCGGCCGCAAGCTTGTTCGCGTTCCAGTTTCAGACGCTCGACAAGGAGGTTAGTGCGGTCGAACTAGCGGCGCGGCGACCAAATTTTAGCGTCTACGCGCGTGACAAGGCAGTCATAAATGGCGTCGCGGCTAAATGGCAAGCACCCGGCGAACTTCCCACAAAGGATTGGGGGCCGATTCGCAATAGTTACTGGGCTGCGGCTAAAGCCGGAGGTGATCCCGAGTTCAAACTCGGTGCGATCGAAGAGTTCGCTCGCTTCTTTGCTAATTCACAAACGCCTCAAGCGTTTGACATACCACCCGCGCCAACGGCCGTTGGTGCTGAACCTGCTGAAAGCACATGACCATTCCTACGTTCCTTGGCCGTGTCGGGAGTGTCGCTGGCTCAGCCTTGAGCGTGCGGCAGGCCGAGTCGGTCGCTTCGGGTATCGCCATCATTGATGGTCGTAGCTATAGGGTTGGTCAGGTGGGAAGTTTCGTTCGCATTCCGCAAGGTTATCATGACCTTTACGGTGTCATCTCAGAGGTGGGGGCGCAAGCCACGCCCGAAGCATTCGTTGATGCGCGTCAAAGGGGCGAGAGTTGGATGACTGTCCAACTGGTTGGCGAGATCGTCGAAACCAGCTTCGAACGGGGGATCAGTCAGTATCCCGGTATCAATGACGAGGTTCATCTCGTAACTGAAGAAGATCTTGGTCGCATTTATGGCGCGAGTGAGGATGGTCAGATCACTATAGGGAGGTTAGCAGGGGCCGAGAGCATTCCGGTCCGCATCGACCTCGACCGACTGGTCACACGTCATTGTGCCGTGCTCGGCTCTACTGGTTCAGGCAAGTCGACGACCATCTCCAGTCTTTTGCGATCGATTTGCCTCTCGGATGGGGGACAACGCAGCTCCGGTGCACGCATCCTGCTAATTGATATCCACGGAGAATATGGCGATGCGCTGAAAGCTGTAGCGCAGGTGTTCCGAGTGAATCCCTCCGATGACGAGCAGCCGCTCCACGTTCCCTATTGGGCGCTCGATACTCAAGTCTTGCTGGACTTCCTGATGGGTCCTATGAGCGAAACAGCTTTCACCGGAGTGCTAGACAGAATCCAAGCAGCAAAGCTCAGGGTAGCTGCTGGTGTCGCAGGCGTCGATGTCAACGCGCTTACGATCAATACACCGCTGCCATATAGCCTAAAGCAACTCTGGGCCGATCTGGTCGACCCAGAATACAAGACGTGGGCCAATAAGGAGAGGACAGAGCGAGCGATTGAAGAAGAAGGAGACGCTGAGACTCTGAAGTTGCCACGTTATCAGGCACCGGGGCCGGGCAGCGCTTTGCCGGACATTAACCAGACCAATGTCCTTGGCATAAAACGGCAATTGACGCAGATGCGGTCTCGATTGCTCGATCGGCAATATGACTTCATGCTTCATCCCGGCGACTGGGAACCGAATCTTGCAGGTAAGTCAGTGATGGATTTGCCGGAACTGCTAGAAGCTTGGTTCGGACATGACAAACCGATCACGGTGCTCGATTTGTCCGGCGTTCCGAGTCAGGTTCTGTTGAGGCTCATCGGGGGCATACTGAACATCACCTATGAAGCGATGTTCTGGGGACGCAACTTTCCGGAGGGCGGCCGCAGCCGACCAGAGCTTGTGGTAATGGAGGAAGCGCACCGCTTTCTGGGTAAAGATACCGAGAACCCGGCACGCGATATGGTTCAACGCATTGTCAAGGAGGGGCGCAAGTTCGGTGTCGGCGCCATGATCGTGAGTCAGCGACCCTCGGAGATTGATGAAACCAT
Organism: Roseibium sp. SCP14; assembly: GCF_040329475.1. Lineage (NCBI taxonomy): Bacteria > Pseudomonadati > Pseudomonadota > Alphaproteobacteria > Hyphomicrobiales > Stappiaceae > Roseibium > Roseibium sp. SCP14. The sequence continues at coordinate 296,526 of NZ_JBDZYH010000003.1, forward strand.
TCTATCTCAATGCGGCACTTTGTTTGCCCTGCGCCTTTCGAACAGCGCGGACCAGGGGAAAGTAAAGGCAGCGTTGCCGGATAGTCTGAACGGGCTTGTAGATACCCTTCCCGTGCTACGGACGGGCGAGGCGATCATAATGGGCGAAGCCGCTAGGTTACCTATCCGTTGCAGGATTAACTTGCCACCCGAGGGGGAGCGGCCATCGAGCGAGGATCCCAAGGTGAGCGCTGCCTGGGCTAAGATTCGAGCAGAGGAGGACTATGAACGGCTCGTGGCCGCATGGCGATCCCAGGATCCGAAATGGGGACAGGAGAAGAAATGATGTATCGTCAACCCGTCAGTTCAAGCAATATCGCTTCCATTGGATATGATGAGGCGACGCAGACTCTTGAGATCGAGTTTCTCGATAACAGTGTCTATCAGTATTTCAACGTTCCAGCGAATATTTATGAAGCAATAATGGCCGCTCCTTCACATGGCGTTTTTCTTAACGCAAACATCAAGGGCCAATTCGCGTATGAGCGAATATGCTAGTCGATTCTGATGACCTAGGTAGTGAATACTCAATGCTGGATCTAAGATTTCGCGCTTTCCTTCGAAATTCACCGCCGCTACGCTTCCTAGCGAATGTCCCAATGCTCGCCGGTACAACCCTTGTTCAGCTTTATTCACTCGTCTGACCTCCACCTCGGAAAGCCTTTCGGTCGGTTTGGGGAGGATCTTCGCGCCCGTTTGCGGGAGGCGCGGCATCAGAAAATCGCCCGCCTCGCAGCGGTGGCTCGCGATGCAGGTGCGCGGCATGTCCTACTGGCCGGCGACACGTTCGATGCCGAAACCCCTTCACCCCAGATCGTCCGCCAGGCCATTCGCGCCTTCGCTCGGGAAAAGAAAATCACCTGGGTCATCCTTCCTGGAAACCACGACAGCTTGCTCGCGACGGAACTCTGGGCACGGTTCAGAAAAGAATGCCCCGAGAATGTTATCCTCGCTCTACAAGAAGGCGTGCTCAACCTCGAACAGGGGGTCGAACTTCTCGTCGCTCCCTGTCCCGTAAGACACGCGGGCCGCGATCTAACGGAATGGATGGATGCAGCCGAAACCAAACCAGGGGCGCTGCGCATTGGATTGGCACACGGGCCAATCCAGGGTTTCAGTGAGGAGGATGCTCCCCTTGATATCATCGCCCCCGATCGCGCCCGCCGCGCCCGACTCGATTATCTCGCGCTTGGCGACTGGCATGGGCGATTGGCGGTCGGTCCTAATTGCCATTACCCCGGCGCCCCCGAGGCAGACAGTTTTAGGCATGACCAGACAAGTTGCGCATTACAAGTCGAGATAGAGTCACCCGGTGCGGTACCGAAAGTGAACGAGGTTGAAACCGGTGACATGCGTTGGCTCGGTCTCGAACTCGACTTTAGACCCGGAGATGACGCGAAGAGGCGGCTCGAACGCGTCTTGCCGCCTCCGGAACACAGGCGTGACACCCTTGTCGAACTGATAGCGCTCGGAAGACTGTCTTTGTCTGAAAGAGCGCGCCTCGACCATGCCATCTCAGACCTCTCTGACGACTTCGGGAGCTTCGAGGCTGATCTCGGTCGGCTCGACCTGGATCACGAGACTGCGGACCTTGACGAAATCGATCCAGAATCTGGCGCGCTTCGTACCGCAGCGGATCGCTTACGAGCCGGGGCAGAGGATAATGAGATCGATGCGGAGGAACGTCGTGTGAAGCGAGCTGCGCTGGCCCGCCTCTATGGGTATGCATTGGAGGTGCGACAATGAAGATCCGCGCAATCACTCTGCACAACGTTCGCCGTTTCGCCGCACAGACTGCACGGCTTTCCGGAATATCGGACGGTGTAACCACCATTTGCGAGCCTAACGAGACCGGTAAGTCTACCTTCTTCGACGCACTTCACGCGCTCTTCTTCATCGACCATAAGGCCAATACCGCCGAACTTCGTACTCTACAACCGTATTCGAAGGGCCCTGTCGAAATCGCTGTCGAGATCGAGACTGAAGGAGGAAGGTTTCGAATTGAGAAGAAATTCCTTTCTTCAAAGTCTGCCGTAGTGACCAACCTTGCGAGCGAAGCCATCATCGCTCAGGAAGGTGAGGCCGAGGCCTGGATCTCCAAGACGATAGGCGCTGAAATGTCTGGTCCGGCAGGCCTTCTCTGGGTCAGACAAGGCGTAACCGGGTTTGGGCCCAACGGTACCGGACAGACCGAAAAGCGTGAACGCGAACGCCTTCGCGAGGCGCGCCAAAGTCTGATGTCCACCGTCGCTGGCCAGATCGACAGCGTGACCGGTGGTCGCCGCATGGACGAGATCATGAAAGCGGTCTCTGAGGATCTCGACAATCTTGCAACGAAAAACCTCAGCGCCAAGAGCAACGGCGAATGGGGCAAAGCGAAGCGTCTTGCCGAAGACCTATCGGCCGAGCATGATCAATTGGAATCTCAGGTCACAGCGTTGTCTAAGGCACTGCGTCGACGGAGTGAAATTCGACGTAAGCTCGACGATCAGAGCGCTGTAGAAACTCAAGCGGCCCGAAAGGCGGAACTTGCACACCTCAATGAACAACTAGAGAAGGCCCAGCAGCACGCCAAGTTGGTCTCCGACGCTGAACGCGACCTGACGTTCACCGAACTGATGCTTAAATCCATCAAGGACAAGATTGCTGAGCGTAGCCGGCACGTAGCACGCCGCCAGCGCCTGGTCGAAGATGCCGAAAAAGCTGCTAAAATGCTTGAAGAACTCAAAGCCGCAGCGGCTTCCACCCAAGAGTCCTTTGGTAAGGCCGAAAGGTATCATGAAGCGACGGCAGATGTATTGCGTCGCGCTCGCGACGTGGAGCGCAAGGCGGCTCGCGCGCGCGAGATCTCTGCCAATCTTCGCCGACGCGAAGAAATCAGTCGGCTTCTGGAGCGCGTCGCCAGCGTTGAAGTCGAACTAAAGGAAGCCCGCGAGGCTCTAAAAGCCAACCCACTGACCGCAGCCGCCTTCGCTGAGATTGAGCACCACGAGCGCGAGATCTCAAAAGTGCAGGCTCGCCGTGATGCTGGTGCCACGACCCTTCAGATGTCATACGCCGGTTCCGCGCGGGCTTCTATCTCTGGTGCTGATATCGAAGGGGATCGCACTATTCCTGTTTATGTAGAAACCTTGATTGACCTGCCTGATATTGGATGCATGACCCTCTCGCCTGCTGTGGAGGGAGGGGATCAAATCGATACCGATACACTTCGCGCGCAGCTCGACGACATGCTCCGTAAGGTTGGCTGTGTGGATACCACCGCAGCCCGGGCCATGGTGCGCGCCAATTCCGAGGCGAAAAGCAAAGAAGCCTCAGCGCTTGCCGCGCTCAATGCCCTCGTTCCCGACGGAACGGACGAAATTCGCCGCGAGCTCGCCGATTTGCCCAAGCGAGGAGAGGTGCAGGAACTCCCGAAAGAAAATCTAGACCTGCCTTCGGTCTCTGAGGCTGAGGCTGCGGAGGAGGAAACACGTCGTGCCCTTCGGGATGCGCGAGCAACGCGGGACGAAAGCGCCAATGACCTACTCGAGGCCAAGACAACCCATCGGCTTGCACACGACGCTCTTGCGCAATTCGACAAAGATGCCCAGTCAGCGCCCAAAGAAGATCTTGAAACTCCGCTGAAAGACGCCGAGGTGAAAGTCGCGAGGGCGGAAGAAACACGTGCCGCCCTGGTGTCGGCTGCGCCAGACGTCGAGGCACTCGAAGCGGATCGTGACCGGCTGTCATCAGCGCTTCGGGTCGCACAGGAAGAGCGGAGCAGCGCCCGGGAAGAACTCAGTCAACTCGACGGCGAGATCGGAGCCCGGGCTGATGATGGAGTCGAGGTCCGTCTCGAGGAAGTTCGAGGTGAACTTCAGGAGGCTGTTGCACGGGAAGCCCGTTACGCCTTCGAAGTGAAGATCCTTGCAACGCTCCGCGATGAACTCGATCGTGCGCGTAGCGAGGCGCGGGATGCCTATTTCGAGCCGGTCAAACGTGAACTCATACCCTTGATTGCCATGCTGCACGAAGGCGCCGAATTGGAGATGGACCCAGAAACCATGTTGCCGGCGCGTATTCGACGCGGCCTCGTTGTCGAGGAAATCGATGTTCTCAGCGGTGGGGCGATTGAGCAGATCGCGATTCTGACCCGGCTGGCGTTTGCAAGGCTCTATGCCCGACAGGGTAGGCAGGTACCAGTGATCCTTGACGACGCCTTGGTACATTCGGATGACGATCGGATCGTCCGGATGTTCACGGCTCTCACCCGAATCTCGCGCGACCAGCAAATCATTGTCTTCACTTGCCGCAACCGCGCGTTTGAGGAGCTTGGCGGGCATCGCCCGCGCATCGAGGTCGAAACAACAAAGCGCTGACTTGAGCTGTTACCACTCCCGCGGCTTTCTGGGCCTTTCCTCATTAACAAATACTTTCTGTTGACCAGGGCAAACTTGGAAATCAGCCCATAGAATACTCGCACAAAGATCTGGTGTGCAGAGATGGTGGATCGCCTATCACGATCCCTACTGCCGCAGAGGCGACCCGTGCAGGGCCAGAGATGTCGGACAGAATTATGTTTCGTGGGGAGCCGCCTGAAAACGAAACACTTCGATATCGGTATCAAAGAAGACTGAGGATCAGTCCAGCGAGTTTGCCCCTCGCAATTTGTTGTCCTCTAATGGTTGCATATCGACTCTCTGCACTTCGCCTCTGCGGCAGTCTAAGTCGGTGATTAGTAGGGAGACAATGTCATGGGCATGGTGCACCATGTTTTGTCCCATGCGAAAAACAGTCCTCAACAGAATCTTGGGATTGCTTCGTTTCACTTCTGTACCTATGGTTTTGATTGGAGTTGCGAGCGCGAAGAGACGTATGGTCAATTGGCTTAACCGCTCTCAACTTCACTTCAATTCAGGGTTTTGGTATCTATGGATACATCTGAGTCGATTGATTGGTTCAGAGTGCCCAACTTGTCCTCCGAAAGCCAATTCAAGTGAACGAACCGAGCGACAAAGTCGATCTCCTCTCGAAGTATCGGCTAGAAATATCCGTCGAACTGAGACCCTTTCTAAATTCGGCGATCACCCGGATCGGCTACCTGTTTCCAGCAGCACAGATCAATCCACGCGAGTCACATTTGGATATTGCACTTCCGGCGCAGATTGATTTTGAGAGTCTGAAAAAGCAGCTCCTTTATACGATTTATCGAGAGAAGATCCGCGAAGAAGGTAAGGACAGCAGACAAGCTCTCAGTGTCGCGGTATTTGGCCGATGAACGTCTGGCCACTTAAGTTCCGCGAGCGTGCGGACGGAGAGTTTCTATTTGCCGACGACGCTGGCGGTTTCTTCAAGAGCGACCAGAGCTTTTTGCAAAGGTATGTCGAGCGAGTTCTAACCACCAAGGATGATGAGTTTTTGCGGCGACAAGGTCACGCTTTTCGCGACAAGATCGACGCCGCCTTCGATGGCTTTTGCGGTCGATGGGCAAGGCGGATAAATCCAGTTTCGGAGCTTAACTACTTCATTCTGATCCCTACGCTGAGATGCAACCTGAGCTGCGACTACTGCCAGGTATCTCGTGCGCGGGAGTCGGCATCCGGGTTCGATTGGAATGACGAGATCCGGCGACAGTTTTTGGAATCGCTTTCAAAGCTGGACACCGAGACCATGAAGATCGAATTCCAAGGCGGAGAGCCCTTGCTCCGCTTGGATATACTTGAAGAGATCCGGGACTTTTGCCGCAATAATTTCCGGCAAACTGAGTTCGTCGTGTGCACCAATCTTCAGTCCGTTTCCGAGGAGGCTTGGAACTTCCTCGGTGCAAACGACACTTTCGTCAGCACATCGTTCGACGGCATGGAGGAGGTTCATCGCTCACAGCGAACAAAGGATCCCGTCCTTCACGACGAATTTCGGGCCAATCTCCAGAGAGCGTTTTCACAATTCGGCACGGCAAAGGTTTCAGCGCTCCCGACGCTCGACGTACACAATCTGCCGGAACCGGAGGGTGTGATGTGGAGCTTCGTTAAGCTTGGTCTCCGGTCAATTTACCTCCGCCGAGTAAATTACCAAGGGTTTGCGCGTAAGCGGTACGATTTCAAGGATACACAAGACACTTGGATGCAGTTTTACAGACGATTCGTCGACCATATGATCGAGCACAACTGGGAGGCTGACGAAGCCGTCGAAGAGTACTATCTAAGCCATTTACTACGGCGGATATTCAGAACAGGCATCCAAAATCATATGGATCTCCGAAACCCGAATTGGCTGGGATATGACTATCTCGTCGTGGATTTCGATGGAAAGTATTACCCCACTGACGAGGCAAGAATGATCTCCAGAGTAGGTCGCTTGGACCTCTCCATTGGCAATCTCAACACCGGGATAGATGAGAAGAAGCGCAATGTTCTCAACAGCGCGGCTTCAAACTTTGATGATCCGGATTGCGTTCATTGTGTCTACCAGGCTTTTTGCGCGCCCGATGTCATTGACGACCTTTCCAGATATGGCCGCATCGATATTCCGCGCCATGAAACAGCTCACTGCCAACATCACATGGCGCTTTTCGATCTTGTATTTGAATTGATCTATTCCGACGACCCAAAGGTGCAATATTCGCTGGGGCACTGGCTAGAGGTTCCGAACTACCGGACCGAACTGGCGGCGAGGTTGAAATGATCCCCTTAAGGGTCAAAATTGACCCCTTTCCCATTTCGGAACCGCTTGTAGTCCGGCTCCAAAACAACGGATCTTCGGAGGAGGGAACTGCGAACGCCATCCACCGTGGTCAGGATTTTGTCGAGTACGACGTTTGCGGAATGTCCCTGACAGTAAGAACTCCAGAGCCGGACTCCCTAGATGGCGACGTCGTCATGATATTGCCCGGTCAACGGTCGCTCCATAGGCTCATAAGAAACCGCTCACTTCACAACACGTTTCTTGTGACCGAGCAATGCGATCAGAAATGTGTAATGTGTTCACAGCCTCCCAAGGCGCACCACGTGGATTTGTTCGACCCGTTTTATGAAGCCGCTTTGTTGGCGCCATTCAACGCGACGATCGGGATTTCCGGCGGTGAACCAACGCTCCACAAAAACAGGTTGTTTGAGTTTCTGCTCCGGGTGCAGGAGCGGAGGCCGGATATCGAGTTTCACATCCTCACCAACGGACAGCACTTCGACGAAGGCGATACGTCGGCTCTACAAAGCTTGGATCGCACTCGCGTCCTCTGGGGCGTTCCATGCTATTCGGCATCACCTGAAATCCATGACGAAATTGTCGCCAAACATGGTGCGTTCGAAGTGCTTGAACGGAACCTTGCCCTTCTAGGAAGGAACGGTCATCGAATTGAATTGAGGACGGTGGTTCTCAATTCTAACGCTACTGGGCTGGTTGACCTGTCTTTGTATGTAACCACACACCATCCTCACATCGCGTTCTGGGCGATCATGCAGCTGGAACCGATCGGTTACGGCAGACAGAATTGGAGGCGAGAGTTTTTCGACAGTTCCCGGATCTTCGACCCGATCGCGGCTGGCATAGACATAGCCAGCACTCGAGGACTGGAGACAGTTCTATACAATTTCCCGTTATGCACTGTCCCGGCGCAATACAGGCGGTTTTGCGCAAATTCAATTTCTGATTGGAAACAGAAGTATTTACCGACTTGTAGTGTTTGTTCTGCTATTAATAAGTGTACCGGTTTTTTTGAATGGTATCCGGAAGGCCGGGGATTTTCGAGTGTGAGGGCACTATGAAAAGGAAGTTCGTTATCCCATCGCTTTTGGCGGCGGGATTTTGGGGAGGCGACACTGCGGCAAACACGCCGTCAGATTCTGTGTCCGATATCACCAAGAAAAATAGTGTATTCGATAGTCTCAAGTCCCAGCACACGTATACGCTGGCGGGCCATCGGTCCCATTCGAGCCATCGGTCTCATTCGAGCCATCGGTCGTCCTCTGGAGGGGGGTATTCAGTACCGCGATCGTCTGGGTCGCCGATATACAATCCACCGGCGACAAACCGAAATACAACAAGCACGCCACCTACGTCCGTCTTGCCTAGTCCGTCAGCCTCCGCTCCAAAAGCTCTTCCCGGGAACTCGGAAAAATTCAAAGCGATCGCGAGAAGGGTGCAATCCGGATTAATGGCTTATGGCTATTACAACGGTGCCATCGACGGGATTATTGGTCCGGAATCTAAGGCGGCGCTTTCCAAATTTCAAAGTGATTTCGGTCTCAGGGTAACAGGCACGATAACGCCGGAGGTGCTCAATGCGTTTGGGATCACGGCCAATTAGTTTTTTTGCGGGATGTCTTTTGGGGCTGACTTTGGCTTTCGCCGGCCAACCCATGTGGAAGCTAGCGATAGAAAAACTGAATCAGGCCGAATTTTCCGAACTTACGTTCAAGTGTGATAACGCGATGCGCAATCATCTGCTCGCCAAACAAAGGCTTGCTGCAATCCCCACGAAGGCCAACGTGATGGACCTGAAGTCTGCCGAGATTGGGCTCATCGACTGCCAGGACTACGACATGATGCGAAAGTCTCTCATCCGATGGGGCTTGACGGAAAACGAACTGAGCGAAATGGCTCTGGTTGCGATTGAAGAAAAAGGGGAAGACCTGAGAGAGGTCGTTCGCATCCATGAAATTCGCTACTAGAGCCGTTTTTTCGCTGTGTTTAGTTGGTGGATCAATTTGCTCTGCCGGAGCGGACGATTTGAGAAGTCGCACGCTCCGTAACGCTGCAATAACGAATGGACTTATCCCAGCGGAGGGAACACATGTTTCGGCTCCTGAGCCGCTTATTCAGGTCGGAAAGAAGCTCTTTGAGAGTAGGCTACTTTCACTGGCCGAGGATACGGCTTGCGCGTCTTGTCACCTTGATAAATTTGGGTCCGCGGATGGTTTGCCAATAGCGATCGGAACCGAGGGTGAGGGCATAGGTGCTGAGCGTGTAATCCGGGGCGGCGATATCATTCCGCGCAACGTTCTTCCCCTCTGGGGGCGCGGAAGCAAAGGTTTTGACGTCCTTTTCTGGGACGGAAAGGTGAAGCAAACTGACAGCTCAATACACAGCCAATTCGGTGATGAAGCTCCATCCGAGGATCCTCTCACGGTTGCTGTGCATTTGCCGCCCGTCGAAATCGGCGAAATGCTGATCGACAACAAGAGTACCCTGGAACTCCAAACAGAAACCGTAGAAACTGCGAATTCGGTGTATGAGGTTCTGATTGAGCGCGTTCGGGAAGATCCGGAACTCGGTGTGGCCTTGGCAACGGCCCAAGAGGTTTCGGTGGCGAAGCTCGAGTTTTCCCACGCAGCAGAAGCAATCGCGGCCTTTATTCGAACGAATTTCAGGGTGAAGCCGACGCGGCTTCATGATTTTGTTTTTCGCGATGGTGTTCTGACACCTCAAGCAATCAAAGGTGGGCTGATATTTTACGGAAAAGGGAACTGTGTCGCCTGCCACAACGGTCCGTACTTTTCAGATATGGAATTTCACGCCATCGCAAGCCCGCAGATAGGGTTCGGAAAGAATGGCTTTGGTGTCGATTACGGCCGGTTTAACGTGACGCTCGACGTGAGCGATAGATATCTGTTTCGGACACCTCCTTTGTACAACGTCGCGAAGACCGCGCCTTACATGCATTCTGGGTCGTTACCTGATCTCGAGGACGCCATCCGGACTCACTACGATCCGCTTTTGTTTACAAATCCAGAAGGAATGACCAGTTTGGAGCGTGTCGACTTTTACGACCGATTGAAGGCTTGGTCGCAAGAGTCGATAAGTGGCATTGTTCTTGACGATGATGAGATCACCGCTGTTCTGCGTTTCCTGACGACGCTGAACTACGAGAGTGATCAACCTATTGAAGTCGTTGACTGAGTTTCTGCGTCACCGCGGAATGGGAGTTTATGTCGGCATTCATTCAGCTTCCATTAGGCACGTCATGCGAACCCGGAGTGGAGGACGGTAAACTCTACATCGAAGTGCAACAAGGACACTGAGCCATTGTAGCATTTACATTAGAAGTCACAGGCGTATTTTCCCGCCCGATTTGTATTGCGGCTTCTCTATGTCGAGTAGTGGATGCTCAATGACGGGTTGAAAGCGGCTAGTTCGCTTAACTGTAAACTGTGTGTATTTCAGCGTGCCGTTTGAACCCTCCATAGAGGCCGACCATTAAACCCAGATCGAACAGAGTTTGCACTGACCAAACAAAATGCTGGGAAAAGCGTACCGGGATGTATCTTCGGCGCCGAGAGGGGTGAAAATTTGGTATCTAAACGTCCAAGTCGGGGTGTATGCCGCAATGTCTTTAGAAATAGGAGAGTGGCTTCGTGTTTGGTTCAGATAAGGCCTTCGACGTTGAACACGCTTTGATTATGTACGCAGAAGACTACGTCTATTTGCCAGCAGCTGGCATCTATGACGACAAGGCGCTGGCGGGGCTGATCGATCGAATTCGCAAGTGCCACATCTACATGGTGGGTTTTTCACCCCGCGTGGATTTCGAAGGCGCAAGTCAGGACGGCCGGGAGTTGGTGTGTCACCTTAAGATGCTTGGTGACACTCACGATGTACGCTTCCCCTTGCCGGAGGGAGCCGATTTGCACATAGAAAATGTAGATGGCCGGGATTACTGGCGCCTGGAAGATCAGGCGGGGAGGAGATTTTTTCCAAGCGAAGATCAAATTCAGACCCGTCTTTCGTTGACGGGAAAGGTTTACTTCGAAGTCCAGTATATCGGTCAGGCTTATGGAAAATCAGGCTCTAGGAACGCCCTCGACCGGTTGCGTAAGCACGAAACCGTTCAGAAAATTGCCGTGCAGGGAGTGCCGGAAGGTCATTCGCTGCAAGTTGTCATGCTCAAGGTCGTTCCCACCACAAGGATGCTGACTATGTTCAATCCCCGTGCGAAAGACATATCACAAGGAGACGGGCGAATTAAATTAGGTCTAGACAAGCTGTTCAATACCGATGAAGCGGAAAGAACAACGCTGTACGAGGCCTCGCTCATCCGCCATTTTGAGCCAAAGTATAACAAGTCGTTCAAAGACAGTTTTCCATCGACGAACCTGAAAGTGCTCCAGGATTGCTATGAGAAGGACTTTTCGGCGGTGATTGCGGAAGTCTGCTTCGACAACATGCCCATCGTCTTCAAATCAGAGAAAAGTCCCTCCCAGAAAAGCGTGATGGCAGTGCATAATTTGCACGCGGCCGAGGATCGTGCAGTTTTTTTTGGCTTCGATTAGCGCGCCCAACTCGGCTCACAATCGTGCAATGTAAATGATGTGCCGTTGGTTGCGCGCGAGTTTTAGGGGTGATGTGCTCCCGACAAATGCCACCGTTTTGAGTTAGAGAATTCCGCGACGTCTTTCATGGCAGGGAAGGAGCGACTTCCGTAACACTGAAAAGCATTTCATATGGCACGTTATGCGAATCTCGGCTAGCAGATGTCATGACCCAGCCCCCTGATCCGGACTGTTCAAGCTAGAGCGTTTCACGTTTTCACAGAATCGTTTGGGATTCCCTTTGGTTGGGATTTGTGATTCAAGATGCTGGCTAGAACAGGAGGCCAGCATCGAATGACAGCACCTCTTTCCAAAGATCTTCGAGAACGGGTTGTTGCGGCTGTTTTGTCGGGTGAGAGCTGCCGCTCCGTATCGGCGCGTTTCGGCGTTGCGGTTTCTTCGGTTGTTAAGTGGTCGCAACGTTATCGAACGACCGGATCTGTCGCGCCTGGCAAGCTGGGCGGTCACCGCAAGTCGGTTCTGGAGGCCCATCGTGACTTCATCATCGAGCGGATCGAGCAGACACCGGATTTAACCCTTCATGGACTGAAGGACGAGCTTGCCGCGCGTGGCGTGAAGGTCTCGCACAACGCAGTCCGGCTGTTTCTGCGACGCGAAGGATTACGGTTCAAAAAAACCGCTGTTCGCCCTTGAGCAGGCCCGCGCGGATGTCGCACGGCGGCGGCGACGGTGGAAGTCCTTTCAGCCCCGTCTCGATCCCGAACGGTTGGTCTTCATTGACGAAACATGGATAAAGACCAACATGGCCCCGTTGCGCGGCTGGGGGAAGAAGGGCAAGCGGCAGCGCGGCTTTGCCCCGCATGGCCACTGGCGCACACTGACCTTCCTCGGCGCGCTGCGTTGGGAAGGCCTGACCGCGCCTTGCGTCTTCGACGGTCCCATTAACGGCCAATGTTTCCGCGCCTATGTCGAGCAACTTCTCGTGCCAGTGCTCAAACCTGGCGATATCGTTGTCATGGACGACCTCGGTTCCCATAAGGCGGCCGGCATTCGCCAGATGATTAAGGCCGCTGGCGCGAAACTATGGTTCCTGCCGCCATACTCACCAGACCTCAATCCAATCGAGCAGGCCGTCGCCAAAATAAAGCACTGGATGCGGGCCGCTCAGAAACGCACAATCGAGGAGACATGGCGGCACGTTGGAACACTCGTTTCAACAATCGGCGCAACAGAATGCGCAAACTACTTTCAAAATGCAGGATACGCTTCCGTCAAAACGTGAAACGCTCTAGGATCCGTTCACGTTTCTTTTTGATGTTAGGGTTGGGGTCTAGGCCTGCTGAGCGGGGAATTGCTCTTGAGACCCTGGGCGTCGCGCCAGACACTTCGCAAGTCTGATGCAGATACACGGTCCGCAAGCGTACTGCCTGAAATTGCATCTCGCCAGAGTTCGACGGACCCCTGCTGTAGAAAGTTCTTGAATCTATCACCATCTTCCGGCTGGAGTTCGCCGTTACGCTCACTGTATAGATCGGCGAAACGTGGTGCAAGCTGTCTGGGGATGCCGAGAACCGAGGCGAGAACCGAGGCGGGATTGTTCACACCATACTGGATGTATGCCGGAAGCATACGATGTTCTTCTGTCAGCAGTTGCTCGTTACCCGATAGCATCGCGCGCCCTCGAAGGTACGCATGTGTACCCCAAGAGACAGTTTGCGACACCTTTGCGAACACGTACTTTCCAGCCTCCCGAACTTTTTCCGCTTCTGTAGCACCTGGGAAAGATGTAGAAATTTCCTTTATGCTCGCGCCGTTGATCCAGCGGTGAACGACTTTGGCAACTGCTGCGGTATCAATGTCGCCATGACCTTTTTCCAATGCAAGCGAGAGCTCAGGCAACTTCGCTAATGCGTCGATCAAGTGCTGCATTCCATCAGGGCGCCCCAACTCCGCGGCTCCTGCCGTAGCCAAAACAGGATTGTTCGAGATATTTGCATAGAGTTCATCAAAGCTGAATGAAGCTAAGCCGGTCTGATCGGCTACCTTCATGAAACTGCGTGACTTGTTGGCGATCTCTGTGAGGTACTGTCGTGCTAAACGTAATAAGGCTGCTCGAACCTTTCGAGACTTTCCTGCAAAGCTGGCAGTGACCAGTCTTTCAAGCTCGCTTGCGGTAGCATTCGCACCTTGCCTCGCTACTGAATGGCCAATGTATTGGATGAAAGGGCGTATGCCTTCGTGTTGTTTATATGACCATTTAACGGGATCTGCTTCACGAACTTTGAAGACGGCCTCGGCCATCGCAGATTCCATCTTTTCGGAAAGGTATTGGGTATAGCTCTCCCACTTATCTCTGTGATCAGAGTTAGCAAAAACAACGACACCTCGTTCTGACAGTCCCACGCGACCCGCGCGTCCTGCTATGTTCCAGAACTCCGCAGGGCTGAGTGGGCCTGCCCTGGGTTTATGAACAGAGTGGATTACGACGCTTGAAACTGGGAAATTCATACCCTGTGCTAAAGTTGTGGTGGCAGCGATGAAATCCAGTGTCCCATCACCAGCAAGGCGCTCGACCAGATAGCGAAGCTCGCTGCTTAGCGCAGAATGATGGAACGCGACGCCTTTGCGTAGACATTTTGCTAGATCGCTATCCGAGCCATATTCCTCCAACGCCAAGGCAAGCGCTACACGCAGTTCGGGTGGTGCTCTTTCAATATCAATCTCTGATTTGTCGGTCGCCATTTGCAGGGCTGACTGTTCAGCTGAGATACGCGATGAGGGGAACATAGCGAGGGATGGGCCTATAGACCTTAGGCGCTTGCTCAGGCAAATTGCTTTTGTCCGGGCTGAGGTACTTTCGCGAAATGCCTCACGTTCGTCTTCTCGAAAGTACATGACAGTGTTGGTCAATGAGGAGGCTCGATGAGGTTCCTTCCACTCGACTTCCCAACGTTTTGTCGAGAGCCTACCTTTTACAGAGGCTAACCCTACGATCAACCGAGCAGGGCGCCAGCTAACATCTACATCGCTACCGCGATCTTCACTTAGCCAAGCTGCCACTTCCTCAGCGTTTTCGACAAAGGGTGTCAGTAGAAGCAACCTCACATGTATATGCTCTCGCCGAAGATTTGCTAGCAGTAGTTCAAGCCGGGCACCGCGCTCACCGTCTTTCAAAAGATGGGCTTCATCCACGATTACGAGCCGAACGTTTTCGAACCAATCCGGATGAGATCTCAGCAAAAGGTCAAGTTTCTCTGGTGTTGAAACTACTACTCCACTTGCGGCCTGAAGAAGTGCCAACTCAAATGGATCCTCTTCGAATGCACTGCCCGCCGCAGTCACATCGATATCAAGGTCGGCAAAGTCGGAGCTAAGGGTGCGCTTGACCTGTGTGGCCAGGGCACGGGTAGGTGTGAGGTACACCACCTTTGCAGGGCCGTAACTCGATAGAGTCTGGAGGATTGACAGTTCGGCCATCAGAGTTTTGCCAGAACTTGTGGGCATTTGAAGCACTAGGGCCTCACGCTGCGCATCGAGCAGGTTTTGGCCGAGAGCTTCTTGCTGAGATGGTAACATACTTAAGATCGCACCATCCCGCCGACTGAAAGATTTTACTAGCTGGTCGATCTTCGAATTGATGTTCAATCCGTTTGTCCAGATGGAATCCGAACGCAATTTCTCGATTATGAGAGACACTGACTTTGTCCAAGTCATCAAACCTGGTTCCGAGCTCATGTCGGCGTATTCGCCTGATTTGCGCAACAAGGTGCGCAGCTCAGTTCCCACATTAACCGCCCGGCCTCGACTCCCGACATAAGTACCGTCGAGCACGTAGTCGGCAAGGACGATGGCTGCCTGCGCGCAATGGTAGAGCGCGAGTAATTCTAACGCAGACTGTTGCGGGCGCTCCGCTTCGACTAGCCAATCTCCTTCAACGGCTTTTTGCAATGCACGCAATTCATCGATCCGATTACGCGCCTCCTGGACATCAACTCGGCCGGATTGCCGTGCCACTAACATCAACGCTCGCGAAACCGTTTCTCTGAGTTGGCTAGGCCAGCCGTGCTCTTCAGAGCTTGCGGCTTCGATGACAGCTGATATCGGGCTCAATCTGAGAACGTGTCTCAGTTCTGTCGGTCGCCGCGCCAGTAATGCGGAGGTCGACATCAGGAACAGATCGTTCAGATCAATGGGTCTGTGGGGATATGCCGTAATGATATAGGCTAACCAGCGGTCGAACACACGACTGGCCGACTTGCTGTCATCTAAATTTGCTACGGTCGAATAGCCTACTTCGGTGTCAGCTATCCATTCCTCGTATCCGAGCATAGAACCTAGCTTTAGCTGGATGAGCTGGGTTAGGTCAGGGTCTTGTGTTACATTAAATGACGACTGGAAGACATCGTCATCGAACCGGGATACCAGTTTGTCCAAGTACTCCCCATCGAAGATTGGTGTCACATCAGTCATCTGCTCGAGCTTTCGCCATTGCTGTACGACCTAAAGCCGTGAGCTCAGCCCCCAGTGAGAGGGTCATGCCGCGGGCTTTAGCATGCAAATAGGATACTGTCGCGTCACGCAGCGACCTCAAATCTTCCAAGTCTGCCTCTACTTCGCCACGAATAATCACCGGCGACAATATTAAATTTTTAATCTGGCCGTTTTTCTCTAGTTCCTGAACCATGCCGAGGATCATGGCCGCGTATTCTGTCCCCCTGCATCGTACCGTACAGGCCATTAGGTAACTGCTTAACTTTGCCTTGTCTGTGACTGCTTTGCCGCATTCACTTACCAACTTGGCCGCCTCGCCAGGTGGGCGCCTGTTATCATCAGTGGCTTTCACTTGAATGAGTGCTAACGACAATCCCTCAGGATTGGTTCGTATTACTGTCCAGCCGTCGAGGCCAAGGATGGGCTGCGCCCGATTACCCTTAGTCGCGTGTAGTGCCGGCGGAAGCTCGAAACCGTAGACGCGAGCCAATGCGGCCCGTGCGATAAGCTCGGCGGTTTCAGATCGATAGTTAGTGAGTTGTGAAGGTTTATTACCCTCTGCCTCGGGATCGGGAAGAGCCTTGCGGAAGGCACTCATTACCGCGGAAAGGTCGAAGGACTCGCCAATTCCTTCAGCTGGTTCTGGCACAGTCAGACTTGCTCCTTCCGCGATCCTGCGGACTTCTTCTTCACCGTAGGCTTGGCGTATTACGTCAACGGCATGGAGGATAAACGCATCGTCGGCATTCTTGAGGTTGCAGATTTCCTTGACGACCGCCCAGTGGTGATCACCAAAATCCCTCGTCAACGTGTGGTTCGAATAGAACAAAGAATCATTTCCCCTGCGAATGTACCAGGGGTTGCATAGTCGGGATTTACGGTCAAGAATCCACACGTTCGATATTTCTATTTCAAAGGATCAGTTTTAATCGCTGCTAGTACAATTGAAATGGAGAAGTTTGGTGGTGGCAGCCGATTGCAACACAGTGCGACTGTGAATGAACATGCGCGAGTATGAAGGGAAGTAGGTGACTGTCCCTATGACTTTGGCCAAAATTGAATCCATTTATTTCCGTAAACCAGCTCTAGATCGTGCACAAACACGGAATGCCCGGCCTCAAGTTACGCTTCGAAATCATTGCTCGATTTCAAAGTCCGCTGGGAAGTTATCCGGTCCGTAGTCCGTTTCATTCCTCCGGTCGACAGCGGACTTGTGAACCAATGGTTTTCTTTCTGGATCTTCGATTACCCGCGGCTCAGCTAGCGGCAAGTACATTCCCGCGAATTTTCGTCGTGGCCATTCCATCCATTTCACGGACCTTGGGAGATACTCGAGGGGACGCCATCCTCTGGTGAGCGAGTCATGCGCATCTGCCGTATGATCTGGTTTGGTAAAGCGCACCTTTGAGCCCATACGCGCTCTGCCGAGCACGATATAGTTTCGCATTGCCTGATTGACCTTCAAGCCATGGGTAATCGCCTCTCGGAGCATCCAATCAAGGGGATATTTTGCCAATCCGCTCTCTTCTTCTGGATAGCCTCCGCCAATATCAGAGTGGCATCCCGAAAACCAAACTTGTTTTATATCCTGGGCAATCGGTTCAGCCTTCTTGTCGAAGGGATTTTTTACAAAAGGCTGTGGTTCTTCCCAGCGATTGAGCCGAAACATTCGCCGCCTTTCGTCGATTGCCATCGCGTGACGGAATACTTCGACGCTTGGGTTCTTTCGCGTGTATGGGAGGGTAAGAAGTTGGGGAATCAGACGGTCTGGGCGCGGTACAATGACAGATGCGACTGTGTCCCAAACTCCAAGGAATTTGATCCGTACCGGTTTCGCTCCAGACACTTTTGAGAAGTGCCAAGGAATGGTGAAGTCGCCGTCAAAACTTGCTTGTTTGTAGGCGCGAAGGGCGTAGCTCGCGATATTCTGTTGGTCGATAGGAATGAGGCCGATCATATGGATCAGGCCTGCGAGGGCGCGAGCTGTATAAGCTCCGCGGCTGAAACCGAACAGATATATCTGATCGCCGTCGTCATAGTTGCGACATATGAATTCATATGGGGCAAGGATATCGTCATCTAGGCCATACCCTGTGGCCAGCTCAAATATGGCTTTTGCGTTTTGGCGGTAGCGGGCCCAGGCATCGCTTGAGCCGATTGTCCCGATGCCTGCGTTGTAATAGACGCGTTGCTCTTCATTTTTCCTGGAAACTCTGAATAATTTTAGAACATTCGATAGATTTATCTCGATCTGGTTTCCGGTGCCGTCACAGCATACGACAATGTTCTTCCCCATACGATCTCAACCCTAGGTCCTTAGAAGTCAGAATCGACTTACGATTTTTCAATTAAATCAGGAATTGAAAATCCAGGCAATTTCTCGGAATAATAGTTCCGGCAAAGTGTGAGGGATCGTAATGCTTACGAAAACCGATTTTATTCAGTATCTTAGTTGTCCAAAGTCGCTTTGGCTCAAGCAGCGAAAACCGGAAGTCTATCCTGAGGGCGAATTTTCCGAGTATGCGAAAAAGTTGGCCGCAGAGGGTTACCTGGTCGAAAATTATGTGCGCCAGTTGGTCCAAGGCTGGCCGGATGCTGAGGCATGTTCCTTTCAGGATGTTTTCGAGACGGGTGAGGGGCTCCATGCGCGGGCGGATATGCTTCGAGCAAACGAAGATGGGACAGTCGATATTTTCGAGATCAAGTCCTCGACGAGCGTGAAGGATAGCAACCCTCATAACCAACTGAAGGACGCGGCTTTCCAGACAATCGTTGCCGTGAAAACGGGTCGCAAAGTCAGAAATATTTTCATCGTGCATTTGAACAAGGACTACGTCCGTAACGGCGAAATTGATCCGGCAGGCCTACTGACCTTCGCTGATGAGACGACCCGGGTTAAGGGCCTTCTTGCGGAGACAGAACAGCAGATTACAGACGCCCTAGCGCTTCTCAACGAAGCGGCGATTGATGAGAGTTCGTGTAGATGCCTGACCCTCAGTCGTTCTCATCACTGCGACAGCTTCGGCTACTTCAATCCGGGGATCCCTAAATATTCGATTTATTCGCTTCCGAGGTTGTCTGGCAGGAAGCTTGAGAACTTCGTTTCGGAGGGGCGGTTTGGCTTGGATCAGATTGAACTCAATGAGGTTACGCGTCTCCAGCGGCCGATCATTCAGGCTCACAATGTCAAGAACCCCTTTGTAGATGTCGCCGATATCGAAAACTTCATCAGCGTATTGGAGTACCCACTCTATTTTCTCGACTACGAAACCTACGCTTCTGCAATCCCCATCGTTGATGGGACAGGGCCACAAGAGCAGCTGCCCTTTCAGTTTTCCCTCCATGTTCTGCATGAACATGGAGGGATTGATCACTTTGAGTATCTAGCCGATCAACCGGAGTCGCCGCGTCAATTGGTGGAAACCCTACAAGGAGCAATTGGCGCGACTGGATCAGTTGTCACCTGGAACAAGGCGTTCGAAAACACGCGTAACAAGGAGATGGCGAACGCCTTCCCGAACCAGCGGGACTTCCTCCTTGGCCTGGTCGATCGAACTGTAGATCTGATGGATGTGTTCAAGACGGGGTATGTCGACATCCGTTTCAATGGATCGACATCCATCAAGAAGGTCCTTCCAGTTGTCGTTCCGGATTTGAGTTATGAAGGGATGGAGATTGCTGACGGAACCGCGGCAATGGACGGCTGGAACAAGATGATCAACGAAGAAGATTCGGAAAAGCGGGCGCAACTGCGAACGGCGCTTCTGGCTTACTGTGAACTAGATACGCTTGCGATGGTCCGAATTTTTCAGTTTGCTCAGACGTTGGTACGAGATCGTTGAAAGGGATTATCTAGTAGTTTTCGACGAAATGATGCCAATCTGATGCCTTTTGATAAAACCCTCAGCCTGGGTTTCGTCAAAAATTCGAAAACCAGGATGCGCCTTTGGTTGCCAAACGCGTCCAAATTCGATGGCGCAAGCTATCGGTATGGCCGGAAAAACTGAAAGTTCGACCTCTTTCCCATGTTGTTCCCTAATTTCATCGAATACGCGACCAACCAGCAGACGATACCCAGTCAAATTACTCTGGTGGCGAAGTACTCCCGTACCAAACCGGTCGCTTCGAATTTCCCAGATGGAAATATCGTCGCCGAGCACCTGTTTGACACGCTCATCTTTAATTGCGGCGGATACCGAGAGTTTTAAAGCCACCGTATTGCTTCCTGCCGGTCCCTTGGACCTTGAGAACGATAGGCCAGGCCCGTCATTGGGCCACGCCCACTGAGGTTTCGGTTCCCGGTGACGCATGAAAACGGTTGCATCAGAAATGTCCGAGATCAAGCGACCCAGTTCCATAAGAATTGGGATCGGAGCTAGCCCAAAAACAGAGAGGTGTTCAATCAATCCGTCCTCATATTGCCCCCGGATTTCTCGGTCAAAGCGAGATCTCAGATTGCTTATTTCAGTATTATAGTAATCTGGATCGGTATCCTTGTGGCGCATGCCACGGATCTTGATTTCAACCGGAACGCGGTCGGCAAGGATCGACTCCGACGTGACGGCATAAGTGCAATCGTCGAAGGATACTGCCGTCTCATTTTCACCGATTGGTGCGCTGACTTGGAGAATCTTAGACTTCTTTGCCGTCCTAATTGAAAGAAGTTGATCCACGCGCATCTCATGCTCGCGCTTCATTTCTCTCAGTACTTCGACCGTGTAGATGCTGAGTTTTTCTGTATCATCAATTTCGCGATGATGGGCATCGCACATTAGCATCAGGTTTTCCGGATCATCAGCCAATTCAAAGGAGAGTACCGGATCGCCGCGTTCCCCACCAGGATCAGCGGCAACAATATGCGCCACATAACTTTTGTTTCGTGCAAGATTTCCCGAAACAAGGTCTCCATCCAGCCGCTCATTACAGTTTCTGTATTGGCAGCGACCGCCGGCGCGACCCCACACGACCATCTTCGTGGTGTCTCGCGTGTTCCCTCTGCGTTTAGGCATTCGGCATCTCCATACTCCGCGGAGTTGCCTCTCTAGAAAAATTTGACTCAGTCGCACTTTTAATGCGTCCAAAACTGCAAATGTGAGAAAACTTGCGATTGCGCAGGCACACGAATGTCCATGGTACTGTCCAGTCCACAATCCACATGCCGTTGTCCCGTTCGTCGGTATCCGGTTCAGATAGACTGTTCGCTGACCTCGATGGAAATTGCGCGTTATATTTCAAGACAGTCATGTCGATGATCCAGTTTGAACAAGTAGTTGCCACGGTTAATTGCTCCGATGATCAATTTTCCACTGAGTTCGGTGATGAGAGCGGCAAGTCCTAGGCGAGTTCCTCCACCGCCCCTCTTGGTCTGCGTAGGATTTTGGTGATGACGCAGAAACGCCGAGACATTCGTTTGTCGAAGCAAGCCGACTTTTAGAACTCTGATTTGATCCGTACCGGCTCGGGAATTGCTCCATTTTGGTGGAAAGTTGCGATCGCGAGGAACTCCCGTGGCGTGTCAGACCTGACGATGAGCAGGACAGCGAACGGGATCTGGCGCTCTCCATTCACGAGATCCTCCATGGATTTCAGGTCGGTGAGGCTTGGATAAATTGGAAGCTTGGGATGCGAGTGCCATTCGCCGATATAGTTGTATTTCTCGTAGTCGTAACCGGTCTTTTCGAAGAACGCATCTAGGAACGTGTTGTGAAAGACATGGTCCCTGACGAATTGTGCCCGTTTGCCCGTCAGTTCATCGACGGAGAAGTCGACGATCTCGAATTGTCCAGGCGTGATTTGTCGTGCCATCAAGATACCTCCAATTTCTTTGTCGGCGGCACAAGCTAGCATGTTCTTCATCCTATCCACGATCGCCCGAGGAAGGACCAACTGCACGGTCACGAAGTTTCCTCGTCGATGAGATCTGACATAAGTGTTCTGATATCTTCTTCGCTTTGCGCAGCAATCGGTTCCTCCCAGGGCCCCGTTGGTTGCAGGTCGATCGGCCAAGTGTCGAAGGGTGCTTCGAAGATCCAAGCTTTCTTTAAGCCGATCGCATAGGCGGAATTGGGAAATGACGTTTCTTCGCCTTGAAGGATGTCGAGGGCAAGTCGCGTTGCATGGGCGGCAATAATAGAGACATCGGCGTCGTCAGCGATGAAGGGCGGCTTGTCGTCTCCGTTAATCTCGTACGGGTTTCCGGTTTCGGTCTGCCAAGGAATTCCATGATCGTCGCACCACGTTGTAATCTGATTCCTTGCCGCTAACGGGTAGGGATCAGTGTTAGGCCGCGCTCTTGCGATGATCCCGCCGATCCCACCACCGAAAACCTCCGCCCAAATCATCGGCTTCCTGTTTCGCTTTGCAGCACCAGCGCACAAATTGAACGAAGTCGGAGTCGCCGTCGCATCGACGATGAGGTCGCATTCGCCGATCGATTCAAGTGTGGAATCCATCGCAAGTGCGGAGGTCTGACTGCCGAGTGCGACCCGCCTCGTGTCGATATCGATGTCGGTGACGATCTGGCCGATCCTGTCGGCTAAAGCATCGACCTTGTGCCAACCAATTGCCCACGCGTCGAGTTCGTTCCTTACCAGATTCCCTGTCAGCAATATGTCTTCGTCTACGAGGAGGAATTTCCTGACACCAGCGCGAGCAAGAGACGCTGCGATCTTCGAACCAATCGAACCGCAACCCACAATGGCGACACGATTTTGGGAGATTGCCTCTCGATTCGAGGCAGAACGTTGCGCGAGCACCTCCTCCTCAACGATCCGATAAGGAATCAATAACGGAAGATCGTTCTCGCTACGAACTATATCAAAGGCGGTCTTACGTCCGCTCTTTTCGAGAACGATAATGAAAGGCCACTCCTGCGTTTCAAGAAGAGAGGAGATTTCGGGGATGCGTTTGGCAAGGTCTTCGAATTCGCCGCCTTCATACAGTGCTAACACGCTCATGTCTTGCGCCGTCCGCAACAAGTAGCCGGTTCGTCCTCTGGGTGCATTAGGCGCGGGCTGAGGCGATATCCAAACCTCGTTGCCTTGTGCTCCGATTGATCTCAGATGAGCCACCCGGTGTGTCCTACGTGCAGTAATCGTAAGGGAAATTTCGAACACGGCCTCAGGGAGCTGTCCTTCAAGTGAAGACCACGCACCTTCCGGAACCATAAGCCGCCAGGTCTCGAAGCGTAACTCCGCTCCAAGCGATGAGCGATGCTCAGAAGGAACGGCAGTGGCCTCTCCTTCGGCACTGCGCTCAGCAGCAATCAGACCGTGAGCGCTTTCGACCATCATTGCCCCAGTGACAGCGGGATCCCAATTGTCCGGACGCCACTGGAGACAAAGTTCCCCACCAGGGCCATATTGGTGGGCGGAAAGCTGAATTTCGCCATGGGGTAAAACGATAGGCGGGGTGTCAGGAAACGTAATTGGGTATATCACCGCTAGTGCAAATTTTTCCCCGCCATGCAGGATCTCCACGTCCACACAGAGCTGTAAGTTGTCGAGGTGCTTGACGCGCACGTTCTTCAGCCAATCATGCTCTTCCTGTAGGGCGGTGAATGCAGCCTTCTCCGCCCTTGCCCTATCCCGATTCTCCAACCACCAGATCATGCATAGCCCTGAGGCTTCGTTGGTCGACGGTCGGCATTAGCGAAACTAGGGGCTCCAACGGTGCCTGCGCCTGCCGCAGATACACCAGTTGCTGCACGCAGCAGGCGTGATCCTCCGGTGAGCCGGTCAACCGCGCTGGTTGCGGCTCGGTATCCCATCCTTTGATAGACGGCATCGGCCATGCCCTTGTAGTTCGTTGCCTGTGCTGCTGCCCCGAAGTCGGCACGAGCCTGGCGCAGCCATTGGAAAAACGCGTCGGCCTTCTGCGGTTCATGTTCCCACTTGTCAGCGAAGTTTTCGAACGGGTCGGTAGGGTTTGCGATGATGTATTTCTCGCCGTCATGGACGATGAACTGATCCATTCGATCAAGGATCGTGAACAGTGCGCCAGAGATCGTGTCCTGGTTCTCATACGCATGAGCCGAGAGTGTGGTGATAATGATGGAAATTGGACCCAGATCCAGGTTCCGGGCAAACATGTTGTCCCGGTGCCTTTTGAGGATCATGATTGCAGATTGAAGCGGCGTCTTGACTTTGAAGTCCGGCAAATCCTCCACACTTGCGCGGAAGCCTTGCTTCTGCATTTCCTCCAGTACCGCCCGCTTGCGGCGTTCGAACACTACCGCTTGTCTGGATGCGAACCAATAAGAATAGCCTTTCGGATTGGATCTGGGCCAGTCCTCCGAGATTATCCAATAGTTTGGCTCCCGCTTGTCCGTGATGGAAATCGCAGTCGATACCCAACTCGTGTCAAGCATCTTGGCTTCGAGAAGGGTTCTCTGTTGCTCGGTGTTTGGAACAGCTGGCACCACATCCATGTGGAACTGGGCACCGTCGGCATAGTCCAGAACCCAGCAGCGATTACCTTCCCGGACAGGTTTGACCATGCCCTTGGCATCGTGATAGGCCCTGATCTCGACGCCGAGCATCGCCTTCAGTTCTTGCTGGGTCTTGTCGCGCTTGGTCAGAGTGCGAAGCTCTACGACAGAGTCGACGTCATACTCTTCTTCGTCCGTATGTGGACGGATCGCAGTACCCAACCGGAACGAACCTTGGCAGTAGACCTGAGGATCGTACTTACGGACCGTGCTTTCAGGGCGATGAAGCCATTCCCCAAGTGAAGTGTAACTCGTCTGGGCCTGATCATATCTGTTGTCAGGAACCTCAAGCTCTTTCACCAGAGCTTTAAGGAAGTTCTCGATGGAATTCACGTGCACGTTCATGATTGGGATACCTCATGGTTACGCGGGAACTGGCATTTTGTTTACATCTTTGACGTTTGTTTCATGCTTTGTTCTTGAGAGGTGTATTCCGGGCACCTCTTGGTGCCCGGAATTGGTTGATTGTGGTTTTGGCCCAACCGGGTTTGGCTTCTCAGGAAACCCAAGTTCGTCCGTTATTCCGTTTTGAGCTGTTTATTGACCCAATTAGTCAATCCTTTGCGACTCGGGACAGCTAAACCAATGCCCTGGATCAGCTGCAGCCGCTTGTGGAGCCGCAGGTGTCGCATTTCAGGCAGGTGCCGTTTCGGACCATGGTGAAGTTGCCGCATTCGGCGCAGCTTTCGCCTTCATATCCTTTCATGCGTGCCTGAGCGATTTGCTGAGCAGCCGTTGAAACTTGCGGGGCAGGGGCGGAGGTAACTTCCACTGCAGCAGCCGTTTCAGCTCCCCGTGCAAAGGCCGTGGCCACTGCGGAGACCTGGGCTGCCGGAGTGCTCGCCGTCTGAACGGAGATTGCCTCGGTGGTTTCTCCAGCCGGTTCGGAACCCGGTACGATGCGGAAACGTTCGGTCTGGCCACGCACAAGACCGTGGGAGACAATCTGACCACCCTGGCCGCGATCTTCAGAAGAAGATGCGCTTACTCCCGAATTGCCGAAGACTTCCGGCGGTACGTGGGCAAGATCGTGACGACCGAGATAGGAGACCGCAAGCTCACGGAACACGTAGTCGAGGATCGACGTTGCGTTCTTGATCGCATCGTTGCCCTGAACCATGCCGGCCGGTTCGAACTTGGTGAAGGTGAACGCGTCGACATATTCCTCAAGCGGCACACCGTATTGCAAGCCGAGCGATACGGAGATGGCGAAGTTGTTGATGAAGGCGCGCAGCGCGGAGCCTTCCTTGTTCATATCAAGGAAGATTTCGCCGAGGCGGCCGTCATCGTACTCGCCGGTCCGCAGGAACACGGTGTGGCCACCGATCTTGGCCTTCTGGGTGTAGCCCTTGCGGCGTGCCGGCAGTTTTTCCTGTTCGCGAACAACGCGTTCCACGATGCGTTCCACGATGCGCTCGGCGACAACTTCAGCTTTTGCGGCCTGTGGCTTGGCTGCCAGTTCTTCCGCTGCCTCGTCCTGGTCGTCCTCGTCGTCAGCCAGAAGCTGGGCGTTGAGCGGCTGGGACAGTTTCGAGCCGTCGCGGTAAAGCGCATTGGCTTTCAGTGCCAGCTTCCAGGACAGCATGTAGGCTTCCTTGCAGTCCTCAACGGTCGCATCGTTCGGCATGTTGATCGTCTTGGAGATCGCACCGGAGATGAACGGCTGTGCTGCAGCCATCATGCGGATGTGGCTTTCCACCGAGAGGAACCGCTTGCCGATGCGGCCACATGGATTGGCGCAGTCGAAGACCGGGTAGTGTTCGGTCTTCAGGAAGGGTGCGCCTTCCAGGGTCATGGCACCGCAGACGTGCGTGTTGGCGGCTTCAATGTCGGCCTTGGAGAAACCTAGGAACGACAGCAGATCGAATTCGGCATCTTCCAACTGCTCCTCGGAAACTCCGAGTGCCTTGAGCTGATCGTCACCAAGCGTCCAGCGATTGAAGACGAACTTGATGTCGAAGGCCGACTTCATGCCGTCTTTCAGCTTGCCGAGGCTTTCGTCGGTGAAGCCCTTGGATTTCAGTGCGGACGGGTTGATGCCCGGGGCCTGGTCGATGGAACCATGGCCAACCGCATAGGCTTCGATCTCGCCGATTTCACTTTCCGAATAACCGAGCACACGAAGTGCTTCCGGAACAGCGCGGTTGATGATCTTGAAATATCCGCCGCCTGCGAGTTTCTTGAACTTCACCAGAGCAAAGTCAGGTTCGATACCGGTGGTGTCGCAGTCCATTACGAGACCGATGGTGCCGGTCGGGGCAATCACCGTAGACTGCGCATTGCGGAAGCCGTTTTTCTCTCCGAGTTCCAGGGCACGATCCCAGGCTTTCTTGGCCCGTTCCACGATTTCCTGATCCGGGCAGGTCGCATGGTCGAGTGCCACCGGATTGGTGTTCAGCCCCTCGTAACCGTGGGTCTCACCGTGGGCAGCGCGGCGATGATTGCGGATCACCCGCAGCATGTGCTTGGCGTTCTTCTTGTAGCCCGGGAAGGAGCCGAGTTCGCCCGCCATTTCCGCCGAAGTTGCGTAGGAAACACCGGTCATGACAGCGGTGAGAGCACCACAGAGAGCACGGCCTTCCGGAGAGTCATAGGAAATGCCGGAGGTCATCAGCAGTCCGCCGATATTGGCGTAGCCGAGACCGAGCGTACGGAATTTGTAGCTGAGTTCTGCAATTTCCTTGGACGGGAACTGCGCCATCAGGACCGAAATTTCCAGAACGATGGTCCACAGGCGGACGGCATGTTCGTAATTGTCGATGTCGAAAGAGCGATCTTCCTTGCGGAACTGCATCAGGTTCAGGGACGCAAGGTTACATGCGGTATCGTCCAGGAACATGTATTCCGAGCACGGGTTGGACGCGCGGATTTCGCCATCGGCCAGGCAGGTATGCCAGTCGTTGATGGTGGTGTGGTACTGCAGGCCCGGGTCGGCGGACGCCCACGCGGCATAGCCGATCTGCTCCCAAAGCTCCTTTGCCTTGACGGTCTTTAGCGTGTCGTCGGAGCGGCGTGCCTTCAGGTCCCAGGTGCTGTCTTCAAGAACCGCCTGCAGGAAACCGTCGGTGACACGGACGGAGTTGTTGGAGTTCTGGCCGGCAACGGTCAGGTAGGCTTCGGAATCCCAGTCCGTGTTGAAGGTCGGGAACTCGATCTTGGTGAAACCCTGCTTGGCGAACTGAATGACGCGCTGGATGTAGTTTTCCGGCACCATCATTTTCTTGGCGGCACGGATTTCGCGCTTCAGCGCCGGGTTCTTGGCCGGATCGAAGCAATCACCATTGTCCGCCTCGCAGTTGACGCAGGCGCGCATGATCGCGCTCAGGTGCTTCTGGCAGATCTTGGAACCGGTCACCAGGGCTGCGACCTTCTGTTCTTCCTTGACCTTCCAGTTGATGTATTCCTCGATATCCGGATGGTCGACATCGACCACGACCATCTTTGCCGCGCGACGGGTAGTGCCGCCGGATTTGATCGCCCCGGCTGCCCGGTCGCCGATCTTGAGGAAACTCATGAGGCCGGAAGACTTGCCACCGCCGGAAAGTTTTTCACCTTCGGCGCGAACATGGGAGAAGTTGGAACCCGTGCCTGAACCGTACTTGAACAGACGCGCTTCACGGACCCAAAGATCCATGATGCCGCCTTCATTCACCAGATCGTCGCCAACGGACTGGATGAAGCATGCATGCGGCTGCGGATGCTCGTATGCGGTTTTGGATTTGGTCAGTTTTCCGGTCTGGAAATCGACATAGAAGTGACCCTGGCTGGGGCCGTCGATGCCATAGGCCCAATGCAGGCCGGTGTTGAACCACTGCGGAGAGTTCGGCGCCACCTTCTGCGTCGCCAGCATGTAGCGTAACTCGTCATAGAACGCATGTGCGTCGGCTTCCTGATCGAAGTAGCCGCCCTTCCAGCCCCAGTAGGTCCAGGTGCCGGCGAGACGGTCAAAGACCTGACGGCCGTCAATTTCGGAGCCAAAGCGCTCGTCTTCAGCCAGGTCCTTAAGGGCTTCCTCATCGGCTTCATGACGCCACAACCAGGAGGGGACGGTGTTTTCTTCGACAGCCTTCAGCTTGGCCGGAACGCCAGCCTTGCGGAAATACTTCTGCGCCAGAATGTCAGAAGCAACCTGAGAGAATTGCGCCGGAACCTGAATGTTCTCCAGCCGAAACACGACAGACCCGTCCGGGTTCCGGATCTCGCTTGTTGCTGTCCGAAATTCAATACCTGCGTAAGGCGATTGACCTTCCTTGGTATAGCGCCGCTCGATCCGCATTCTCTAAGTCCCCTTGTATCCCCGGTCGGTTCCTGCAGAACCAGACTAAATCCGCATCACATCCGGCTTGGCGTTTCCGCCTGCCTCTTTGCCGAATGCCGCCCCGTAGCTCACAGGTCTGTTACCTGTATGTAGCGTATCAATTTTGTGGGTCCACTATATATAGTGGTTCTCAACAGGTTTGTCACGACATGCACCATTCTGTCCGGCACACAAAATCCCGTCCCCCGGATTCGATCAAGAATGACGGAAGCGGAACGCGGTTACTTGACTGTTTTGGATGACCAGAGCGCCTGGAGAGGCCTCCGATTACGCACATCGCAATGATTAGGAAACTAATGTAAACGAAATCTTAAGGTCAAGGTTCGAGTGACAACAGGTAGTGCCTAGATTGTGGGCAAACGCAAAATATTGTGTGGCGATGTGGATAATGGGGAGGGGAGTGGGGAGAGCGCAATCGCTGGGAATTTTACCCTTGCATTCTCGCAGAGGGAGTGCCGTTTCCGCGATCAAATCCTTCTGTGGATGATTATCGAGCGGGTTTTATGAAAATTTGAAGAAAATGGCTGCTGCCGATTTCAACAGGGTTTAAGCCGGGGCTGTTCTACTGCGGATCAGATAGGGAAAAGGGTCCGCATTTCATGAAACATCACGCCGCTTTCGGGGTGTCGATGGAAGATATCGACGTTGTTGTTGTCGAAGACAGCAAGCCGATGCAAACCATACTCCGTTCGATTCTGCTCAGCTTCAAGGTCGCCCGCGTGAGGACTTTTGATTCGGTCGACGACGCATTGGAATCCAGCCTTGCAGAACCTCCCAATGTGATTCTTACC
Source organism: Roseibium sp. SCP14 (assembly GCF_040329475.1). Classification (NCBI taxonomy): domain Bacteria; kingdom Pseudomonadati; phylum Pseudomonadota; class Alphaproteobacteria; order Hyphomicrobiales; family Stappiaceae; genus Roseibium; species Roseibium sp. SCP14. The sequence goes on from NZ_JBDZYH010000003.1 coordinate 325,902, forward strand.
GATTGGCGCATGGAGCCGACAACCGGCTACCAGTTCCTGCGTCTCGTTCGCCATCGGCACATGGAGCCGCTGTGCTACGTGCCGATCATTTTCATTACAGCACACGGTACCAGACCGTTGGTCGACAAGGCCCTGAGGGCCGGTGCACATCATGTGTTGGTCAAACCGGTGTCGCCATCGACGCTTTACAAGCGCCTCAGCTGGCTGCTGACCGACGATCGCCCGATGACCCTGGAGCATTCCGGTTTCTACAACATCTATGGCATCGGCAAGGCGATGGACGAGCAGGCGGAGAAGATGCAGTCGCTGGCAGGTGCACGTCTGCATCATCGAATCGCGGTCGAAAAGCGGGCCAAGGTGGAAGAAGTGGTGGAAGAGACATTCGAGAAGAAATCGTCTTCAGGACCCATCTTCGCCGGCGTGAAGAAGGGCGGTGCAAAAAAACAGTCGGCCGCCGCCAAACATATTCGGGATGCCGAATTTTCCACGATCAAAGGCGTCAAGCTTCACTAGCAAAGTGGGGTCTGCAATCTCGGATCGCGACTTGTCGCGTTGGTCAGGCCGTGCAAGCGTTCTGATTTCGGGTCGGGATTAGCTCTTGATCTTGACCGGTCCAGGGTTTGGGGAGGCGTTGAAATTCGCCGGTGTTTGCGCATTTTCCTTCAAGAGAGTGCCAGCAGGCCAAAACCGGTCGATTATTGCGTCAGTGCGGCAGTGCGACACTGGACAGAAGCGGCAGTTCCAGCCATATTCCGCGAAATTCCTCCGAGGCCACTCGCCTTGGGCAAAAAGATCTGCAATTGAAGGACCTTTTGAGGGCCATGAAAACTCTGCTGCTTGAAATCTTCACCTGGTGGAACAGCCAAACCATGGGTACCCGGTTTTTCACTTGGCGCAAGGGTGAGTTTGTCGGAGAGGACGAGTTCGGCAACAAATACTACAAGGAACGTGCTGGCACCAAGCGATGGGTGATCTATAACGGTCTTGCGGAAGCTTCATCGATCCCTCCGGGTTGGCATGGCTGGATGCATCATCGGGTCGATACGCCGCCGTCCGAGGAAACCTACCATCCGAAACACTGGCAGCAGAAGCACCAGACGAACAAGACCGGGACGCCGGAAGCCTATCGTCCGCATGGCTCCATTCTGACTCCGGAAAAGCGTCCTGAAGTTACCGGTGATTATGAAGCCTGGACGCCTGGAAACTGAGATCTTCCGGTTTTTAGTTGAGCAAGCCCCGCACAGCGGGGCTTTTTTGTGTCCGAGGTGAACTGGTCTTGAAGGCGGCTGTGGCCGTTATACGGACTTGTTTCTCGACTTGCCCTTTGCCGGAGCCTCGTGCGCACCGAAAAGCGTGCTTGCCGACGAGATCAGTCGGTTCAGTATCAAGATCACCAACGACGTGCTGTAACCGAGGACAAACGGCATGATCAGCAGCAAAGACTGGTTGGTAAATGCAAGTTCCGACTTGGTGGGCACCGTTGCCTTGTTCAATGCAGCGGCGCTGAGGCTCTTAACGAAGGCCAGAAATTCATGGAAACCGAAGGGGAGCGTGAAAAAGAGCGCAAACAAGGCGCCAAGGACGATCCTTTGCACGATGAGCCGGGAATCCGAAATGTCGAAGGTAATGTCGCTCGTCACGCTGATCGCATTGAAACCGATGAATGCGGCTGCACCTATTGCTCCAAGCGACATGAGCCAGAGCAGAAAGAACAACACCATGAGCGCACCGTCGAGACCCTTGCTGAGGAGTGTTACCTCGGCCATGAAAACGGACAGGATCATGGAGCCGATCGAAATTATTACCAGCCAAACGGCAAGCTTGGGCAGGAAGTTGGGCATCTGGGATGCCAGGTAACTTTTCCGATCTGCATCGGTTAACTGTGCGAACAAGGCTTGCGTCTTGTCTTCTACCGCCACCCATTCTTCCTGTGTCGGCGGGCGCCCCATCTGGTTCTGTCCCGCAGCCTTAAGACTGTTAAGCGCGCCGAGCCGGAAGCCATCGGGAAGCGGCACGGCTTCCTTGTTCAGGAACGTGTGAAGATTTCGAAGAGTTTCCAAATCTTCGTTGAATTTCGCGTCCTTGATGAAGTTTTCAGGGTTTGGGGGAGAGGAGGTGCTGCCGAAAACAGATGTGGCCATGCTTGTGATTTTGCCAGTTGCCTGCCTGAATTCTTCGCCAAATCCTGACCTTTCTTCCGGAGTTGAGGGAATTTCCAGCTCCGGTGGATCTGTTTCAGGATTGTTATTTGAAGACGTGGATTTGGTATCTGGGTTAGATGCTCCCGGTTGGCGAGCATCCAAATCCGTTTCCTGAGTGACCTTATCCGCGGCAGATTCCTTTACGTCCTCAGCCATGCTATTTCCTGATCATTAGGAATTACGTAAGGGAATGCTACCAAAAATCGATTTTTGCGGCAAATGCAACCGCATTACGATCAGGGTTTCGCGACGCCTTCGGCGTCTCCAAACTTGTGCTTTTGGGCGACAGACCTTGCTTCCGTCTGACGAAAAATCGGTCAGTCAGGTTGCAGAAGATCCAGAACCTTCAACACATCTTCGCCGTTTGCCTGGGCGGACAAAGCGTAATAGTCCGTCTCGAGTTTCAAGGCTTCGGCAAGTCGCTTGTTGTAGTCGGCTTGCAGGACTTCCATCGTGCCGAATTTGCTCAGATGATCAGTAACAAACTGCGTGTCGAGCAGGGAGTAGCCACCGACGGCAAGACGGGCGACCAGATGTGCGAGACAAACCTTTGACGCATCCGTTTCGAAGGTGAACATGCTTTCACCAAAGAAGGCGCCATTCAGACTGACACCATATAGACCGCCAACAAGGTTGCCATTCCGCCAGGCCTCGACAGTGTGGCAATAGCCCATTTCGAACAGCTCGCCGTAAAGGCGTCTGATTTCGCGATTGATCCAGGTTTTTTGCCGTCCCGGCATTGGTTCGGCGCATCCGTCGATTATGCCTTGAAAATCCGTGCTGACACGAATTTCAAACACGTCGTTGCGAATGGTTCGTCTCAAGCGACGGGGAATGTGGAAATTTTCGAAGGGGAGAATTCCGCGCTGTTCCGGCTCCAGCCAGAAAAGTCCGGGATCGTCCGCGGATTCTGCCATCGGGAACAGTCCGCAGGCGTATGCCTTCAGCAGCACCTGCGGAGTGATTTCCATGACGATGTCGTCTTTGTAGCCTGCCATATGGTCTCACTGCCCAAGCGACAAGGGGCAATGCCCCTTTGCCCATTGCGGTCAGTTCGACTTGTCAGCCAGGTACTTTTCCAACCAGTGAATGTCGTACTGACCGTTCGCTATATCCTGATTGTCCACCAAATCACGGAAAAGCGGAATAGTTGACTTTATCTCGTCAACGACAAATTCGTCCAGACAACGGCGAAGGCGCATCATGCACTCAACGCGATTTCGGCCATGAACGATCAGCTTGCCGATCAGACTGTCATAATATGGCGGAATTTTGTAGCCCTGATAAACGCCTGAATCGACACGCACACCCAGGCCACCGGGTGGGTGATAATAGGTAATTGTACCAGGTGAGGGCGTAAAAGTAACCGGATCCTCGGCGTTGATTCGGCACTCAATGGCATGACCGTCGAACTTGATGTCGTCCTGGGTAATGTCGAGGGAGCCGCCAGCCGCAATGCGGATCTGTTCATTGACAAGGTCAATGCCGGTGATCATTTCCGTAACAGGATGCTCCACCTGCAGACGGGTGTTCATTTCAATGAAATAGAACTCGCCGTTCTCGTAGAGGAACTCGACCGTACCAACGCCGCGATATTTCAACTTACGCATGGCATTGGCGACGATTTCGCCAATCTCTTCACGCTGCTCGGCATTGAGGCATGGGGAAGGGGCTTCTTCCAGTACCTTTTGGTGCCGACGCTGCAGGGAACAGTCACGCTCGCCCAGGTGCACGGCATTGCCCTTGCCGTCACCGAGAACCTGAATCTCGATGTGGCGCGGCTTGCCGAGATACTTTTCCATGTAGAGAGCATCATCACCGAAGGCAGCCTTTGCTTCCGACCGGGCGGTCGAAAGGGCCGTATCGAGATCGGCTTCGGTTTCCGCAACCTTCATGCCACGACCACCGCCGCCGGAAGCTGCCTTGACCAGAACCGGGTAGCCGATTTCACGGGCAATTGCATGTGCATCGTCATCCGGGGTGACGGCTCCATCGGAACCTGGAACGACCGGTATGCCGAGATCCTTGGCGGTTTGTTTTGCCTGGATCTTGTCGCCCATGATGCGGATGTGTTCGGCGGTCGGGCCGATGAACTCAATGTTGTGAGCTTCAAGAATTTCCGCGAAACGGGCATTTTCGGAAAGAAAGCCATAGCCCGGATGGACCGCATCGGCACCCGTGATTTCACAGGCAGCCAGAAGCTGCGGGATATTCAGGTAGCTGTCGCGGGCTGCAGGAGGCCCAATGCAAACACTTTCATCTGCAAGGCGCACATGCATGGCATCGGCATCTGCTGTTGAATGGACTGCAACCGTCGAGATGCCGAGCTCTTTACAGGCGCGCAGAATGCGCAGGGCGATCTCGCCACGGTTGGCAATGAGAATCTTGGAGAACATGGCCGCAGCGGCTCCTTATTCGACGATAATGAGCGGTTCGCCGAATTCAACCGGCTGAGCGTCTTCAACAAGGATCTGCTTGACGGTGCCGGATTTTGTGGACGGGATGTGGTTCATGGTCTTCATGGCCTCAACGATCAGGATCGTCTGACCTTCGGCGACTTTGTCGCCCACCTGGATGAACGGCGCTGCACCCGGCTCGGCGGCAAGATAAGCCGTGCCGACCATTGGAGACGTTACAGTGGCACCGGACTGAACAGCGGCTTCCACCGCAGGAGCAACTTCGGCTGCTGCCGGCGCAGCATTTGCAGCGGGAGCAGCAGCGACTGCAGGAGCAGCTGCGACGCTGACCGGAGCGCTGATCGACATCTGCCGTGCAACGCGAATGCGCGTGTCACCCTGTTCCAGTTCAATCTCAGAAAGATTTGTCTCATCCAACAGGACGGCGAGATCCCGGATCAGGGCCGTGTCGAATTTCTTGTTATCATTACGCATCATGTCGTTTGGCTCTCACACTCGGTCTTCAAAGAGCGCAGCCTGAATATCAGCCGGATCGACCTCTCCAACAAAAGTGGGGTCAGATCGGTAATATCCGGTTGTCGAGTTGGGGATCTCCCCATCGGAAACCGGTTTGCCTTGCGTTCTTTGTCCCGCCAAAAATAAGCGGATACAGATCTTTGGCCCGTATCCTGTCAGGATACGAGCCTCGCTTCTTATAGGGATTCAATTGTAGCAGGAAAACCCCCGATTTTTCATTGATATCGAGGAAGTGCTTTTTCCAACAGGCTTGTTTAGCAGCTGGCCTCGCCGCAATTCTTCACTGCATCGATTTTTGCACGCAGCTGATCGTAACCAACGGCTCCCTGGACAACCTCATTTCCAACGACATAGGAAGGCGTGCCGGTCAGGCCGAGACGGTTTGCGATCGTGTAGACTTCCTCGAAAGTTGCGCCGGCTTCGTCGGTTTCCATTGCTTTTTTCAAGTCTTCTTCCGGGATGCCGGTGCCGGTTGCCGCAGCGAGAGCGCTGGCAAGGTTGGCCTGTCCGCGTCTCAGAAGCAGCGCTTCATGGAATTCACCGTATTTTTCCGGCGCGACAGAATTGACGGCGACCGCGACCTGTGCAGCTTCAATCGATCCTTGTCCGAGAACCGGAAACTCCTTCAGTACGACTTTGAGGTCCGGCTCCTCTTCAATCAGTCTGACCATGTCGCCATAAGCGCGCTTGCAGTAACCGCAATTGTAATCAAAAAACTCGACCAGGGTTACGGAGCCTTCCGGATTGCCGAGAACCACCTGACGCGTTGAATTGAAGAGAATGTCGGCACTGTCGGTCAGGGCCTGCAGGCGGGCAGCTTCGGCAGCTTCCTTTTCCCTTCGATCAAGTTCGGTCAGGGCTTCCGCAATCACTTCCGGATTCTGAATAAGGTACTCGCGCACGATCTTCTCGATCTCGCTGCGATCAATATCCTGCGCTGTCGCCGTGCCGGCGACCAGAGACATGGCAAGTGCGCAGGCGGAAAGAACGCGCAGCAATGCAGGCGGGCAAATGCGCCGGGAAAAGACAAAATATTGGGTCATTCAGGGCTCCTTGGGCGGCTGATCTTGAAACACCGGACCATGCCGCCTTGCGTATTGCTTAGGTTACCGGCGATTCGGCAGATTGGGAGGTTTGTACGCTACAATGTCGTCCGCTTGAAGCCATGCGGGCGATCCTCGCTTCAAACTTTTTTGAGCACGGGCTGCGTAACGCTTTGCAGACTGGAATTCACCACTCACCATCAGGCCTTTTGCCGTCGCCAAGTCCGCTTCAGCGCGCTCACCCTGCCGACCATGGGCAATTGCGAGCTGGCTGTAAGCCACACCGGAGTTCGGGTCTCGTTGAATAGCGCGTTTCAGCACCTTTTCAGCCTCAGGCAGATAGGAAGGATTGTTGGCGCCAACCAATGCATATCCGAGCCAGACCATGAATTGCGGCTCATTTGGTTTGATGGAAAGTGCCTTTCTGAAAGGTGCAATAGCGCCCTTCGGGTCTCCACCCTCGAGCAGGGCCTGACCCTTGAGTTCGTAGTAATAGGGATTGTTGGGCTGCGTACGGATGAGGGCGTCTATTTCCTTCACAGCTCCCTTGCCGCGGCTTTTCATTGCCGCAATGGCGCGGGCATATTGTGCCGCCGGGCTCTTGTCACTGCGTGGGTAGGCCCTCAAAGTTGCGGAAGGATGGCTCGTATAGGCGAAGAGCTTTGCACGCACCAGGTCATGCCGGTATTGAAGGACATAGTCATCCGGTTGATCGAAGTACTTGGACTTTTGGGCTTCGTTCAGCAATCCGTTGTAGCGCTCCTGAGCCATCGGGTGGCTTTGTGCGTACGGGTCGGCAAATTTGCGGGTAAACATCTGCTGCTCCGACATGCGCTCAAATGTCTTCAACATGCCGCGTGCACTCTGGCCCGTTGCGTTGAGATACCTGAGAGCGGCACGGTCAGCTGCCGCTTCTTCACCCCTTTGGTAAGATAGGAGAGAGCGCTTGCCGACGGAACCGGCACCGAGCGCCGCGGCGGCACCGCCAGAGGCCGCCTGGCTTGAGCCGGCGGCGGCACCCGCTGCAGCCGCGCCGGCGCCAAGGATCATGCCAATCACGGAAACGATCTGAGCATTGGCCGCAGCTGAACGCAGGCGCACCAGGTGTCGACCGGCGATGTGGCCTGTTTCATGGGCAATCACACCAATAACTTCGCCAGGTGTCTCTGCCTCCATCAAAACGCCGATGTTGATGAACATACGCCGAGAATCAGGAACAAACGCGTTGAAGCTCTTGTCGTTGACCAGAATGATTTCCGGTTCGGAGTTCGAGATGCCTGCAACCTTGAAAATCGGTTTTGCGTAGTCCTTCAAAAGAGACTCGGTTTCCGCATCCCGTATAAGCGGCAGTCTTCCGCGTTGCGCATTTGCCGGGGTGACGACCATCGGCAGAACAATTGCTGCGGAACATGCCATGGCCACCGTTCTTTTGATGAAATGGCCGTAGGTCCTTGCAGATTTGCGGGCAAGAACAGAATTTTTACGCAGCAAATCGTAACTCCAATCCGGAAACTATGGATCAATATCCATGCATATGAATCTTGGCCGAAGTTATGGAGACTGCGGGTTCCGGTCAAGAATAGCCAAATGACAATTCGGAAAGGTTCAACTTCGAGCTTTGCCTGACATGTCCAAAAGAAGGGAACGGGCCGATTGCACCCCGGCAAAAAATCCGCAATACGAAACAGAGAAAATCTCAGAGCCGGAAATTCGGAACAAGATGACAAAGAATGCCTTTCTGCCGTCTGCGCGAAGCGACGTCTCGCCCTTTATTGCCATGGATGTGTTGTCGGAAGCGGCAAAACTGGAAGCCACGGGCAGAAAGATCATTCACATGGAAGTTGGGCAGCCCTCGGCGCCAGCACCGAAATCGGCGCTTGCTGCCGCTCAGGAAGCCCTGAAACACGGTCGCTTGGGATACACAGAAGCGCTTGGCATCAGGCCGTTGCGCGAAGCACTTTCCACGCATTACAGGAAGACATACGGGGTTGAGGTTCCTGCGGAGCGGATCATGGTGACGACCGGGTCTTCGGCGGGTTTCAACCTGGCATTCCTGTCGGCATTCGACCCCGGGGACCGAGTTGTCCTGACGGCGCCCGGATATCCCGCCTATAGAAACATTCTCAAGACACTCGGGCTTGTGCCGGTTGAGATTGAAGTTGGCGAAGACACGAGATGGAGCCTGACCCCGGAGCACTTGATTGAAGCTCAAAGGGAAGGGCCGGTAAAAGGCGTTCTGGTTGCAAGTCCCGCCAATCCGACCGGAACAATGATGGCTCCGGAAGCCCTGGACGCTCTGCTTCGGTTTTGTGAGGACGAGGATATCTGGTTCATCTCCGATGAGATCTACCATGGTCTCGATTACACCGGAGAGCAGGTCACCGCTCTAAAGACGACACAGAAGGCAATCGTCATCAACAGTTTCTCGAAGTATTATTGCATGACAGGTTGGCGCATTGGCTGGATGGTGCTGCCTGAGCAACTTGTGCGACCTGCTGAACGTATCGCCCAAAGCCTTTACATCTCACCGCCCGAACTCTCTCAAATTGCTGCAACAGCGGCGCTGGATGCCGTGCAGGAACTTGAAGGGGTCAAGGCAGGGTACTCCGCAAACCGTTCATTGCTGATCGAAGGACTGCCAAAGATCGGCTTGGACAAATTGCTGCCCGTCGATGGTGCTTTTTACATCTACGCCGATATCAGCAAATTCAGCGCTGACAGTCTCGATTTTGCAAAGCGGATTCTGCACGAGGTCGGTGTTGCAGCCACTCCGGGTGTCGACTTCGATCCTGTCCACGGTCACGAGTTTTTGCGATTTTCTTTCGCGGGGGCCCACGACGACATGCAGGAAGCTCTTACACGATTGCAGGGCTTTCTGAGGTAGTCGGTTTAGCTTCCACTGGAAATCAAAGACCCGATTGCATGAAAAAGGCGGCCAATGGCCGCCTTTATTGCGTCTCGGGATAAAATCCTCAGAAGAACGAGCGACCGCGTTGCCACCAACCGACACGCTTCGGCTTGTCCTCCTTGTCTTCCCCTGTTGTTTCGCTGGTAACGACCGGTTCTGCCGGAGCTGACGGAATTTCTTCCGCTGCTTCTTCTTCCTCAGAGGCTTCGTTCATCACAGGTTGCTCGGAGGTTGGTGTCTCAACAACGATGGTGTCTTCAACAGCAACCTCGTCCGCTGCAGGAGCGGGGTCTTTGCTTGCTTCCGTCGTGGTCTCGTCATTCGCTTCAACCGGTTCTTCGGAGCTTGCGACTTCTTCTGCAGATACCGCTTCGCTGGTTTCTCCGTTGATGGACTGGTCTTCAGCTGAAATCTGCGTTTCTGTGTCGTTATCAGTTGCTACAGCGATTTCTTCCGGCTCGCCGTTTTCTTGACCGTCTTGTGTCTGGTCAGTCGAAGTAGCTGCTTCGTCAGAAGAATTTTCGGCGGAGTTCTCCGCATCGACATCGACTTCGTCACCGTCTTCTGTCTGGGCGTCCATGCCTTCACCGTTGCGGCGCCCGCGGCGCCCTCCGCGGCGACCCCGACGACGCTTGCGACGAGGTTCGTCCTCACCGCCTTCTTCTTCGCCGGACCGGGATTCCTGCAGTTGTCCCTCTTCGGCCTCTGCTTCGTCACCTTCCTCGGCTACCTGACGATTATCAGACGCATCCTGCTGGTTGTCGGATCCTCCCCGACGACGTTTGCGGCGGCGTCTGCGGCGGCGATCACCACCGTCATCGTCTTGTGCCTGCTCTTCGATGACCGGCTGTTCGGTGTTCTCGTCGATGATTTCAATCGTATCCGGCTGTATGATCGGAGCGGGGGCGGGAATGCGGTCGCGATCGACAGGTGCACCACGTTCCAGAACATAAAGCTGACCGTTAACAGTGTCATCGGCGTGAACTTCGATCTCAATCGCAAATCTGGTCTCGAGGTCGAACAGATTCGATCGTTTCTGATTGAGAATGTAAAGAGCTACCTGGGTGGTGGTGCGAATAATCAGATTGTGGGAAGCACCTTTCAGCAGATTGTCTTCAATCGACCGCAGTACATGAAGCGCGACCGATTCCACGGACCGGATCATACCGGTGCCCTGGCAATGCGGGCACGGTGTGGTGGAGCTTTCCAGAACGCCGGTGCGGATGCGCTGCCTCGACATTTCGAGCAAGCCGAAATGGGAAATACGACCGACCTGAATGCGTGCGCGGTCGCTCTTGAGGCATTCCTTCAGCTTGCGCTCGACAGCCCGGTTGTTCTTCGACTCTTCCATGTCGATGAAGTCGATCACGACAAGGCCGGCCAGATCACGCAAACGCAGTTGACGCGTGACTTCTTCGGCTGCTTCCAGGTTGGTCTGGAGAGCCGTGTCTTCAATATTGTGCTCGCGGGTCGACTTGCCGGAGTTGACGTCGATCGAAACCAGAGCTTCGGTCTGGTTGATGACGATGTATCCTCCGGATTTCAATGTCACCTGCGGCGAGAACATCGCGTCCAGCTGCGGCTCGACGCCATAGCGGATAAAGAGCGGCGAGGGGTCCCTGTAGGGTTGAACGTTCTTGGCATGGCTCGGCATGAGCATGCGCATGAAGTCCTTTGCCTCGCGGTAACCTTCGTCACCTGAGACAAGTACCTCGTTGATGTCCTTGTTATAGAGATCCCTGATTGATCGCTTGACCAGGCTGCCTTCCTCGTAAACGAGGCTCGGAGCGCTGGATTTCAGCGTCAGTTCCCGGACATTTTCCCACAGCCTCATCAAGTACTCGAAATCACGTTTGATCTCGGCCTTCGTGCGGCTGGCACCTGCGGTGCGGAGAATAACGCCCATGCCCTCCGGCACATCCAGCTCGGAAGCGATCTTCTTCAGGCGTTTGCGATCAGTCGGTTGGGTGATCTTCCGGGAGATGCCGCCGCCACGAGCGGTGTTCGGCATCAATACGGAATAGCGGCCCGCCAGCGACAGGTAGGTGGTCAGTGCAGCACCCTTGTTGCCACGCTCTTCCTTGACGACCTGAACCAGGATGATCTGGCGGCGCTTGATGACTTCCTGGATCTTGTACTGCTTGCGCAGTGGAACTGGTCGCTCGGGAACTTCTTCCATTGCGTCTTCGGCGCCAACCGATTCGACTGCGTCTTCGTCGTTGTCGGTGTCTTCATCCTCGTCGCGATTGCGACGCCTGCGGCGACCGCGTGCCTTTACCGGAGCTTCTTCTTCCTCTTCCGAGGTTGCTTCAACGGTTTCAGCTTCTTCCGCGTTGTCGTCGCCTTCAGCTTCCTGTTCCTGACCGTCCTGGTCGGCAGAGGATTCGGCTGCTTCAGTCGTTTCTGAGGCGGTCGTTTCGGAGTTGTCGGCAGCGTCGGCGTCAGCTGCTTCCGCCGAATTGCTTTCCGTTTTGGAAGCAACTACAGCTTCATCGGCACTATCGGAGTCATCATTTGAGTTCTCGGTTGTGGTGCCGGCTGCTTCGTCCTGATTGTCTTCGGCAGAATCGGAGGCAGGCGTTTCGGCAGCTTCTACCTTTTCGCTGGCAACTGTTTCCGCAGCCTCGTTCTTGGCCGCACGGGACCGGCGACGGCGCTTCGGCTTTTCTTCCGCCTCAGGCTCATCGTTGTTGCGTTCCGCGGCTTCAGCCGCGAGCAATGCTTCACGATCCGCGACCGGGATCTGATAATAGTCAGGATGAATTTCACTGAAGGCGAGAAATCCGTGACGGTTTCCGCCATATTCCACAAACGCTGCCTGAAGCGAAGGTTCTACCCGAGTGACTTTCGCCAGATAAATATTCCCGCGAAGCTGCTTTCTGTTTGCCGCTTCAAAGTCGAATTCTTCAACCCGATTGCCACGCACGACGACGACCCGGGTCTCTTCCGGGTGGCCCGCGTCGATCAGCATTTTGTTTGCCATTCTTGAAGGTCTCCACGGCAGCGCTGCTTGGCGCGTATCCAAAACGCGCATCGCCCGAAAGGAGGAAGGCTGCCGTATTTGTTTTGCTAAGATAGGAAAGGGCGTCTGCGCCCGGCGCGGTTGAATGATCAACGAAAGCGGCCGCTGGAGCGGTTCCTTGCTTTATGTTGATCTCCACATGCATCGCGCGGGTCCTTCGGGGCAACGCAGGCCCTTGAGTTAAGTCGTTGTACTTTCGCCGGAATGCGAGCTGGCGTCAGCCGCTTCATCCGCATCCGGTTTCGGAAAGGTTCGCTCCTGCCGCCGCCACGTTCCTCGCTGAAAAATCGGCTCCGAATACGGGCACGACAGTGCGAAGCGGTGCGGTTTTTAGGAGATTCCGACACTTGACTTCCGCGATATCCAGGCTCTTCCACACTCGACGAAAAGGCCTCTGTTCCGTCGTTTTTGGGCCCGGAAATGTGATGACGTTGTGGATAGTTACTCCAAATCGTCACTCGGGAAGGTATCGGTCTCGAACCGAAATCCGTAAGGTACTTTTACGTTCCGGCGATCAGCTTTGCAAGCAATGTGAACTGCATAAAGCATTTTCCTGAAAGAGCAGATCGCGTATGACAAAGGCAACAGGGGGAATGTCACGGGCAATTCGCGAGTATCATGACCGGTGAGATTGTGAATAAAAACTGGATAAAATCTCAGGTTGGTGGGGCGTTGAGTGCCAATTTTCTGGTTGTGACGCTGCTGGCCAGCCTGTTTGCAATCTGTTTGCCATATCTGTCTGGTCAGTCAGGTATTTCTCTGGCTCAATCAGTCAAGCCGGTGATAACCGGGGCGAGGGTGGCCGGCGATGAGGACAGAACGCGATTCGTTCTGGACCTGAACGCGCAAGTCGTACCAGTGATCTCCGGTCTGACAAATCCTTACAGGCTGATAGTCGATTTGCCGGAGGTGACATTCGAATTGCCTGAAGGGGTGGGACAGACCGGCCGTGGTCTGATTTCGGACTGGCGGTTTGGTCTCTTTGCCCTTGGAAAATCACGCGTGGTGATGGATCTGACCGATCCTGTCAGTGTCGACAAGACATTCTTCCTGCCTGCGGTGGACGATCAGCCTGCGCGGCTGGTGGTGGACCTTGTGCGCTCCACACCCGATGAATTTGCTGAGTTTGTGATATCTTCTCGCTCCAGAGATACGGCAAGAATTGAAAAAAAATCGTCAAAGAGTGACCGGCTGACAGCACAGAAGTCCAAGGACAAGCCGTTGATCCTTCTCGATCCGGGGCATGGCGGCATCGACACCGGAGCAACGGGTGTCGCCGGAACTTTGGAAAAGGCCATCGTTCTCGACTTTGCGAGGCTGTTGAAGGAAAAGCTCGACGAAGGTGATCGTTACGACGTTCGTCTGACACGAGACGACGACACGTTCATTCCGCTGTCACGACGCGTTGAGATCGGCCATGAACTTGCAGCGGATCTGTTTATTTCCATCCATGCTGATTCTGTGCGCCGGGGGCGAAAGATTGTCCGCGGTGCCACAGTGTACACGCTGTCGGACAGGGCATCCGATCAATTGGCGGAGGAATTGGCAGAGACGGAAAACATGTCAGATGTCATCGCCGGTGTGGTTCTCGATGAGGAGCCGACGGATGTTACCGATATCCTGCTTGATCTGGCCCGCAGGGAGACACGATCCTTTTCGGTCTATTTTGCAAGAACACTTGTCAGTGAAATGAAGAGTGCAGTGCGTCTCATCAATAATCCGCACAGATCTGCGGGCTTTAAGGTGTTGAAGGCACATGATGTTCCCTCTGTTTTGGTCGAACTGGGGTACTTGTCAAATGAACACGATGAGAAACTGCTGATTTCGGAAGAATGGCGCGACAGAATGGCAAGTGCCATGACCGAAGCGATTCATGGATTCTTCCGACCTCGACTTGCTCGTCAGCAGGCGGGGCCATCTCAGTAAAAAGCTTGAATTGTTTGAGAATTTGCAGGTCTTGGCTGGCAATTGCCTCAGCATCGCCATATTGGTGGCTGAGGAAGGCAGGCAATCAACTGTGCTTAGAGGCACCAAAGGGTGCCGAAACAAAGTTTCCATGTTAGAAAACAGGAAGCGCTAAAGACGGGGAAAGACGAGCCCGCGGTATGAAATTTTTGGTGAAATTTTTTGGCTATCTCTTCGGAATCGGCGCTGCGTTGGCTTTGCTGATCGCCGCAGGGGTCTGGATGTACTTGCAGCACCTCGATGAAAGCCTGCCAGACTACACAGCTCTGAAGAATTATGAACCGCCGGTTATGACGCGTGTTCACGCCGCCGACGGCAGTCTGATGGCTGAATATGCGACCCAAAGGCGCATGTTTCTGCCAATCCAGGCCATTCCGGAGCGCGTGAAACAGGCGTTCATTGCAGCGGAAGACAAGAATTTCTATTCACATATTGGCGTCGACCCGGAAGGCATTGCGCGTGCGGCGGTGCGCTTCATTCAGAACTATGGATCGGGTAGGCGCCCGGAAGGCGCCTCCACGATCACGCAGCAGGTCGCGAAGAACTTTCTCCTTACCAACGACCTTTCAATCGTAAGAAAGATCAAGGAAGCGATTCTCGCGTTGCGCATCGAGCAGGCCTATACCAAGGACGAGATTCTCGAACTTTACGTCAATGAAATCTATTTCGGACTTGGCGCGCACGGCATAGCCGCTGCGGCACTTATCTATTACGACAAGTCGGTCCATGAGCTGACACTCGAGGAAGTCGCCTATCTGGCTGCCCTTCCCAAGGCTCCCAACAACTACCATCCCTTCCGACACACTGAGCGTGCGGTTGCTCGCCGCAACTATGTGATCGATCGTATGGTTGCCGATGGGTATGTCAGTGTTGAAGAGGGGCAGGAAGCGAAGGAAAAGCCGATCACGGTCAAGCCTCGCGAGACCGGCTCCCGCCTGATTGCCGCCGAATATTTCACCGAAGAAGTCCGGCGCGAAGTCGCGGATATCTTCGGAGACAAGCGTCTCTACGAAGGTGGCCTTTCCGTGCGTTCGACACTTGATCCGGAGCTCCAGAAAATGGCGCGCGAGTCGCTTATGGAGGGGCTGATCAATTTCGACCACAAGCGCGGAAGCTGGAACGGACCGGTCGACCGGATCACCATCGGCGCTGATTGGGGTGTCGATCTGGCGAAGATCGAAGCCCTCAGCGATATTCCGGAATGGAAGCTGGCAGTGGTTCTTGAGAGTGGCTCTTCCGAGGCAAAGGTCGGTGTGCAGCCGGACACGCTTGTGAGCGGGAAACTGTCTGACGAACGCAAGACCGGACCATTGTTTCTCGACACCATGAAGTGGGCGAGGGTCAAGGGGCGCGCACCGGGATCCGTCTCCGATGTTCTTGCTCCTGGTGATGTCGTCTATGTCCAGGAAAGCGACGTCGCTCCCGGAACATTCGAACTTCGACAGATCCCGAAAGTATCCGGTGCGATTGTCGCAATGGACCCCTATACGGGCCGGGTGCTTGCACTGGTGGGCGGATTCAGCTTCGCTCAGAGCGAGTTCAACCGTGCAACTCAGGCTTATCGTCAGCCAGGGTCGTCTTTCAAACCGTTCCTTTATGCCGCTGCACTCGACAACGGCTACACGCCGTCCTCGGTCGTGATGGATGCGCCGCTTGAAATCAGCCAGGGACCGGGGCTCGGAACCTGGCGTCCCCAGAACTACGGCGGAAAGTTCTACGGTCCTTCAACGCTGCGTACCGGTATCGAGCTTTCGCGAAACGTGATGACCGTGCGCCTGGCGCAGGACATGGGCATGCCTCTGGTGGCCGAATATTCCAAGCGGTTCGGCATTTACGACAATATGCTGCCTGTGCTTTCCATGTCGCTCGGAGCTGGTGAGACAACTGTCCTGCGCATGACGACTGCGTATGCGACTATTGCAAATGGCGGCAGGAAAGTTCGTCCGACACTGATCGACAGAATTCAGGACCGCTACGGTCGCACTATCTACAAGCATGACAGTCGTATTTGCGATGGCTGTACCCAGGATGTCTGGGAAGATCAGGATGAGCCGAGCCTGATCGATGACCGGGAACAAGTTCTCGATCCAATGACCGCCTACCAGATTACCTCGATGATGGAAGGTGTCGTTCAGCGTGGTACCGCGACCTCCGTTCGCGCCGTAGGCCGTCCCGTTGCCGGCAAAACCGGTACGACGAACGACGAAAAGGATGCCTGGTTCATGGGCTTCACACCAGATCTCGCGGTCGGTGTGTTTGTCGGTTACGACAACCCCAAGCCCATGGGGCGTGGCGCGACAGGTGGTCAGGTGGCTGCGCCGATCTTCACGGACTTCGTCAAAAAGGCTTTGGCAGACAAGCCTCCGGTCGAGTTCCGCGTTCCGCGCGGTCTGCAACTGATCGCAATCAACCGGCGGACTGGACTGCGGGCGGCTCCCGGCACACCCGGGGCGATCCTGGAAGCATTCAAGCCCGGGATGGCACCGAATGACAGCTATGCGATTATCGATTTCCAGAGCTCACTCGGCGTTTCCCATGCCGTGTCTCCAGAGGCTCAGGACGCTGTCACCCAAGGCACCGGCGGCCTCTACTAAGGCCGCTTCATGCCTACAAGCAGGATTGTAATCCACTGCGATTTACGTGGTTTACACCGGTTGCCGGCCCGGCTAAGGTCCGGCTCCAATTCTCGGCCCGGTTGCTCGAATGCGAGACCGGGCCGTTTCGCTTAATCTGAGAGAGGTATCCGATGCGCGCCGAGATGGAAGCGATCGTCGATGAAATCAAGCAGGCCATAAGCCTGCTGAGGAGGCATCTTTGACTGGGATCAGGCTCTTGTCCGTCTGGAAGAACTGAACGCCCTTTCTGAAGATCCGGAGCTGTGGAACGATCCGTCCAAAGCTCAGAAACTGATGCGCGAGCGCCAGCAACTTGATGACGGCATCAATGGCGTCAAGGGACTGGAACAGGATGTGTCCGACAACATAGAGCTGATTGAGCTCGGCGAGATGGAAGACGATGCTTCCGTCGTGGCCGATGCGGAAGAAGCTTTGCGCGGACTAAAGACGACGGTCGACCAACTGCAGCTCAATTCGCTGCTATCCGGTGAAGCCGACGGCAATGACACCTATCTTGAGATCAATTCAGGTGCAGGCGGCACGGAGAGCCAGGATTGGGCTTCCATGCTTCTGCGCATGTACAGGCGTTGGGCCGAAAAACGTGGCTTCAAGGTGGAAATTCTCGAATATCACGATGGCGAAGAAGCCGGAATCAAATCGGCGACCCTGCTGATCAAGGGTGAAAATGCCTATGGCTGGATGAAGACCGAGTCGGGCGTTCACCGTCTGGTCCGGATTTCGCCCTATGACAGCAACGCCCGCCGTCATACCAGCTTCTCGAGTGCCTGGGTTTACCCGGTGATCGACGATTCGATCGAGATCGATATCAACGAAAGCGATTGCCGCATCGATACCTACCGCGCCTCCGGTGCGGGTGGGCAGCACGTCAACACCACCGATTCGGCAGTTCGCATCACGCACCAGCCGACTGGTATCGTCGTGCAGTGCCAGTCCGAGCGCTCGCAGCACAAAAACCGGGCAACAGCCTGGGGCATGTTGAAGGCGCGTCTTTACGAGGCTGAACTCAAGAAGCGCGAAGAAGCTGCGAATGCGGAGGCAGCCTCAAAGACTGACATCGGCTGGGGACACCAGATCCGATCGTATGTTCTTCAGCCCTATCAGTTGGTGAAGGATCTCAGGACCGGTGTGGAAAGTACGTCGCCGGGCGATGTTCTCGATGGTGATCTCGACAAGTTCATGGAAGCAGCCCTTGCCCAACGGGTATTTGGCGGTGATCCGGTTGAAGTTGAAGATATCGAGTAGGTCGTCGCGTACGCCTGAACAAACAAACGGGGCCGGGTGGCCCCGTTTTGCATTAAAGGGAAAGTTCCGACAACAGTTCGCCGGCTGAAAGAAAAGCCGCTGGGTTCCTTGGTTTGTCGTGACGACGAATTTCATAGTGAAGGTGAGGGCCGGTAGAGCGGCCGGTAGAGCCGACGTTTCCGATCAGATCTCCAGCCAGCACATGATCTCCCGCAGCGATCTGAATTCGGCTCATATGGGCATAGCGTGTAACGAATCCGTTGGCATGCCGGATTTCCACCATCTTCCCGTATCCCCCTTTTCGCTTTGCCGTGATGACGGTGCCTGGAGCCGTTGCGTAGACACGTGCGCCATAGGGGGCCTTGAAATCAATACCGGTATGCATGGCCAATCGGCCGAGAAATGGGTCGACCCGAGGTCCATAGCTACTGGACACTCTGCCATTGCGTAACGGACGCTTGATCGGCAAGCGAAGGGCCGTGAATTTGACCCTTCTCAGGGTTTGCAAGGCTGTATCCGCTCGTTTGAGCCGGTCCGGAAAAGTATTGGAAGAAATGGGCTGAAAAGGTCCTCCGATGGCCGCGTTCTTGCGCAAAGCCGCGTTTATTCTGGGAGTGATTTTGAGCGTAATGCCGAGGATGTCTTCTATCCGGCTTTCCGTTGCAACGGTTATTGCATCAATCGCAACTGTGCTTTCGACATCCATTTCACTGATGTGAGCCTTAACGGCATCTAGTGCGGCCTGTTTTTCAGTGTTTTTTTTTACATCCGCGGAGTCTGATTCTTGTACCGGTAGTTGAAGAACCGAGAGTGGATCAAAACTCTTACTTGTTCCGTCTCGCAAGCCCAAGGCCTTGACCGGCTCATCGATCAGCTCGCTTTCACCTCCAATAGCGGACTTGTCATCGGATCCGATTGACGCGAGGCTCCGCTCATCAATAGCGGGCTTTTGTGGCGGCATCGGTTTGTCATTGTTGAGATAGATGCCAACGCTTTCAGCACGCGCAACCAGATCCGCGACAATGGCGTGCCGCTGATTCAGGCTCTGTTGTCTGCGAAGAACGTCCATCACCTGAATTTCGACCGACTCGCGATCAACCATCTGACGGCTTGTCAGGTTTTCAATTTCAGTTCTGAGCCGGTCTATATGATCCTGGTACTCCAGAACCAGCTCGGTACGTTCCGCGCTGGCTTCAGCGATCATATCGTTGCGAAGAAAGTAGTATCCGATTGTACCAGAGACCGCCAAGGTTGCTGAAATGCAGGCTAGCGCACCGCAAATCAGGTGTAGCGGCCGGACGCTGTAAGCGGTCGTCTGGGCATTTCTGCCCAGCGCCGAATGATGCGTCGGCTCTTTAGGCGATCGGAAGCTCTGCGTCGATTCTTGGCGCTGTTGCATTGTCACTCAGTCACTGCCTGCATTCTGCAAAAGAACTGAGTCTGATTAGAATTTGGTAAGGTTAATATTTCGTCTTCATCAGGGTTGAAATTACCCAGCGAGACGTGCGAGAGGCTTGTAAAAACCGGGGGTTAAGCCGGCTTCGGAGCGCGCGCGATCATTGAAGGGGGGCTTCAGGGATCCCCTGAAATGACGGCGAACGAATGTATGAAACGCCGGTTCCGGTCTGATTCCCTGCCGATCACACAAGAATCGGAACCACTTCGCACCAAAAGCGACGTGGAACTTTTCATCCCGATAGATGATATCGAGGCACCTTGCGGTTTCCTCGTCACCGATCTTGCGTGCTTTTTCAATCATGGGAGGGGTAATATCCAGCCCACGTGCTTCCAGAACGAGTGGAATAATGGCGAGCCGGGCTGCGAGGTCATGACCCGTATCCTGAGCTGCTTGCCAAAGGCCGTCGTGAGCTGGCAGGTCGCCATAGGTGGCGTTCAATTTGGCCAAGCGGTCCTGAAGCATGGAAAAGTGCTTGGCTTCTTCAAGCCCGACCCTGACCCAGTCATCATAGTAGGAGCGGGGCAGGCGAATGTCTGCGAAGCGGCCAATCAGGTCCCAGGTCAGATCCACCGCATTCAGTTCGATATGAGCAAGAGAATGAATGAGAGCAAGTCGACCGGTCTTGCCGGTGAGGTTGCGCTTGGGCATGTCTCTCGGCGCTAGCAAAACCGGCTTGTCAGGTCTGCCCGGACGGTCCGGCATCGGGCCGTCCTTTGATAGAGTTCCCAAAGCCAGACTTCTCTGGAACCAGGCTTTTGATACGGCAAATGCCAATCGAACCTTTTCAGTGGTGTCCGAGTTAGTGACGATGGCTCTTGCGCCTGCTACGAGGCTGGAGGGCAGATCGGACGTGAAAGTGTCTGTCATTCTCTAGAAAGCTCAATTCCTTGTCGCCGGTTTTTGAGGCCTGGCAATTTTAGAGTTCTCGGGTGGCTTCGAGCACTGCCTGCGCGTGTCCCGGAACTTTGACCTTTCGCCAGATCTGAGCGATTTTGCCGGCGGCGTCCACCAGAAATGTTGAACGCTCCACGCCCATATACTTTTTCCCGTACATGGATTTCTCCACCCAGACCCCATAAGCCTCAGCGGTCTGTTTTTCGGTGTCGGCACCAAGCCTGACCGCCAGATTGTGTTTGGCAATAAAGTTATCGTGTTTCCGTGCTGTATCTGGTGAAAGACCGACAATGGTTGCACCCAGTTTGTCGAACTCTCCGATCATTTCAGAAAAGGCAATTGCCTCCTTCGTGCAGCCCGGTGTGTTGTCTTTCGGATAGAAATACACAACGACGGGATTTCCCTTCAGTGCCCCAAGAGAAATT
Source organism: Roseibium sp. SCP14 (assembly GCF_040329475.1). Lineage (NCBI taxonomy): Bacteria > Pseudomonadati > Pseudomonadota > Alphaproteobacteria > Hyphomicrobiales > Stappiaceae > Roseibium > Roseibium sp. SCP14. The sequence goes on from NZ_JBDZYH010000003.1 coordinate 346,630, forward strand.
CTTTTTCCACCGTCACTTTCAAGGTCAAATTCCGGTGCCGTATCCCCTATGGCCAATTCGCCCATTCTGCCTTCCTTCTGTCATAGTTTGTGCGTTAATGCCGTTAGCCGGCTGTCTATCAAAATGCAGCTGTCGCTTTTATCGCAGCTTTCGACGTATCATAGGTCGTATAGCGACTCGATCAACGCTGCGTACGATAACCCAGGTGCCTTGCCCCGGATTACACAGGATGCCTGTTTTAAACATTCAGGCGGAAGAATGGACTGACTTAGTTGCACAAACCTGGTGGATCTGAAGGACCGACAGAAACCAAGAATGCCAAGCCTTGGCGCAAGCGCTTCCGCCTGCGTTACATTTTGCTGGCCCTTGTTGTGTGCGCCGTCTCGGGTCTCGTCATTCTTTTTTCCAGCGGTCCGGTCCGAATCCCCATGCTCGGCAGTATGTTGGCCTATCAGGGGACAAGAGGGCCGGTGCAGCTTTCAGTTGCTAAGGCAAGTGTAGACTTCACTGCACCCACCGGGATCGATATCATTCTGGAAGACGCACGGGCCGAGATCGCCGGGAATTCTCCGGTAAGCATCGTTTTGCCCAAGCTGATTGCTCCACTAGATCCTGATGCCCTTTTGTCGGGAAAAGTACACTTCTCTTCGCTTAACCTGCAAAAACCTCATGTGACTGTTTCCCTCAAGGGAGGACCGGCAAAGGTGCCTGAAATGGGACCGTTGATGGAAGCAGTCGATCGCGTGAGCGATGTCGTTGACGATCAGTTTGCTCGCCGGGGACTTCGTTTCGTCAAAATTCGTGAAGGGTCCATCGAGATCAAAGGGGCTTTTCCCCGGAGATTTGAAGGTATCGATTCCGACATCCTGCGCAGTGACAATCGAACTATCAGAGCTCTGGCGAGAGTGACCGGTAACATTTCGACCTGGCGTCTGGAACTTGCAAGACGCGCGCCCCAGGGCGGTGATGAGAAAAGCATTGGAGTAGTGGTCAACGGCATTACGCTTGCCGAATTGCTGGGCCCGAACGCAGTCGGCAAACAGGGTAAAGGTCTCGGGCTACCTGCTTCAGCGAAGATCGAAAGCAAGCTGGACGGCAACGGCAAGTTCATATCTGCGAATGCAGTGGCACTCATGCGGGACGGGTGGTTTCAACTTGGCAGAACCCTTGTTGCATTTGATGATGCAGCCCTGTCGCTTCTGTTCAAGGCGGGGCAAAGCACAATTGAGATCACCACTTCTCATGTTATTCGGGGCAATACCAAAATTTTTTTCACAGGCGGGTTGAAGCCCGTTGGCGAGGGATCGCCGGACTGGTCGATATGGCTGGATACGAAGCATCCCCAATTCGGCTCCTCTGATGTTCCTGAAGCAACGCATATGCTTGACGGTGTTTCGGTGCGTGCCCGGTTTGACCCGACAAAGCGTCTGCTTTCCATCAACAGGTTCACTGCCAGATCCGGGAAAGCTGTGGTCCATGGCGTTGCTTCTGTACAGATCACTCCCGAGGGTCCTTATCTTGCGCTGGCAGCGGACGGGGAAAAGATCCCGGTGGCGGCCGCCAAGCAGCTTTGGCCGATCACACTGGTTCCGCCTGCACGTCGGTGGGTGATAGACAATATCAAAGGCGGTCTTCTCGAGACCGTCTCGTTTACTGGCGCCATACGTCCGCCTGGTTTCAACTACCGCGATCCGGATCCGGGCTGGTCTGGAGATGATTTACGGCTCGATATGACATTTTCCGATGGCGCGGTTACACCGGTTGGAGACGTTCCCGAGATACGTGGTCTGAACGGAACGCTGACCATCAAGGATGAAACTCTGACCGTTTTGGCCAAGGACGGTTCGGCGACGGCTTCCAATGGCGGCGAAATCGTTTTGCCAGAGGGGATGTTCGAGATACTCAACCTGCCGCTGAGGCATGGAAAAATGGCCAAAGTTGCCATCAAGGCAGAAGGTGAGACCAAAGACCTTGGGGCCGTGGTCAACAGTGCTCCATTCAGCGTCCTTGATCGTGCAAACCTGAAAAACGATGGTGTCAGCGGTACAGGAAACCTGGACATTGATGCAATGTTCCCGCTTGGCAAGAAAATCGACGTCACGGAAATCGATTGGCATGCCACCGGACAAATGACAAATTTTTCGGATGAAAATCCGATCATGGGTCACACGATCAAAAGCGCCGATATCTCGTTGGATGCCAACCGCGAGCAAGTGACGATCACGGGCAACGGAATTCTTGATGGTCTGCAGGCCGATATTGATCTCGTTGTACCCTTGGGTGGTTCGAGTGTCGAAGCAAAGCAGGATGTCGTTGTTGCTGTCACCGCGGCGCAGTTGAAAGAGAAAGGTATCGACCTGACCGCCTTTTTGAAGGGGCCAATGACGCTATCGGTTGCGAAAGAAGGTGAAGGGCAGGCATTTTCGATCGATCTCAAGCAGACGCAGATCCGGCTGGAGGCGCTTGGATGGCAAAAGGCCAAGGGCGTTCCTGCAAGAGCAACGTTTCAGCTCATCGAGACCGAAGATGAAAACCGAATAGAGGATTTCAATCTAGTATCGGAAGGAGCAGACGTCTCAGGAGCGATGCGACTGAGCCCGAAGGGGGATCTGGTCAGTGCATCTTTTGACACATTCAAGTTGCGGCCCGAGGACAATGTTGAAGTCGATATCCAGAGAGCCTCAGATGGTCGTTACAACATAATCTTTTCCGGGGCTTCATTTGATGGGAGGGGATTGATTCGAAGTATCAGCAGTCCGGGCGGCAGCAAAGGCGAGGGTGACTTTTCCGATGGCACCAGGATTTCTGCTTCGATCGATCGCGTCATCGGCTTCAACAACAAGAGTCTCAGCAATTTTTCGGGCAAAATCGAGACTGGAAAGAAAGGTTTGATATCTGCAGACCTTCAGGGCCTGATTGACGGTCGGTCGGACTTCGAATTCAAGATCGTCAACCAGCAAAATAGCCAGCAGGCGATCGGCAATTTCGCGGACACCGGTGCTACGCTCCTGTTCCTTGATGTTTATGAACGGATGCGAGGCGGCAGCGGGTCTTTGAATGTCGCCATGGCGGATGAGGATAGCTGGGTAGGCGAATTCAAGGTACGCTCCTTGCAGATTGCCGAAGATCCGGCGATCAAGCGTATTCGCGAGCGCAACCGGCAGAATCCGAGGCCCGGAGATCCGATCACGCCTGCAGCGCAAGTCAACGGGTCTGCAAGTTTCGACACGCTCGATCTGAATTTTACCCGTGAAGGAGATGTTCTGACGATCAGCCGTGGAGCGCTGCGAGGCAACGCCCTAGGAGGCACGGTCAGTGGAACGGTAAACCTGGATCAACAGACATTGAACCTCACGGGTACATTTGTACCGATTTACGCGCTCAACAACTTCTTTGCCAAAATTCCGCTGCTTGGCTTTGCTCTCGGAGGAAGTTCGGGCGAGGGGCTCATTGGCGTGACCTATCGCCTGTCCGGATCGGTTTCCGATCCTGTTCTGACAGTCAATCCGATCTCGGCGATCGCGCCCGGCATTTTCAGAAAGATGTTCGAGTTCCAGGCGAATTAAAAAAGGCCGGGAAATGCCCGGCCTTTTTTGAATGTCTGTTGGGTCCCGATCAGACCGGCTTCAGCAGTACGTGCTTCTTCTTGCCGAGTGACAGCTTGATGATACCGTCTTCGGTGACATCTCCAAGGGAAAGCTGACGTTTGTCGTTCTGTTCTCCCTTGTCATTGATTTTCACTGCACCGCCTTTGATGTTGCGGCGAACGTCACCGTTTGATCCGCACAGGCCAGCTGTTACGAAAGCGGACAGAACGCCGAGACCTGCTTCAAGCTCCGCCCTGGCAATCTCGACGGTCGGCAGACCTTCCGCGGATTGACCTTCCTCGAATGCTTTGCGCGCGGTTTCAGCCGCAGCTTCAGCATTATCCCGGCCATGGATCAGTGCGGTTGCTTCGGTGGCCAGGATCTTCTTGGCGTCGTTAATTTCCGAACCCTGCAGTGCGGCCAGCCGTGCGACCTCGTCCATCGGCAACACGGTGAACAGTTTCAGGAAGCGCTCAACGTCCGCGTCTTCGGTGTTGCGCCAGTATTGCCAGTAGTCATAGGCAGAGAGTTGCTCTTCGTTGAGCCAGACGGCACCAGCCGCGGTCTTCCCCATCTTGGCACCCGATGCAGTGGTCAGTAGCGGGGAGGTAAGCGCAAATGCCTCCGTTTCCGCAAGTCTACGTACAAGGTCGGTGCCGGACAGAATGTTGCCCCACTGATCTGATCCGCCCATCTGCAGGCGGCATCCGGTTTGACGGTGGAGTTCCAGGTAGTCATAGCCCTGCAGCAGCATGTAGTTGAATTCAAGGAAGGAAAGATGCTGTTCGCGCTCCAGGCGCAGGCGAACCGAATCCCTCTGGATCATCTGATTGACAGAGAAGTGCCGGCCGATGTCTCTCAGAAAATCGACATAGTTCAGCTTCAACAGCCAGTCGGCATTGTCGAGCATGAGCGCATCGGTAGGGCCGTCGCCGAAGGTGAGCAGTTTTTCGAAAACTTTCCTGATGCCGGCCTTGTTTTCCTCAATTGCTTCCTCGGTAAGGATCTTCCGGCTCTCGTCCTTTCCGGAAGGGTCACCGACGCGCGTTGTGCCGCCGCCCATGAGAGCAATCGGCCGGTGTCCGGTTTTCTGAAACCAGTGCAGCATCATGATCGGCACGAGAGAACCGGCATGAAGGCTCGGGGCTGTGCAGTCAAAACCGATATAGGCCGTTACGGTTTCCTTGGCACACAGCTCGTCGAGACCCTTCGGGTCGGAAATCTGATGAATGAAACCACGCTCTGAAAGAACGTTTAGAAAGTCCGATTTGAACTCGCTCATGCCTGCTTGTCCGTCCGTGAATAGTTTCCTGCCGAATGGCATACCTTGGGACGTGCTCTAACGCGTGCCGGAGGCGTTGTAAATTGCAGGCAACGGTAAAAGGCCCTGAAAGCTTGTTAATCAGGAGCTTGATCAGCTTCGTGTCGCTTGCTGCAGGACATTCAGGTAGTTGGTTGGCAGCGGTTTGGTAGAGCCGTTTCAGTTCATCAAACCGAAAGTGATCGGTACAAACAGGTCGGTTACGAATCCTGCGCCGATCAACAAGGCAAATGAAGCGCCAATGAGCATGCATTGCGTGGCGAGTGGCAGCGTTGCCATCTGCATTTTGCCATGCCCCGCATGATGGTCTTCTCCGCTGTGATTGTGGCCGGACATTCCATCTATCGTGCCATTCATTGCGTTTGCCATTGGTCTCTCGGGCGAGCGGTGCCCGAGAGACGACGTGTCCTTTCCGGGCAGGGTCATACACCCGTGTTTCAGGTGGGAGGCGACAAGCCAGTAATTCACCGGATAGGCGGCAACCAAGCCGACGATGGAAGCGATGCTCATCCGGAACCAGAATTCCGGCGCTGACGGTTCCACGGAACCTGGCCAGAAGCTGGCAAGAACGATCATCGTGGGCAGCATCCCGGCCATGACGCAATTCATCGAGACTGTTTCTGCGAAGAAAGTCTTTTGAACGGCTTTCCAATAGTCGCCGTCGAACATTCCCCGCATCATCAGCGCCTGGAATATGAAGAGGCCGCAGATAAAGCCGGCCATATATTCGAACACGCTGTCCCAACCGTTTGTGAGCCCTAAAGCGGGAACGATCGCAGCTGCGATGACAATTCCAGTTGCATCGCCCGCAAGGCAGTGCATTTCGCTGTTCACTGCCTGCTTCCATGTTTTGTTGGTGAAGGCATCATGTCCACCGGGAAACGGCCTGCGGCAGGTCATGAAATAAAGAAAACATCCGACTGGTCCGGTATAGGCAACCACCAGGACCCAGGCGAGCCTCTGAACCCAACTGGTTACGCCGTTAAAGATGGAATCCCAGACAACGAACGCCAGGCTGGCGATGGTCAGGACAAACCAGACGATCATGGCTCCTTGAAGCATGGTTGAACCTTTTGTGCTGATCTGGAGAATTCAGGCGTGAGTGCATGACGTGATCGCAGGGCTGTTGGAGAGAGCTCTGCCAACGCACTCACGGGAAAAGCCTTTTAGCCGGTTGTTCCAGTGCCTCGAACTTTCAGGCAAATAAACTTGAGTTCACCCTGTTCCCAGGCGACACGCATGTCCTCGGAAAGTGTTCGCGGCACAGCTTCATCGAGCGCTGCCTGACAATCTGTCTCGTTTTCAAATGTTCCTTCGTCCGTGACAGGCCAGACATTCGGGCCATTCAGTAATTGGATGGAAACTGCAAGTATTGCCCACATGGGTTGCTCCAATGAAAATGTGATTTTTGCAACATTTTTTGCGGTTTATGCGCCAGGAGCAGCCTAGCATGCCCTGACGTGACGGCAATCACAGCGTTTGCTTCTTCCAAAGTCCAGGATCTACTTACCGGCGATGGAAACGCCGCTGAAGAAAGCAGAGAGGATCGTCATGTTTCGCAAGTTCGCAATCGCAGCCGTAACCGTAGCTTCCATAGCAACCGCAGCCGTCACCGTCACTCCTGGCGAAGCTCAGGCCAAAAACCGGGCAGGTGCCGTGGCCGCCGGTGCCATTATCGGTCTCGCTGCCGGTGCGATCATCGCGTCTCAGGCTCAGCCGCGCTACTATGCGCCGGTCCGCTGCTACAACAAGCCGATCCAGCGCTGGAGCCCTTACTATCGCCAGTACATTGTTGTCGGCTATCGGCAGGTTTGCCACTAACGCCAACCCGTTCGGAATTGCGAATGGCCTCCTTCGGGAGGCTTTTTCGTTTTGAGAGATGACCTGAATTCATTATCAATGCAGCCGATTGATATCTTTTTCCGGTGCTACATGTCCTCAGAACTCGTTTCTCCATCCCGTTCGCTCGGGCTTATCTGCGGTTCCATGCCTGTTGGTCCGAACAACCGAATTACGGACGTTTCAGACGTGACCGTTGGACACTTCACCCTGATTGATGGTGACCAAAGAACCGGTTTCACAGCCGTTCTGCCTCATCAGGACAATCTTTTTCGAGAAAAGCTTCCAGCTGCGGTCGAAGTCATCAACGGGTTCGGCAAGAGCGCAGGACTGGTGCAAGTGGACGAGCTTGGCTCACTCGAAACCCCCATCCTGTTGACCAACACGTTCGGTGTTGGCACCGGCGTCAATTACCTGATCCGTCGTGCCGTCTCGGAAAACCCTGAAATCGGACGGTCGACCGGAACGGTCAACCCGCTGGTAATGGAATGCAACGACGGGTATCTCAGCGACATTCAGGCCATGGCTTTGACCGAAACAGACGCTTGTGCAGCCGTTGAAGCCGCTTCCGAGGATTTCGAACAGGGCAGCGTTGGTGCAGGAACCGGAATGAGCGCTTTCGGGTTCAAGGGTGGGATAGGGTCGGCGTCACGCGTGTTCGAACTTGCCGGGCAAGGTTACACACTTGGTGCGCTTGTCCTGGCCAACTTCGGACGCCCCGGAGATCTGGTTTTGCCTGATGGGCGCATGCCCCATCCGAAGGACTTTAGGCAAAGTGAAGAACGGGGTTCGGTCATCATTGTTCTTGCAACGGACGCCCCACTGGAGAGCCGCCAGTTGAAGCGGGTTGCGAAACGTGCAGGCGCAGGTCTTGCGCGACTTGGAGCTTTTTACGGCAATGGCAGTGGCGACATTGCGTTAGCGTTTTCAACTGCCCAGCGGATCATGCACTTCGAAGAGTGTGATGTTATCGCTCGCGATATTATTGCGGAGGATAAAATCGACCTCCTGTTTAGGGCGGCGGCGGAAACCACCCAGGAGGCAGTGCTGAATGCGATGATCGCTTCACCGGCCATGCGGGGTAGGGCACGCAATAAAAGGCCTTCCCTGGCAGATTGGTGCACTGCCAACGAAGCTTGATTGAGTGGCTTGAGCCGATCAGCTGCATTTCCTTCCCGAACTGGACAACAAAAAACCCCGGCCGATGAGCCGGGGTTTTCCGTTTCCGAAAGAGGAGACCTCTTAGACGGAGTAGTACATGTCGAATTCGACCGGATGCGGGGTCATTTCGAAACGCTCGACTTCTTCCATCTTTAGTTCGATGTAAGCGTCGATCTGGTCGTCATCGAAGACGCCGCCGGCTTTCAGGAATTCACGGTCGGCGTCGACAGCTTCCAGAGCTTCACGCAGGGAACCGCAAACCGTCGGGATTTCAGCCAGCTCTTCCGGTGGCAGATCGTAGAGGTTCTTGTCCATCGCGTCGCCCGGATGGATCTTGTTCTTGATGCCGTCAAGGCCGGCCATCAGCAGAGCAGAGAAGCAGAGGTACGGGTTCGCTGTCGGATCCGGGAAGCGAACTTCAACGCGTTTCGCCTTCGGAGAAGACGTGAACGGAATGCGGCAGGACGCGGAGCGGTTACGTGAGGAGTAAGCCAGCAGAACCGGAGCTTCGTAACCCGGCACCAGACGCTTGTAGGAGTTGGTGGACGGGTTGGTGAAGGCGTTCAGAGCCTTTGCGTGCTTCAGGATACCACCGATGAAGTACAGGCAGCTTTCCGAAAGATCAGCGTACTGGTTGCCAGCAAAGGTCGGCTCGCCGTTGTTCCAGATGGACAGGTGGCAGTGCATGCCTGTGCCGTTGTCGCCGAAGACCGGCTTCGGCATGAAGGTCGAGGTTTTGCCATAGGCGTGTGCGACCTGGTGAACAACGTACTTGTAGACCTGCATGTTGTCAGCGCAGCGGGTCAGGTGATCGAACTTCATGCCGAGTTCGTGCTGTGCAGCAGCCACTTCGTGGTGATGCTTTTCGGTCGGAACGCCCATTTCGGCCATGACGGACAGCATTTCGGAGCGGATGTCCTGTGCGCTGTCGACCGGCGGTACCGGGAAGTAGCCGCCCTTGGTGCGCGGACGGTGACCGAGGTTGCCGGTTTCGTACTCGGAGCCCATGTTGGACGGCAGTTCGGAGCTGTCCAGAATGAAGCCGGTGTTGTACGGGTCGGCGTTGAAGCGAACGTCGTCGAACATGAAGAACTCTGCTTCCGGGCCGACGAATACGGTGTCGCCGAAGCCGCCGGACTTGACGTAGGCTTCAGCCTTCTTTGCGGTCATACGCGGGTCGCGGTTGTAGCCTTCGCCGGTGACCGGATCGACAATGTCACAGAAGATGGACATGGTGGACTGAGCGAAGAACGGATCCATATGAGCGGTTTCCGGATCCAGGATCAGCATCATGTCGGATTCGTTGATGGCCTTCCAGCCTGCGATGGAGGAGCCGTCGAAAGCGACGCCTTCAGCAAACATGTCTTCATCGACAAGTGCAACGTCCATGGTGACGTGCTGCATCTTACCCTTCGGGTCGGTAAAGCGCAGATCGACGAATTTAACGTCCTTTTCCTGAATTTCCTTCAGGACGTCAGCAGCGGTGGTCATTATGTCCATCCCTTTAGTTTTTCGTTTGAACAGTTGGGTTTTGTTCCGGTCCTGCAGAGGATCTTGGGTTACTCTGGTTTGTCGGACCGGAATTCGGTGTGCCGGCAGGCGCCGGAATAGCTGATCAGATGGCGTCGATACCGGACTCGCCGGTACGGATGCGGACGGCTTCCTCGATATTGGAAACGAATATCTTGCCGTCGCCGATCCGGCCAGTCTGCGCGGCGGAGCGGATCGCCTCAACGGCCTTTTCGACCATGTCGTCTCCGAGAACGATCTCGACTTTCACTTTTGGCAGAAAGTCGACGACATATTCCGCACCGCGATAAAGTTCGGTGTGGCCCTTCTGGCGGCCAAAGCCCTTCGCCTCTGTTACTGTGATGCCCTGAAGGCCGACTTCTTGCAGAGCTTCCTTAACCTCATCAAGTTTGAAGGGTTTGATGATCGCTTCGATCTTTTTCATCACCTTGTTTCTCTCTCCACAATTTCGGGCCGGAAGTCTCGGCTGGCTCTTTATATGTCGGAAGGTCCGGGCAAGCAGAAAAGTCACCCGGCAGGGACCGTTGCAATTTCGTTAGCATGATGCGTGCCAATCTGGATTGCAGACGAGTATTTTTTTGCAAATCGGGGAAATCCGCCAAAAAAAGTGGCAGAACTTTCCTTGTGCCATCCCTTTCGATTTTTGCGATGCGAAAACATTGCATATTTTGTGTGCAAACTGCCTAATAAATAAGCTCAAATTGTGATGTTTAAGTCATCACGGCCATGAAGCTCGACAAAGTTGCGCATCGCATGCAACGTGCCGCTCATGAGTATGGAGGCCTGTTTCGAATGATGTCCGAACCACTTCAGTCAAGATCCGTGATGTTAACGCCTGAAGAAATGGGGCGAGCGGACCGGTTGACAATTGAAAGGGGCGTGCCTGGCATAGACCTGATGGAGCAGGCGGGGCAAGCGGTGGCCCGGGCTGCTATGAAGTACGCGCCTCCAGGTGGTGATATTTTGATTGCATGTGGGCCGGGAAACAATGGTGGGGACGGTTTTGTTGCGGCGCGTTGCCTGAAGGCGGCTGGGTACGCGGTTCATGTCCGGCTGTTGAAAGATCCTGGTGCTCTCAAGGGAGATGCTCTGGTCGCCTTTGAGCGTATGGGGTCGTCTTACGAAGTGTCGGTGGAAGACGATCAAGTCGCATGCGATTTTATGAAGGATCTTGGGGCGGCAGATGTAGTGATAGATGCCATGTTTGGAGCCGGCCTTGATCGTCCACTGTCAGGTGCTGTTCTGCAGCTGGTGCGAGAGATCAATGGGTCTGGAGTGCCCGTTGTCGCCGTTGACCTTCCATCCGGGATCAATGGGGTCAATGGTGAGATTTTAGGTGATGCGATCCAATCGCGCGCGACAGTCACCTTCTTCAGGAAAAAGCCAGGGCATTTACTATATCCGGGGAGGGGATGTTGTGGCTCTGTGACAATTGCGGACATCGGAATTTGTGCAAGCGTTCTCGATGAGATCGTGCCCACTGTCTTCGAAAATACACCGGAGCTCTGGTTGTCGGAGTGGCCGATTCCGAACCCTCGGGGCCACAAATATAACAGAGGCCATGCGCTGGTCCTCGGTGGGCCGGTGAGTGCGACTGGCGCTGCCAGACTATCCGCAGATGCCGCACTTCGGGCAGGGGCGGGGTTGGTTACTCTGGCATCTCCTCCCGATGCATTGATGGTCAATGCGTGCCATCTCACTGCGGTGATGCTGAAAAAGGTGAAATCCGTCGAAGCGATTGCCGAGCTGTTGACGGATTGGCGCTTGAATACGGTCTTGATCGGTCCCGGTTACGGTGTCGGTGAGCAAACAGCAAAGGCTGTACGGGTCGTTCTGGAAGTTGGGCGGAAAGCGGTGCTGGACGCTGATGCGCTGACCAGTATCGCCGATGATCCGGAGCACCTCTACGAGCTAATCAAGTTCACCGGTGGTCCGGTTATTCTTACGCCGCATGGACGAGAATTCGAACGGCTGTTTCCGGACCTTGAGGGTGACAGGCTCAAAAAGGCCAGGCAGGCGGCGGAAAGGTCTGGTGCAGTTGTCATACTGAAAGGCCCAGACACAGTTATCGCAGCCCCTGATGGACGTGCAGCAATCAATTCAAATGCGTCGCCCTGGTTGGCGACTGCCGGTTCCGGCGACGTTCTTGCGGGAATTGCCGTCGGTCTGCTGGCGCAGCATGTTCCGGGCTTTGAAGCTGCCTGTCAGGCAGTCTGGCTGCACGGCGAAGCCGGGAAAATCGTCGGTCCGGGCTTGACGGCAGAAGACCTCGCGCCGGCGCTCCGGCCCGTTATTGCCTCGCTTGTGGACAAACAGGGGGAGGAGGGAAGCTGAGCGCACCTTTTTTCTTTGACGGAAAAATCTGTGGTGCTATAGAGGCCCCGCTTCAAACGCGGAGCGCCCAAAGCTCCAGCGTCGCGGATGTGGTGAAATTGGTAGACACGCCAGATTTAGGTTCTGGTGCCGCAAGGCGTGGGGGTTCAAGTCCCTCCATCCGCACCAAGCTTTTCTCCGGTACCGGACCTCGGTTTGCGTGAGTGTTCCTCGATCATAAGAATGTCTTAGGGTGTTGGCGTAACGATAAATCGTCGCGTTCAAGGCAAATGCACTCGTGTGGTTGCGTGCTTCGACGCTGTTTTCACAATTCACTCATTTTCGGTGGCTTGTGTCGGGAGCGTAGCTCTTGGAGCCGATAGATGATCAATACGTGACGAGCGCACCTCTATGTGGCTCAGTGCATCTGTTTCATTAGGGGGGGGGGTATGAGTGGCTGTGTTTGGCGGCTCTTGCAATCCTGGTAATGGACACAGGCTGGCCGAAGAATTGGTCAGCAGTTTCTGTCGATGAGAGTTTGAACGAGAAGAGTATTGGGGGGGATTTCATGGAAGAGTTCGAGGCAAATCCGGACTTCGTCATATCCGACGAACAGGCACTTAGAAGTCTTTTTCCCGCCGTAAATTCTCTTGCCGCCAGGAAGTGTCTGCAGGCTCTCGACGAACACGCACAGAACTTCATCAGGCGGTCGCCCTTCGTCTGCATCGGCACGCAGGACCTGAGTGCAAACGCTGATGTCAGTCCTCGTGGCGATCCTGCCGGTTTTGTTAAAATTCTTGATCGAAATACGTTGGCCATACCTGACAGGCCAGGCAACAACCGCCTCGATTCACTGATCAACATTCTTTCCAACCCAAGTGTTGGATTATTGTTCATCGTTCCGGGGTTTGACGACACCCTGCGCGTAAATGGGCGAGCTTTTCTGGTCAATGATCCTGATGTTCTTGAGGGGATGAGTGTGAAAGACCGCATTCCCAAACTCGCGATCATCGTGAAAGTGACCGAGGTCTTCATGCACTGCGCCAAGGCGTTTCGGCGTTCACAATTGTGGAACCCGGATCAGTATCAGGACCGCAATGAAATGCCATCGCTTTCAAAGATCATTCTGGATCAGACAACGGGAGTGCCGACTAGCGCGGATGAGATGCGCAGAATCGATGAAGAACTTGAGAATGAGTATGGGAAGACGATGTATTGATGAGAGGCCAAAGCGCAAAGGCAAGGCTTTGAAACTCTATTTGCGTTCCAGTTTAGTCGGAATGTAGCCGGATCAAGCATGATCCAAAATCCTGTCTGGTATTTTTACAATATGTCCGCGGTGTTGATCGATATGCGTGAAACGAGTTTTCTGGCGCCCATTTCGTCTCAATTCCGGCGTCTCCCCTTGACACTTTCGGGTCCAAGCTTTATCGCGCTCCCATCGTGCGTCTCGGACTCTATCCGGGACGATGCATTGCTATTTGAACGCTCCTGAGAAAAGGGGAGTGCGGGCGGTGCGGCACACGGGATTTTAAAAACAGAACCTCCGGGGCGGATTGCCGCTGCGGATCGAGGATGCAAAACCCATGCAGGTAACTGAAACCCTCGCCGAGGGCCTCAAGCGAGAGCTCAAAATCGACATTCCGGCCGGCGATCTCGCTGCCAAGCTCGAAGATTACATGGCCGACCTGAAAGGCAAGGCCAACATCAAGGGCTTCCGTCCGGGCAAAGTGCCGGTCGCGCACCTGAAAAAGATGTACGGTCGCCAGGCAATGGCCGAGATCCTGTCGAATACCATCCAGGAAACCACTCAGAAAGCCGTTGAAGAGCGCTCCGAGCGCCCGGCTCTGACACCGGAAATCGACCTGCCGGAAGAAGAAGCAGAAAAGATCATGGCAGGCGATGCCGATCTTTCCTTCAAGATGACCTACGACATTCTGCCGGAATTCGAGATCGTTGATTTCGCTGGAATCGAAATCGAGCGTCCGGTCGTTGAAATTGCCGACGAGGAAGTCGACACCCAGGTTGCCGACATCGCCAAGAACAACACCCCGTTCGACACCAAGGACGGTGCTGCCGAAGACGGCGACCGCGTCACCATGTCTTACCTCGGCAAGATCGACGGTGAGCCGTTTGAAGGTGGTGCTGACGAGAACGGCCAGCTCGTGCTCGGTTCCGGCCAGTTCATCCCGGGCTTCGAAGATCAGCTGATCGGCGCCAAGGCTGGTGATGAGAAGGTCGTGGAAGTGACTTTCCCGGAAGACTATCCGGCAGCTCATCTGGCAGGCAAGGCAGCTACTTTTGACGTTGAGGTCAAGGAAGTTGCCGCTCCTGGCGAAGCTACGATCGACGATGAATTTGCGAAGGGGCTCGGCCTTGAGTCTCTCGACAAGCTGAAGGAAATCGTTCGCGGCCAGATCGAAAGTCAGTTCGGTGCGATGACCCGTCAACGCGTGAAGCGTCAGCTGCTCGACAAGCTCGACGAGCACTACTCCTTCGAACTGCCTGAAAAACTGCTGAACTCCGAGTTCGACGTTGTCTGGCGTCAGGTCGAAGAAGACATGAAGCGCAACGAAAAGACCTTCGAAGACGAAGACACCACGGAAGAAGAGGCGAAAGCGGAATACCGCAAGATCGCTGAGCGCCGTGTCCGTCTCGGCCTGGTTCTTTCCGAAATCGGCGAAAAGAACGAAATCCAGGTCACCGACGAAGAACTGCAGCGCGCTCTTTACGACCGTGTCCGCCAGTTCCCGGGTCAGGAGCAGCAGGTGTTCGAATTCTACAAGAACAACCAGCAGGCTCTCGCTTCCCTGCGTGCGCCTATCTACGAAGAAAAAGTCGTCGATTTCATGCTGGAACTTGCAAAGGTCTCCGACAAGACCGTGACCAAGGAAGAGCTTGAAAAGCTGGTCGCTGAAGATGAGGAAGACGCATAAGCGTTTTCCAAAAAATCCCCAGGTGCGGAGTGAACTTTAACCTTGCCTTCACGCCGCATCTGTCATGACTTTGCGAATGGAGCGACATCTCATATATACGGGATGTCGCTTTTTTCGAGTCAGGCCCCTGATCGATGCGCTTCAAGGGTCTGTGTTTTGCCTGGGCTTCTCCGGGCATCATCTCAAGCATATGGATGAGGTATGAAGGATCCTGTCGATATCTACATGAACACTCTCGTGCCGATGGTCGTCGAACAGACGAACCGGGGCGAGCGGGCCTTCGATATCTACTCGCGCTTGCTGAAGGAGCGCATCATCTTCCTCACCGGTCCGGTTGAGGATCACATGGCAACCCTGGTGAGCGCACAGTTGCTCTACCTGGAAGCGGAAAACCCGACCAAGGAAATCGCAATCTATATCAACTCACCTGGAGGTCTCGTTACTTCCGGTCTTGCGATTTACGACACGATGCAGTTCATCCGCCCTGCGGTGTCCACCTTGTGTATCGGTCAGGCCGCGTCCATGGGCTCGCTTTTGCTGGGCGCCGGTGAAAAGGATATGCGATTCATCCTTCCGAATGCGCGTGTGATGGTTCACCAGCCGTCCGGTGGATTCCGTGGTCAGGCGGCCGATATCATGCTTCATGCACAGGAAATCCTGGCGATGAAGCGCCGGCTCAATGAAATCTACGTGAAGCACACCGGGCAAAGCCTCGATCAGGTTGAAGAAGCGCTCGAGCGCGATAACTTCATGACTGCTGAAAAGGCTAAGGAATTCGGTATCGTAGACAATGTGATCACCGATCGCTCAACCCTCGGCGGCGAGAGCGGCGACTGATCGGACTAACCCGGCCTTAAGCATGGATTGAAATTCCATGAATAAGGCCGGAAAATCCCGGAAGGATGCCGGGTTTTCATCTTCGCTTTAAACCTATATTGATTTTTACGGGCGAAGCATGATGACATCACTCTTGGAAGAGGCGTACGCGAGGCGTCCCTTCAAAACCGGTTAGGTCATAATTTGGCCGCAACCGGGCAGATAAGGGGAGATACTCCCCACAAACGCGAGGTTGACTACATGACCAAGGCCAGCGGCAGCGATTCCAAGAATACGCTTTACTGCTCCTTCTGCGGCAAGAGCCAGCACGAAGTTCGCAAGCTGATCGCCGGCCCGACTGTTTTCATTTGCGATGAATGTGTCGAGCTGTGCATGGATATCATCCGTGAGGAAAACAAATCCTCGCTGGTGAAGTCACGGGACGGAATCCCGACCCCTCAGGAAATTCGTGACGTTCTGGACGATTATGTCATCGGTCAGGGCAGTGCGAAGAAAGTTCTGTCGGTCGCCGTTCACAACCACTACAAACGCCTCAACCACGCATCGAAGAACAACGATGTGGAACTGGCAAAATCCAACATTCTGCTGGTCGGTCCGACCGGTTGCGGCAAGACGCTTCTGGCGCAAACCCTTGCCCGTATTCTGGATGTGCCGTTCACTATGGCTGACGCCACCACGCTGACCGAGGCAGGTTACGTCGGTGAAGATGTCGAGAACATCATTCTGAAGTTGCTCCAGTCCGCCGACTATAATGTCGAGCGCGCGCAGCGCGGCATCGTCTACATCGATGAGGTCGACAAGATCAGCCGCAAGGCCGA
Organism: Roseibium sp. SCP14; assembly: GCF_040329475.1. NCBI lineage: Bacteria > Pseudomonadati > Pseudomonadota > Alphaproteobacteria > Hyphomicrobiales > Stappiaceae > Roseibium > Roseibium sp. SCP14. The sequence goes on from NZ_JBDZYH010000003.1 coordinate 362,972, forward strand.
TAACCCGTCGATCACGCGCGATGTTTCGGGTGAAGGCGTGCAGCAGGCATTGCTGAAGATCATGGAAGGCACGGTTGCTTCCGTTCCGCCTCAGGGAGGTCGCAAGCATCCGCAGCAGGAATTCCTGCAGGTGGACACGACCAACATCCTGTTCATTTGCGGTGGTGCATTCGCTGGTCTCGACAAGATCATTTCCGATCGCGGTACCCAGACTTCCATCGGTTTCCAGGCCCAGGTTCATGCACCTGAAGACCGCCGCATCGGCGAACTGTTCTCCGAACTGGAACCGGAAGATCTGCTGAAGTTCGGTCTGATACCGGAGTTCGTGGGGCGTTTGCCCGTTATCGCGACGCTCGAGGATCTCGATGAGGACGCCCTGGTAACGATCCTGACCGAACCTAAGAACGCGCTCGTCAAGCAGTATCAGCGTCTCTTTGAAATGGAACAGGTCGAACTGGCGTTCCACGACGAGGCACTGAAGGCAATTGCCCGCAAGGCGATCGAGCGCAAGACCGGTGCCCGTGGACTTCGGTCCATTCTGGAATCGATCCTCCTGGACACGATGTACGAATTGCCTGGTCTCAAAGGTGTGAAGGAAGTTGTGATCTCGCCTGAAGTCGTGAAAGGCGAGGCGCGTCCGCTTTACATTTACGAGGATCGGGAAGAGACGTCTGCAACCAGCGCCTGAGGTTCTCAGGCCTGTTGATATGCAAGGAAAACAATGCCGCTCAAACTGAGCGGCATTTTGCTTTTTGGCGCATTTTCGCCGGGACGGTGTGCGTTTTCCACCGGTGGTGTGAGTCGTCAACAGACAAGACCCATTTGCAACGCAGCCCCGCCTTGACACCGGCTGGTCAGGTGTCCACCTAATAGGGCTAAAGAACGGCTCGTGCGAACCGTTGGCGCGCCCAGTTGGGGTGCTGCGGTTAGGCCTGTCGGGATGTCGACCCGAAAGCCGTTTTCCAGTGTTTTGGCTGCCTTTTGCTGAGTGGGGCCAGAGCACGCTGAGAAAGGATAAAAAATGAGCGACGCAGAAACCCGCGCCACCGAGCCTGACGGCACCGCTGTTTACCCCGTATTGCCCCTGCGCGACATTGTTGTCTTCCCGCACATGATTGTGCCGCTGTTTGTCGGCCGTGAGAAATCAATCAAGGCGCTGGAAGAGGTCATGACCACTGACAAGCATATTCTCCTGGCAACCCAGGTGAATGCTGCTGATGACGATCCCAACCCGGACCAGATCTACAAGGTCGGTACCCTTGCCACCGTATTGCAGCTGTTGAAACTGCCAGACAACACCGTGAAGGTGCTGGTCGAAGGCGGCGCTCGTGCGCAGATCGGCGAGTACAGCGACCGTAGCGACTATTTCGAAGCTTCTGCTACCGTTCTGCCGGAACGCGATGGTGAAAACATCGAGGTGGAAGCCTTGGCGCGCTCCGTCGTCTCGGAGTTCGAGAATTATGTGAAGCTCAACAAGAAGGTTTCTCCGGAAGTTCTCGGCGCGGTCAACCAGATCGATGATTACTCGAAGCTCGCCGACACGATTGCGTCTCACCTCGCTATCAAGATTCCTGAAAAGCAGGAGATTCTTGGCGTTGTCTCCGTTGCTGAGCGTCTGGAACGCGTTCTCGGCATGATGGAGAGTGAAATCTCCGTCCTGCAGGTCGAAAAGCGCATCCGCTCCCGTGTCAAGCGGCAGATGGAGAAGACACAGCGCGAGTACTACCTGAATGAGCAGATGAAAGCCATTCAGAAGGAACTTGGCGACAGCGAAGACGGCCGCGATGAAATCGCGGAGCTGGAAGAGAAGATCAAGAAGACCAAGCTGACCAAGGAAGCGCGCGAACGTGCGGCCGCGGAGATCAAGAAGCTCAAGCAGATGAGCCCGATGTCCGCAGAAGCAACGGTTGTACGCAACTACCTCGATTGGCTGATCGGTATTCCGTGGAGCAAGAAGTCCAAGGTCAAGCATGACCTGGCGTTTGCCGAGAAGGTTCTCGACACCGACCACTACGGTCTCGATAAGGTCAAGGAACGCATTGTCGAGTACCTGGCGGTTCAGAGCCGGGCGAACAAGCTGCGCGGTCCGATTCTCTGCCTCGTCGGGCCTCCTGGCGTCGGCAAGACATCGCTCGGTAAATCCATTGCGAAAGCAACCGGACGCGAGTTTGTGCGCATGTCGCTTGGTGGCGTGCGCGATGAAGCTGAAATCCGCGGTCACCGCCGCACTTACATCGGCTCAATGCCCGGCAAGGTCATTCAGTCGATGAAGAAAGCCAAGAAGTCCAATCCGCTCTTCCTGCTCGATGAAATCGACAAGATGGGCATGGACTTCCGCGGTGATCCGTCTTCAGCTCTGCTCGAGGTACTCGATCCGGAACAGAACTCCTCCTTCATGGATCACTATCTTGAGGTCGAGTACGACCTTTCGGATGTGATGTTCGTGACCACGGCCAATACGCTGAATATTCCAGGTCCCCTGATGGATCGTATGGAAATCATTCGGATTGCCGGTTACACGGAAGAGGAAAAGGTGGAAATCTGCCGCCGTCACCTCATTCCGAAGGCGGAGAAAGATCACGGACTGCGCGATGGCGAGTTCAAGATCGAAGACGATGCTTTGCAGTTCGTCGTCCGCCGCTATACGCGCGAAGCCGGTGTGCGTAACCTTGAACGTGAAATGGCAACCTTGGCCCGTAAGGCAGTCAAGGAGATCCTGATGAGCGACAAGGAAAGCATCACGGTGACGCCGGAAGTGGTTGAAGACTATCTCGGTGTGCCGCGGTACCGCTATGGTGAAGCTGAGCTTGAAGATCAGGTTGGTGTCGTAACCGGACTGGCATGGACCGAAGTTGGCGGCGAGTTGCTGACAATCGAAGGCGTCATGATGCCGGGTAAAGGCAAGATGACCGTCACCGGTAACCTGAAGGACGTGATGAAGGAGTCGATTTCCGCGGCTGCTTCCTACGTTCGCTCTCGTTCAGTTGACTTCGGTATTGAGCCGCCCAAGTTCGACAAGACTGATATCCACGTGCACGTTCCTGAAGGGGCAACCCCCAAGGATGGTCCGTCCGCAGGTATCGCAATGGCAACGGCGGTCATCTCGACCATGACCGGAATTCCGGTTCGGCGCGATGTGGCCATGACCGGTGAGATTACCCTGCGTGGTCGTGTGCTGCCGATCGGTGGTCTGAAGGAAAAACTGCTCGCCGCACTGCGCGGTGGAATCAAGTTGGTGATGATCCCGGAAGACAATGCCAAAGATCTGGCTGACATTCCGGATTCGGTCAAAAACTCGCTTGAGATCATCCCGGTTTCCGGCATGGAAGAGGTTCTGAAAAACGCTCTTGTCCGCCTTCCGGAGCCGATCGAGTGGGACGAAAACGCTGCTGAAGCGGCTGCAAAAGCGGGTGAGTCGGAAAAGGACAAGTCCGGCGTTTTGGCTCACTAAAGGCAAAATTGCAGTGCACAAAATGGCAAGCCCCGGCTCAACCGGGGCTTTTCCTTTGAATAATCGGGCAAAATGGCTGTTTTCTGCGAAAAAACCACTTGCGTTTCGTTTCATTTCGCCCGAATTTCGCGCTAACGGCGCTGACAGGAATCGTCGGCACTCTGCCGTTTCTTAGAAAGGTATCTGCTATGAATAAGAACGATCTGATCGCAGCTGTTGCAGAAAAGACCGGCCTGACAAAGGCGCAGGCAGGCGAAGCAGTTGACGCAACTTTTGATGCAGTCACTCAGACGCTGAAAGGCGGCGACGAAGTCCGCATCATCGGTTTTGGTAACTTCACGGTTTCCGAGCGTGCAGCAACCGAAGGCCGTAACCCGCGGACTGGCGAAACGATCCAGATCCCGGCTTCTAAGACGCCGAAGTTCAAGGCTGGTAAAGGCCTGAAGGACGCAGTGAACGGCTAATCGTTCAAAGACTGTTTGTCTTGAATTACCCCGTGCCCGAGTTATTCGGCACGGGGTTTTTCGTTTTAAGGAGGTTCAAGACTAGGTTGATGAAAATTTGAAAGTCAGATGTATCAAGACATTGAAAGCGTCTGTTTTGGTTTTAAGGAGCTCGTTGAGTTTCCATAAATTTCATTTTTGAAATGTGGCCTCGTCCCCGTAGAGACGCGGTTACGACCGATAGTTTCGCCTCATCGTAAAAGACGCTATCGATACCTTGTTGTCGCGCTTTGGGCGAAGACGAGCTTTTTGGGGCTCAGGTTCGACCAAACAGCCGAGCACAGGGATTTGTATTGCCAGTTGCAAAGAAGCAGGTTGGTCAATTGCAGACGATCAAAGCGAACCTTCATCTTGTCTACCAAATTTGTTTCCGTTCACTGGTCAGTAACGCGAATTTTTGAAACCGATTCAGGGTCTGACTTCGAAGAGAAGACTTGGCTAAGGCTGAAGCTTGGCGAAGGCTCTTCAGCTCAACAATATTCGCTGGCGAATTCGAGATCGGATTTTGGTTGGAAGTGATTTGGTACTTCGAATCGCGAGAAGAGAAGAACAGTCAGAGTGCGGTATCTCCTACCAGTTCACGGCAGTTTCGATTCACAATTCCGAATCTGTCACGCGAGTGGGGAAGGGAGGAGAGAGCTACTTCCAGGCACTTCTTTTTGTCCGACATTTTTCAAAAGCGCCACTCGAACCTTCGGAGCCATGGGTAGCCAATTGGTGGTAAGATTTCTCGTGTGTCCGGACTTTTTTCTGACTGTCATCCACAGGCGGATCAATGAGAAATCATTTTCTTTCAATTTGCTCTTGCCAAGCGGAATGGGACCTCCTAAAAGGCGTCTCACCTCGTTGAGGGCGATTAGCTCAGTTGGTAGAGCGCTTCGTTTACACCGAAGATGTCGGGAGTTCGAGTCTCTCATCGCCCACCATTCTCCCTTCTTTTGAACGTCTTGAAACGCCTCGGTATTCTGCACCGCGGTTGGGTTTCTTTGCGATCTTTCTTTTTCTTTTTTGTGTTTCTTGTTGGCGAAAGCCAAAAAGCCGTATCTCGGTTTTGCATCTCACCAACGGTTTTGCGGTCACCTTCGACGGTCGCTGATTCAATCGCCAATTAGTTGATTGCCCAGCAGACAGACCCTGCAGCGAGTCCGTAAAATTGAAGTTATGCACTGAGTGCGTCTTTCTGCTTGTTTTATAGCTGCTTTCGCGTTTATAAGTTTCACCGGCTAAATAAAAAACGACACAGAAATAGAAGTTTATCCGAAATGGCGATTCTCATTTTGATCAAGATGCTTGGTGCGGTGATGCTGCTCCTATATGCGGTTCGTATGGTGCGGACCGGATTTGAGAGAGCGTCGGGCCCTGCGTTGCGGCGTACGATCAGCAAGGCGGCTTCGGGTCGGGTAACGGGCGCCTTTTCAGGCATGGTGGTTGCCATTCTTCTTCAAAGCGCGACCGCGGTTGCCGTTCTGGCGGCGGGTTTTGCCACGTCCGGTATTTTGACCACTGCAGCGGGATTGGCGGTTCTTCTGGGTGCAGATCTCGGTTCTTCGCTTGTAGTGCAGTTCCTGGTTTTCGATCTCAGCTGGCTGGTACCGCTTTTACTCGCGGTGGGAGCCTGGCTGTTTTTGAAAGTTGAAAACCGGACGGTAAAACAGGCCGGACGCATTCTGATTGGGATTGCACTCGTCCTGATCTCGCTTCAGATGATCGGGGAATCGACAGTACCCTTGAAAGAGGCGCAATTCATGCCTCTGATCGCGTCTTATCTGGCCGCTGACGCGCCGACCGCCCTCGCTGTAGGGGCGTTGCTCGCTTTCCTGATCCATTCAAGCGTGGCAGCCGTGCTGATGATTGCTGCCTTTGTTCAAAAGGCTGGTCTTCCGCTCGAGGCCGCCGTGCCCCTGGTGCTCGGTGCCAACATAGGAGCAGGGGCTGTTGCCTTGTGGCTGACACGAGGAATGGAGCACAAAGCCAGACTTCTGCCGCTTGGAAACTTCATCTTCCGAACCGCTGGTGCTGCTGTTGCCCTTTTGCTTGTGACGTCCATTCAGTTGCCGTTTGAAAGTTTGGGCAATGTTCCGGCGCAGCAATTGGTCTCGGTTCATATTCTGTTCAATCTGGCTTTGGTAACCGTTTGCTTGCCGCTCACCGGGCCAATGGCAAGACTGGTCGAGATACTCATGCCGGACAAAGGGGCTTCGGTGGAAGGGGAGCAGACTACCCCCAAGAGTGCGCTAGATCAGCGGGTTGTACACGTTCCCCGGCTGGCGCTTGCCAGCGCCACCCGAGAGCTGCTGCGCATGGGGGAAGAGGTCGAGATCATGGCACGACCCGTCATGATGATGTTGGAGAACGGCAGCTTTGAAGAAATTCACCGGCTCCAGCAAATGGACGCAAGCGTCAATACCATTCATTCGGAGGTCAAACTTTACATCGCAGAGGTGAATCGTGGGGAGCTGACATCCGAAGAAGCAGAGCGAAGTCTGGAATTGGCGAGTTTTGCGATCAATCTGGAACGTGCCGGCGACCTTGTGTCGAAGAACCTTCTGGAGCGTGCCCGGGAATTGCGGGAGAACAAGATCAGCTTTTCAAAAGAGGGCCAGAGAGAACTGGAAAGCATGCATGACCGTGTCCTGGCAAACATGCAGCTGGCACTAAATGTGCTCGTATCAGGCGATGTTGCTTCTGCCCGCGAACTGATAGCCGAGAAAGACAGGATGCGCCTGCTTGAAAAGGAATGCCACGACCGACACCTCAACAGGCTGAAGTCCCGTACGCCTGAGAGCATTGAATCAAGCAACGCCCATATGGAAGTTGTCAGAAGCCTGAAGGAGATCAATTCGCTTTTCGCAACAGTTGCCGTGCCGATCCTCGCACGGGAAGGGCAGCTTATGGAAAGCCGTTTGGTTCCGGCTGAATGAGTTTTGAGACGTTTGAAAAGGTCGAAACTCGCGAAGCACTTTTCAGTGTTCAAAGGATTTGATTTGTCTTGAGCAAAAAAAGATCCGGGCAGATATTTTTTTGAAAAATCCGGTGTTGGGAGAATAAGTTATCCACATTGAAAAGCGACGACTTTCGAGTGGAAAAACCGGGTTGTCTGCGGCTTTGTCAAAAAACGGCAATTTGAATGCAATAGGGAGCTTGACTTCCCCATCCAGCCGCCGTACATCAGCGCCACTTCGCGACGACATCACGTCGCCGCGCGAAGCGGGTGTAGCTCAGTTGGTTAGAGTGCCGGCCTGTCACGCCGGAGGTCGCGGGTTCGAGCCCCGTCACTCGCGCCACTTAATTGTTAGCCGGTTCGGCTTGCTTTAAAGTGGCGCAATATACCGTGAATGTGCGGGTGTAGCTCAGTTGGTTAGAGTGCCGGCCTGTCACGCCGGAGGTCGCGGGTTCGAGCCCCGTCACTCGCGCCACTCACGGTTTCCCTTATCGCCTCAGGCGTTTCTCTCAAAGAATTGATACATTGCATCAACGCTGAAAAGCGTTGTGCGTGGTCTTGTCATGCACATGTTTGATTGGCTGTAGCGACCCCTTGTCTCATCCTAGGGGAACTACGTACAATTCCTTCAGTTTGCTTCACTTTTGCAAACACCAGCAAATCCGCGCTGATTCTGCGCCAAAGGTGGAAAACCCTTGAGGGTGCGGCACTATTCCCATTAGCATGTGCAAAGAAATTGGAATGATGCAAATTGGCTGAAACAAGGGAATTGCAGGCGGTCGATTGGAATTTGTGCCAAGTGTGGCAAGAGTTTGACCGGTAGGGGGTCTTGCGTTGCACCAAGTCGTATTATAAGCGTGCGCTCGCATGTTGGTTTCATTTGGCCGACGGGCGTAGCACGACCTGCCAGTTAAATGAGGCAAGAGGGTGCAAGGCCCAGGCTCCGGATCACCTCCCGATCCGCCTCCATATGCAAGGACGCGAAAAACATGGAAGAACTCTTGCGGGAATACGTCCCGATCGTCGTGTTCATCGGCATTGCGCTGGTGATCGGCCTTGCGCTGCTGATTTCACCTTTCTTGTTGGCCTACAAGAATCCGGACCCGGAAAAGCTGTCGGCCTATGAATGCGGCTTCAACGCCTTCGACGATGCGCGCATGAAGTTCGATGTGCGCTTTTACCTGGTCTCGATCCTGTTCATCATTTTCGACCTTGAGGTCGCCTTCCTGTTCCCCTGGGCAACGGTATTCGGCGAACTCGGTTGGTACGGGTTCTGGTCCATGATGATCTTCCTCGGCGTTCTAACCGTTGGCTTTATCTACGAATGGAAAAAAGGAGCGCTGGAATGGGATTGACCACGACCGAGCCGCTCGTTGCTCCGAAACCGAAGGGGATCATTGACCCGAATACCGGAAATCCGGTGGGGGCAGATGACGCCTTTTTCCTCGAAGTGAACAATGAACTTGCCGACAAGGGCTTTCTCGTTACTTCGACCGACAACCTTATCCAATGGGCCCGTACTGGCTCCTTGATGTGGATGACGTTCGGCCTGGCTTGCTGCGCCGTTGAAATGATGCAGATGTCCATGCCGCGTTATGACGCTGAACGTTTCGGTTTCGCACCGCGCGCATCTCCGCGTCAGTCGGATGTCATGATCGTTGCAGGTACGCTGACCAACAAGATGGCACCGGCCTTGCGCAAGGTTTACGACCAGATGCCAGAACCGCGCTATGTCATCTCAATGGGATCATGCGCCAATGGCGGTGGTTATTACCACTATTCCTATTCGGTAGTGCGCGGCTGCGACCGGGTTGTTCCGGTTGATATCTATGTGCCCGGCTGTCCTCCGACAGCAGAAGCTCTGCTCTACGGCGTTCTGATGTTGCAAAAAAAGATCCGCCGTACCGGTACGATCGAAAGATAATGAATTTGCCGCCCACAAGGGCGGCGGATTTTTAAAGAATTGGCGTTTTACGCCGCGATTTGAGACTCCTGGGGAGTGAGGTCGAAAACGATGGACGAGACTTTGAAGGAACTCGCTGAGCACATTGAGCTCGGCTTGGGTGAGTCCCTTGAGTCCTGGAAGGTCGAATACGGTGAGCTGACGCTGATCGTGAGCGCGACCAATATTCTCGATGTGATCCGCTTTTTGCGCGACAACAGCTCATGCAAGTTCGTCAACCTGACGGATATTTGCGGAGTTGACTACCCGTCTCGCGAAAAGCGTTTCGATGTTGTCTATCATTTCCTGTCTCCAGTGCAGAACCAGCGCATCCGCGTAAAGACAATGACCGACGAGACAACTCCGGTCGCTTCTCTGACGCCATTGTTTCCCGGTGCTGAGTGGTTCGAACGCGAAGCATATGACATGTACGGCATCCTGTTTTCGGGGCACCCGGATCTGCGTCGCATCCTGACCGACTACGGGTTTGATGGTCATCCGCTCCGCAAGGACTTCCCGGTAACGGGCTTTGTTGAAGTTCGCTACGACGACGAGAAGAAGCGCGTCGTCTATGAGCCGGTCCGCCTGAACCAGGAAATGCGGTCCTTCGATTTCCTCTCGCCATGGGAAGGCACGGACTACGTGCTACCGGGCGATGAAAAAGCAACGACGAATTAAGGCTGGTCCCGATGGCTGAAGCTCAAGTTCGAAACTTCAACATCAACTTCGGTCCGCAGCACCCTGCGGCGCACGGCGTTCTGCGTCTCGTGCTGGAGCTGGATGGCGAAGTGGTCACCCGTGTGGACCCGCATATCGGGCTGCTGCACCGTGGTACCGAAAAGCTGATCGAACAGAAAACCTACTTGCAGGCTGTTCCGTATTTCGATCGCCTCGATTACGTGGCGCCGATGAACCAGGAACATGCCTACGCCCTTGCCGTTGAGCGGCTGCTCGGCATCGAAGTTCCGAAGCGCGGGCAATTGATCCGTGTGCTTTATTCCGAGATCGGCCGTCTGCTGTCGCACTTGCTGAACGTGACGACGCAGGCGATGGACGTTGGTGCCCTTACGCCGCCACTTTGGGGCTTTGAGCCGCGTGAAGAACTCATGGTGTTCTACGAGCGCGCCTGCGGCGCCCGCATGCACGCTGCCTTTGTTCGCCCGGGAGGCGTTCACCAGGACCTGCCGCGCGATCTTCTCGATGATATCTGGGACTTCTGCGACCCTTTCCTGCAGACGCTCGACGACATCGAAGGCCTGCTGACAGACAACCGCATTTTCAAGCAACGCAACGTTGACATCGGTGTTGTCGATCTGGATGACGCTTGGGCGTGGGGCTTCTCCGGCGTCATGGTTCGCGGTTCCGGCGCCGCCTGGGATCTGCGCAAGTCACAGCCGTATGAGTGTTACTCCGAACTGGATTTCGATATTCCGATCGGCAAGAACGGCGACTGTTATGACCGGTACCTGATCCGCATGGAAGAAATGCGCCAGTCAGTCCGGATCATGAAACAGTGTCTGGAAAAGCTGACCGTGGAAACGGGCCCGATTTCCTCCGTCGACGGCAAGATCGTGCCGCCGAAGCGTGGAGAGATGAAGCGGTCCATGGAAGCGCTGATCCACCACTTCAAACTTTACACCGAGGGCTATCACGTCCCGGCTGGTGAAGTATACGCGGCTGTCGAGGCGCCCAAAGGCGAGTTCGGCGTATATCTGGTCGCTGACGGAACCAACAAGCCTTATCGCTGCAAGATCAAGGCGCCGGGATATGCTCACCTTCAGGCCATGGACTTCCTTTGCCGTGGCCACCTGCTCGCCGATGTCTCGGCGGTGCTGGGTTCCATGGATATCGTGTTCGGTGAGGTCGACCGCTGATGCGGGCGACCCGCCACAAATTTTCGACCCTGGCAGCCGTTCGTCCGGCTCCGGTCAGTGTGACAAAACGGGGATAACACCATGGCAGTTCGCCGACTTGCCGCGGAACAACCAGAAAGCTTTGAGTTCACCGAGAACAATCTCGCCTGGGCACAGAAGCTGATCGACCGTTATCCGGCTGGCCGTCAGGCCTCCGCGGTCATTCCGCTTTTGTGGCGTGCGCAGGAGCAGAATGACGGCTGGGTGAGCGAACCCGCGATCCGTTACGTCGCCAATCTGCTCGACATGCCGAAAATCCGCGTGCTGGAAGTGGCGACTTTCTACACGATGTTCCAGCTGCAGCCGGTCGGCAAAAAAGCGCACATTCAGGTTTGCGGCACGACACCCTGCCAGCTTCGCGGCTCGGAAGACCTGATCAAGATCTGCAAGTCCCGGATCGCCAAGCATATGCACGAGATTTCAGAGGACGGCATGTTCTCCTGGGAAGAGGTCGAGTGCCTTGGGGCCTGTGTCAACGCGCCGATGGTGCAGATTTTCAAGGACACCTACGAGGATCTGACCCCGGACAGCTTCAACAAGCTGATCGATGATATTTCCGCCGGCAATGAAGTCACGCCGGGTCCGCAGAACGGACGCCGGTTCGCCATGGCGGAAGGCGGTCAGACGAGCCTTTCTGAAATTGAAGATGGCACAGTCGGTGAGATGCCGAGAGCCCATCTCGTGGATGGCTCGGAAAGGGCGTCTCATGCTTTTGCCGGGGCGTCTATCAATGCTGGTGGCAATGATTTTGATGGCGTACCGACACCTGCCGAAGATGCGGTCGCCAAAGTAAGGGCAGACCATGCGGCGAAAGCGGTGAAAACCGCCGAAGCACCGGCTGCTGCTCCCGCAGAGAAGAAGGCAGAAACAACAGCCAAGAAGGATGAGCCCAAGGCTGATAAACCGGCTAAGACCAAAGCCGAAGCGTCATCCGTGGCTGAAAAAGAGCCCGAAATTCTCAAGGAAGCCCGCAAAGGCAAGCCTGATGATCTGAAGAAACTCAAAGGCGTCGGTCCGAAGCTGGAAGCGACGCTGAATGAGCTCGGCTTTTTCCACTTCGATCAGGTTGCAGGCTGGGGTGTTGAAGAAATCGCCTGGGTTGATAGCCGCCTGAAGTTCAAAGGCCGCATCGAACGGGACGGTTGGATCGAACAGGCACGGATCCTCGCTTCTGGCGATGAAACTGAATTTTCCAAGCGCGTGGAAGCCGGTGAAGTGGCTTCCTCCAAGAGCGAAGACTAGGGGGAAGAGATGCTGAAGGATCAGGATCGGATCTTCACCAATATCTACGGTCTGCATGACTGGGGTCTGGACGGCGCGAAGAAGCGCGGCCAGTGGGACAACACCAAGGGACTGCTCGACAAGGGACGCGACTGGATCATCCGGGAGATGAAAGATTCCGGCCTGCGCGGCCGTGGCGGTGCAGGCTTCCCGACCGGCCTCAAATGGTCGTTCATGCCCAAGGAATCTGACGGTCGTCCGGCTTACCTTGTGGTCAATGCCGACGAATCCGAGCCGGGAACCTGCAAGGACCGCGAAATTCTGCGTCACGACCCGCATACGCTGGTTGAAGGATGTCTTGTTGCCGGTTTCGCCATGGGGGCGGTCGCTGCTTACATCTATGTGCGCGGCGAGTTCATTCGCGAACGCGAACGCCTGCAGGCCGCGATCGACCAGGCATACGATGCCGGACTGATCGGCAAGAACAACAAGAACGGCTACGATTTCGACATCTATGTCCACCACGGAGCAGGCGCATATATCTGCGGTGAGGAAACCGCATTGCTGGAGAGCCTGGAAGGCAAGAAAGGCCAACCACGCCTGAAACCGCCATTTCCGGCGAATGTCGGTCTTTACGGTTGTCCGACGACCGTGAACAACGTTGAGTCTATTGCGGTTGCACCGACGATTTTGCGCCGGGGGGCTGCCTGGTTCTCGTCACTGGGACGTCCGAACAACACCGGAACCAAGCTTTTCTGCGTTTCCGGCCATGTCAATCAGCCGGCGACTTTCGAAGAGGAGCTCGGTGTTCCTTTCTCCGAGATGATCGACAAGCATTGCGGCGGCATCCGTGGAGGCTGGGACAACCTGCTGGCCGTAATTCCAGGTGGATCTTCCGTTCCATGCTGCACGGCCGAGCAGATCAAGGACGCGCCAATGGACTTCGACACGCTGCGCGGAATGGGGTCCGGCCTCGGCACCGCCGCAGTGATCGTCATGGACAAGTCCACGGACATCATCAAGGCAATTGCCCGCCTCAGCTACTTCTACAAGCACGAGAGCTGCGGACAGTGCACACCCTGCCGCGAAGGTACCGGCTGGATGTGGCGTGTGATGGAACGCATGGTCAAGGGTGAATCCTCCTATGAGGAAATCGACATGCTGTTCAAGGTCACCAAACAGGTTGAAGGGCACACAATTTGTGCCCTCGGGGATGCGGCTGCCTGGCCGATCCAGGGTTTGATCAAGAATTTCCGGCCGGTCATCGAGCAACGTATTGATGACTATGTAGCCAAGTCGAAGTCCGCTTCGACATTGGTCGCGGCTGAGTAAGCGGAACGGGATTTGGAGAGCAACGGATGACGAAGCTCATCATCGACGGCAAGGAAGTGGAAGTCCCGGCGGACTACACATTGCTTCAGGCCTGTGAAGAGGCGGGTGCCGAGGTTCCGCGCTTTTGTTACCACGACCGGTTGTCGATTGCCGGCAACTGCCGCATGTGTCTGGTGGAAGTGAAGGGCGGGCCGCCCAAGCCGACTGCTTCCTGTGCCATGGGTGTGAAGGATCTTCGTCCGGGACCGAACGGCGAGCCGCCGGTTGTCGAAACCAAGTCCGAGATGGTCAAGAAAGCCCGCGAAGGGGTGATGGAGTTCCTGCTCATCAACCATCCGTTGGATTGTCCGATCTGCGATCAGGGCGGTGAATGCGACCTGCAGGACCAGGCAATGGCCTATGGTGTTGACGGTTCTCGCTTTCATGAAAACAAGCGTGCCGTTGAAAACAAGGAAATCGGGCCCCTGATCAAGACGATCATGACCCGATGCATTCATTGCACCCGTTGCGTTCGCTTTACCACCGAAGTTTGTGGCGTCACCGACATGGGCCTGATCGGCCGCGGCGAAGACGCTGAAATCACCACTTACCTCGAAGCTGCCTTGTCCTCTGAAATGCAGGGCAACGTCGCGGATCTCTGCCCGGTTGGCGCGCTGACGCACAAGCCGTACGAGTTCCACGCCCGTCCGTGGGAGCTGACCAAAACCGAGAGCATCGATGTAATGGATGCTGTCGGGTCTTCGATCCGTGTCGACACGCGCGGCAAGGAAGTGATGCGGGTCATGCCGCGTCTCAATGAAGACGTCAACGAAGAGTGGATCTCCGACAAGTCCCGTTACATCTGGGATGGATTGAAGACACAGCGCCTTGATCGCCCGTATGCGAAGAAGGACGGCAAGCTTCAACCGGTTTCCTGGACCGAGGCTTTCCAGATCATCGCTGACAAGGTCAAGGGAACGGCTGCCGACAGGATTGGCGCTCTGGCGGGTCAGATGGCAGGCGTTGAAGAGATGTTCGCGCTGAAGAGCCTGATGGAGAAACTGGGTGTCGCAAACATCGACAGCCGCTTCCCGGGGTCGCCGCTGCATCCGAAAAATGGCCGTGCAAGTTATCTCTTCAATTCCACCATACAGGGAATTGAAGATGCCGATGCGATCATGCTGATCGGCACCAACCCGCGTCAGGAAGCGCCGGTGCTGAACGCCCGTATCCGCAAGCGCTGGACACGCGGCAATGTTCATATCGGTCTGATTGGCGAGAATGCCGACCTGACCTATCCGGTCACATACCTCGGTGCGGGACCGGATAGTCTGAAGCAATTTGTCGAACACGCCCCGGCCAAGGCTGAGCGCCCGATGTTCATCATCGGCCAAGGCGCGCTGAACCGTCCCGATGGGGCCGAGGTTCTGGCGACGCTTGCAGCCGCTGCGAAGTCTCTGGGTGTCATCAAGGATGGCTGGAACGGCTTCAACATTCTGCATACCGAGGCCTCGCAGGTCGGTGCCCTGGATATCGGCTTTGTGCCGGGTGAGGGCGGTCTGGATACCGGGTCAATGCTTGAGCCGGACGCCCTAGACGTTCTGTTCCTGCTTGGTGTCGATGAGGTTGATGTCCCGGAAGGTGCATTTGTTGTCTATCAAGGGACACATGGTGACCGCGGTGCCCACCGCGCCGATGTAATCCTGCCTGGCGCCGCCTACACGGAAAAATCGGCGATCTATGTCAACACCGAGGGGCGCGTCCAGATGGGTGACCGCGCTGCGTTTCCTCCGGGCGATGCCCGCGAAGACTGGGCGATCCTGCGCGCACTTTCCGCAAACCTGGACAAGACCCTTGAATTCGATTCACTTCGCGAACTTCGGGCAAAGCTTTACGAAGCTGTGCCGCATATGTTGAGCGTGGATGCAATCGAAGCCGGCGAAGGCGCCGATATCGACAGGCTAGCCAATGCTTCGGCTGAAATGAACACTGCCGGGTTTGCCAATGCAATCCGCGATTTTTATCTGACCAACCCGATTGCTCGTGCGTCCAAGGTGATGGCCGAGTGTTCGGCGCTCGCGAAAACGCGGGCGGCAGAAGCTGCTGAATAAGGGGTAGGGGACCGAAATGGTTGAGTTCTTTACGACGACCTACTTGGGGCAATTCCTCCTGATGGCACTGCAGAGCCTTCTGCTGATGGTCGTGCTTCTGGTGATTGTCGCTTACATTCTCTATGCCGACCGCAAGATCTGGGCGGCTGTTCAGATCCGCCGCGGTCCGAATGTCGTCGGTCCCTGGGGACTGCTACAGAGTTTTGCCGACCTTTTGAAATTCGTCTTGAAGGAACCGGTGATTCCGGCAGGGTCGAACAAGGTCCTGTTCCTGCTGGCTCCGCTGGTTTCCGTGTTGCTGGCGCTGGCCGCCTGGTCGGTCATTCCGGTCGCAGACGGCTGGGTGATCGCCAACATCAACGTAGGCGTTCTCTTTGTCTTTGCGGTGTCTTCGCTTGAAGTCTACGGCGTGATTATCGGTGGGTGGGCATCGAATTCGAAATATCCATTCCTGTCCGCACTTCGGTCGGCCGCACAGATGGTGTCTTATGAAGTCTCCATCGGATTTGTGATCGTTACGGTTCTGCTTTGTGCAGGAACCCTGAACCTTTCCGGCATTGTGCATTCACAGGAAACGGGTCTTGCCAACATGCTCGGTGTGCCGTGGCTGTCGTTCCTGAACTGGTACTGGCTGCCGCTGTTCCCGATGTTCGTCGTGTTCTTCGTATCGGCGCTTGCTGAAACCAACCGTCCTCCGTTCGATCTGGCGGAAGCGGAATCGGAACTGGTTGCCGGCTTCATGGTCGAATACGGCTCCACCCCGTACATGATGTTCATGCTTGGCGAGTATGTGGCGATCTGCCTGATGTGCGCTCTCATGACCATCTTCTTCATGGGGGGCTGGTTGCCGCCGTTTGATTTTGCGCCGTTCACCTGGGTTCCGGGCGTCGTCTGGTTCGTTCTCAAGTGCTTCCTCGGCTTCTTCATGTTTGCCATGGTGAAGGCAATGGTTCCGCGCTATCGCTACGACCAGCTGATGCGCCTTGGCTGGAAAGTTTTCCTGCCGCTGTCCCTGGGCATGGTCGTCGTTGTTGCCGCGGTGCTGATGGTAATGGGCTGGGCGCCGGGCGCAGCGTGAGTATCTCGCTTGCCGGGGTAGTGGGGGCCGCAGTCGGGTTTTATGTCGGCTGGCTCGATTACAAGATCCTGAAGGGAATGCTTCAGGCGGCTGAGATGAAGAACAGGCAGGCTGGCGGCGACGGTGGCGCCGCGGCCAAATACAAAGCGCCTCTGAGCGCACTGATTTTTGGAGTTCCGGTGATCGGCTTTCCGATCATTGGTTATTGGGCCGCCAGTCAGCTGGCTGGTTGAGGAAAGAGAGGCTAAAAGCGATGGGACTTAGTCAAGCCGTCAAATCGCTGTTTCTGCAGGAGTTCGTATCGGCCTTCGTTTTGGCGATGCGCTACTTCTTCAAGCCGAAACCAACGGTCAATTATCCGTTCGAGAAAGGCCCGGTAAGTCCGCGCTTCCGCGGCGAGCATGCATTGCGCCGCTATCCGAACGGTGAAGAACGCTGCATCGCCTGCAAGCTGTGCGAGGCAATCTGCCCGGCACAGGCGATCACCATCGAAGCTGGTCCGCGCCGTAATGACGGAACCCGTCGGACCACCCGCTACGACATCGACATGGTCAAGTGCATCTACTGCGGCTTCTGTCAGGAAGCCTGTCCGGTGGATGCCATCGTTGAAGGGCCGAATTTCGAATTCGCAACGGAAACCCGCGAAGAGCTTTACTACGACAAGGAAAAGCTGCTCGCGAATGGGGACCGGTGGGAGCGCGAAATCGCCCGCAACATTGAAATGGACGCTCCTTACCGCTAGGAGCTAACCACAACTTCGATTTCAGCCCGGTAATCCGGCCGGGCTCCGCAATTCCGGCCCGACAAGGCCACACGACAGGCAGGTCTTTAAAATGATCCTGAAAGCCCTCTTTTTCTACCTGTTTGCCGGGGTAACCCTGGCGTCAGGCTTCATGGTGATCGCGTCCCGCAATCCGGTGACGTCGGTCCTGTTCCTGATCCTGGCCTTTGTGAACTCCGCCGGCTTGTTCATTCTTCTCGGCGCTGAGTACCTGGCACTGTTGCTGGTTGTCGTCTATGTCGGCGCCGTGGCGGTCCTCTTCCTGTTCGTCGTCATGATGCTGGATGTGGATTTCGTCGAGCTTCGTCAAGGTTTTCTGCAGTATCTCCCGATTGGTGCTCTCGTTGGGCTCATCTTGATGGTCGAGCTGCTGATGGGACTTGGTGCCTGGATCATTGCACCCGAGGTTCTCCAGCATGGTGCAGAGCCGATGCCTGCACTGACTGAAACGAGCAACATTCAGGCTCTCGGCTCGGTGCTTTACACAAAATACATCTATTTCTTCCAGGTCGCTGGCCTGGTGTTGCTGGTGGCTATGATCGGGGCGATCGTCCTGACGCTGCGCCACAAGCCGAATGTCAAACGTCAAAGCATTCCGGAGCAGGTTGGCCGCACACGCGAAGCGGCGATCGAAGTCCGGAAGGTGGAAACGGGCAAAGGGATCTGACGCAAATACGTTTGCGTTTCATAAGTAAAGTCCGGGAACCGGCACGCTCCTCCGTGCTGTTTCCGGTTGGGGTTAACGAGGGGAGCACGGCGAGGCGCCCATGGAAATCGGTCTGTCGCACTATCTGTCGGTCGCGGCGATCCTGTTCACAATCGGGATCTTCGGGATCTTTCTGAACAGGAAGAACGTGATTGTTATCTTGATGTCTATCGAATTGCTTCTGCTTTCGGTGAACATCAACTTTGTCGCCTTTTCGTCGTTCCTCGGCGACATGATGGGGCAGATCTTCACAATGCTGGTTCTCACCGTGGCCGCAGCTGAAGCGGCGATTGGTCTGGCGATCCTGGTGGTGTTCCACCGGAACCGCGGCTCCATTGCCGTGGAAGACGTCAACGTGATGAAAGGGTAGGGACTGATGTATTCCGCAATCCTGTTCCTGCCGCTTATCGGCTTCCTGATTGCCGGCCTGTTCGGCCGTGCCATTGGTGACAAGGCGTGTGAGTACATCACCAGCGGACTGGTGATCCTTGGCGCGCTGCTGTCCTGGGTCGCATTCTTGGGCTTCTGGCTCGGCGGTTCGCAGGCCGGAACATACGATCTCTTCCAGTGGATGAATGTCGGTGACCTGAAGGTCTCCTGGTCACTGAGAATAGACACGTTGACTGTTGTCATGCTGGTCGTGGTCAACACCGTTTCCGCGCTGGTACATGTCTATTCGATCGGCTACATGCATCACGATCCGCACCGGCCGCGCTTCTTTGCCTATCTTTCTCTGTTCACCTTTGCGATGTTGTCGTTGGTGACGGCCGACAACCTGCTGCAGATGTTCTTCGGCTGGGAAGGGGTTGGTCTAGCTTCCTATCTTCTGATCGGTTTCTGGTACCAGAAACCATCTGCAAACGCGGCGGCAATCAAGGCATTCGTCGTCAACCGTGTCGGTGACTTCGGATTTGCGCTCGGCATCTTCGGTGTCTTCTATGTTTTCCAGAGCATCGAATTTACCACGATCTTTAACGATGCCCCGTCCTTCGTGGAAGGTCACGGCGATGCACTGACGTTCCTCGGTTATCAGCTTGATTCGCATACGGCGATGACCGTGATCTGCCTGCTGCTCTTCATGGGAGCGATGGGCAAGTCTGCGCAGTTCCTGCTGCACACCTGGCTGCCGGATGCGATGGAAGGCCCGACCCCGGTGTCCGCACTCATCCATGCGGCGACCATGGTGACCGCAGGTGTTTTCATGGTGGCGCGCCTGTCGCCGCTGATGGAGCTTTCCCACACCGCGCTGGCCGTGATCGTGTTCTTCGGTGCAACAACCGCGTTTTTTGCTGCGACGGTCGGTCTGGTACAGAACGATATCAAGCGCGTGATCGCCTATTCGACCTGTTCTCAGCTCGGCTACATGTTCGTCGCGCTCGGAGTTGGTGCCTATTCCATCGGTATTTTCCACCTGTTCACGCACGCCTTCTTCAAGGCGCTCTTGTTCCTGTGCGCGGGATCGGTAATCCACGCCGTTTCTGACGAGCAGGACATGCGCAAGATGGGTGGCCTTCGCAAGCACATCCCGATCACCTATTGGACAATGATGATTGGCACGCTTGCGCTGACCGGTGTCGGTATTCCGTTCACCCATCTCGGATTTGCCGGGTTTGTTTCCAAGGATGGCATCATCGAAGCAGCTTTTGGCAGTTCAATGATTGAGCACGCCAATCCAATGGCGCTCTACGGCTTCTGGCTGACCGTGATCGCGGCGGCGCTGACGTCCTTCTATTCCTGGCGTCTGACTTTCATGACCTTCCACGGCAAGCCGCGCGCACCGGTGGATGTCATGAAACATGTCCATGAATCACCACTTGTCATGACCGTGCCGCTCATCATCCTTTCGGTTGGCGCTGTGCTCGCCGGCATGGTGTTCTACAATTCGTTCTTCTACTCGGAAGAAGCGTATAACGCCTTCTGGCGCGAATCTCTGCCGGCCTTCGCTGACCTGCATGTACTGCATGCCATGCATGAAGTGCCTGCCTGGGTGAGGGTCTCGCCTTTCGTCATGATGGTTGTCGGCTTTCTGGTTGCATATGTGTTCTACATTCGCTCACCAGAAATGCCGAAGCGGCTGGCGGAGCGCCATCACGGTCTCTATCAGTTCCTGCTCAACAAGTGGTATTTCGACGAGATCTACGACTTCCTCTTTGTCCGTCCTGCAATGTGGCTTGGCCGAGTTCTTTGGAAGAAGGGTGATGGCACCGTGATTGACGGCTTCGGGCCGAACGGTGTTGCGACCCGCGTCCAGAACGTCACGACCTGGGTTGTAAAACTGCAGACCGGATATCTCTATCACTACGCATTTGCGATGCTGATCGGTGTGGCTGCGCTCATCACCTGGTCGATGTTCACCGGTGCCGGCACCGGCGGGGGTGCACACTAATGATTGCCTGGCCAATTCTGTCACTCACAACCTTCATGCCGCTCATCGGCGTGCTGTTCATCCTCCTTGTTCCGGGAGATGACGAGGGCAGCAAGAAAAACATCCGGATGGTCGCGCTGGTGACTACCGCGTTCACCTTCCTGCTGTCGCTGGTTATCTGGTGGGCCTTCGACTACGCCAATCCCGGGTTCCAGTTCGTGGAAAACCGCGATTGGCTCGGCGGGAACATCAGCTACCGTATGGGTGTGGACGGCATTTCGGTGCTGTTCGTTATCCTGACGACGTTCCTGATGCCCTTCTGCGTGCTTGCCTCCTGGGAAAGCGTTCAGAAGCGCGTCAAGGAATACATGATCGCGTTTCTTGTGCTTGAAACGCTGATGATCGGTGTCTTCTGTGCTCTCGATCTGGTCGTGTTCTACGTCTTCTTCGAAGCCGGCCTGATCCCGATGTTCCTGATCATCGGTGTGTGGGGAGGCGCGCGCCGCGTCTACGCATCCTACAAGTTCTTCCTCTATACGCTGCTCGGCTCGGTTTTGATGCTGATTGCGATCATGGCGATGTACTGGAATGCCGGCACGACCGACATCGAGAAGCTGCTCGCTCATTCGTTCCCATCCGGTATGCAGACGTGGTTATGGCTGGCCTTCTTCGCTTCCTTTGCAGTGAAGATGCCGATGTGGCCCGTACACACCTGGTTGCCGGATGCGCACGTTGAGGCGCCAACGGCAGGTTCCGTGATCCTGGCGGGTGTTCTCCTGAAGCTTGGCGGATACGGCTTTCTGCGGTTCTCGCTGCCGATGTTCCCGATTGCATCGGACCTGTTCGCGCCGATGATCTACACCCTTTCCGTGGTGGCGATCATCTACACCTCGCTCGTGGCGCTTGCTCAGGAAGATATCAAGAAGCTGATTGCCTATTCCTCCGTCGCACACATGGGTTATGTGACGATGGGTATCTTCACGATGACCCACCAGGGTGTGCAGGGCGGTATCTTCCAGATGCTTTCCCACGGTATTGTCTCCGGCGCGCTCTTCCTGTGCGTTGGAGTAATCTATGACCGGATGCATACGCGCGAGATTGCCGCTTATGGCGGTCTGGTCAGCAGAATGCCGAAATACGCGGTGGTGTTCCTGATCCTGACTATGGCCAATGTCGGCCTGCCGGGAACGTCCGGATTTGTCGGGGAAATCCTGACACTGATGGGAGCGTTCCAGGTCAACACATGGGTGGCGTTCTTTGCGACCTCCGGTGTCATCCTGTCGGCGGCCTACGCGCTTTACCTCTATCGCCGCGTGGTCTTCGGTGCGCTGGAGAAGGAGAGCCTCAAGTCGATCCTCGACCTGAACCTGCGGGAAAAGGTGATCCTGATCCCGATGATCGTCCTGACGATTTTCTTCGGTTTCTACCCGATGGCGATCCTGGATGTGACGCAGGGCGCGGTGGACAATCTCATCAATCACTATGTTGCAGCGCTTGACGCGGCCGGGGTCACCCAGCACGCAGCAGCAGCTGCCGCATCTCACTAAGGTTTCGAGGACGAGACAGAGCTATGTCAGACATGACCCAATTGCCAGATCTCATGCCGGTCCTTCCGGAGATCATCCTGGCCCTCGGAGCAATGGTCCTTTTGATGGTTGGCGCCTTTGGCGGCAAGGGTGTCAGCTATGCCGTCTTCGGCGGTGCCATGGGGCTTCTTGGCGGCACCTTCCTGGTTCTGCTTTTCGTTCCGGCTTACGGAGATACGTTCGGCGGGTCCTTCGTGCTGGACGAGTTTGCCTATCTGTTGAAGCTGCTCGTTCTGGTCGGTTCGTTCTTCGCGATCGCGATGTCCTGGGCATATGCCAAGAGCCAGTCATTCGATCATTTCGAGTATCCGATCCTGATTGTCCTGGCGACCCTCGGCATGATGCTGATGCTGTCTGCGAACGACATGATCGCATTGTATCTCGGTTTGGAACTGCAGAGCCTGTCGCTTTACGTCGTTGCCGCGATCAACCGTGACAGCGTCCGGTCAACGGAAGCCGGCCTGAAGTATTTCGTGCTTGGTGCACTGTCTTCCGGCATGCTGCTTTACGGCATGTCGCTGGTATACGGCTTCACCGGGCAGGTCTCCTTCGCGGGCATCGCGAATGCACTGACAGTGGAAGGTGCCTCCATCGGACTGATCATCGGCCTTACCTTTATTCTGGCCGGTCTCGCCTTCAAGATTTCGGCTGTCCCGTTCCACATGTGGACCCCTGACGTTTATGAGGGCGCGCCGACGCCGGTTACCGCTTTCCTGGCAGCGGCTCCCAAAGTTGCCGCAATGGGCATGTTGGTTCGGATTGTCATTGAAGCCTTCCAGCCGGTCACGAGTGATTGGCAGCAGGTTATCGTATTCGTCTCGATCGCCTCCATGGCACTCGGTGCCTTTGCTGCGATCGGGCAGCGCAACCTGAAACGGCTGATGGCCTATTCTTCCATCGGTCATATGGGCTACGCACTGGTGGGACTTGCGGCGGGCACACAGACAGGTGTCGAGGGCGTCATCTTTTACATGGCTGCATACCTCAGCATGACTCTCGGAGTGTTTGCCTGCATTTTGTCCATGCGTCGCAAGGACGGCATGTTTGAGGAGATTGACGATCTGGCGGGTCTTTCTCAGACCAACTTGCCGATGGCTATCCTCCTTGCCTTGCTGATGTTCTCGCTCGCCGGTATTCCGCCATTGGTCGGTTTCTTCGGCAAGTGGTACGTCTTTGTGGCTGCCGTTGAAGCCGGGCTTTACCCGTTGGCGATCATCGGTGTGCTGATGTCGGTTGTCGGCGCTTACTATTACCTGAGGATCGTCAAGGTCATGTTCTTCGACGAACCGGTCGAGGGTTTTGAAGCCATGCCGATGGAGCTGAAGGTGGTTCTCGGCCTGTCGAGCGTCTTCGTGATTTTCTTCTGGTTGGCGCCCGGACAGGTGATAAATGCTGCAAGTGCAGCGGCCCAGTCGTTGTTCTGATCGATCGTATGACAGATAGAAACCTGGAACGTCCGGCGCCTGGTGCGCCGGATTTTCGCTATGAAGAGCATGAGAGCGTTGGTTCAACCAATACGCTTTGCTTTGATCGCGCCCGCGCAGGTCATCCCGGGCAGCTTTGGATCCGCGCTGACCTGCAGACGGAAGGACGTGGCAGGCGGGGACGGGACTGGTCGTCGCCCACGGGGAACCTCTTCACCAGCCTCCTGCTGATCGACCCTCAACCGGCGGAAAGGATCGGAGAGCTGCCTCTCGCGGCAGCCGTTGCGCTTGCCAATGCCGTTGACAAAGCAGCCGGGACGCTCCAATTGGTGGACCTGAAATGGCCCAACGACCTTCTGGTCAATGGTGCCAAGCTCTCCGGAATTCTTCTGGAAGCGGAAGTGCTGGATGATGGCCGCCAGGCCGTGGTCATCGGATTTGGCGTGAATTGCGTATCTCATCCGCCTCTCACACTCTATCAGGCAACTGATCTCAGGAGCCTCGGCTTTCAGGTGACGGCTGGAAGGTTGTTTGAGGCCCTGGCTGCATCCGTGGCGGAGCAGCTTGCTCACTGGTGTCAGCCGGGTGGATTTCAGTCCATCCGAAAACAATGGCTGAAAAGGGCGGCTCACCTTGGCAAGGAGATCAAGGTCAAGACCGCTCAAGGAGAAATTAGCGGCATATTTGCCGATCTGGATGCGCGCGGCCATCTGGTCCTCAAGCAGGATGACGGCCGCCAGCGCACCATTTATGCGGGCGATGTGTTTCTGTCGGACAATCACGGCTAGACACTCGCTTGAAAGAGATTTCAAGGAGTAATCCATGGCTTCGGCCAATACAGATAAGAACGACATAGTGTTCCTGCCGCTTGGCGGCGTCGGTGAAATCGGCATGAATCTCGGTCTCTACGGCTTTGGGCCGGAAGATGATCGAAGCTGGCTGATTGTCGATTGCGGCGTGAGCTTTGCTGGCCCGGAACTACCTGGCATCGACGTCGTCGTGCCGGACATCAAGTTTCTGGAAGAGGAAGTCGACAACATCGTCGGCATGGTGATCACCCATGCCCATGAAGATCATTATGGCGGCATTCTGCACCTATGGCCCTATCTGAAGGTGCCGGTCTATGCGACGGCTTTCACGGCAGGACTGCTGGCGGCGAAAACCGAGAGCGAACCTGGGGCGGAAGAGGTACCGGTTACGATCGTCAATCAGGGCGAACGGCACCAGATCGGTCCCTTCGACATCGAGTTCGTCGCAATGGCGCACTCGATTCCGGAACCTTGTGCGCTTGCGATCAGGACCCCTGCAGGACTTGTGCTGCATACGGGCGACTGGAAGATCGATCCGACGCCGGGCGTCGGCCTGCCGATCGATATGGATAGGCTTGCAGAACTGGGCCGTGAAGGTGTGATGGCGCTTGTGTGCGACAGCACCAATGCCGTCAGGGACGGCGTCAGCCCGAGCGAAGCAGATGTCGCCGAAGAGTTGAAGAAAGTGATGGCCTCTGCCAAGCACCGGATCGCTGTAACGACATTTGCATCGAATGTGGCGCGCATTCGAGCCATCGCCGAGGCGGCTGCCGCCAATGATCGCGACGTGGTGGTTGTCGGACGGTCGATGCACCGCGTGATCGATGTGGCCGGGGAACTCGGTTATCTGGAAGGACTGCGCCCGTTTCACGATGAAGAGGCCTTCGGTTACCTTCCGCGCGAAAAGGCAGTTCTTCTTTGTACGGGGTCTCAGGGTGAAAACAGGGCTGCGCTTGCAAGAATTGCAGCGGGCGATCATCGGAACATCGGCCTGTCCAAAGGCGACATGGTTATCTTCTCGTCCAGGACCATTCCCGGCAATGAAAAGGCAGTTGGCGAAGTCCTGAACAATCTTGCCGACAAGGATGTGAACATCGTAACGGACCGTGATGCACTCGTGCATGTGTCGGGCCATCCACGTCGCGGTGAGCTTGAACAGTTATACAAAGTGGCAAAGCCGAAAGTCGTGCTTCCCGTGCATGGAGAACCGTTGCATCTTGCCGCTCATGCTGCGTTTGCGAAGGAGCAGGGTGTTCCTGAGGTGGTACGCGGCAAGAACGGGGACATCATCAACCTGACAGCGGGCAAAGCCGGCATCATCGACGAAGCACCTTTCGGCATTCTGGTAAAAGATGGCGAAATTCTTGATGATCCGGAAGTGACCGGTGTCAAGGAACGGCGCAAACTGTCATTCGCGGGCGCAACTGTTGTTGCGCTTGTGGTCAACCGGGCAGGGGAGTTGCTGTCGGATCCTGAAGTCACGCTGCTGGGGCTTCCTGACACGGATGACGAGGGCGAACCGATGGAAGACATTGTCATCAAGGCAGTCATCGGAGCCGTGACAAGCATTCCCAAGGCAAGGCGCAAGGACAAGGACCTTGTCGGTGAGGCGGCCCGGCGGGCAGCGCGTTCAGAGATCCTGGACGTCTGGGGCAAGAAGACGCTCTGCAAGGTGATGGTGACCCAGATATAGTCAGCCGGACGGTTGGAACGACCGTCCCATGCGGAGGAATTTTGATGATCGGAAGGCTTAACCACGTCGCGATTGCGGTTTCGGACATTGAAGCTGCGACTGCCGTTTATCGCGACACTCTCGGTGCCGAAGTGTCTGCCAAGGAAGAACAGCCGGATCACGGGGTCAGCACGGTTTTCATCACCTTGCCGAACACCAAGATCGAACTGCTTGAACCCCTTGGCGACAATTCTCCCATCTTGAAGTTCCTGGAGAAAAACCCCTCGGGTGGTATCCATCACGTTTGCTATGAAGTGGACGACATCATTGCGGCACGCGACAAGCTTCTAGCCGATGGAGCGCGTGTGCTGGGAGATGGAGAGCCCAAGATCGGTGCCCATGGCAAACCAGTCCTGTTTTTGCATCCCAAAGACTTCCTGGGCACACTGACCGAGTTGGAAGAGGCGTAAGAAAGCATGTCCGTGGCGTTCGGCCTGGCCGTTTATTTCATGCTCTGGTGGATCATTCTGTTTGCGATACTGCCTTTCGGTATGCGTCGTACTCAGGAGGAAGCGGGAGACGTGATTCCCGGATCCGAGCCGAGCGCACCGGAGCGTCCCCGATTTCTGAAGGTTGTTGTCATTACCACTATCGTGACAACGATCGTGTTTTCAGCGTTTCTGTTGTTGCGTCAGTCGGGATATGGTCTGGATGACATCCCGTTCTTCAATCCGCCAAGCGACAGTTACAGCCAGCCGAACGGATAGTTTCGGGCCGGGAAAAGCCGGAGTTTGCAACGTAGTGTTTATTTGCCTGAAAACAAAAAAGGCAGAGCCAAGCTCTGCCTTTAAAAAGTTCCGCGTCTAAACTGACCCCAATCCCTTACCGGTTGGTGTTACAACCTGGTTGGGCGGCTGCGAACCGAAGGTGCGCCAGAGGGTCCTTCCTCCCAAGACTCAGACCGCGATGTTCTTGAGCTACTTGGCATTTCTGCCAAGGCATCTTTTTGTTATGAGGACGAAACCTAGCTGATTGTTTTGCACTTGTCACCTATTTGTCGCACCCGACTTGATTTTTTTTGCATGCCCAATTTTTTTGACATTTGATAGGTACAACCAATGACCTTTTGCCGGTTGAAACGTCGGGTGTTGAAACGTTGAATTTCCCTCGATTCAGTCGCATTTTCCGGCTAATTCTGCAAAAGACCACGCCTGATGCGCAAAGGGGTTGTTTTTGGCTTCAGCTTGCGCTTTGACTGCGCACCAAACAGGTTTCGCGCAAATTGAGAGAATATTCATGCGTCTTTCCAGATATTTTCTGCCCATTCTTAAGGAAACCCCCAAAGAGGCAGAGATTGTTTCACACCGGTTGATGTTGCGCGCCGGAATGATCCGGCAGCAATCGGCGGGGATCTACTCCTGGCTGCCGCTTGGTCACAAGGTTCTGCGCAAGATCGAACGTATCGTCGAAGAAGAGCAGGCGCGCGCAGGGGCGATTCAGCTTCTCATGCCGACCATTCAGTCCGCTGACCTGTGGCGCGAAAGCGGCCGTTACGACGCTTATGGCAAGGAGATGCTTCGCATCACCGATCGCCACGAGCGCGATATGCTTTACGGTCCCACCAACGAAGAGATGATTACGGATATCTTCCGCGGCTATGTGCGGTCTTACAAGGATCTGCCGCTGAACCTCTATCACATTCAGTGGAAGTTCCGCGACGAGGTTCGTCCGCGCTTCGGAGTCATGCGTGGCCGCGAATTCCTGATGAAGGACGCATATTCCTTCGACCTGGACCAGGAGAGCGCTGTTGAGTCCTATAACCGGATGTTTGTCGCCTACCTGCGCACGTACAAGCGAATGGGCCTGACGGCTATTCCCATGCGGGCGGAAACCGGTCCAATCGGGGGCGATCTCAGCCACGAGTTCATCGTTCTGGCGGACACCGGGGAGAGCGAAGTCTATTGCCACGCCGATTACCTGAGCAAGGAGACCCCTGGCGAAGACGTCGACTTCAACAGCGACCTCAGCCCGATCGTCAAGGACTGGACCTCTCACTACGCGGCGACCGAAGACGTTGTCGACAAGGCTGCTTTCGAGGCGTCTGTACCTGAGGACAAGCGGATTGTCGCTCGCGGGATCGAAGTGGGCCAGACATTCTACTTCGGCACGAAATATTCGGAGCCGATGGGTGCGAAAGTGGCGACTGCCGAAGGCACGGAAGTTCCGGTCCACATGGGATCTTACGGTGTGGGTGTTTCCCGCCTTCTTGGTGCCTTGATCGAAGCCAATCATGATGAAAATGGAATCATCTGGCCGAAGTCGGTTGCTCCGTTCCATGTTGGTCTCGTCAACTTGAAGCCAGGTGATGATCTGACGGACACGGCGTGCGAGGATCTGTATGCCAAGCTGGAAGCAGCCGGAATCGAAGTTCTCTACGACGATACGGACACTCGGGCAGGGGCCAAGTTTGCCACCATGGATCTGATCGGTCTGCCGTTCCAGGTTGTTGCCGGGCCGCGTGGGCTGAAAGACGGCGTCCTGGAGGTCAAGGATCGAGCAACTGGGGAAAAGGAAATGCTTTCTCCGGAAGCCACCTTGAACAAACTGACGACGGCATTGACGGACTAATCAAGTCCGGTGATCCTCGGGGCGGGGATTCGGTCGCGGACACTGCGACCGATTGGGCATTGCTGAAGTGGATGGACAATGACAGCGGCAAACACTGTAGACGTTGACGATGGTCAGAAGCCCGCGGCGCCTACACGCCCTTTTTCCGCCTTCGAATGGATGATTGCCGGTCGGTATCTGAGATCCCGGCGGCGTGAAACCTTCATTTCCGTGATCGCAGGCTTCTCTTTCGCCGGTATCATGCTGGGTGTTGCGACGCTTATCATCGTGATGGCGGTGATGAACGGTTTTCGTTCCGAACTGCTCGGCAAAATCCTCGGTATCAACGGTCACATGCTGGTGCAGCCGATCGACATGCCGCTGACGGATTATGATGCTGTGTCGGCCAGGCTCGAAGGCGTTCCGGATGTCGTCAGCGCGATACCATTCATTGAAGGCCAGGCGCTTGTGTCTGGACCTGCCGGCAACCTCGGCGCGCTGGTCCGGGGCGTCTATGAAAGCGACCTGCGACGCATTCCCCTGATTGCCAACAACGTCAGATCGGGCTCGCTGGACGGGTTTGATGCCGGAGAAGGTGTAGCGATCGGATCGCGGATGGCGCAGCAGCTCGGTATCACCACCGGTGACAACATCACCATCATTTCCCCTCGCGGCAGCGTTACGCCGATGGGGGTCACTCCACGTCTCAAGGCCTATCCGGTCACCGCGATCTTTGAGATCGGCATGAGCGAATATGATTCCACCTTCCTGTTCATGCCTTTGGAAGAAGCGCAGGCTTATTTCAACATGGACACCAAGGCGACCGGAATCGAAGTCTATGTCGTTGATCCGGACAATGTCGGTGTCATGACCAAAGCTCTTGAAGAAGCGGCGGAAAGACCAACTTTCGTGACCGACTGGCGCCAGAGGAACGTCACCTTCTTTTCAGCGCTGGAAGTGGAACGGAACGTGATGTTTATCATTCTGACGCTGATTGTTCTCGTCGCGGCGCTGAACATCATTTCCGGACTGATCATGCTTGTGAAGGACAAGGGGCGGGACATTGCCATCTTGAGGACGATGGGCGCGACCCGGGGGTCGGTCATGCGGATCTTTCTGATCACGGGTGCGAGTATCGGCTGCGTCGGGACGCTGGCAGGTTTTGTTCTCGGCCTGATCGTTTGCCTGAATATCGAAAGCATCCGCCAATTCGTGTCCTGGCTCACTTCCACTCAGCTGTTCGATCCCACACTATATTTTCTGTCGAAGCTTCCAGCTGAAATCGACAGCGGAGAAACCATTACGGTCCTGGTCATGGCCCTGGCGCTGTCTCTTTTGGCGACCCTCTACCCGGCTTGGCGCGCGGCGCGGCTCGATCCGGTAGAAGCGCTCCGGTACGAATAGGGAGGCTTGAGATGAACATGGCTGTTGATCCGCGCCGCACACCCGGTCTTGCTCCTGCTGCTCTGGAACTTTCCGGAATCGTTCGCAGCTTCGATGAAGGCGAGCGCCAGCTGCATATCCTGAAGGGGGCAAATCTTCGAATAGAAGCCGGTGAAATGGTCGCCCTGGTAGCGCCTTCAGGCACAGGCAAATCGACGTTACTGCATATTGCAGGTCTCCTGGAGCGCCCGGACGATGGCAATGTCTTTCTTGGACCCATCAATTGCGCGGAGTTGTCTGACGACGAGCGCACGGCCATCCGGCGCAATGACATTGGATTCGTCTACCAGTTTCATCATCTGCTGCCAGAGTTCACTGCGCAGGAAAACATCATGATGCCGCAGATGATCCGAGGTCTGCCGCGCAAGGTTGCAGCAGAACGGGCGGATGAGCTGTTGAATTACATGCGGCTAGGAGAACGCGGTAAACACCGGCCCTCGGAACTTTCAGGCGGGGAACAACAACGGGTCGCGGTTGCTCGGGCGGTCGCAAATGCCCCTCGGATACTGCTGCTGGATGAACCTACAGGAAATCTCGACCCGAACACAGCGAACTATGTCTTTGACGCTTTGTCGGCTCTGGTTCGTGCCTCGGGTGTTGCCACGTTGTTTGCCACGCATAACCTGGAACTTGCCGGACGGATGGATCGCGCAATCACGCTTCAGGACGGTTTGGTTCAAGACCTTTAGGTGTCTAACTCGTAGCGGTTGCGGCGGATAAGGCGGCGGATCAGCTCACTGATTGACTTCGGGAACAAAGCAAAAACTACAAGTTTTCTCTAATTTTGATTAGCCTCATGACAAGGGGAACAAAAAGAGCTTGCAAAGAGAACAAAATTAGAACATATTCTTTTTGCACAACGGTCAAAGGTTGGAGGGTGACATGTTTCACATCGCTCGTGATTTTGCTGCATTCGGTTCTTTAGTCTGCTTCTGCACCACACTTGCCGTTTGGGGTGATGTTCTCTTTGCAGCAGGCTAAGCCTGCAGCAGTGGACGTTCCCAAAGAGTTCTCGTCGGTACAGTTGGGTCGTCTTGCCCGTGATGCACTGAGACATGCCGATTGAAAAGAACAGCGGTGACAAAGTCGCTGACGGCTCGACACAGCTTTTCTGAGGCGCTTCACTTGAGCGTTGATTCTGGAAGATGCTAAGAGCGCCGACATGACTGGTTCCGATACTTCTGCTAACGAGACTTCCGGGGCAGCCGGCGTGGCCGGACCGGGTTTCGTTCATCTCAGGGTTCATTCCGCACTTTCGCTCCTGGAAGGAGCTTTGCCGATCAAGAAACTTCTTGATCTGGCAAAGGCCGACGATCAGCCTGCGCTTGCCATCGCGGACACCAACAATTTGTTCGGTGCGCAGGAGTTTTCCGGCAAAGCCTGGGGTTCCGGTATTCAACCGATCACAGCTTGCCAACTCTCGGTATTCTTTGATGATGGCCTGGAGAGTGGGCGGCGCGGAGAACCTGCGCTCGCGGATGTGGTTCTTATCGCCATGACCGAGGTCGGCTACGGCAATCTCATGGAACTGACGTCGCGCGCGTTTCTCGATACGGAAACCGGACTCAGGCCACACGTCACGGCCGAATATCTCCTGTCTAGAAGCGAAGATGTTGTTGTTCTGACCGGGGGCTTTCTCGGTCCGGTTGGTGCGGCTCTGCTTGCGGGGCAAAAGGAGTTGGCAAGAGAGCGCCTGCAGAAACTCGCAAATGGCTTCCCCGGTCGCTGCTACGTCGAATTGCAGCGTCATGGGATGGAAGGCGAGCGAAAAACCGAAGCTGACTTCCTGAACTTTGCCTATTTGATGGATTTGCCGATTGTTGCGACCAACGAAGCATTTTTCCCAAAACGCGACGATTATGAAGCGCATGATGCGCTGATCTGTATCTCTGAAGGTCGCGTGCTGATTGAGGACGATCGGCGACGACTGACACCCGAGCACTATTTCAAGAGCCGTGCAGAGATGTGTTCGCTGTTTTCGGACTTGCCGGAAGCCCTGGCCTCTACAATTGAGATTGCCAAGCGCTGCAGTTTCCGTCCAATGCGCCGGGACCCGATCCTGCCGAGATTCGCGGGAGCGGATGCTGACCCGGAAGAAGCGGAAGAGGCAGAGGCCAATGAGCTGAAGCGCCAGGCGAGGGAGGGCTTGCAAGCCCGTCTCGACGCGCATGGCCTGGCTCCTGGTCTGGAAGAGAAAGATTATTGGGAACGGCTTGACTACGAAACCGGCATCATCGAACGGATGAAATTTCCCGGTTACTTCCTCATCGTTGCCGACTTTATCAAATGGGCCAAGAATCAGGATATCCCCGTTGGACCGGGGCGTGGTTCGGGGGCGGGCTCGCTTGTCGCCTGGGCCCTGACGATCACCGATCTTGACCCAATGCGGTTCTCGCTTCTGTTCGAGCGCTTTCTCAATCCAGAGCGCGTATCGATGCCGGATTTCGATATCGATTTCTGCCAGAGCCGACGTGAAGAAGTTATCCGTTACGTTCAGGAAAAATACGGACGCCAGCAGGTTGCGCAGATCATCACTTTCGGATCGTTGCAGGCGCGGGCTGTTCTGCGCGATACAGGCCGTGTGCTGCAAATGCCGTATGGCCAGGTGGACCGGCTTTGCAAACTGGTGCCTGCCAACCCTGCCAATCCGGTAACGCTCGCGCAGGCAATCGAGGATGAACCCCGTCTGCGGGAAGCCGCCAAGGAAGAGGAAATCGTCGAGCGCCTGCTCGGCATGGCACAAAAACTAGAAGGCCTATACCGCCACGCATCCACCCACGCAGCCGGTGTCGTCATCGGCGACCGGCCCCTTGAGCAATTGGTACCGCTTTATCGGGACCCTCGGTCGGACATGCCGGTCGCCCAGTTCAACATGAAGATGGTTGAAGATGCCGGGCTGGTAAAATTTGACTTCCTGGGTCTGAAGACGCTGACGGTCATTGACACGGCTGTGAAACTGATTGAGCGCCGTGGGGTCAATGTTGATGTCGCCGCGTTGCCGATCGATGACAAGATAACCTATGAGCTTCTGGCCCGCGGCGAGACATTCGGCGTGTTCCAGCTTGAAAGTCAGGGGATGAGACGGGCCATTGCCGGAATGAAACCGGACCGGTTCGAAGACATCATCGCGCTGGTGGCGCTCTACCGCCCCGGACCGATGGAGAACATTCCGGTCTACAACGCGGTCAAGCACGGCGAACAGGATCCCGACTGCCTGCATCCGCTGTTGGAACCCATCCTGATGGAGACGAACGGCATCATCGTCTACCAGGAACAGGTGATGCAGATCGCTCAGGTGTTGTCAGGCTACTCGCTCGGTGAAGCTGATCTTTTGCGCCGCGCAATGGGTAAGAAGATCGCCGCTGAAATGGAGATACAGCGGGCGCGCTTTGTTGATGGCGCCGTCGAGCGCGGCATCAGCAAATCCCATGCCGGAACAATCTTCGATCTTGTGGCGAAATTCGCCAACTATGGCTTCAACAAATCTCACGCTGCAGCCTATGCGCTGGTCTCCTACCACACGGCTTGGCTCAAGGCGAACCATCCGGTTGAGTTTATGGCTGCATCCATGACGCTCGACCTTGGAAATACCGAAAAACTGGGTGATTTCCGGCAGGAAGCCCGGCGAATGGGTATTGAAATCGTTCCCCCGTCAATTAATCGCTCCCAGGTCTATTTTGACGTCTCGGAAGGTGAAATCCTTTACGCGATGGGCGCGATCAAAGGCGTTGGCGAGCAGGCAGTTGAACATATCGTCGAAGTGCGCGGCGATACACCGTTCGCCAGCCTTGGCGATTTCGCACGCCGTATTTCACCAAAGGCGCTCAACAAGCGGACACTCGAAAATCTCGTGGCGGCCGGTGCGTTCGATGAACTCGAACCCGACAGAGCACGTGTCTTTGAGGGGCTCGATCGTGTCATGGGACTGGCGCAACGCACGGAAGAAAACCGGACGCTCGGTCAGGATGAGCTCTTCGGTGGCAGCGATAGCGAAGAACCACTCCAGCTGGAAGAAGTGCACGGCTGGACAACGGAAGAGAAACTGCAGCGCGAACATTCGGCTATCGGGTTCTATTTGTCGGCGCATCCGATCGACGAATATGCCGGTGTTCTGGAAAAGATGCGCGCGCAACCCTGGGCCCAGTTTTCCGAGGCAGTCAAGAAAGGTGCGTCTCACGGCCGATTGGCTGGAACCGTGGTTTCCATGCAAGAGCGCAAGACCAAGACGGGGACACGCATGGGGATCGCTCGGTTGTCGGATGCCACCGGTCAGTATGAGGCGTTGCTCTTCCGGGAAAAACTCGAACAGTTCCGTGACGTTCTTCAGACGGGTCGATCTGTCGTTGTGCTCGTCGGTGCGGACATGCGTGACGATGAACCATCCTTGCGGATCGAGCAGGTCGATCCGATCGACAAGGTCGCTGCTCGACTGCAAAAGAGCATGCGCGTTTTCGTGCGCGACGAGCGGCCGATCCAGAGTCTGGCCAAACACCTCCAGGTCAGGGGGGAGGGCGATGTAACAGTGATTGTCCTGCTCGAAAACGGCGCTCGCGAAGTGGAGATAAAATTGCCGGGCCGCTTCCGTCTGTCGCCTGAAATAGCAGGTGCTCTCAAGGCTGTGCCGGGTGTGACGGATGTGCAGACGGCTTGAGCGTGAAATGGACCACGCTCAGCTGGCCGGCCAGATGAATTCCACGCGAATGCCGCCTGGTTCAGAGCACATCATGTGCATGCGCGGTCCGCCTGAAAGAAATTCCGGTTCGAACTCCACAGTTACCCCGGGCCAGTTCCGTAATTTGCCCGCCAATTCAAACAACTCTTCTTTTGAGGCGACTTCAAAGGCAACGTGATGCAAGCCGACATTTGTCTTGCGGTCGAAGCTGGTGAAGGGCTGAGATTGATCTGCCTGCCAGAGTGTCAAGCGGCATGTATCGTCTGAAACGGTTGTGCGTGGATAGCTGTCGTCCCTTGCAAGGAGCGACCATCCGAGCAGATCAGTAAAGAACGCGGTCGTCTTGTCGAGATCCCGTACCGTCAGCCCGAGATGGTTTATTCCGAGAGTTGTCAATGTATGTCTCCTGAATCTGGCATTGGCTGGATCCTTGGTAAAAACACCTGTAGAAGAGGTCAAGCGGATCAGGTTGCAGGCCACTGGCGTTTCGGGCTGACGTTTCGAGCCGAAAAAAACTGCCGAAACATGTGAAGGGCACCAAAGAAATCAGGTGTTCAGGTCTTGAAATAAAATTTCTTCCCAACTATAAGGCGCCCATTCCACACGCAAGGGGCGGAAACCGAGTTTATCGGGGTCCATCCGGTGGCCGATGGGAGAAATCCTCCGGCCGACATCCTCTTGCGGAGGTTAAACCGGAAAAATCAGGAGATTAAGGGTATGGCATTGCCCGATTTCACCATGCGTCAGCTGCTGGAAGCTGGCGTCCACTTTGGTCACCAGAAACACCGTTGGAACCCGCGTATGGGTCAGTACATCTTTGGTGTACGCAACGATGTTCACATCATGGACCTGTCCCAGACCGTTCCGCTTCTGCACCAGGCTCTCAAGGCAGTATCCGACACTGTTGCCGGTGGTGGCCGTGTTCTGATCGTCGGTACCAAACGTCAGGCTCAGGAAGCTGTTGCGACGTCTGCTCGCAACTCCGCACAGTATTTCGTCAACGCACGCTGGCTCGGCGGCATGCTGACCAACTGGAAGACCATCTCCCAGTCCATTCAGCGTCTTCGCAAACTGGAAGAAACTCTTTCTTCCGATGCAGCCAATGCGCTGACGAAAAAAGAACGCCTGTTCATGGACCGCGAGCGCGAGAAGCTTGAGCGGAACCTTGGCGGCATCAAGGACATGGGTGGTATTCCGGATCTGATCTTCGTGATCGATACCAACCGTGAAGCAATTGCAATTCAGGAAGCGCGTCGTCTGGGCATTCCGGTCGCTGCGATTCTCGACTCCAATTCCAATCCGGAAGGCATCACCTATCCGGTGCCGGGCAACGACGATGCAGGTCGCGCAATCTCGCTCTACTGCGATCTGATTGCACGTGCAGCCATCGACGGCATCTCCCGTGCACAGGGCGCTGCTGGCATGGATATCGGTGAGTCGGAAGAAGCTCCGGTTGAAGAAGCTCTGGCTGAAGCTTCCGAAGAAGCACCTGCTGAAGCTGAAGCAGCTCCGGCAGCGGCTGAAGCCTAAAACTTCTCTGCCGCGATCATGTCGCGGCAGTTTCATGTTGAATTCGCAAGACGGGCTGCAATTTATTGCAGTCCCGTCATAAAGACGCGGATAGCTTTCGGCTAAACCGTGTTTTATCTGAAACCCCCCATCCACGAGGCAATCGATGAGCATTACCGCTGCGATGGTAAAAGAGCTCCGTGAGAAATCCGGCGCTGGCATGATGGACTGCAAAACCGCTCTGAACGAATCTGGCGGTGATATGGAAGCGGCAGTTGACTGGCTGCGCACCAAGGGCCTGGCAAAGGCAGCCAAAAAGGCTGGCCGCGTTGCCGCTGAAGGTCTGGTTGGTGTTGCTTCTGAAGGCAACAAGGCTGCGGTAGTCGAGTTGAACTCCGAAACCGACTTCGTTGCGCGCAACGAAGGTTTCCAGGAACTGGTCGCCAAGGTGACCAAGATTGCCGTTGGCACCGACGGTTCCGTCGAAGCCCTGGCCGCTGCCGATCTCGACGGCAAACCGGTTTCCGAAGCCATCACCGATGCGATCGCGACCATCGGTGAAAACATGACCCTGCGCCGTTCCGCGGTCCTGGGTGTGAACGAAGGCATCGTCTCCACCTATGTCCACGGCAAGGTTGTTGACGGTCTTGGCAAGATCGGTGTTCTGGTCGCGCTGGAATCTTCCGGCGACAAGGACAAGCTGGACGCCCTTGGCCGTCAGATCGCCATGCACGTTGCAGCCACGAGCCCGCTCGCTCTGAATACGGAAGAGCTGGACCCGGCTGTTGTTGAACGCGAAAAGACGGTTTTCTCCGAACAGGCTCGTGAATCGGGCAAGCCGGACAACATCATTGAAAAAATGGTGGAAGGCCGTTTGCGCAAATTCTACGAGGAAGTTACCCTCGTGAAACAAGCCTTCGTCATCAACCCGGATCAGACGGTTGAGCAGGCTGTAGAGGCGCTTGCAAAAGATCTCGGCACCGACGTCAAGCTCTCTGGCTTCGTCCGCTTCGCACTAGGCGAGGGGATCGAAAAGGAGGAGCAAGACTTCGCCGCAGAGGTGGCAGCAGCCACCGGGCAGTAAGCTCTAAGAAAGCGCCGGCAAGTCCGGCGCTTTTTTTTTAGAAAGACAATTTTAACAAGGGTGCACCCATGACGAATTCTTTGCGTTGGAAACGAGTTCTTCTGAAACTTTCCGGCGAGGCCCTTATGGGCTCACAGGCCTTCGGGATCGATCCGGCCATAGTGCAAAGAATCGCCAAGGAGATTGCTGACGCTGTTGCACTCGGTGCCCAGGTCGGTGTCGTGGTCGGCGGCGGTAACATCTTCCGCGGTGTGGCCGTTGCAGCCAAGGGCGGCAACCGGGTGACCGGTGACCACATGGGTATGCTGGCAACCATCATGAACAGCCTGACCCTTGCCGATGCCTTGCGCCGCCTCAAGGTGAATGCGCGTGTTCTGTCCGCCGTTGCGGTGCCTTCGATTTGCGAAACCTTCTCGCAACGTGTAGCCGACCGCTACATGGAAGATGGTGATGTCATTGTGTTTGCCGGCGGAACAGGCAATCCGTTCTTCACAACCGACAGTGGCGCAGCATTGCGTGCTGCGGAAATGAAATGCGATGCGTTTTTGAAGGGCACTCAGGTGGACGGTGTCTATTCGGAGGATCCGAAGGTCAATCCGGACGCCGAACGCTACGAGACGCTCGGCTATGAAGAAGTCATCAAACGAAACCTCAAGGTCATGGATACGACAGCGATCGCGCTGGCACGCGACAATTCCATTCCTGTTATCGTATTCTCGATTCACTCTCCGGGAGCTCTGGTGAGCGTGTTGCAGGAAACAGGCACCTATACAGTCGTGGGTGACTGAAAGTTTTAAGCCGGATCTCCCTTCAAGCTCTTGTGTTTCAGCACGTTTATGCCATGTTGGCGCGCGCCGAGACTCTAATTGGCGAAGCAAAGAACAATAGTGAGGACAAAATGTCGGTTGAAGGTGTCGATCTTGATGACTTGAAGCGCCGTATGCAAGGGGCTCTTTCTGTTCTGAAGACCGAATTCGCCGGCCTGCGCACTGGCCGTGCCTCCGCTTCAATGATGGATCCTATTTCCGTTGATGCCTATGGTCAGGCCATGCCGATCAATCAGGTTGCAACCGTTTCCGTACCCGAGCCGCGCATGCTTGCTGTTCAGGTCTGGGACAAGGGAATGGTGGCCGCTGTCGAAAAGGCGATCCGCGAATCAAACCTCGGTCTCAATCCGGTTGTCGATGGCCAGCTTCTCCGGTTGCCAATTCCGGAACTCAACCAGGAGCGCCGTCAGGAACTGATTAAGGTCGCCCACAAATACGCCGAACAGGCCAAGGTTGCGATCCGTCACGTTCGTCGCGATGGCATGGACCATGTGAAAAAAGCCGAGAAAGACAGCGAAATTTCTCAGGATGACAGCCGCGTGGCCTCTGATGAAGTTCAGAAACTCACCGACCAGATGATTGGTGAGGTGGACAGCATGCTTGAGAAGAAAGAACAGGAAATTTCGCAAGTTTAAGCTGTCAATGCCATTGCGTTTGGGGGAGCCCATGAGCGTCAACCCGAGCCAGAACCTGCAAACGTCTGCCGGGAAAGGTTCCACTTCTAAATTGCCTCGTCATGTTGCTTTCATCATGGATGGCAACGGACGTTGGGCAACAGCTCGCGGTCTTGCGCGTACGGAAGGTCATCGAAAAGGGTTGGAAGCGTTGCGCCGAACGATCCGGCACGCGGGCCGGATCGGCATTGAAGTCGTAACGATATACAGTTTCTCCTCTGAAAACTGGAACCGTCCAAAGACGGAAGTTTCGTTTCTGATGGGGTTGCTCCGGCGATTCGTTCAACGCGACTTAAGTGAGCTTCACGAAGCAAACGTTCGTATCCGTATCATCGGCGGCCGGAGTGATCTGGAGCCCGGTATACTTGCGCTGCTTGCGGAAGCGGAAGATCTGACCAAAAACAATACGGGTCTGACCCTAGTCGTCGCGTTCAACTATGGAGCCCGGGCGGAGATGGCGAGGGCGGCTCAAAACCTGGCTCGGAAGGTTCTTGCCGGCGAATTGTCACCGGAAGCCATTTCTGAAGAGGCTATGTCCGGGGAATTGGACACAAGCGGACTGCCGGACCCGGATCTGATCATACGAACAAGCGGCGAAATGCGGCTGTCGAATTTCCTGCTCTGGCAGGCTGCCTACTCGGAATTCTATTTCTGCGACGAGCATTGGCCGGATTTCGACGAGGCTGCTTTTGACAAGGCAATCAGCTGTTTTGGAAATCGAGAGCGACGGTATGGTGGCCTTGACGCCAAGGCCATTTAACCTCCGGCTCCCATGATGGCAAACTCAGAAGAAACTCCGAAAAAACTCTCGGACCTTGGATTAAGACTGATTTCAGCAGTCATTCTTGGGCCGCTTGTCCTGTTTATCACTTATTGGGGTGGTTTCCCCTACAAGCTGCTTGTTTTGGTGGCGGCTATTCTATTCCTTTGGGAATGGTTCACGATTACCGGCACTCCGGAAAAATCGCCTACGGCTTCCGCAGGTTTTGTTTCACTGATCCTTCTCTCCGTACTTGAATATGCCGACATGCCGCTGAGCGGGCTCGGGATATTGGTTCTCGGCGCGATTGGCACATTTGCACTAGGTGGTTTTTCGAGAACCGGACGTTGGGCTGCCGAAGGTGTCCTTTATAGCGGGCTTGCCTTGTATGCCTTGCTTTCGGTGCGCGACGGAGCAGGGGGGCTGGTCTTCAGCTTCTTCTTGCTTATCGTTATCTGGGCAACGGATATCTTTGCCTACTTCACCGGACGGGCGCTCGGCGGACCGAAGCTTTGGAAGAAGGTTTCGCCCAAGAAAACGTGGTCCGGGGCCATTGGCGGGCTCGTCGTTTCATCCCTGCTTGGTGTTGGCATTGCGTATGTAGCGGGAGCCCAGAGCTTGTTCCCGTGGGCAATCCTCGCAGCAGCGTTGTCAATAGTGTCTCAAGCCGGCGACTTGCTGGAGTCTGCCATCAAACGCCGCTTCGACGTCAAGGACTCAAGCCGCCTGATACCCGGGCATGGTGGAATCATGGATCGCATCGATGGTCTGGTCGCCGCAGCCATCTTTGCCGTTATTATCGGATTGATCTCCGGTGGAACATTTACAGACCCGATTGCCGGTTTGGGTCTGGGCTAGGTTTGGAGAGTGCTCGTGACGGGCGGTGTAAGTGTTGAAAGTGATCGTGTACCAGTTCGGATCATTGTTCTAGGGGCCACAGGGTCAATCGGCCAGAGCCTGGCGGATCTGATAGAAAGAAATCCGGAAAAGTTTGATGTTGTTGCGCTGGTCGCCAACCAGAACGCAGCTGCACTGGCTGAAATGGCGCTCAGGTTGAATGCTTCTGCAGCCGTGCTCGCAAGCCCGGATAAGCACCGCGAACTTGAGGAGCGGCTTCACAGCAGCTCTATCAAGGTGTCATCTGGTGATGCGGCCGTCATGGAAGCCGTTGAACAAGAAGCTGATCTGGTTGTCGGGGCCATCGTCGGTGCTGCCGGTCTCAAACCAACCATGGCTGCGATCAAACCTGGGCGCAGGATCGCATTGGCGAACAAGGAGTGTCTTGTCTGTGCGGGCGATCTTTTCATGGAACGGATCCGTCAGACCGGGGCAGAACTCCTG
This sequence comes from Roseibium sp. SCP14, assembly GCF_040329475.1. Lineage (NCBI taxonomy): Bacteria > Pseudomonadati > Pseudomonadota > Alphaproteobacteria > Hyphomicrobiales > Stappiaceae > Roseibium > Roseibium sp. SCP14. The sequence goes on from NZ_JBDZYH010000003.1 coordinate 403,703, forward strand.
CCAATGGACAGTGAGCACAACGCAATCTTCCAGGTGTTTGAAGCGGATCAGGCCCATCAGATCGAGAAGGTCATCTTGACGGCTTCTGGTGGACCATTCAGGACGTTCTCGGTTGAGGAAATGGAAAATGTGACGCCTCAACAGGCGTTGAAACATCCCAACTGGGAAATGGGGTCCCGCATCACCATAGACAGCGCCACGATGATGAATAAGGGATTTGAAGTCATCGAGGCTTCACATCTGTTCCCGGTCGAGCACCACCAGCTGGAAGTCCTTGTGCATCCTCAATCGACGATCCACGGATTGGTGCAGTACAAGGACGGATCCTTGCTGGCCCAAATGGGTAGTCCGGACATGAGGACACCCATCGCGCACTGTCTGTCGTTTCCCGAGCGCATGGAAGTGCCCGTCAAGAGGTTGAATCTTGCCGAACTAGGCACATTGACCTTTGAAGCACCGGATTTGAAACGCTTTCCGGCATTGCGTTTAGCCCTGGAGGCGATGAAGTCGGGCGATCGGGCGTCAGCAGCGCTGAATGCTGCGGACGAAGTCGCGGTTGAGGCGTTTCTGCGCGGTCGCATCGGATTTCTGGATATTTCCGCTGCAATAGAAGCGGTGTTGGAAAACTTGACGTCGTCTGGTTCGCTGAGTTCATTTACAGACGTCGAGGAAGTTCTTGATCTGGATTCAGAAGCGCGTCGAAAAGCGTCTGAATGGATCAATTCGCGGTGTGCATAGTGTTGATGCGGCAGGAAAATTCCTCTCGGACCATTAACACGCCGTAATTTTCTTTTTAATAGAGTGTTACGTACGAAACCTACCAAGCTTGTGTTGGAACGGACCCTTCATGGATTTCTTCATTTCTGCGTACTCCCTAGTCGTGGGCACAATTATCCCGTTTCTGTTTATCTTGACGGTCGTCGTGTTTTTTCACGAGTTAGGACACTTCGCAGTTGCACGTTGGTGCAACATCAAAGTTGATGCGTTTTCCGTTGGTTTTGGGCGGGAGTTGTTTGGCTTTACAGACAGGAAGGGAACGCGTTGGAAACTATGCCTGATCCCTCTTGGTGGCTATGTGAAATTTGCCGGCGACGAGAACGCAGCCAGCGTTCCGAGCCGCGAGATGATTGCCAATATGAGCGACGAAGAGCGGAAAACCGCGTTTGTTGCCAAACCCGTCTGGCAACGCGCGGCTGTCGTCGCCGCCGGTCCGATTGCCAATTTCATTTTGGCGATCGTCATTTTTACTGCGTTGTTCGTATCCGCAGGCAAGCAGGGTGTCCTTCCGGTTATCGAAGAAGTTTTCGCGAACGGTGCTGCCGCCCAGGGCGGACTTCAGGCCGGTGACGTCGTCAAGGAAATAGACGGGCGCAACATTCAGACCTTTGGCGATATGCGTCAAGTTGTACTGATGAATGCGAATGTCCCACTTGTTTTCGAGGTCGACCGCGATGGCAAGCTTGTCCACCTGACTGTGACACCTTCGGCGAAACTCAAGGAAGTTTTCGCCGGGGAGCGACAGATGGCTGGTGACATAGGTGTTCGCGGAAGCGGTGATCCACAAAATTATGTGCGTATCAAATACAGCTTGTTTGGCGCCTTCGACGAAGGTGTCAAGGAAACCTATCGGATCATGGAGGGTACGGTCAGCTACGTCTGGGGCGTCATCACGCAGCGCCAGTCAGCCGATCAGTTAGGTGGTCCTATTCGCGTCGCGCAGGTCTCTGGCAAGGTTGCTGAACATGGGTTCTTGCCTCTTATTTCGCTAACCGCGGTCCTTTCTGTAAGCATCGGCCTTATTAACCTTGCACCCGTGCCGATCCTTGATGGTGGTCACCTGGTTTTCTATTTCTTCGAAGCTCTGAGAGGAAAGCCTCTTAGCGAGCGGGTTCAGGATGTCGGATTCAGGATTGGTTTAGGCTTGGTACTTATGCTTATGGTGTTCGTTACCTGGAAGGATATTGTCAGACTGGTGAGTCCCAATTCCTGATTGCCGTGACATTGACGCAACGTCTTCAGACTAAATCGCTTTCAGCCCGGAACGGCGGTTGCGTTATCGGCAAAAACCTATAAAACGTTCGTCGGTTCCGAGAATCTGCTGGGGTGAGTGCAGGTTGTCGGGAGGGGTATTAAAACAAAGGCATAGCGCAATAATGCAGCGATTGCAGAAACTTACACGGGCCGTTTTTTTGGCGGTAGCCGTATTTTCGATTGGGTCGGCTTTGCCACAGGCCTTTGGGCCATTGTCCATAGTGACAGAGGCTGAAGCAGCGGTTGCCAGAAGCATCCAGGTCAATGGCAACACCCGTGTGGAAGACGAAACCGTCATCAGTTACATGACGATCGTTCCCGGGCGTTCCTACAGTGCGTTTGATGTCGATGAGTCCTTGAAGGCGCTTTATGCGACCGGATTGTTTGCCACGGTTGATATCACCCCGCGCGGCAACACGGTGGTCGTCACTGTTACCGAAAATCCGATCATTAATCGGGTTTCCTTTGAAGGTAACAAGAAGATCAAGGACAATGCGCTTGAAACGGCGGTGCGCTCACAGCCGCGTTCGATGCTGTCTCGCGCAAAGGTTCAGGCCGACGTTCAGAATATTCTGGAGGCCTACCGCCGGTCTGGCCGGTATGGGGCTTCTGTTGAGCCGCAGATCATTGATCGTGGTCAGAATCGCGTCGATCTCGTCTTTGAAATCAACGAGGGTGACAAGACTGGTGTTGAGCGTATCAGCTTCATCGGGAACAGTGCCTTCAGTGATGGACGTCTCCGCGACGTTATCCGTACGCGCGAAAGTGGCCTTCTGAGCTGGCTCCGCAGCACCGATACCTATGATCCGGATCGCCTTGCGGCCGATGAGGAACTGCTGCGCCAGTACTACAACAAGAAGGGCTATGCCGACTTCCGTATCGTGTCCGTCAGCGCGGATCTCGACCGTGAGCAGAACATTTTCTACGTCACGTTCACTGTGGATGAAGGCGAGAAATATGAAGTCGGTGATGTAGAAATCGTCTCCACCATCGATGAAGTCGATCCAGAAGAACTGCGCCGGTTGATCCGGACCCGCAGCGGTCAGACCTTCAACTCTCTCCGCGTCGAGCAGACGGTGGAAGATATTACCCTGCGTGTCTCTGAAGAAGGCTATGCCTTTGCCCGAGTGCGTCCGCGTGGTGCTCGTGACTACGAGAACAACACGATTTCTCTGATCTACTACATTGAAGAAGGCCCGCGGGCCTACATCGAGCGTATCAATGTCATCGGCAACGATCGTACGCGTGAGTACGTTATTCGCCGGGAGTTTGATATTGCTGAAGGTGATGCCTTCAACCGTGCTCTGGTTGATAAGGCTGAGCGCCGTCTACGCAATCTCGGGTTCTTCGAGAAAGTGTCCATCACGACCCAGCAGGGAAGTGCAGCTGACCGTGTTATCGTCAACGTTCGCGTTGAAGAAAAACCGACAGGTGAAATTTCCTTCGGTGTTGGCTATTCGACGGTTGACGGTGTGATCGGGGACATCTCACTGACGGAGAAAAACTTCCTTGGCCGCGGTCAGTTCGTAAAGATCGCCGTAGGCGGCGGTACGGACACGCAGTCTTATGAGTTCCGGTTTATCGAGCCGTTCTTCATGGGGCGCCGCGTTGCGCTTGACCTGGATGTTTACCGGAAGATCGACGATGCAAACGACTACCGGTCCTTCGATCAGAAGAAGACCGGCGGTGGATTTGGCTTCACGTTGCCGCTCCGGGAAGAAGAGCTGACACTGCGTCTGTTCTACAACATCTTCCAGGAAGACAACTCGGATCCGAACAACAAGTCCACAAACATCAACAACTGTAACACTGCAGATCTGTCACTTGCTGTGTGTGACTCTCTGGGTACCTACCTGACGTCCCTGGTCGGATACGAGCTGCGCTACAATACCCTGGACCGGAACATTGATCCGTCCGATGGCTTCTATGCGTCCTTTGGACAGGAGTTTGCAGGCGTCGGTGGCGACAGCTACTACATCAAGACCGAAGCTGAAGCTCGTGCCTACAAGGAAATCCTTGCTGACTACGGTCTGGTCGGAAGCCTTTCGATCCGTGGTGGCAACATCACGGCCATCGGTGACGAGCGTCTGCGTGTGTCCGAGCAGTTCATGCTTGGCGGCAACCTTGTTCGTGGTTTCGAAAACCAGGGTATTGGTCCCCGCGATGCGACGACCGACGATGCGATCGGTGGCCGGTTCTACTTTGCAGCGACCGCAGAAACCCGGTTCCCGTTCCCGATCCTGCCGAAAGAATTCGGTCTTAGCGGTGCGGTTTTTGCGGATGCCGGCTCTCTCTGGGATGCAGATAGCGATCTTGTAAGCCTGGTTGAGAACAACGGTGGCCGGATCGACTCGAACGATTTCGCCATCCGCGCGTCGCTTGGTGCAGGCATTCGCTGGAACTCACCATTCGGTCCGCTTCGCGCAGACTTCGCGTATCCGATTGCAAAGGAAGACTCGGATAAGACACAAGTCTTCCGGTTGAGTGGCGGTACCCGCTTCTAAACTGCGGTCATATGGGTTAGAAATCGGCCGCCGATCTATTCGGCGGCCGTTTTTGTTGGCTGGCAACAAGGATAAAATCATGTCCGAGCCAAATTTCTTTGGAATTCCTGCACCAGTCGCGCTTCGCGACATTGCTGCCTGGGCGGATGCCGAGATCGTTCGGGGCGACGAAGACCTGACAATCTTGGGGGTTGCGCCCCTCGAAGATGCAGGGCAGGGAACCTTGGTTTTTTTCGACAACACCGCCTACCTTGACAAGCTTGAGGAAACGACTGCGGCTGCTTGTCTGGTAGGCAAGCGGCACAAGGACAAGGTGCCGGATGGTGTTGCGGTTCTGGTTTGCTCAGATGCATATCGCTCCTGGGCGAAGGTTCTTGCGAAACTTTACCCAGACGCCATGGTTCCAAAGGATCCGACGTCGAACTTGGTGTCCGATCATGCCGTGGTTGATGCCACGGCGGTGCTCGAAGACAATGTTGGCGTTGAACCCGGAGCTGTCATTGGTGCTGAGGCGGAGATTGGTTCAGGGACCGTCATCCGCGCAAATGCTGTCATCGGCCGAGGCGTCAAGATCGGCCGGGATTGTGTCGTTGGCTCCAATTCCACGGTCCAGCACTCGGTGCTTGGAAACCGGGTCTATCTGCATCCTGGCGTCTGCTGCGGGCAAGACGGTTTCGGCTACTCCATGGGCCCACAAGGGCACTTGAAGGTTCCCCAGGTTGGTCGCGTCATCATTCAGGATGATGTCGAGGTTGGTGCGAACACAACCATAGACCGTGGGGCAAATCGCGATACGATCATTGGTGAAGGCACTAAGATCGATAACCAGGTTCAAATCGGGCACAACGTGGTCGTGGGACGGCATTGCGTGCTGGTGTCTCAAGTCGGCCTGTCCGGAAGCTGCACACTGGAAGATTTCGTCGCAATTGGCGGGCAAACGGGTGTTCGCGGACACGTGACCATCGGTATGGGCGCCCAGGTGGCGGCGGTGAGCGTTGTCAACGATGATCTACCTGCCGGAGGGCGCTACGGCGGTACGCCGGCCAAGCCGGTGAAACAGTGGTTCCGAGAGGTAGCTGCGCTCAGAAAGCTTGCAGAGCGCGGCGACGGATCGTAAACGAATAATCAAACAAAGAACTTTGCGGGTCATCCGCCAAGGGGCATTTCATGGAAGACGCAGAAAACAAGACACTTGCCAGCGCAGACATCATGAAAATCATGAAACTTCTGCCGCACCGCTACCCGTTTCTTCTGATCGACAAGATCATCGAAATGGACGGCGACAACAGCTGTATCGGCATCAAGAACGTCACCATCAACGAACCGCAGTTTACCGGCCACTTTCCGGAACGCCCGGTATTTCCTGGCGTTCTTCTTATTGAGGCGATGGCACAGACGGCTGGTGCACTATGCGTCCATGCGCGAGGAGATGACGCGCCGCCACAGCTGGTCTATTTCATGACCATCGACAAGGCCAAGTTCCGCAAGCCGGTCGAACCGGGTGACCAGGTACGTTTTCATGTCAAGAAAATCAAGCAACGTTCCAATATCTGGAAGTTTGATGCGGTGGCCATGGTCGAAGGGACCAAGGTTGCGGAAGCTGAAGTCAGCGCTATGTTGGTAGATGCGTGAGGATACATGACTGAAATTCATCCAACGGCCATAGTCGAAGACGGGGCTGTAGTAGGCGAAGGTGCACGCATTGGGCCCTATTCGATTGTTGGCCCGAACGTAAAACTCGCTGACGGCGTCGTTCTGGAAGCTCATGTGGCTGTTGCCGGACATACGAGTATTGGTCCGGGCACGCATATTTTTCCGTTCGCAAGCATCGGTCACAAGCCGCAGGACCTGAAGTTCGCCGGAGAAGTGTCGCATCTTGAAATTGGTGCCAACAACCAGATCCGCGAACATGTCACGATGAATCCCGGTACCGAAGGTGGTGGCGGCATTACCAGGGTCGGCGACAACTGCCTTTTCATGGTGGGATCTCATGTCGGGCATGACTGTATCGTTGGCAACCACGCTATCCTGGCGAACAACGCTACTCTTGCCGGACATGTGGAACTGGATGACTTTGTCATTCTCGGCGGGCTCAGCGCCGTTCGGCAATGGTCCAGGATTGGCACGGGTGCGATTGTCGGCGGTATGACTGGCGTTGAGTTTGACGTTATTCCATTCGGCTCGGTGATTGGTGACAGAGCTCGCCTGGCGGGCCTCAATCTCATTGGTTTGAAGCGCAAGGGTGTCCCACGAGAGCAGATTCATGCGCTCAGGGCGGCTTATAGAGCTCTGTTTGAGAGTGATGAAGGAACTCTTCGAAGCCGCGCTGAAGCTGTTGCCAAAGATGCCGCAGACCAGCCGCTGGTGAAGACCGTCACCGACTTTATCCTTGAAAAGGAAGACCGGCGTTTCTGTACGCCGCGCAGTGAAGACTAAAGTCATGCCCGTTTCGGCTCAGGCCCAGGAAAGGCGTATCGCGCTGATCGCCGGCAATGGCAGTCTGCCTTGCCAGATAGCCGATGCGCTTTCCCGTGCCGGCAGGGATTTTCGGATCGTGGCCATCAAGGGTGAGGCCGATGAGCGTACAAGAGCCCTGGCCAGCACAGAGCTCGGCTGGGGAGAGATCGGCCGACTTTACAAGTTTCTGAAGAAAACCGACTGTCAGGATGTTCTTCTCATAGGCGGTGTATCGAAGCGGCCTGACTTTACTTCAATACTTGGAGACTTCGGTACGCTCAAGCGACTTCCGACCATAATTCGCGCACTTGCTGGTGGTGACGATAGCTTGCTGACCAAAGTGATCCGCCTGTTCGAAGACGAGGGGTACCGTGTTGTGGGAATAAAGGATGTCGCACCGCAGCTCCTGGCGGCTAGTGGTGTGCTGGGAAAGATCCAGCCGAAAGACAACGACTGGCGTGATCTGGAGCTGGCACTGCAAGCAACGAGGAAACTGGGTGAGCTCGACATTGGGCAGGCGGCGATCGCAGTCGGCGGCCGGGTTGTGGCTCTTGAAGGGGCTGAAGGCACGGACGCCATGATAGAGCGCTGTGCCGAACTGAAAAGCATCGGACGCATTCGGGCAAAGGGTCGAACAGGCGTGCTCGTCAAAACAGCAAAGCCGGAGCAGGATTTGCGGGTTGATCTGCCCGCAGTTGGACCCAGAACTATTGAGCTTGCCCTTGCTGCCGGGTTGGCCGGAATTGCCGTAGAAGCGCATGGGGCGCTGATTGCCGAGAAAGAAGAAACTCTTCGACGTGCCGATAGTTCCGGATTGTTCGTCGTGGGCGTGGACAAATCCGCAGATGATGGAGCGCCAGAAGCATGACCGGAAAGGCTCCGACCATTTGTCTTGTTGCCGGTGAGGAATCCGGTGACCAGCTAGGTTCAGAGCTCATGAAGGCACTCAACGACCGGTTGGGGCAGGGCGTGCGCTATTGCGGTGTTGGTGGCGAGCGCATGACCTCGCTTGGCTTCACGAGTTTCTTCGACATCTCCGATGTATCCGTGATGGGCTTGAGCGCTGTTTTGGCGCGCCTGCCGCTTATCGTGAGGCGGGTCTACCAAACGGTAGATGACGTAATTGCTGCTGATCCGGATGTGCTTGTTATTATCGACAGCCCGGATTTCACCCACAGCGTTGCCAAACGCGTCCGCAAACGTGCGCCGCATATTCCGGTTGTCGGTTATGTATCCCCATCCGTTTGGGCTTGGCGGCCCGGACGAGCAAAGAAGATGAGCGTCTATGTCGATGAGTTGCTGGCGCTTCTTCCCTTTGAACCTGATATTCACAAGAGGTTGGGGGGGCCGCGTACTCACTATGTCGGACATCCGCTGAGCGAACACGTCGAAGATTTGCGTCCCGGTCGCGATGAACGGCTGCCTGTGAGTGTCGATGAAAAGGTGCTGCTGGTGTTGCCCGGCAGCCGGCGTAGTGAAATTGACCGCCTGCTTGAAGATTTCGGCGAAACTGTTGCCCTGGTCAAGCGCGACATGCCGGAAATTGATGTGGTGCTTCCAGCGGTAAACCACCTTGAGGCAAAAATCCGGCAGGGCACACAGAACTGGAAGGTGAAACCTCGAATTGTGACAGGGTTGGAGGCGAAAAAGGCTGCCTTCAGGAGCGCTCACGCCGCGCTCGCTGCATCCGGAACGGTATCGCTGGAATTGGCGCTGTCCGGCGTACCCATGGTCGTCGCCTACAAGGTTGACTGGTTCTTTCGCAGGATCAAGGATCTCAATAAGGTTTTCAAGTTTTCCAGCGTGGACTCCTTTGTGTTGCCGAACATCATCCTTGATACCAAAGCTATTCCGGAGTTTCTGGACGGAGAAGTGAGGCCTGAAGTGCTCGCCGGACTATTGAAAGGCTTGCTGAACGAAGGGCCGGAGCGACGAGCACAGCTGGACGAATTTACGCGTCTTGAGAGTGTTATGCGTTTGCCCGAAGGTTACAGTCAAAGCAGTGCTGCAGCAGACGTGGTGCTGAAAAGCTTGAAAGCTCGTCTCTCGTAGCTCGAGGTGCAACCTGCCGACGGTTCGGTTTCGTTGTTAGAACCTTCTTCGTACTTGGTTTTTGGTCAAATCCGACAAGGGAAAAATCCCGGCGCTGCAGCAGCCCCGGGATTATGGGATTTCAATCCGGTTTCCCGGAATTGGATTTTTCAGGTCGACTAAGCGTTCGCAACATTGTCCAGGAACTGGCTGACTTCATGGCTCAGCATGTCCGTCTTTTGCGACAATTCACCGGAGGCGCCAAGCACGAGGTTCGCGGATTGACTGGTTTGCGCAACAGCTTGCGACAGGTCGGACATGTTGTTCTTAACCGAACCGGTGCCTTCCGCTGCGCGCTGAACGTTTACAGAGATCTCGTTCGTTGCAGAACCCTGCTGCTCAACGGCCGCCGCGATGGTTGAGGTGTATTCGTTGACCTCTTCCATGGTTTCAGTGATTTCCTGAATAGCGGAAACCGCATCCTTGGTGGCGTCCTGGATTTCGGTAATCTGCGAGCCGATTTCTTCTGTCGCCTTGGACGTCTGCGTTGCGAGCTCCTTCACCTCGGCCGCGACGACTGCAAAACCCTTTCCGGCTTCACCGGCGCGGGCTGCCTCAATTGTGGCGTTGAGTGCGAGCAGGTTTGTCTGCTCCGCGATTGCCTGGATCAAGCTGACCACTTCACCGATTTTTGTGGCAGCGGTGGACAGGCTCATGACCTTTTCGTTCGTAACGCGAGTTCCTTCAGTCGCCCGATCAACAACCTGGGTCGTCTGATTGACCTGCCTGGAAATCTCGGCAATCGAAGCCGCAAGTTCTTCCGCAGCACTGGCTACTGTCTGAACGTTCTGTGTCGCTTCGTCGGTAACCGAGAAGGTGCTGTCCGCCAGACTGGAATTCTGACCTGCGATGTCGCTCAGGTCCTGTGCGGTACCATCCAGCGTGTGTGCCGTTTCGCCGACAGAACTCAGGACTTCGGACGCCTTTTCACGGAAGCCCGTAATCATCTCTTCGATACGAGCCTGACGCTCGGCCCGCAGATGTTGCTCCTGTTCGGTTTCCGATTGCAGGCGAATACGTTCGACCGCATTGTCCTTGAAGACCTGAATGGTGCGGCTCATGTCGCCGATTTCATCACCCCGTTCAACGCCATCAATGTCGACATTGGTGTTTCCGTCGGCCAGCTGAGACATGGTTTCAGTCGTACGGCGCAAGGGACGCGTGACAGCAAAGTTCAACGCAATAGCCATGCCGACACCTGCCAGAACTGCAGCGAGAAGCGCGAGGCTGATGACGCTGAGGGCGTTCGTGCTGGATGCCTGCGCAGCTGCACTTTGATCGGAGGAAATTGTCGAGATCTGAGCCTGAACTGTTTGAGACAGATCTTTCATGTTGGCGATCTGGCCTTCGAGCTGGAACTGGTTTGCGGCGAGTTCATCGAAGGTTGAGCCGAAGCTTCCGAGCGAAGCGACAACTTCCGGCACCTTTTCCAGGATCGCGGGGAAGTCTTTGGCACTCTTTTCCAGGCGACCTGCAAGCTTGGTCAGTCCGGACAACCCTTCCAGAACGGCTTGCTGGTTTGTCTCTGAAGGAGCAACCATGAAATAGAACGCAGCGGCCTTTACGGCCATTGCATCTGCTTCCAGCTGCATAACCGTTCCGGAGACGTTATCAGCCGCGTAGAAACGTTGTTTGATTTCGTCCGCCTGTTTGTAGACGTTGTCGATTGCCGTAGTTGCATCGGAGCTGATTTTTTTCGAGCTCGCAACCAACTCTTCAAATCCGGCTTTCGCCGAGTCCGTCAAGTCAAAGATCTGTATATAGTCCTTTGTGGTGGAAAGTTTTTCCAGCGTCTGCGCAATTTCATCTGTTTTTGCTGCCAGTTTCCGGACTGTTGCAGGATCGATACCTTCAAATGTGTTGGCCGCCATTTTTTTCGCCGAAGGCGCTAGGGCGTCGATCCGCTGTCTGATGTCGGCGATCTGCTTGGCATTGTTGGCCGCCGCACTGAATAGATTTTGAAGAGTTAGCGCCTCTTCCTGAAACTTTGCAGCTGCCTGTCCCACCTTGTTGGCGAGCACAAGCGTCTTCCGGGCGTTTGTGTCTTCAGCTCCGATGCCGTCTCTTGCGAGAAAGGCTTTGCCGAGGATATCGGAAGCAACAGTTTCCAGTTCCTGGACGGCGCTTTCAAGCTCAAGACGCTTTTCCGATTGGGCTTGAGTCAAATCCACGACGTTTTCAAAGGCGGAATGGAACTGAGATACCGCGGAGGCGGCTTCTGCTACCGGAATCTGTGCCTGTGGTTCGCCTTTCAGCTGGTCCTCGAGAACCTTCAGTTCGTTTGTGAGGCCGTCAATGTCGACAAGAGCAGCCTCCGCAGCCTGCAGGTCCTGAGAAGACAGAAAGTCTTCACGCTTGCTGGCAAGGTTTTGAAGCTGTGCGATCGTGGAGGTTGATTGCTTTGCGACTTCCATTCTTTCAGAAAGCGTCATCACGCTGTAGGCACCGACACCACCTACAATTCCGGTGAGCGCTACAACCGCAGCAAAGCTACCGCCAACTTTTACACCAAACTTCAGATCAGATGCGAATTTCAGGAACTTCATATCAACCCCTCGAAAGCCCCAGCGTGTATTACGCAGCTTATTTTCAATCAGGGTAAGCAGTGATTCCTTATTATTTGTAAAAGAGTTGGAGAAATTTGACAGGTTAGGAAAAATTCCATTTTGACCAGAATGAATACATGAATGTTCCTGCCTTTTTTAAATACAAAACTGGAAATATTATTTGTTTATGTGCTTCCTTTTGATTCTATTGCTTCTTTGTGCGAGTAAAGAAGTCAGAAGATTTTCAGTTAAAACCTCGACTTGCAGTCTTTGTTCCGCCAGATGTATGCGGGTAGAAATTTTGTTTCTGTTCAATCCAAGGTTTCCCCTAGGGAGCAGCAAAAAAAAAGATGCCGCCAGAAGTCTGACGGCATCTCAATTTTCACCAAGCTGAAGTTGAAGGACCTTTCAATGGGTCCAGCACCATCTGGCTTATCGGCGTTGATCAATCGGCACATAGTCGCGTTGTGTCGCACCGGTGTAGAGCTGGCGCGGACGACCGATGCGCTGAGACGGATCTTCCACCATTTCTTTCCACTGAGCAATCCAGCCAACGGTACGCGCAAGTGCGAACAGTACCGTGAACATGGTGGTCGGGAAACCAAGTGCGCGCAGGGTGATGCCGGAATAGAAGTCGATGTTCGGATACAGCTTCTTCTCAATGAAATAGTCATCATTGAGGGCGATTTTTTCCAGCTCCATCGCGACATCCAGAAGCGGATCGTCCTTGATGCCGAGTTCACCCAGCACTTCATGCGTCGTTTTCTGCATGATCCGTGCACGCGGGTCGTAGTTCTTGTAGACCCGGTGACCAAAGCCCATCAGGCGGAAAGGATCGTTCTTGTCTTTCGCGCGTGCAACAAACTCCGGAATGCGATCGACCGAGCCGATTTCGGACAACATGTTCAGCGCAGCTTCGTTTGCACCGCCGTGAGCGGGGCCCCACAGACAGGCAATACCTGCCGCAATACACGCGAACGGATTGGCGCCGGAAGACCCTGCCAGGCGAACTGTCGAAGTTGAAGCGTTCTGCTCGTGATCGGCATGCAGGATGAAGATGCGATCCATCGCGCGAGCAAGAACAGGGTTCACCTTGTACTCTTCGCACGGTACCGCAAAACACATGTGCAGGAAGTTGGCTGCATATCCAAGGTCATTGCGTGGATAAACAAATGGCTGGCCAACATGGTACTTATATGCCATTGCGGCCATTGTCGGCATTTTTGCGATCATGCGCAGAGAAGCGACCATCCGTTGATGCGGATCAGTAATGTCCGTGGAGTCGTGATAGAACGCCGACAGAGCACCAACGGTACCAACCATGATCGCCATCGGGTGAGCATCACGGCGGAAACCGGAATAGAAGCGGTTCATCTGCTCATGGATCATCGTGTGGTACGTCACACGCTGAACGAAGTCGTCCTTTTGCGGCTTGGTCGGAAGTTCACCGTAAAGAAGCAGATAGCAGGATTCGAGGAAGTCACCGTGGTCGGCAAGCTGTTCGATCGGGTAGCCGCGGTAAAGCAGTGTTCCTTCGTCACCATCGATGTAGGTGATTTTGGATTCGCAGGATGCGGTTGAGGTAAAGCCCGGGTCATACGTGAACATCCCGGAGTCCTTGTACAGGGACGAAATGTTCACAACTGACGGTCCGATGGACCCGTCAAGTACGTCGAAGTCGTGGTCGGTGCCACCGACGTTGAGCTTGGCGTTGTTGTCGGCCATACAGAAACCCCTTTGCGTTAACCTGGCGCGCCAGTCTGATGACCTGCCCGAATGAGAGGATCTCAACAAAGGCAACAGACGGCACTGGATAAATTTTCGGCTCTTGCCTAGCCCATTTACTGCAGTGCCGCAAGCTGGCCGGTATAACGCTTTGGTCAAAGGCCCGTATGACCATTGGTCAAAGCCACCCGATTGTCGTCAGGATCAAACGGGCGCTTTCATTGTTGTTCTCAGGCTTCCTGGTCTTTGATCCTTGCAAGTGATTCTTCACGGTCCAAGGCGATCAACACGTCGTAAATCCCCGGAGAGGTGCCACGACCGGTAAGGGCAGCGCGAAGAGGCTGAGCCACTTTGCCAAGCTTGAGTTCTTTTTGTTCTGCGTAGGCTTTTACGGCTGTTTCCAGCGGTTCTGCGGCCCAGTCAGAGGTATTGGACAAGACAATATGAAGATCCTTCAAAATGGACCTTGCCTCATCCGTAAGAATCTTTTGAGCCTTCTCATCTGTATCAAGGGGGCGTTGGCGCCAGAGATAGGAGGCGCTTTCGGTCAGTTCGACGAGAGTTTTGGCGCGCTCTTTCAGCCCCGGCAAAGCCATGAGCGCTGTCTGCTCGTTGCCTGCGTCTGATAGCCACGCCAGAACCTCTTCGCCGTTTTCCACATGGCTGAGATAGACTTTCCAGTGTTTTAAAAGTTCCGCATCGTCCGTTGCGCGCATGTAATGGCCGTTCAGGTTTTCCAGCTTCTTGAAGTCGAATCTGGCAGCTGACTGACCGACGGCATCCATGCCGAACCATTTGATCATGTCCTCAAGCGACATGATTTCCTCGTCGCCATGGCTCCAACCGAGACGCGCCAGGTAGTTGCGCATCGCTTGCGGCAGGTAGCCCATTTCACGATAGGCTTCAGCACCGGTGGCTCCGTGACGCTTTGAAAGCTTCGCGCCGTCCGGACCGTGAATAAGAGGAATATGCGCCATCGCAGGCACTTCCCAGTCGAGGGACTGGAAAATAAGCGTCTGCCGGGCTGCATTGGTCAGGTGGTCGACACCGCGAATGATGTGAGTGATGCCCATGTCATGGTCGTCAACAACCACGGCCAGCATGTAAGTTGGTGTGCCGTCGGAGCGCATCAGAACAAAGTCGTCCAGGTCCTTGTTCGGAATGACAACGCGCCCCTGAACCATGTCATCGACAACGGTTTCACCTTCATTGGGAGCCTTCAGTCGGATGACCGGAGAAACACCTTCCGGCGCTTCGGACGGATCACGGTCCCTCCAGGTGCCGTCGTAACGCGGCGGACGGCCTTCAGCCCGCGCTTTTTCGCGCATGGCGTCGACTTCTTCCGGCGAACAGTAGCACCGATAAGCCGAGCCATCCGCAAGCATTTGCTCAACGGCTTCTTTGTGCCGATCGACGCGTGAGAACTGGGAAATAGGATCACCTTCCCAATCGAGGCCAAGCCATGTCAAACCGTCCAGCAGGGCATCCACGGCTTCCTGGGTTGAGCGCGCGCGATCGGTGTCTTCAATACGCAGCAGCATTTTCCCGTCATGGTGCTTGGCAAAGAGCCAGTTGAAGAGGGCTGTACGGGCGCCGCCAATATGCAGGAAACCGGTCGGAGATGGCGCGAAGCGCGTGACGATTTTTTGTGCCATGGTACTTTCTGAAAGTCTCTGTCAGAATATCTGCGCTGATTGCGCTTTTAGGTGGCGCCGGTATTAGCACAGGCTTTGTTCCGGCAAAATAGGGCCTTCACGGTTTCTTCCATCAAGGAGGCCAGCAAGCGACAGGTGGTGTACGGGGCTCAAATACCTTCCAAAGATAAAAGCCGACGCGACGCGGAGTCGACGCGGCGTACAGATCAGAAAATGCTTTTCTCTGATCGTAGTTCTGAAAGCTGGACCAGAACCCAAAACGGTGGTCGATTTGAGCCGTTTTTTTCTCAAAACCAGAAGAGCAGGTTGCGCAAGGCAAGAGGTGGCCTTTTCTGGGAGGAACAAGGTCTTCTTTGGATCGGTTTCGCATTCGCCGCCGGTATCGCCTGCTATCTGATCCTTCCCGGTGAGCCCCACTGGCTGTTGTTGGCGATGCTTTTCGCTTTGGCGTGTGGGGTGGCAGTCCGCTTTGGAGTTTCAGGAGCGCGCGGAAAGTTCGTTCTACTGGCGTTGGCTTGCCTGGGGGGCGTGGTGATCGGCTCGATGAGAACTGCATTTGTCGACGCTCCGAAGTTGGGCGAAGAGATGAACGTGAACCTCTCTGGTTATGCGCTTGAACGGAGGAGCAATGCGTCTGGTACCCGTCTTCTGGTGAAGGTATTGAATGTGGAAGGCCGATCTCGAGAGGCGCTCGGTTTTCCGAAACTTGTTCGTCTGCGTGTTCCTGCTGAGCCTCTCGTCAATGTCGGCGACAAGATCGAAGTGCGGGCCAGATTGTTTCCACCTGCTGGACCGGTTGCTCCAGGAGACTATGATTTTTCCTTTCGGGCTTTCTTTTCCCAGATAGGTGCAACTGGATTTAGCTTTGGTCCGCCGGTGGTGGTGCCTTACGACGAGACGCCTCTGGATGTACAATTGCGCTCGGTTTTGCAGGGTTTTCGGGACACCATTGGGGCGAAGATAAAGGCGGCACTTAGAGATACACCGGAAGCAAGTCTCGCTGTCGCGCTTCTTGTCGGTGATCGCAGTGGTATTGCCAAAGAACAGGAGGAGGATCTCAGAGCGGCAGGACTTGCTCATATCCTGGCGATATCCGGTTTGCATATGGCGCTGTTTGCTGGTGGGGCGTACGCGATTGTCCTGTTGATACTCGCAGTCATCCCGGCGCTGCCACTCCGCTGGCCGACACACAAATGGGCTGCCGTCGCTGCGTTGGTCGCAGCGTTTGTGTATTTGCTTCTTTCCGGTGCCTCCGTTGCGACGCAACGGTCTTTTCTCATGATCGGGCTGGTGTTTCTTGGTGTTCTTGTCGGCAGGAGGGGATTAACGCTGCGCAGTGTTGCAATCGCCGGACTGGCTTTGTTGCTTCTGGCACCCGAGCGCCTGTTTTTTCCTGGTTTTCAGATGTCTTTTGCTGCTGTCATCTGTTTGATCGCAGTTTATGAGATTTGGCGAAACCGAGAGCTTTCGATCGGTAGAGGAGTGCCGGCAGAAGCCGGTCCAATTTCTCTGTTGTTGCGAAATGCTTTTCGCTGGAGTGCAGGACTTGTCGTGACAGCGAGTGTTGCAGGTCTGGCAACCGGTATCATCGGGGCGCATCATTTCGGTCAGGTTGCGCCGTTTGGTGTCGTAGGAAACCTACTTGGAATGCCGGTGTTTTCTCTCGTGATCATGCCGCTTGGGGTGTTGGCGCTGGTGCTGATGCCGCTTGGTCTCGCATCGTTCCCGTTGACGGTCATGTCGATGGGCATCTCCTGGCTGTTGAAAATCGCCGAATTTACCGCGCAGCTGGATGCCGGTGCCGGCGCGGTTGGAAAGTTGAGCGCACCGGCGGCTCTGCTGTTTACCTCCTCCTTTTTTGCCGTTCTGCTCTTGCCTGGTCGTCAACGTATTTGGGCGATCATGCCGATGGTTGCCGGTGCGCTGCTTTTAATCTCGCAGCGACCGCCAGATATTCAAATTGCATCCTCCGGAGTTAGAGTGGCTGCACGAGATGAACAGGGGTTCCTTAGATGGACCGGAAGACGGCAGTCATTTGCCACCGATATCTGGTTCGCAAGCGAAGGTGTTGTCAGTTCAGCGATAAAATCGCGCAAGATGAAATCGCCTCAAGTAAGGTGTGATGCGAGTGGCTGCGTCGTACTGGCTTATCCCGCAAGTTCCGAGGGCGATTTAAACACGGCCCTGAACACACCCTTGAAAGTTGCGCTTCCAAGAACTGCAGATGCATTTCGTCTGGATTGCGAACATGCAGACATTGTCGTGTCCGACCTAATCATTCCTGAAACTTGCCGAACTGCGACCTCAATAGGCGGAGCGGTCCGCGAAGAGCGCGGTGCTGTATCCATTTGGTTGTCGAGGGAGAAAATGGCTTACGCAACGCAGACGGACCAACCTGAAGTCGACAGTCAATCAGGCGTGAAAATATCAAAGATCAAATTCGCAGTTTCTGCCAATCCGCGACCTTGGCACATGCCCGGTACCTTTACCCGCGAAAAACTCAAGCAGGTTCAAAGAGAAAACTAGCACACAAGTGTTGCTGCAAGGCGTGATCGCCCCGCGTCTCCGGAAGCCTGCCGTGCATGATGCCTGGCAGGCTCAGTCCTGATCAGTATTGCCGGAACAAGGCGACCAGCCGGCCCTGCACGCGAACGCGGCCTGGTCCAAAGATCCTGGTTTCGTAAGCTGGGTTCGCTGCTTCGAGAGCTATGGAGGCACCTTTCTTGCGCAAGCGCTTCAAAGTTGCTTCCTCATCATCCACGAGCGCAACGACAATGTCACCGCTATCGGCGCTGTCTGTCCGGCGGATCAGCACCGTGTCACCGTCCAGAATGCCGGCCTCGATCATGGAGTCGCCCCGCACTTCCAAGGCGTAATGTTCACCTTTGCCGAGTAGCTCCTGCGGAACGGTGATGGAGTGGCTGTGGGTCTGGATAGCCTCGATCGGCACACCTGCCGCAATTCGCCCCATGACCGGAATTTCCGCACCGGCTGTTTCAACAACCGGTGCCGGAGGAGGCGCCTCCTGCTTGCCCAGTGAGCCTTCGATCACTTCAGGTGAGAAGCTGCCTCGTGGACGCGGGGAGCTGAGGCCGGGAGCGATCGAGTCGGGCAGGCGGACAACTTCCATTGCGCGTGCGCGGTTCGGAAGGCGACGGATGAAGCCTCGTTCCTCGAGTGCCGTAATCAGGCGATGAATGCCGGACTTGGATCGAAGGTCCAAGGCATCTTTCATTTCGTCGAATGAAGGTGGGACACCTGTTTCCTTCAGTCTTTCATGAATGAACATGAGCAGTTCATACTGCTTGCGCGTGAGCATATCGGCTTCCCCTGACCGCGAGAATCAAGTGGTACAAATCAAGAACACACTACCTGTTCCTATTGTGTTCTGCAAGGGTAAATGTTCTCTTACTGTTCCTTTGGGCGTGGAAATCAGCGGCTCCGCTACCTGATTGCGAGCGTCGAATGCTAGCGTGAAGACACGGTAGTTTGAGAAGTCAGCAACAGTTCGCATGTCACCAAAGTTGGAGCGCCCCCGGGTTTGACCATGCCTTCATACAGCTGTCCGGTCAGGTCAACGCATCGTACGGGTAACATCAGTTTCTGGTCTTGTCTCCGACCGGCCCCGGACCTAATGAGGATTTCTGAAATCAGACCCGGCATCATCCGGCCATCGGTAAATTCCGCTCCGGCGAAGCTGCCAAGACCATGAACCTCGTAGGTCGGCCCGGAAAATCGATCTGCCAGAGCCGCTACGCCCTGGTGGAAGTCTTCAAAAGGGGCTAGCGTGGCGATGACCGCGTTGTGGTTTTGGTTTGATGGGTTGGGTTGATCCTGTTTCACGCGGAAAAGTGTGAACTCGGTTTCCGGATCAGGTTCCGACACGAAACGCGCTCCAGTCAGTCCAAATCCCTTCGACTGTGCCAATCCGTTCAAGACGAGTGTCTCGGGCAACAGATGCCCAAGCCTCGCCTTTCCGTCCTCATGCCAATAAGCGTGGATATGGGCAAACCAGGTTCCGTCCCGCCATCCCAGAATAGCAACAGCTTCCTCTAGGGTCGCTCCACCTGATGAATGAGTATCGCTGTACCAGGCGGCGTGGCGATCATCGATTGCCCTGTCCGGCATGACATAATCGAAGGAGCGCAAGTTCAGACCACTGAGATCAAGAACAGCCGAGCCATAACCTTCCCGATCTGCCCAGTTGCCCAAAGCCGCAAGCAACCACTGCCCATCCGATAACTCGAGACTTATGGGGTCGGCGTGGCAGGTGGCATGGGGGCGGCGGTCTTCAGCCAGGGGGCCGGGATGCCGGATGTCCGAGCGGTTTCGTGGAGCCGGTCGTCTCACAGGAGGCCTTTCTCTTCCAAGTGTTCCCTCACAATTTTCTTCGTGATCTTGCCATACGCGCTGGTCGGCATTTGCTCGATGAAGAGATAGCGGGCAGGCATCTTGTACTTGGCGACCTTTCCGGAGAGGAAGTCAGCAAGATGGGCGTCTTCCGGTGCTGTTCCCGTCTCTGCGACGCACACGGCGAGACCGACTTCACCCCATTTGCGATCCGGAATTCCAATGATCGCGACTTCGGAAATGTCGGGATGGGTCAGAAGAACCTCCTCGATTTCCTTCGGGTACACGTTGGAGCCTCCGGATATGTACATGTCGGATGCGCGCCCGGTGAGGTAGAGATATCGCTGTTCGTCCATGTGGCCGATATCTCCCGTACGGAACCAGCCATTGCGGAAGGATTTTACATTGGCACCATCATCTTCAAGGTAACCGGCGCAAACCGCGGGGCCCACTACGCAGACTTCTCCGGTTTCGTGCGGTCCAAGGATGTTTCCGGCCTCGTCCTGGATGCTGATCTCAATGCCCGTTCGTTCTGTGCCACAGGTTCCAACTCGGGTTTCAGTGTCTTCAAGCGAATGATCCTGTGTTCGCAGCACCGTGATGTTGCCGGTCACTTCACCCAATCCATAGTATTGAACCAGCACCTGTCCAAGCTTCTCCAGCGCGCGTTTCTGATCCTCGCGATACATAGGTGCACCTGCATAAATGACATGCCGCAGGCTGGAATGGTCGAAGTGGTCGATAGAGGTATCCTCGACAAGCCGTTTGACGATTGTCGGCACGGTGAACAAGTTGCTGACCTTGTGCCTTTCGATCAGTTCGAAGGCAGCCTTTGGGTCAAATCCGCCTTGCGGCATCAAAACATGAGCGGTGCCGCTGGAAAGTTGCGCAATGAGTTGCAAGCCGGCGCCGTGGGAGAGCGGAGCTATGACAAGGGAAGCATCTTGCTCTGTCGTGCCGGGAAGAAGATCGGCCATATAATTCACGGTGACAAAGCCGATCTGACCATGGGTAAGGACGACAGCCTTGGGTCGTCCAGTGGAACCCGATGTGAAGAACAGCCAGCACGGATCGTTGTAATTGACCGGGGTGTTGGCAAAGTTTGAGCCCGCAAACCTTGAAATCAGGTGTTCATAGGACGTTCCATAGGAGCTATCTCCTACAGTGATGATACCCTTCAGATCCGGCTGCGCTTCCTGAACTGCTTCTGCTTGCAGCTCGAATTCTGCGTCGCACAGGAACACTTTCGCCCTGGCTTTTTGAGCTGCATAGGCGGTTTCGCCTGGAGCCTGGCGGAAATTACAGGGAACCCATATGGCTCCCAACCGAAATGAGGCGAGCATGATCTCGGCCATCTGGTTGGAATTCTGAGCTTGAACTAGCAGTGAGTCGCCCTTGGATACTCCAAAGTCTGATTGAAGAGCGGAAGCAAGTGCACTGACACGCGCATCGAGATCAGCCCAGCTCCAGGTGTTGTTTTCCCAGATAATTGCCGGTCTCGACGGCCAACGCGTTGCGTTTTTCGTCAAGAAATGTGCCAGATTGGCGACACGGTTGGAACAGCGCTCCATCATTCGCCCGGGTCCTCCCTAAATTTTTAGTTGATGGGACGTTAGGACGGACCCGGCTGATTTGACAAGCAGGGTGTGGAGCACGTTCACTCCATATTTGATGCTGGCCGCGTGCAAAATGCACCTGGCTGCTCGACGTTTCTTGGGTGGGAAAATATTGATGACAGAGAATACAATTACCGATTGGGATGATGCATACGCAAACGCTGCCTATATTCCAGGCGCTGGAGACTACGCTTCACGTTGGGAGGAGGATGCCAGAGCATTCAGAAACGCGTGGGGTGCGAAAGAACTCGATATTGCCTATGGAGTTGGTGAGCGCGAGAAGCTGGACATCTTTCGTCCTGAAGGGACAGCAAAAGGGTTGGTCGTTTTCGTTCACGGGGGGTATTGGCTTCGTTTCGACAAGTCCTATTGGTCTCACTTCGCACAGGGAGCTCTGACTGACGGTTGGGCGGTTTGTTTGCCAAGTTATGATTTGGCGCCTCATGTTCGAATTGCCGACATTACTCAACAGATCGGCTCAGCCATCAACCTGGCGGCGAGCCGTGTCGAGGGGCCTGTGAGATTGAGCGGCCACTCAGCCGGAGGCCATCTCGTTACGCGAATGGTAAGCGACGACAGCCCGCTGAATGCAGACACATTGCAGAGGGTCGTAAAGGTTGTTTCCATCAGTGGACTGCATGACCTTCGCCCGCTGTGCAAGACCCAGATGAACGACGCTTTCAAGATGAGTGAAGAAGACGCAGCATCCGAAAGCGCAGCGTTGATGGACCCTGTCGGCGAATGCCCGGTGGTTGCCTGGGTCGGTGGTCAGGAACGTCCTGAATTTCTGCGACAGTCCAGATTGTTATCGGAAGTCTGGCAAAACGCGTCCTACCATGAAGATGCGGGGCTGCACCACTTCGACGTCATTGACGGCCTGAAGGATCAAAAGAGCGCTCTTTGTTCCACCTTGTTGCAAAACTGAGCCAGGGAAAAATTGCCCGCGCAGAACTTTGTCGCATGTGAAACTCTGAGTGTAATAGTGACCACAAAGAGGTGGGTGATATGCGTCAGGGAGCGCATAGGCAGCGCTCCCTTCCTGGTTTTTCCCTTCAACCGGCTTTTGGTGCAGCAAATGGCTTTGCAAATGGAGAAGTCGCAGCGAAACGTGGCCGCTCAACAAAAGTCAGATCAGGTCGCGCTGGGCGAGATTGCGCATTAAATGACTGACGCCGAAGGTCCACTCCCGGCATTCTGTCGATAGCTTCACCGTGTTTCGCAGATACCCGAAACCGGGTGCAGATATCGTGACGATGTCTCCAATTTTATGGGTGAAACCTTCACCTTGAACCTCCCGGTCCTGTGTCGGTGCAAAAAGGGTCCCCAGAAACAGAACGAGACCATCGGGATACTGGTGGTGCCGCCCGATTGTCTGCCGGACAAGATCTTCCGGATCCCGGCTAATCTCCTTCATCGAGGAATGGCCTTTCAGCACAAATCCATCAAGGCCCTGAACTTCGAGGTCCAATTCCGCCGAGCGGGCGTCATCGAGCGAGAATGTCGCGTCGAACAGGCGTATCATCGGACCGATGGAGCAGGAAGCGTTGTTGTCCTTTGCCTTTGAAAGCAGTAGCGCCGACCTGCCTTCGACGTCACGCAGATTGACGTCGTTGCCAAGGGTTGCACCCACGATTGTTCCCTTCGACGAAACAGCCAGAACAACTTCGGGTTCGGGATTGTTCCAGTTCGAAATCGGATGCAGGCCAACTTCTGCTCCGGGACCGACCGAGGACAGAACCTGCGCCTTGGAGAAGACCTCGGCATCGGGGCCTATTCCGACTTCAAGATACTGGCTCCACAAGCCTTCAGCGATGAGCGCGTCCTTCACCTTCGCCGCTTCATCCGAACCTGCCTTGACATTGCGGAGGCTCTTTCCGATGGCTGCGCCGACCCGGGATCTGATGTCGTCTGCCTTTTGCGGGTCGCCGGCTGCTTGTTCCTCAATCACCCTTTCAACCATGGAGCTTGCAAATGTCACGCCGCAGGCTTTTACCGATTGGAGGTCGCAAGGAGCCAGGAAATGGACCTTTGACGGGTTTCCGGGGGATACTTCAGCGATCTCAGCGAGAGAGCCGAGAATTTCTCCATCAACCGAGCCGACATAAGCGGCCGGGTCGTCCATTTCACAAATGTCCCGCACCGTCGGCGCTGCCTTGGAAGTAATGTCGATGACATTTCCTTCCCGTATTGTGACAACAGACGGTCCTGACATTTCCGGCCTCCAAACACGGCCAAGAAAAGTACCTTCGAGATCGCTGGAATTGATGAAGCTCATGATTTCGTCCCGGTGATATTAGCTTCCCCTGACTTAACGTATTCTAATTTGTCCTACAACTGGACAAATGCTTCTATGTAGTCGGCGCGGCTGATTTGACGGTTGCCATTGATCGCAAGGCAGCATTCAGCAGATCAATGATGAAATCCGGGTCCTGAACCAGTGTCTTGTTTGATTGTGTTGAAAAGCACCAGCTAGGTGTTCCGGCGATTGAAATGCGCGAGACAGGAGTGACACGTATCTGCCGGCCAACGCACCCCTTTTTTGGGTTTAGAGGTCCTGGACAGGTTCTGTCGTCCGGCTTGACCTGATTGGGTGAAGAGATAAGTCGCGTAACGCTAACACTTCAGAAATCTGTTGCTCGTCCTGTCGAAGTTGAAGTGGCAATCTTTTCTGCGACAAGCTTGTTTTGCATCAGCATATCTCGCATGCACCGGCGGGCAAGTTCGGCATCGCCGGATAAGATCGCTTCGGCGACTTCCAGGTGGCATTGGCGTGAAACCTGTTCATCCGGAACTCTTTTCCGATCCGCTGAATAGGAAAAGATCAGCACCGCATAAATAAGGTTTTGCAACTGGGAGAGCATGAGATTGCCACTGGCCTGAAGGATCGTAGAGTGAAAGGCGTAGTCAGCACCGATCATTTCGGGCTCGCTGTTGTCCGGATGAATGCTTTTTGCAGCGGCTAAAATCGTTTCTCGCTGCTCTTCAGTGGCGTTCTGGGCTGCAAGGGCAGCTGCTTCAGGCTCAAAGATGAAACGCAGGTGCGTCGCCTCGGAGTAGATCCTTGCAGTCAGGGGACTGTCAGGATCGTGCCAGCGGATGACATCCGGGTCGAGGAGGTTCCAGTCGTCGAAATGGCAAACTCGTGAACCATATCGCCGGGCGGTTCGGACAAGTCCCTTTCCGCATAGGACCTTGATAGCTTCACGGACGACCGTGCGCGATACACCAAGCGCGTCAACCAGCTCATCTTCCTTGGGCAGGATTGCGCCCATCTTGTAATAACCGCGGGCAATGCGCTGTCCCAGATGCTCCACTGTGTCCTTCACGGCACCCGTTGGCAGAGACGTCAGGACCTTGTCCGGTAGCTCGAAGGAAAATGGGTGTGCTTTGCTCATTCCGCGTGCTCAGGTGATTGGGAACAATCGCCCTATATCTGAACGCATGCCCCCAGGGGAATCTCCTTTCCCGTTTTACAGTGTATTCATTGTGAAAACTAGAATTGAGAAGACCCGCCGATCGCCCGAGATTGTGGCTGCCTGGGTTGCTGGCATTAGCCTTCCAGCGCGTAGAGCCTTTGTGCGAGTTTGCGTACACCGGTGTTGCTGAAGTGTTTGATGCTGGCTGGCGGTACCATGTAGACAACGCCTGCTGCCAACCCGTTTCGCCAACGTAGCTGGACTTCCGCTACTGTTCTTGGAACGGCGTCGAAGACATAGAATTCCTCCGGGAGATCGGTGTCTTCGTTCAACACCAGCCTGACGCCGCCCTCGGACATGTCCCGTATTGTACAATCACAGATGAATTCGTTGTCGAGGCTGGCGAGTTTGGCCGGACGCAATCTCGTTCGCTGACGGGGATGAAGGCGTCTTTGAATGGCTTTCGTCAGGGACTCTTTTTTTGCGTTCAGGAAATTGAGCATGGTGGTTCCTCAGCGACTTTGTATCGGCGGCAACTGCCTTTGGGGCGGCAGTGGAGGGACAAGTTCTTGGGGGCTGGAAGGGCGCGGACGATACGACGGATCACCGAGAGTCATCGGCTTGTGGGTTACGCCGGACTGGCCGTTTCGGCACATCCTGTATGCAAGGTCATACATACCCTGCCATCCTCCTGGATAGTTTCCGATCGAATCCAGCACTGAAAGAGCTCCGCCCGCCAGTGCTCCCCGACGGGCTCCGCCTGGACCTCTCCAGCCGCCGCCTATGACAGCGCCGCGCATTGCGCCATCGACAATCGTCAGATCGGAAGGGTCGCCGGTGGTATGGGCGTCCGCGTAGGCGCGGGCATAACTCTCACAGTCTATGGGGAGCCCACCTGAAGAGGCGGATGAAATTGTCGAGATCGCCGACAGTGACACGAAAACCAGCCTTGCAGCTGATCGATGGGTCTTTCCGGAACAGAGTTTTGACTTTGCCGGGATTTGAAAACGGCCATGCGTCAGCCAATCCATCCGGTTCCTCTTCTTCACAAGCAGTTTCGGTCCAGAACGGGGTGATCCCGTGTCAACAATGCATGCACAGTGAAGGTTGCGTGAAGCTTGTGGTGTTGGCGTTCAGGGGGGGGCACGCGCGGAACAGCCTCGGGCAAGGTTGCCTGCTTACCAAGTGGATGACCTGAACTGATAGGAGGTTCTCGATGGAGCCGGTGTTCCTGACCAAACTTGTTTCTCATAACAATGACTGGCTGTCCGTGCGCCAGGCAACGATTGCCGAAAACATTGCCAACGCGAACACTCCCGGGTTTCGCGCAAAGGACCTCGAGCCGTTCACGTCCGTCGTCAGCAAAACGCAACTTGCGATGACCGCAACGCATGACAGTCATCTCGGACAACTGATGGAAGTCTCACGAACTTCCGATGTCGAAAAGGCGGACAGCTGGACAGTGAACCATTCAGGCAACTCGGTCAGCCTTGAACAGGAAATGGTCAAAGCAGGTGAGGTCGCGCGCGATCATGCCTTGAACGCCAGTATCGCGAAGTCCTTTCATCGCATGTACCTCGCCGCCGTGAAGCCATAAGGAAAATTCTCATGTCAGATCCGCTTGCAGCAACGCTTCAGATATCCGGTTCGGGTTTGAGGGCACAATCCGAACGGCTTCGGGTCGTTTCGGAGAACCTGGCCAATGCACGGTCGACCGGCGAAACCTCGGGCGATGACCCTTACCGCCGGAAAACGATTACCTTCGAAAGTGAATTCAACAGGGCTACGCAGGCCAACCTCGTGTCCGTGAAAGGGGTTGGCGCCGACAAGGCACCCTTCACTGTTGAATATGATCCAGGACACCCGGCCGCGGACGAGAATGGCTACGTAAAGATGCCGAACGTCAACACGCTGCTGGAACTCGCGGATATGCGCGAGACCAATCGCTCCTATGAAGCCAACCTGAAAGTCATGACGCAGGCCCGTGAGATGGTTATGCGCCACATCGACCTGCTGAGGAACTGATCATGATCAATGAAATTGCCGCTCTTACATCATCGACAGACGGTGTTCTGAAAACATCGTCCACGACAAGATATTCCGTTGGCACCCCGAACCTTGGCGGAACGGAAAATGTAGCTGAAAGCAGCTTCAGCGATGCGATAGCGCAGGTATCGCAAGGCGCAATCGACAAGATCAAGCAAGGCGAGGCCACCGCCATATCAGGTGTTGATGGTCAGGCGTCGGTTCAGCAGGTGGTTGAAGCGGTGATGGCCGCTGAATCGACCCTGCAGACAGCTATCGCCATTCGCGACAAGGTGGTGTCCGCCTACCAGGAAGTCAGCCGCATGTCGATCTGATCCGTGATTCCGGATCTGCCGGATAATCCGGCTCAGTTTTAGGAGAGTACCTGATGAAAGCCCTAGCTATCGCCGCGACCGGCATGAGCGCTCAGCAGCTGAACGTTGAAGTCGTTGCCAACAATATTGCGAATATGAACACAACGTCGTTCAAGCGTTCTCAGGCAGAGTTTTCCGACCTTCTTTATCAGGCGGAAAGACTTCAGGGAGTTCCGAACAGAGGTGGTGAAGATCCGGTTCCTGAAGGTGCGCAACTCGGCCTTGGTGTAAAGACAGCCGGAATTCGCAAGCTTCATGCTCAAGGGTCGTTGACGAACACCGGGAACCAGTTTGATGTTGCTCTGGACGGGCGTGGGTGGTTCGAGATTACCGGACCGGATGACGAAACCCTCTACACCCGTGCGGGTTCCTTCAACAAGAATGCGGATGGCAGACTTGTCACCATCGACGGTTACCCGGTTGAACCGGCCATTATCGTGCCAGAGGAAACCATCGAGGTTGCGATCAACGAGTCCGGGCAGGTGTTTGCCAAGGTAGATGGTGAGCTCGCGCCGCGTGAACTTGGCCAGTTAACACTTGCCAATTTCGCCAATGATGTGGGTCTTGAGCCGGTAGGCGGAAATCTCTTCAGGGAAACAGAAGCCTCGGGAACACCAGTTGCAGGTGTGCCGGGAGATCCGGGTTTTGGTGTTATCCGTCAAGGATACCTGGAAAGCTCCAATGTTGATCCCGTGAAGGAAATCACGGCGTTGATCAATGCGCAGCGTGGTTACGAGATGAACTCGAAGGTCATGAAGGCTGCGGACGAGATGGCCGGAACAGTGACCAATGGTATCCGCTGATAAGGGGGCAGGTGTAATGGTCACGATAGTCAGGCTGCTGCTTTTCTCAGTTTTCATATCGGCTTTCGGCCAGATTGCTAGTGCGGCCGGAGTGGAGCTCCCCGTTCCGCGTCAGACAATTCATCCCGGAGACGAGATCTCTCATCAGGACTTGATTGAGCGAAAGTTTCCGAGCCGGACAGCCCAGCAGTTTGCAGTGTCGACGCATCGCGGCCAGCTCGTTGGTATGATCGCGCGCCGAACGTTGCTTCCGGGGCAGCCGGTGCCGCTCAACGCGATTGAAAAGCAGGTGCTTGTCCACCGTGGAGAACCCGCCCGGCTCGTATTCAGGGAACATGGGCTCATGATCATCATGCAGGTGGAAGCCCTGCAAAATGGTGGCGCGGGAAGTTTTGTGCGGGTGCGCAATATTGATAGTGGATTGGTTGTGTCTGGCCGGGTTCAGGAAGACGGAACTATCCGGGTGGAGAATTGATCGATGCTCAGGTTTGTGTGTGGTCTTCTGGCCATGGTCATGGCGGTTGCTCCGGTTTCGGCCATGGTGCGGATCAAGGACATTGCCAGCCTGCAGGGCGTTAGGGATAATCAGCTTGTCGGGTATGGACTGGTGATCGGCCTGAAGGGATCCGGAGACAGCCTTCGAAACTCCCCATTCACCGAGCAGTCACTCCAGTCGATGCTTGACAGTCTCGGTGTGAACGTCCGGGATGCCCGGCTCAGAACGCGCAACGTTGCAGCCGTTGTCGTCACAGCGGAAATGCCGTCCTTCATTGGAAAGGGTTCGACAATCGACGTCAGCGTCTCGTCCCTTGGCGATGCGACTTCGCTCGCAGGTGGAACATTGGTGGCTACACCGCTGTTGGGGGCGGATGGACACATCTACGCGGTCGCGCAAGGCCCCGTTGCTGTTTCGGGTTTTGCCGAGTTGGGGCAGGCGGAAAGTCTGACCCAGGGTATTCCGACAGTTGGGCGAGTTCCGAATGGAGGTCTGATCGAACGGGATTTGCCGGCTAAATTTTCACAAATACCGGCTCTGGTGCTGGAACTCAGCAATCCCGATTTCAGAACGGCTGTCCGTATTACCGACGCTATCAATCGCTACACCAAGGAGCGATATGGTGTTCGCGTAGCAAAGGAACGCGACTACCGTTCCATCCACCTGGCCCCGCCCAAGCATGTGAGTATCACCAGGTTCATTTCGGAAATCGAAGCCATTCGTGTACGCCCTGACCAGACCGCGAAGGTGGTGATCGACGAGCGGACCGGGACAGTTGTTATTGGCAAAGATGTTCAGATTTCCACTGTAGCGATTACCCACGGCAATCTCACAGTCCGTATTTCCGAGGCCCCTGAAGTTTCTCAGCCGTCGCCGTTTTCCCAGAATGGTCAGACAGTTGTTGTGCCAAGGACTTACGTGGATGCGCAGGAGAGTGGTGGACAGTTGGCTGTGGTCGGTGGAACTGATTTGCCGACACTTGTGCGGGGTCTCAACCGGATCGGACTTCGACCGACAGGAATTATTGCGATCCTGCAGGCAATCAAGACTGCTGGAGCCCTCCAGGCAGAGCTTGTCGTTCAATAGCCATCGAGACATCTTAACGTGATCCTTGAAACGCCGCTGTCAACGCGGCGTTTTTTGTTTTGAGAGCCAGCCTCGCACAAGCTCGATCGCCGAATGTGCTTGCCAATGGGTTCAGTATGAAGGACGGCGCTCTATGCCTTTCAATTTGGACACCTGCCGAAGGACAGGCCTTCTGGCAGCTCTGGCATTTTCGATTGCTTTGGTGGGGCCGATAGCGGCGAACGCGCAGTCGCCACGCGGAAAGCCAAAGGCAGAGACGATCGTCCCTCCGGGAGATAGTGAGCTTTATTGTCAAAACATTGCAGAAGCTGCTTCGGAGGCTCGCATCAGGTGGCAGACCTGGAAACTGATCAGTCTGGAAGCCCGCCTGCGTGACAGGATCGCGGAGCTGCAGCGTAAAGAGCGCGAGTTCGAAACCTGGGTCAAACGACGGGAAGATCTGCTCAACGAAGTGGAAGATCAGGTCGTCACGATCATTGGACGCATGCGCCCGGAAGCTGCTGCGGCACAACTGTCGACGACGGATGAAGAGGCGGCTGTTGGTGTTCTCTTGAAACTGAAGGCCCGCGTCGCCAGCAGCATTCTCGATGAAATGGAGCCCTCCAGGGCCGCACAACTGACCCAATCGATGATGGGTCTGACCTACCCGGAAGCACAACGGAGTTTCTGATGCGAGCGATTTTCATTTCCCTTGGAGCGATGCTGCTTTCCGGGTGTGCCGGTCAATTGGAAGATATCGGCAAGGCGCCGGAGATGTCGCCTGTCGGATACGGGCTGGCAACGCAATCGACGGCGGTCTATCCACTCAGCACCTTCGGGCCAGGCGGTATCAAGGATTACAACTCTCTCTGGATGAATGGGCGTGACAACTTCTTCTCGGATCCGCGAGCAAAGAAGGTCGGCGATGTTCTCACGGTGACCATCCATATCAACGACAAGGCAAATCTGGACAACAGTTCCGATCGGCGTCGGACATCCGATATCGGGATCGGTGGTTCTGTAGGTGCGACGTGGGATGGCAATACAAGCAACGGTGAGGCCAATCTGGATATTGATTCAGGTTCCGGTTCTGCAGGCTCAGGATCCATCGATCGCTCTGAAGAGATTCAGCTGTCTGTCGCAGCGGTTGTAACGGACCGTTTGCCGAACGGAAATCTTGTCATTTCCGGATCGCAGGAAGTGCGGGTGAACTATGAAATGCGCATTCTGCAGATCGCGGGAATTGTCAGACCGCGGGATATCCAGAGCAACAACACCATTCCCTACGACAAGATTGCGGAAGCTCGGGTTTCCTATGGTGGGCGTGGTCGCATAACCGAGGTGCAGCAACCCGCCTGGGGGCAGCAGATCTACGACATCATCACGCCTTTCTAATCCGCAGACCGGAACCAACGGGAAACGTATATGTCCAACTTACTTGAAGCTCCGCTGGATGGAGCGTCTCAACCTGCACGCAATGGCGGTTTCGTCGCTGCTTTGATCTTGTTGACGTTGATTGGGGGCGGCGCGGGCGCTGGGCTGGCTGCTTACGTTTCCAGTTATACGGAGCAGGAGGTCCATGGGCGGCTCCGCCAGCAGCAATCCTTCGCAGACACTCTTCCCTTTGCCGCTTCGACACGGCTTCAGAAACTGGATCCGCTGGTGACCAACCTGGCGTCCCCCCAGGAAGCCTGGATCCGAGTGAAGGCTTCTATCCTGTTGGTAGATGAAGAAGACCGGGATGTCGGTGTCTTGCGGAAGAAGGTTGAGGACGACTTCCTCAGTTACATGCGCACGCTCACATTGAGCCATCTGGAAGGCGGGGTTGGCCTGCAGCATTTGCGCGAAGATCTGACTGAGAGGGCGAAAACACGTACCAAAGGGCAGGTCAGCGAAGTCATTCTGGAGTCGGTGGTTGTTCAATGATCCGGCTGCTCCTTTCAGGTGTCCTTGTTCTGTTCCTGACGAACGGCGCTCTCGCACAGGTTCCCGATTTGTCGTCTCTGCTGCCGGAAGGCGAAGGGAGTGCAAGTGGCCGGATCATTCAGGTCATCGCACTTCTGACGGTGCTTTCACTGGCGCCCGGCATTTTGATCATGGTGACCAGCTTTACCCGGTTTGTCATCGCGTTCTCCTTTTTGCGGTCCGGCATCGGATTGCAGACGACACCGGGAAATCTGATCCTCATATCGCTCGCTCTTTTCATGACTTTCTATGTTATGGGCCCGACCTTCGACAAAGCATGGGAAGAAGGCGTGCAGCCGCTCATGAACAACGAGATTTCGGAGCAGGAAGCTTATGTTCGGATTTCAACTCCGTTCAGGGAATTCATGTTGAGCCAGGTGAGGGAGGAGGACCTCGTTCTTTTTGACGATCTTGCAGCCGGCCGAGTGACGGAAACGGAAGCGGCAAGTGCTGAAGACGTTGAGCTGCGAGTTCTCATTCCGGCATTCATGATCTCTGAACTTCGCCGAGGATTTGAAATCGGCTTTTTGATCGCGCTGCCCTTTCTCGTGATCGACATGATTGTGGCCACGATTACGATGTCCATGGGCATGATGATGCTGCCGCCCACGGTCATTTCTCTACCGTTCAAAGCCCTGTTCTTTGTTCTGATCGATGGTTGGAACCTATTAGTGGGCAGCCTGGTTCGTTCCTTCTTCTAAAAAGTCTATGAAAACGAATATGAAATGAGCGGGGCCCTGCGGCCCCGCTTTTTTATCGCTCACGATTTAAATTTCAGCGACTTTGTCGATTAATGGGATTGAAGTTCAAAAAGATCGAATTCAAGTGATCTGCGTAAGGTTCGCGCAAGATTGGACCGCTAGTGTCATTTTCACAGCAGGTTGAACCGTATTGCTCTCGGTTCAAAAGCATGAAGCTGCTCCTGTTGTGCCGGTGAGAACCCGGCATGTCCCATGCCAATTCCAGTACCTACTGAAACATTGAAAGGGACATATCATGTCTAGCTTGATGACGAACGCTTCCGCAATGACCGCTCTGCAGACCCTGCGGAGCACGAACGCAAACCTGGCCGAGACGCAGAACCGCATCTCCACGGGTTATCGTGTTTCCGGCGCGGAAGACAACGCAGCTTACTGGTCCATCGCAACAACCATGCGTTCCGATAACATGGCTCTTGGCGCCGTTGAAGACTCTCTGGGTCTGGGTGCTGCGACCGTCGACGTTATGTACACTGCCATGGACAGCACCGTTGATGTCATGAACGAAATCAAAGCCAAAGTCGTTGCTGCTCGTACTCCGGGTGTTGACCGCGGCAAGATCCAGTCTGACATCAACGAGCTGCAGAACCAGCTGAAAAATACGGCTGACTCGGCTGTCTTCAACGGTGAAAACTGGTTGTCTGTCGACTCCGGTGCAGCAGGCTATGCTGCCAACAAGGATATCGTGGCATCCTTCTCACGTGCTGGTGGTGCAATCACCATTCAGACCGTCACCGTCGACACCACCGGAACTGAACTTTACGATGCTGCCGACCAATCCGGCATCCTCGATCAGGACCGTGGCTTCGCAGCCCTGACCAACATCACCGGTGACGGTATTGCGGATCTTGATATCTCCGCTGTGACCGACGCTGACCTTGCTGGTCTGGATACTGTGATCGCCGGCATTGATGCCGCCCTCGGCGACATCACTGACGCTGCAACCACCCTTGGTTCAGTGAAGAGCCGCGTAGACCTTCAGACAGACTTCGTGTCTGCGCTGCGTGATGCCATCGACCGTGGTGTCGGACAGCTGGTTGATGCTGACATGAACAAGGAATCGACACGTCTTCAGGCTCTGCAGACACAGCAGCAGCTTGGTATCCAGGCTCTGTCGATCGCAAACCAGGGCTCTCAGAACATTCTGTCCCTGTTCCGTTAATCCAAGCGGTTATTCGGAAAAGAGGACCGCGCCTTTCGGGGCGCGGTCTTTTTTTGTTTCGCCAGGTAGATGACAGGCTCGCGCAAGGTCCATTTCCCATAGTGGCGGAAACCAGAACATACGTGCATGAAAGGGTGATGCATGCCGGGCCGTGAACACGCCGAAAAACTTTGGGCAAACCTGATGGAGCTGGGAGTGCGTAGACTGGTCGCGCTCGCTTTGATCGGTCTCGCTACAATCGCAACCGTTGGTGCCGGCGCCTACTATCTGAGCCGTCCCGAACAGGCAGCTCTCTATACCGGTCTTGATGGAGAAGATGTAACCCGCATAGGCGCGGCCTTGCGGGACGCAGGTATCCCGTTCGACATCAGTTCGGACGGAAGCGCGGTCATGGTGAGTCACGCCCAAACTGCCAAGGCGCGCATGTTGCTCGCCGAAAAAGGACTGCCGCGTGGAGCAAACTCCGGATACGAGTTGTTTGATGAGCTGGGATCTCTGGGGCTGACATCCTTCATGCAGGAAGTCACGCGTGTCCGGGCGCTTGAAGGCGAGCTTGCCCGGACCATCCAGTTGATGAAAGGCATCCGCGCAGCGCGTGTTCACATCGTGCTGCCGGAAAAAGGATCTTTCCGGCGCGATCAGCAGCCCCCGTCTGCCTCGGTCGTGATCAGATCCGATGTCCCTGACGATGTTCGGACCGCCGACGCCATTCGGCACCTGGTCGCTGCCGGCGTTCCTGGAATGGAGGCGAACAAGGTTACGGTTCTTGATACATCCGGCGGAATTCTTGCCGCGGGCAAAGACCCAACCAAGGCTTCAGCCGGTCAAATGGCAAGCCTTGAAACCGCGGTCAGTAACCGGATCCAGGAGAATATCCGGAAGACACTGACGCCGTATCTCGGACTGGACAATTTTCAGGTTAGCGTTGCCGCGGAGCTCAATACAGACCGGAAAATGATCGCGGAAACGATCTACGACCCGGATTCCCGGATTGAGCGGTCGGTTCGAACGATCCGGGAAAATGAAAACGCGCAGAATTCCAGTACGTCTGCTCCGACAACCGTGGAACAGAACTTGCCCGAAGAAGACGTGGCGGCAGAAAACGGTGAAAGGTCGACCGAAGAGAACGAACGCCGCGAGGAAACGGTCAACTACGAAATCTCCTCGAAACGGATCGAAACGTCACAAGACGGCTATCGGGTTGCAAAACTTTCGATCGCAGTTCTCGTCGACCAGACCCGGCTTGCTCAGTCTCTTGGTGGCGATCCGACCCAGGCGCAGCTCGATGAGCAGCTGACGGAAATTGAAGCGCTTGTGGCCTCTTCGGCCGGCATTGAGGAAGCACGTGGGGACCACGTCAAAGTGGCGGTCGTTGATTTTGTTGACGGCGGCCGTGCGATGGAGCCGATCCCGCCGATCAGCATTTCGGAGTATCTGCTGCGCCAGTCCGGCAACATCATCAATGCTCTGGCCATACTGACGGTTTCCATGCTGGTGATCTGGTTCGGTTTGCGCCCGGCTGTTGCTGCCCTGGTGCCTCAGGTCGCCAAGCCTCAAGCGGAAATTGCTGAACTCGGCATGCTGCCTGAAGGCGTCGAAGTCGACACCGAGGCGATGGAAGGCGAACAGACCTACCTGGTGCCGCCTGATCATTCCGATCTGCTTCAGGACCTGAACAGCAAGCGCAACCAATCCGCTCTGAAAAAACTGGAATCGTTGCTGGAATTCAACGAAGAGCAATCTGCAGCGATCCTGCGTCAATGGCTCTATGAATCGGAGCGTGTCTAATGTCGACCTCTGCTGCTTCTCACATACCGGTACTTTCCATACCGAAGTTCAAGGCCCTCGGAGCGTACGATCCGGCGTTGGTGGACGTGCTTGAGCCGGACGAAGGTCCTGTCTCTCAGCCGAGCGAAGAAGACAGGCTGCAAGCAGAATTCGAGCGTGGACGCTGTGAAGGGGAAGAGCGAACTCGCGCGCACTATGAAACGCTTCTGGAAAGTGCCCGCGAGGCGCATGAAAAATCTTTGGAAGAAGAGCAGATCAAATTCGATATGCGCGAAGCGGCGAATGTCAGTGCGGCCATCGAGCGTTTTCTGGATGTCATGGAGCAACGCATTTCCTATTCGCTCTCCAGACTGCTGCAGTCTTTCCTGAAGGAACAGGTCACCACACAGCTTGTGTCGGCCTTTGCTGAAAATCTTCGTCAGCTGACCCAGGACAGCAGCGACAAGCTGATCCGATTGCGAGGTCCGAAAAGTCTTGTCGAACAGGTCGCTGCACAACTTCCAGCCCTTCAGGACCGGATCGAGGTCCAGATTGCGGATGAGTTGGAACTCGTCGCCTTGCTTGACGAAACCATGATCGAAACCCGATTGGGCCAATGGGTAGGTCAATTGGAAAATCTGCTTCGGGAGGCCGACTGATGCTGGATGGTGTTGGAAACGAAATCGTCATTGTCCGGCGCAAGAACAGTTGGGAAGACGAAGACCTGCCCCATGGCGTCTGGAAGATCGCCTACGCGGATTTCATGACTGCGTTGATGGCGTTCTTCCTGGTGATGTGGCTGATCAATGTCACCGATGACAGCGTGCGTCGCGGCGTCGCCCAGTATTTCAATCCAGTCAAACTTGCTTCGACTGCACCCAACCGAAAGGGACTGAACGACCCGCAAATCAATGGAGACACCAACGAGAACGGTGCGAAACTGTTCATGGGCAAACTTGGCGGATCCGAGGAACCGGTCGATCAGGACGAAAATTTCGGTCAAGGCCTTGAGTCTGGTCACCGGATTGAAGAGACGGAAGAAAAGCCGGAGCAGGGTGGGGCGCCCGCCTCAGGTCAATTTACGCAAATTCATTCAGAATCGATCCTGTTTTCCGATCCTTATGCAGTGTTGGACACGCTTTCGGAAAAGATACGTGTAGAGGAAACTCTTGAAGCCAATCCGAAAGGCATTGGTTCGGGTTTGCAGAAGCGAGAAGGCTCCCAGGGAGGTCAGGCTTACCGTGATCCGTTCGATCCGATGTACTGGCAATTCCGGCCTGGCCGAGGTGTCGAGGGGGTGGAAACGCCGGTGCAGGCGCAAACTGCTGGGGATCTCGGAGGCGCCGGGCCTGGAATCGGTATGCTGGATGTTGCCGATGCAGCACATTCGGTTGAAGTCGACCAACAAACCGTCAGTGGCAGCAAGCTGGTGCAGGATCTTCAGGAGTTCTCAGGCACAGACAGACAGAGCGAAACGCTTGCTTCGGTCGCGACAATTGTCGAGGGCCAGGACCTGGTGCCAGCACGCAAAGTCAATGCAGGAAAACTGGACCCGGTGGTAGCACATGTGACTGGCCGCAACGGTGTTGCGAAAGACCGTGTTGTCGATTCGATGCTTGTGGACGGTACGGAGAGCGAACAGGTTCGTCCAACCGTGCCGGAGGGGCAGGGAACCGCGGAGGTTTTGGTTGCGAGACTTACGGGTGTCCTTGGTGACACCCGGGGGACTGTCTTGGAAGAAACCGCAGAAAAGATCACCGTGACGCGCGAGAGCGAAGGGACCCTCATAAGCCTGACCGATGATCAGAACTTCGGTATGTTTGCCATAGGGTCTGCTGAACCTAGGCCGGAATTGGTGAAACTGCTCAAGCGTATCGGCAAGGTCGTTGCAGAAACGCCCGGCCAGATTGTCATCAAAGGGCATACGGATGCCCGACCGTTCCGCAGTAAGACCTACGACAATTGGCGCCTGTCGTCAGCAAGGGCTCACATGGCGCTTTATATGCTCGTGCGAGGTGGCGTGGACAAGAACCGGTTCGATCGCGTCGAAGGATACGCAGACCGGCACTTGAACAATTCGAAAGATCCGTTTGCCGCAAGCAACAGGAGAATTGAGATCTATCTTCTGGAGGGCGCTGAGTGATGCGTGTCCTTTCGATGAAGATTAGCGGATTTCTTGGTGTGATCGCGACTATTGGCATCGCGGTGTGCGTTGCGAATGGCAGCCGGGCAGAAGGTCTGCGAGATGAGCCGAATGACGCCGCCCCTTTCAAGATGACCAGATCGCTGCAGGGACTTCAGGAGCAGATTGCTCAGGGAAACACCCATGCCCTGCAAGCCCAACGAACGTTGCTGGCAAAAATGGACGAGGCGTATCTCAAGGTTGCTGTTGAAGTCTGGCAGGATCCTCGAAACGCTAGAGCGGCCGTTATCCACTTGCTCAGTGGCGGGCACCCGGGGGTCATGAAGCATCTGCTGTCCATCGATCCGTTGCCGGCAATAGACAGAAGACTGATGGAAGCTTCGCTTGCCTATGTGGAAGGCCGTGAAGAGGACATGCAGGAGCTGCTCAGCGAAATTGATCCGTTAGACTTGCCTTCTTCCCTGGGCGGGCACGTTGCTCTGGTCAAGGCGGCCCCATTCATACGCTCAGAACCGGCCAAGGCGATGGAATTGCTTCAGGTCGCCAGCCTGCTGATGCCGGGAACACTGGTCGAAGAGGCCGCTCTTCGAAGAGAAGTTTTTGTTGCAGGAATGATGGGTGATGTCGCGAGGTTCCGGGTTCTAAGTATTCGCTATTTGCGTCGTTTCAGATCATCTGTTTACGCAGGCGATTTTCGCCGCCGGTTTGCGCTTGCCCTCGACACTCTTGGTTTCGTTCAAAGTGAAGACAAGTTTGCCTTGCTCGATGACGTACTCCGTGAGTTCGACGCTGATTCCAGGAGAGGGCTCTATTTGCGGCTAGCACGGTCAGCCCTATTGGCCGGACATTTGAATGTAGCGCGCAAATCGACAGACGAAGCTCTTTTTCTTGCGGTTGATGGAACCAAGGAAAAGGAGATCTTGAAGGTCTACCTGTCGGCCACCAGACTTGATCCGGAAGACATGTCCGCAAACCGGGACCTCCTTTGGTCAATCAACAAGGCGATGCTTGCAAAGGAAGATCTGGAACTTCTGGATGGTGTTTATACGGTCTTGAATTCCGTTCGGCATTTTCCCGAACCGCCCGAAAATGTCATCGGAGAATTCAACGTGGCCAGTGGAATCAGCGCGCCGGACGAAAGGTCCTGGCTCACCGCGGATATGGAAATCGCCGAAAAACTTCTTCGTCGAACAGGTCGTTCACTTGCACTACTTGGAGAAAAACAATGAGTGTGAACACTCCTGCAATGATCCAGGCTCCTCCTTCTCAAGCCAAGTCGGCGGACGGAAAAATGGCAGAGCGAGGGCAAAAGTCTTCAGGTGAAACGGTCGCCGGATTTCAATCCGTCATAGAGGGCATGAAGGACAGGGGGCAGCGCGGGTCAAACGCAAGGGACATGTCCGGTTTCCCCGGCGAGCGTTCAGGCGCATCCGATGGGGGGACAGTCGAGGGCACATCCCCAGTGGCATCGGATGGCAAGCAGGACAAGGCAGGAATACCTGGTGAACGTGTTTCGTTTTCAACCAGCAATCTTGCTGACGCCTTGCGTCAGGCCTCCCAGAACGTTCTTTCACAAAAAGACACTGAACAACGCTCTCTGGAACCAGAGACTCCCGCAACTGATCTCCCCGGACCGAAAGAGACTTCAGACGGGGCCGTCGCTTCGACTGGGCTTGGGGTTGGCGCACTCATCGCCGCTGGAAAGGGCGAACGGGCGTCAATTATCGATCTCAATGCGTTGAGCCGCCCCATTGGTGATGCAGCGGGAAAGCCCGGTGACAATGCGCGCCCAACAGGTAGGACGGATGCGACAGAGACCGCAAAGACCGGCACGTCTTCGCTGTTTGCCCAGTTTGGCGTAGAACCAGAGAAAGCCCCGGAATCTCTAACAGGGAAAGGCGTTCTGCCGGAAGAAGCTTCGGGCACAGTGAAGGTTCTGCGGCAGGAAACCCATTTTGCTCCCAACATGCGCTTGTCTCCTGCTCAACAGGTGGGAGATCAAATCGCCAACCTTCTGGAAGACATTCCGAGGGACAGCGGACGTCTTCATCCCGGTCTTAACGCCAAGGCTGAGGGACCTGTCTTGAAAACGCTGGACATTCAATTGACGCCTCATGAGCTGGGCACCGTGAAAGTGTCCCTCAGGATGGTCGGTGACGATGTCGAGGTGACCCTCCTGACAAGCAAAGCGCAAACGGCGGAGCTTCTCAAGCAGGATCGACAACTCCTCGATCAGATGTTGAGGGCGACCGGTTTCAAGGCCGAGACGATTGCCGTCCAGGCGGCAGACGACCGCCTCTCGGTTCAGGCCGGGAACACTTCGACCGGCAGCTCCACGTCAGGTCAACCTGGCGCAAACGGGGACACGAATGGAAACGGTCAGGCGCAAAACTTCAATGATGGCAATTCGGACCACCGGAATGAGCGGGCAGACCGTCACGGTGAAGACCCTGTCTATTCAGATGAGAACCTGAAAGGAACGAGCGATGAAGAACGTCCTGGGCCCGATCTCTCGGAAGGCATCTATCTTTAGTCTCATCGCGCTCTGCGCGGTTCCGGCTCACGCTGAAGTGCAAAATATCTGTGAGCGGGAAATGGTTGCAGCCGCGCAGAAGTATGGCGTTCCATTGGGTGTTCTTTATGCCGTTGGACTGACGGAAACCGGACGGAGAAACTCTCTTTATCCCTACGCACTGAATATTGAAGGGAAATCTGTTTTTCCGCCAAGCAGACAGGCCGCCAAACGCGACGTGACCAATGCGCGCAAGCACGGCAAGAAGCTTATCGATATCGGGTGCATGCAGATCAACCACCACTATCACGGTGACCAGTTCCGGTCTGTCGATCATATGCTCGAACCACGTGCAAACGTTCAGTACGCAGCCAGGTTCTTAAAAGAGCTCCGCACTCGACAAGGGTCGTGGACTATGGCGGTGGCCAGATATCATGCCGGCCCCAATAACAACCCGGCACAGAAACGGTATGTTTGCACCGTGATCCGGAACATGGTCTCTGCCGGATTTGGTAAATGGACAAAGAACTCCAAGAAGTTCTGTTCTTCCGGCAAAGCGTAATCATGGAACTAACTTAAAACTTGTTTCCTTTTACCTGATGGATAAAATTTTAGATAATTAAGTATCTGAATATAAACAATAAATTCTTTCGAAGGAACAGCTTCACGCAAGTTAGGTCGGTTTGACTGTGATCAGTTGATTTGGACACAGGAGACCTGTCATGGGCCTTTTCGGAGTGATGCGCAGCGGCGTTTCAGGCATGAACGCACAATCCAGCAAACTTGGAACAGTTGCTGAGAACATCATGAACTCGAGCACGACCGGCTACAAGAGAGCTGAGTCTGCATTTTCCTCACTCGTGGTTTCGCAGGGCTCCGGAACGTTCAATTCCGGCGGTGTTGAGGCTCATACACAATATCAGGTGACCAAGCAGGGCAATATCAGTTTCACCACTTCCAAGACCGACCTTGCGGTTGATGGCAATGGCTTCTTTGTCGTGGCGAACGAGGCTGGTGAAAACTACCTGACCCGGGCGGGCCATTTCGTACCAGATGGCGACGGTTATCTGGTCAACACCGCAGGTTACTACCTTCAAGGATATCCTGTGACCGATGGTACGGCACCAACGACCGTGGCAAATGGCCTTGGGGGCCTGGAGCGGATCAACACAACGCAGAACCAGCTTGAAGCTACACCAACGAGCAATGCGTTTCTCAGGGTCAATGTGAGCGAAGACGCGGCAATTGTGCCGGCGGCGGATCTACCGTCTGCAAACGTCGCAACGTCAAGCTTCTCACACAAGACCTCGATGATCGTTTACGACAATCTCGGCAACGAAGTGAAACTGGACGTCTATTATTCCAAGGTCACGGAGACAGCAGCAGATTCTGACTGGGAAGTTGCAGTTTACAACGCGGCGGATGCCGCACCAGGTGGTGGCTTTCCCTATTCCTCGCCGGCGTTAAACACACAAACGCTGACATTTGACGTAACCAACGGGAATCTCACCGGTGCCAGCCCGACGGATATCAACATTACCGTCCCGAACGGCAGCACATTCGACATCGATCTTGCGCAATCGACTTACCTGAACGCTGATTTTACGGTCACAAACGTCGATGCTGACGGCAACGCGCCGAGCTCCGTGAAGAATGTCGAGTTTGACACCGATGGAACACTTTACGCGATTTACACCAACGGTGATCGCAGAGCCATCTATCAGATCCCGCTAGCCAACGTTCCAAGTCCCGACAAGCTGGATCCGAAATCCGGCAACGTCTACAGCCCATCGGTTGATTCAGGCGATGTCCGTGTCGGTTTCGCCGGAGAAGGCGGCATGGGCAACATCAAGGTTGGCGGGCTTGAGGACTCCAACGTGGATCTCGGTAACGAGCTGACTTCCATGATCGAGTCCCAACGCACCTACACCGCAAATTCGCAAGTTTTCAAGGCCGGTTCCGACCTGCTTGAGCAGCTGGTGAATCTGGTTCGTTAACGCGGAAATCTCTCAAACCTGAAAGTAGTCGTCATGAGTTTGTCTGTAGCGTTGCAGGTCGCGCAGTCCGCGCTGGCCGCCCGGCAAACAGAATCTTCTGTCGTTGCCCGAAACATCTCGGGTGCGCAGGATCCTGGATATTCACGTAAGTCGGTTCTCTTGTCCCAGTCCTATACAGACTCAGGACAGGCAGGTGGGCTCCGTGTTGACGGTATTGCCCGCGTTACAGACAGCGCGCTTTATGCCTCGCTCCTGCAAACAACGTCCGCGGGAACTTCCCAGGAAGCTGTGCTTGCAGGGCTGACCCGGCTTTCGGAGACAACCGGAGACACCGAACTCATGATGTCTCCCGCCGCGAAACTGGGTGAGCTGAAGCTCTCGATTCAGAACCTGGCATCGGATCCGAACAATGCCATCCAGGCACAGGATGTTCTGCAGTCCGCCAAGGATATGGCGCAAACTCTGCAATCGAGCTCCGATCTTGTTCAGGAAGTTCGTGCGAATGCCGACACCGACATGGCGACGTCGGTGCGAGAGATCAACAATCTCCTCGGACAGCTGGAAGATCTGAATGCGTTGGTCGTGAAGGGCACGCAATCGGGTGCGGATGTCACCGATGCGCTGGACTCGCGTGATCAGGTTCTGCTGAAACTCTCTGAGGAAATCGGCATCACCACGCTCAATCGCAGCGATGGGGACATTGTGGTCTATACAGACAGCGGTGTAACCCTGTTTGAAACCAAGGCCCGA
Organism: Roseibium sp. SCP14; assembly: GCF_040329475.1. NCBI lineage: Bacteria > Pseudomonadati > Pseudomonadota > Alphaproteobacteria > Hyphomicrobiales > Stappiaceae > Roseibium > Roseibium sp. SCP14. The sequence goes on from NZ_JBDZYH010000003.1 coordinate 445,911, forward strand.
GCGGTGACTTTTGAGCCGACAGTGGTCTACGACGCAACAACCGTCGGCAACAATGTTCTTGTCGATGGTGTGCCTGTCGCGGGGCCGGGAGCGGTCATGCCGGTCAAATCCGGACGTCTGCATGGTCTGGCCCAGTTGCGTGACGAAGTGTCGGTGACTTATCAGAACCAGTTGGACGAGATCGCGCGCGGTCTGATTGAAGCCTTCGCCGAAAGTGATCAGCTGGGTGGCGGTGGCCCGGATCAGGCAGGTCTGTTTACCTGGTCCGGAGCGCCGGCGGTTCCGGCAGCAGGTACACTCGTTCCGGGTCTTGCCTCGGAGATTGTGGTCAATGCCAATGCTGATCCCGACCAGGGAGGCAACCTTGACCTCATACGTGACGGTGGTATCTCGGATCCCCTGAACCCAAACTATGATTACAACCCTTCGGGGGCAGCAGGCTTTTCCGATCGCTTGCAGGAGCTTGTCTCGGCCTTTGATGCAGACACCGTCTTCGACGCCGGTGTCGAGCTTGATCCGTCGGATTCACTGAGTGGCTTTGCTTCATCATCCGTCAGCTGGCTGGAGAGCGGTCGAAAGACCATGACCAGCAATGTTGAAGTCCAGTCGGTTCTGATCGGCAGGACGGCGGAAAATCTCAATAACAAAACCGGCGTCAATATCGACGAAGAAATGACGCTTCTTCTTGAAATCGAACGCTCCTATTCAGCCGCGACGCGTCTGATTACTGCTGTCGATTCAATGCTTGAAGACCTACTGGCCGCAGCGAGGTAACCGGCATGAAAACCACCTACATCTCAACGATCTCACTTGCGGACGCATCCCGTCGACAAATCATGAGCCAGGCCAGCCAGGTTAACAAACTCAGTGTCGAACTGGCTTCCGGCCGCAAATACGACATCGGGTTGGACCTCGGGACCAAGACCGGCGAAAGCGTTTCTCTGCGTGCGGAGTTTCATTTCCTGAACGGCATTATCGACACCAATGCCCTGACAACCTCCCGGCTGGATGTCAGTCAGGCAGCGATGGGTGATGTTCTTGCTGACGCGCAGGATTTTTTGAAAACGCTTGTCGCTCTTCGGGAGAACGATACCAGCTCGGACATCGTGAAAGCCGATGCGATCGGCAATATGGAATTGCTAACGTCGCGCTTGAACACCCAGCTGAACGGGAGCTTCGTTTTCGCCGGGATCAACTCCGACCAGGAACCGATGGCCGACTATTCGGACCCCGCATCTCCCAACAAGGTTGCCGCGGACGCCGCATTTCTGGCCGAATTTGGCATGACGCAAACCAATCCGGCCGTTTCCACGATCACGCCGGCCGCCATGGACACTTATCTGAACGGTGCTTTCGATGCCATGTTCGCGGACCCTGCCTGGGGGACGAACTGGTCATCAGCCTCAGACAACGCCATGGTTAGCCGGATTTCGGCAAGTGAGACGGTGACGAGTTCCGTGAGTGCCAACGAACAGGCCTTCCGAGACCTGGCGCAGGCCTACACGCTGATGTCCGATCTTGGAAACGAAAATCTCGATCCGGGCACATACAAAGTCGTTATCGACAAGGCGATCGAAAAGCTGGGAACCGGCATCGCCGGTATCACCAGCGAAATGGGCAAGCTCGGCAATGTTCAGGAACAGGTCAAACTGGCGAGCGACCGGCTGAAGGTGCAGACCGACATTCTCAACCAGCGGGTCAATGACCTTGAGAGCGTCAATCTCGAAGAAACCTCGGTTCGTCTGAACACCGCTTTGACCCAGCTGGAGACTACGTATGCGGTGACCGCCCGTATGCAGGGGCTCAGCATTCTCAACTACATCTGAAGACCATAAGCGTCAGATTTTCCACGTAAAACGAACCCTGGAGGGCCCATGTACAACCTGTCATACGCAGAGGTTATGGACGATCTTTGCAGCGATCAGCGGCTCAATGAGCATGAGGCGATGTCGATTGTTCTCGACAAACTGACAGTGGCGAAAGAGACGGGGGTCAAATCGCCTGAAGCCGTGGACGCGTTGTTCTACACCCGTCGACTGTGGAGCTATTTCCTCGAACACCTTGCCGACGATGCCAACGAGTTGCCGATTGAAACAAGAGCAAACCTGATCTCGGTCGGCATATGGGTTCTGAAGGAAGTCGAGGCCTTGCGTCAGTGGGAGCAGCAAGACTTCTCAGACATCATTCAGATCAATGCAATCATCCGCGACAGCCTGGACGGTTAAACATATGAAAATCGGTTTGAAAGCAGGCGAGCGCCTGTTCATCAACGGTGCGGTAATCCGAGCCGAACGCAAGACAAACATCGAACTTTTGAACGATGCGGTGTTTCTGCTGGAGGCGCACGTTCTTCAGCCCGAAGAGGCAACGACTCCCCTGCGTCAACTTTATTTCATTCTGCAGACAATGATCATTGATCCAGTTTCAGCCAGGGCCGCGCAGGACATGTTTCATCTCGTTCTGGGATCGATCAAGGCCGCATTCTCAAACGAAGAAATCCTCAAGCGGCTGGATGATGTGGAAGAACTCGCCAAGACCCAGCGATGGTTTGAAGCAATGAAGGTCGTCCGGGGACTCTACCCGGTCGAAGCTGTCGTGATGGACGCTCAGCAGAACGAGGAAAACACTGCCAGTCCAGCAGTATCCGCATTCCCTGCAGGTGATGAATTTTCTCAACGCCCGCAATTGGCCGTCGTATAAGGAGTAAACCGATGACGAGTGTTGAAGGTGTCGGCGCCGCGCAATCTCAGGGAGCTGGAAATGCTTCCAGCGCACAGCAGCAGCTGACCGTTGATTACGATACGTTCCTGCAGCTCATGATGGCGCAGATGCAAAATCAGGACCCCACCAATCCGATGGATGCCTCGGAGCAGCTGTCTCAGCTCGCAAGCTTCAGCCAAGTTGAGCAGGCTATTCAGACCAACGCGAAACTGGAGACAATGTTGACCAACATGTCCTTCAGCCAGGTTGACGATCTCATCGGAAGAACGGTGACCGACATGAACGGCACAACCGGTAAGGTTGAGCATGTCGAGATCTATTCGGACGGCACGATCCTGGGTCTGGATAACGGCAAGGGAATTCTGCTCGGCCCTGGCGTGAAGATTTCATAGAGCCAACCGGACTAATGCGGACAAGCATTCCATGAATGAAGTTGATGCCCTGGACCTTGTCAGGTCTGCAATCTGGACAATCCTGGTCGGTTCGGCTCCGGCAATCGTGCCGGCGATGGTTGTCGGTATAGGAATTGCCCTGCTACAGGCTCTGACGCAGGTCCAGGAAATCACGCTGACTTTCATTCCGAAAATCGTTGCAATCCTGGTGATGATCGTTATCGCCGGTCCCTTTATCGGCGGCCAGATCTACACTCTTACCTCCTTGATCTACAATCGGATCGAGACGGGTTTCTAGTTCCATTCCAGAAACAGACAAGTGCTGTTCGGGCGGGGTTTTTCATTGAATTGAAAACCCGCCCTCCTGAGTTTTCGCCTACGTGAGTGCATTCGCGAAACTGTGTCTTTCTGCTGCTCTCGACCTGGTTTTTTGCAACTGCAGAACGGAACGCCTCATTTTCCGAGCTGAAGATGTCGTTCGGTCAGTCGCAAAAAGCTTCGCGCAAGCTTGAACAGCGAACTTGCCGAACATCGATCACGCCGCAGAGGGAAGGCATGTCAGACACCTCCATTTCACCGATCGCTACCGGAACGCCCGAAAGCCGCCGCGATGTCGGTTTTGCACTTGGTATCGTTGTCATCCTGGCAGTCTTGTTCCTGCCAATTCCGACCTTCCTGATCGATATCGGCCTCGCCATGTCGATCGCCCTGTCGGTCTTGATCCTGATGGTCGCGCTGTGGATTCAGCGTCCCTTGGATTTTTCCTCCTTTCCGACGGTTCTGCTGATTGCGACCATGTTGCGGTTGTCGCTCAACATCGCGACGACGCGTGTCATTCTGGCCAACGGTTATGAAGGCCTGAACGCAGCCGGTTATGTCATCAACGGTTTCTCGCAATTCGTGATGAGCGGTGACTTCGTTATCGGTCTGATCGTGTTCGCGATCCTGATAACCGTGAACTTCATGGTGATCACGAAGGGTGCGACACGTATTGCTGAAGTCGGCGCGCGCTTCACGCTTGACGCCATACCGGGCAAACAGATGGCAATCGATGCCGATCTCTCGGCAGGCTTGATTGATGAGAAGCAAGCCCAAAGCCGACGCAAGGAGCTGGAAGAGGAAAGTTCCTTCTTCGGCGCCATGGATGGTGCTTCGAAATTCGTGCGCGGAGATGCAGTCGCGGGTCTGATCATCACCGCCGTCAATATTCTAGGTGGTATCATCATTGGTGTAACACGATACGATATGAGTGTTGCCGATGCTGCCGATGTATTCACCAAGCTCTCCGTAGGCGACGGCCTGGTTTCGCAGATTCCTGCGCTCATCGTTTCACTCGCAGCAGGCTTGCTGGTTTCCAAAGGCGGAACGAGGGGATCTGCTGACAAGGCTGTTCTTGGGCAACTGGGTGGTTACCCGCGTGCGCTGTTTGTCGCGGCTATTCTCATGGCAGTGTTCGCGCTGATGCCTGGTCTTCCGATGCTGCCCTTCATGCTTCTTGCCGGCCTGATGGGGTTTATCGGTTACACCATTCCCAGACGGCTTGCTGCACAAAAGAAGGCCGAGGAAGAAAAGCGCAAGGAAGCGGAAGACCAGGCCAAGCTGGAAGAGAAGGATTCAGTCAAGGAGACATTGAAGTCTTCCGAAGTGGAGTTGGTTCTTGGCAAGCAACTCTCCGCCGAATTGTTGACCAAACATGGCGAGCTCTCCCGCAGGGTTGCAAAGATGCGCAGGAAGTTCGCTGAACAGTTCGGATTCGTCGTGCCCGATATACGCGTGACCGATAGTTTGACGCTCGACCCAAAAAGTTACCAGATCAAGATCCATGGAACCATTGTAGCTGCCCAGCAATTGAAAGTCGGTGAGCTGCTGGTCATTCCGACAACAGACGATGCGTTGCCGGTGCCCGCAGACGAAACCAGGGAACCAGCCTTCGGCATGCCAGCTTTCTGGGTCGCACCTGCGTACAAGGATGAGCTGAAGCGGCGTGGTTTGTCTCCGGCGGAGAACATCACGGTGATCCTGACGCATCTCAGCGAAGTGATCCGGAACAACCTGCCGCAACTGCTGTCTTACAAGGACATGCGGATCCTCTTCAATCGGCTGGACAACGAGTACCAGAAGCTTCTCGACGATATCTGCCCGGCACATACGTCATTCTCGGGGTTGCAGGCTGTGCTCAAGCTGTTGCTGGCGGAAAGGGTCTCCATCCGTAATCTGAACCTTATTCTGGAAGCCGTTGCGGAGATCGTCCCCCATGTTCGCCGGTCCGAACAGGTGGTCGAACATGTGCGTATGCGTATCGCGCAGCAGATTTGTGGCGATCTGGCAGAGGGAGGTCCCCTCAAGGTTTTGCGTCTGGGCAATCGCTGGGACCTGGCCTTCCATAATGCATTGAAACGGGATGCAAAGGGCGAGGTGATCGAGTTCGATATCGAGCCGCAACTGGTCGAGGATTTCGGCACACAGATGTCCGAAGCGGTGAAAAAACACATGAAGGAGGGAAGCCGGTTTGCGATGGTGGCTGCTCCCGATGCTCGACCTTACGTTCGAATGATCGTGGAACGCATGTTCCCGACACTGCCGGTCCTGTCGCATCTTGAAATAGCCAGAGGCGTGGATGTTGCAGCCCTGGGAAGTGTCTCGTGATTACAGGCGGGTTGTTTTTCAGCACGTACAGCGCGTCGGTGCTTCTGGCCGTATTTCTTCTTTTCTGCAGGATCGGCGCCTGCCTGATGATAATTCCGGGTTTCGGAAGTAACAGGGTTCCGGTCCGGGTCCGATTGTTCATAGCTTTGGCAGTATCTCTCGCCCTATCTCCGTTGTTGGCGAGCGAGGTTCAGCGGTCATTGCCCGATGAGCAGCTTGCGACCGTTTTCCGGTTTATCGGTGCCGAACTTCTGACGGGAGCTTTCATTGGTTTTCTTGGCCGCGCCTTTCTTGCCGCGCTGGAAACATTGACCACGCTTGTTTCCATGGCAATCGGTATGTCGAACATGCCCGGCATGCCCATAGACGGCACGGACTCGCTACCGCCGGTGGCGAACCTGTTTACGGTGACAGCGACAGCGATGGTGTTCATTACCAATCAGCATTGGGAAATCCTGCGTGGTCTTGTTGCCTCGTATGAAGCGATACCGGCGGGTCACCCACTGGCCGCAGTCAGCAGTCTTGAGCAGTTTGCGAGCCAGATGGCGCAGACGTTCGTTCTGGCACTGCGGGTGTGCAGCCCCTTCGTCGTCTACACGATTGTCATCAATTTGGCCGTGGGGCTTGTCAACAAGCTGACACCTCAGATTCCTGTCTATTTCATCTCGTTGCCGTTTGTGATCGCAGGCGGTCTCTACTTCCTTTACCTCGTCATTGCGGAAGCGATCATGATCTTCCTGGACGGGTATTTCACTTGGCTTCAGGTAGGTTAGTTCGATGGCACGCAACAGTCAGGAAATCGAACGTCTGTTTCGGATGCAGAAGCAGATTTTTCTGTTTTCATCGTGGCTTCTGCAAAAGCTCGATGCTCAGGTTTACCAGCTCAACGAGAAAGAGCGGCGTATTCTGCTCGCCTTGTCGAGCGGAGATCTGGCTCAGCATGACCGGTTCATTGCGAATGCAGCCGAGAGACTGAGGCGGATCATCGAAGAAATGGCGCGCCTCAGCGAGGCGCGCGCCAGAGTGAACTCAGAACACGACAGACAGCGAATGATGCTGAAACTGATGGCGGAGCGTCTTTCCAAAATGCGAGGTGAGGAACAGCGTGCCGAAGAGGAACGCGACCTTCTGGACCTTCTTGAACGGCGATACGGCTAAAAGCGATCGATCTCGCAAGCCTCCCGCAAGCTGAGGCGGTTAGAACCAGTACTGCAAACAAGGTCCGGCAAAAGCTTCCCTGCTTGCCTTGCCCTGTCGTCTGTCGGGCCTTGTTTGCACACAACTTTCAACCAAGGAACTGAGTCATGGCAATTGCGCCTCCTTCCGATCTGATCCTGGATGTGGCCAAGGCTGCCGATCCGGCGAGTCTTCAGCAGGCGACCAGCCGCTTGCGGTCAATTGCCGGCACAGCAACGGGAGAGCGCTTTGATCTTGCATATGCCGGGGCCTCAGGCCAGGCCGACAAGGCCTTTGACAGCTTCAGGGAAACGGCAACGAGCGACGTTGAAATCAAAAAGTCGCCAGCCGAAAAATTCGAGGCGATGATCCTGAGCCAGTTTGTCGAAACCATGCTGCCTGACGATGCAGAAGCGGTATTCGGGGAAGGGGCAACCGGAGAAATCTGGAAGTCCATGATGGCAGAACAGGTTGCCGGACAACTTGCGGCAAGTGGTGGCGTCGGCATTGCAGAACTGATTTCCGGAACACTGAACGAGCGAGCGAAAGCGTAATGGAAACGCGAAACGACCTTGAACTGGTAGTGAACAAGCCTGATCCGCAAGTCTCCGCTCCGCTGACGCTTGCCGTTCGGCGCGCCACCGATGCGATACGGGAAGAGACGCAGGCGCTGCGTGCAAATCCGACAGCGGATCTGAAGGTTTTTGAATATGGAAAGAGCCGGGCGCTGCTCGACCTGACCCGAGCCCGGGCGATGGTTCCGTCGGGTTTGATGCCGGAGCAGCTCAAAGAAGACCTGGCGGAATTCAAGGGCGTACTTCAGGAAAACATCGACCTCTTGAGTCTCCACATGAATGCGGTTTCAGAGGTGGTCGAGATGCTGTCCCGGACAATGATCGACTTCGACAGTGACGGAACCTATCAGGCGCCGTTTCCGGAGCCGTCACGATGATGAAGATCCTGGTAGCCGGCATCTGGATGTCAGCAACCATGCTGGCTTCGGGTTATGGAACAACCCAGTATATCGCTGCGCAAAAGCGGGTTGGAGACGCGAACGAACCAGCGTTTGTCGGGCTGGACTATGAGACCGTCAAACCAGTGAATGTGCCAATGTTGTTTGAAGGGACATTGCAAGGGTATGTCGTCGCCAAACTGGTGTTTACTGCCGACAGCGATGTCCTGCGCCGTCTTCCGGTTCCTCCCCATCCGTTCCTCGTCGATGAAGCCTTCAGGCGGCTCTATTCCGATGACACTCTCGATTTCACCAATCTGGAGCGCTACGACCTGGATGCGTTTACCAAGCACCTGAAGGATCGAACAAATGCGCGCATCGGACAGATTGTCGTGCACGATGTACTTGTTGAGGAGTTCAACTATTTCGACAAGGACGATGTGATTACGCATTAGTCAGAGTCCCTGGAAATATCCCTCTGCCTCCCAGGCCCTGGCGCTTGCTCCCGCAAGCGCCCTTTTTTTGTTTCTCGAGAGATTGTTGAATAAAGCTTCGAACCAAATCCGACTTGCAGAATTTCAAGTGTATCAAATAACAATCAGTAATTCGGAAAGCTTGATATTGTGTAGGCGAGCGGATTAATATTTTCCAATCAAGAACATAATCAGGCAGGAGAAACATTAACTCGAATACATTTGACTGATATTCTATTCTTTGTTTCGATTTAATCAACAAATTCTGGTGAATAACTTAAGTATCAGGAAAAAGGAACATGTCTGGCAAGGGAATCCCTGTAATTGATCTGGATCCGCTTATCTCGAATGCCCCCGGAGGTCTTGAAGCGGTTGCGGAGGACATCGGACATGCGGCCAGAGAGATCGGGTTTTTCTATGTGAAGAACCATGGCATCGATGACGAACTGATCAAGAGAACCTTCGCTGCCGCGCGTGACCTCTTTTCGCAATCTGACGACTTCAAGATGGACCTGACGAAGGGCTTCTTCGAAACCAATCGCGGTTACGTACCAATGGAAGGAGAGAATCTGGATCCGACCAAACCGTCAGACCTGAAGGAAGCCTTTAACATAGGTCTCGACTTGGCTGCAGACGATCCGCGGATCTTGAATGGGGAATCGTTCCGCGCAGTCAATCAATGGCCTGCATTGCATGGCTGGCGGGAAGGTGTGCTTGAGTATTTTGACTCGGCCTGGGATCTCGGGTGCAAGATGCACAAGGCAATCGCCGTTGACTTGGGCGAAGCGCCGGACTTTTTTGAAGACAAACTCGATGCGCCATTGGCAACGCTCAGACTGCTGCACTATCCGCCTCAACCCGAAAATGCCAAGTCAGGGCAGATTGGCGCCGGCGAGCATACAGATTATGGAAACATCACGATCCTGCTATCGGATTCGGTCGGAGGGTTGGAAGTTCGCCGCAGAGATGGCGTTTGGCTGAAGGCACCCAAGATCGACGGCACATTCGTCTGCAACATCGGCGATTGTCTGATGCGTTGGTCGAACGACGTTTACGTATCTACGCCCCACCGCGTAATCAATTCCAGCGGCCTGGAGCGGTATTCGATTGCCTTTTTCCTGGATCCCAACCCGGATGCCATCGTTTCCTGTCTGCGCGGCTGTTTGGCTGGGGGAGGCTCTCCCAAGTACCCGCCTGTTTCCGGGGCAGACTATTTGAAATCCAGACTTGACGCGAGCTACGCAAAACCACGGGCGAAAACTGGTTGAAACCAGATCCCGGTTTCCGCCAGACCGGTAATGTTCCGGGAAAGTTGCCATATCTGACTAAGTGTATGGCACGGAAACAGAAGATTCGTGGATCGCGGGGGCACGAAGGTGAATTGCCGACAACCTATTTCAGGCGTGCGTCCTTCAGTGCAGCGAGCAACAGTTCGGTTTCCTTTTCCTTGTCGCCATCGGCGTCCGGGACTTCGACATAGGAAACGTTGACCGCGTTGTCCGGCCAGGCCAGGACGAGAGTGAAATAGATCCAGGCACCCTTGTTGAAGAATTCCAGGTCCAGTGACACCTTTGGTGTTGTGTCCCATTCCAGCTCGGCACTAGCCGCCATGGAGTATCTCAGGCTGCCTTCCTTGAAGAAAAGTTCGGCCGAGGTCTTGATCAGTTCTTCGATGTTTCCGTGTTGATCAGTGCGAATGTAGGCGACGAAATCGACTACATCCACCAGTTTCAGATCTTCAATAAAATCTGTTAACGCAGCAGCAATCGCGTGCTGGCGCTGCCGGTCACTGTCTATCGAGGATGGTCTGTTTCCACGTTCTTCAGGCAAATCGTGCACTCCTCGGACCTCCAATGCATTAAATTATGCAGTAGTTTTGGCTTGGCGTGAGTACACGTAGCAAATGATTTCTGCAACCGCCCTGTAAAATTCTGGTGGTATCATTCGCTCCAACTCGGTTGCCGCGTAAAGGGAACGTGCCAACTGCCGGTCCTCGATGACTGGAATTCCATTGTTTTCCGCTACTTCCCTGATCTTGAGCGCAATCAGGTCCTGTCCTTTCGCCACTACAACCGGAGCAGGACTGTTGTCACCGTCATAGCGCAGCGCAACGGCAAAGTGTGTCGGGTTGGCGACAACCAGGGTTGCCTGCGGCACCGCCGAAATCATGCGGTTGCGAGCTCGATCGCGGGCAAGTGACTTTTGACGCGCCTTGACGATCGGGTCACCTTCCATCTGCTTGTGCTCGTCCTTGATCTCCTGCTTGCTCATTCGCAGATTTCTGCGCCAGTGAGATCTGGACCAGAGCACGTCAACTGTGACCAGCAGGATCGTGACGATGCAGACACCCGCTATCAGTCTCATGGAGATTTGAAGAATGGCTTCGGGAAGTGCACTCGGGTCAGTAAACATGGCGTTGATCACTTCCGCCTCGTTCGCCCGGAACTGGCCATAGACGATCGCACTGACCGTACCGAACTTGAATACCGCCTTGAGAAATTCCACCAGCCCCTGGGCGCCGAAAATCCTGTTCCAGCCCTTGGCGAGAGACAGTTTTGAAAAGTCTGGTTTGATCCGGTGTAGAACAATACTTGGTGTGTTCTGAAGAAACGCGGACACAAGTCCGGCGACCGAGAGAAGGGCGACGACGGGAGCCATAAACCTGGCGATTTCCAACGAAACCGCATGTGAAAGGAGCAAGGCGTCAGCGTTTGTTCCAAGATCTACTCCACCCGAGATGTCGAGAAGATGGGTCAGCGTGCCTACCAGCTGACGCACTCCTGAAGTTAAAACAAAACCACTTATGAGAAGTGATGCGATGAAGGTTGCAAGTACCGGTGCTTCTCGCGAAACCGGTGTATTGCCTTTCTCGATCGCATCCCGAATTTTCTTTTCGGTGGGTTCTTCTGTTTTTGAGTCCTTGTCTGTTTCTTCTGCCATCGGCTCACCCGAGATGTGGCTTAATAAACCGCCGGATCAAAGCGACATCGATCAGGCAAAAAATGCTCCTTCATCCTGCTTTGGATTCAGTTCGATTTCGCCGCGGCCCGCCATTTCCAGCGCAAGGTTGGTGATCGCACTTCGAGCATCAAGTACATCTCTTTGAGCCGCCGGCTCACCTGCGGCCAGCTCATGTTCGGCAATTCGTCGTGCGCGAGAGGTTAGTGAGGACAGGATGACTTCACGGAACTGTGCATTGGTCCCTTTCAGAGCAAGAACAATCCGATCAGTCGGGATCTGATCGAAAATCGCCATCCGTGTGCGTGCATTGAGATTGATGATGTCGTCAAACGTAAACAGAAGGCCTTTCAGAAGTTCGGCTGTTTTCGGCTTGACCTCGTTCAGGTTCTCCAGGGCATCTTCCATGTGCTCGCGGTCCATCTTGTTGAGGATGTCCGCCATACGAGCATGGGAGTCCGCCTCCAAGGTGCCGGAAAGATTCAGCATGAAGTCTTCATGCATTGTCTTTTCAACATCCCGCATGATTTCCGGAACGACTGCCTTTATCGATAACATTCGCCTGACCAGTTGATTGCGTGTCTTGGCATTGATCTGACCCAGAACCTTTGCCGCTGCACTCGGTTTGATCTTTGTAAGGATCAAGGCAGCCGTTTGCGGATGTTCCTTGAGAAGGTAGTTGGCAAAGACCGTTTCGGAGACCGTGGTCAATCGATCCCAGATGGATCGGTTTGAATTGCCCAGAACATCGGACATGATGTCGGCAAGCTGGTCGTCCGGCAGGACGCCTTCCAGCATTTTTTCAACTTCGTTGGCAGAACCGTAGAGCGTTGTGCCAGTTGAAAACTGGTGTATGAACTCTTCAGCCAGAAGATCCAGCTCTTCCGATGCCACTGTGCCCAATTGTGCAGCGGAAACAGTGATCAGACGTATTTCTTCCTGGTCGAAATGTTGCAACAGGCGCTGTGAACTGGTCTTTCCAAGAGAAAGCAGAAGCGCAGCCACTCTTTGAACGCCGTTCAAACGGCGGGCAGGGGGCGCCGGTGGTTGAGGCAAATTGGCTGCGGGTGCAACTGTTGCAGCGGCTGAACTCGTCATTGTCGCGCGGTCCTAAGAATGCCGGAGTATCGATGGATTGGGATGCGGTTGAAGTCAGGCTTCAACGGCACCTGGCTGGGCACTGATGATCTCGGTGAGAGAGACGCCAAATCGTGAATTGTCGTCTTCAACGACAACGACCTCGCCACGGGCAATCACACGTCCATTGACAACAATGTCGATAGGCTCACCAACTCTGTGGTTGAGCGGAATGACTGCTCCACGCCCCAATTTGAGAAGATTGGAAACCAGCATTGTGGCCGAGCCGAGTACAACCTGAATATTGACCGGAATCCCGAGGATGGTGTCGAGGTTCTTGTCATCCCCCATTGTTCCGTCGGACTGGTCTTTGTCTGGTGCCTCAACCTTGGCAAAGTTGGTGGCATCAGCTGGCTTGGCCTTTGGCCCGGTTTCAGCTGCAACGTGATCGATAATTGTGTCCGACATTACATGCTATCCTTCTGGTTCATGGAGACCGTACGAAACGGGCTTGCAAGTGAATCTTCGATGCGGTGGATGCGAGTAGGGGTTGGTTCTGCTTGCTGACCGTGGTGGATGACCGTCGTGTCAGTCTTTGTTTTCGACCGGACCAGAGCTGGCTTCGGGCTGTCTGACTGTGTATCTTCCGCAAAGATCTCGAAATCGTCGCGTATAGGCGTGAAGCGTTTTGAACTCTCAAGAAGCGCAGTCGCTTTCGACAGCTCCTTCAGTTCGGCGCGAAGCACAGATTGTTGTCGCTTGGCTTCCCTTGTCAGACCATCTATTTCGGCGATCAGGTCCCTGGCATCGTCCATGCGGCTGCCAAGAGCATTGAGGATCTGGGCGCCCTTGACATTGATCTCCTGAATGGAAACCTCGATGCCATCGAGCGCCAGGGCGGTCTGGTCGAATATGCGTTGGTAGTCTTCGTGATAGGTTCCGAGCCGCCGCAACTCGCGGTGCATGGAGACCATTCGGACCGTGGTAGCAACGAGGGCAACCAGCAGGACACCATCAACGATTGCGGAGATCATCGAATAGATCCTTTTCTTCTTCGTGGATGAGTTCGTCGATCTGTAACGTGTAGGAACCGTCGAGCTGTCCGAGCTGACAGGTGAATACGGGCTGTTCGTTGCAGGCGAGGGTGACTGGCGAACGGGCTGTTGCTTGCAGCTCAATGATCTGGCCAACCTGCAAGTCCGAAAGATCTCCGAGCGACATCTCTCGTTCTTCCAAAATGGCTTCCAGCTTTACTTCGGTTCGCTGGATCTCATTGTGGAAGTGTTGGGTCCATTGTTTGTCACGGCCAGACATTTCGCCCGACAGAACTTGGGACAGGCGTTGCCTGAGAGGATTGAGAGTCGAATGCGGCATTACTACGAAAACTTCACCGCCACGTCCTATGGCCTGCTGCAGCAACCTGGCAACAACCGCAGGATTGTTCCGACGACCCACAACCGCGAAATCCATGCGGCTTTCGATCCGTTCGATCTTCAAAGTGGTTTCCGCAATGGGGGCGAAGGATTCGGCCAGTGACTTCGCTGCAAGTTCGAACATCGTTCGCGCGATGCGCGTTTCGATATTGGAGAACGGACGTTCTTCATCGATTGGCGGTTCGGTGCCGTCCGCTCCGAAAAGCACATCGACAAGAGTGAAAATGAAGTCTCGGTCGAAACCGACGAGTACGCGGGCGTCCCACTCTGGAGAATAGAGAACGGCAACGAGGGCGTTGGATTCAAACTCGTCGAGTACGTCGCCTATCCGGTTGTTCTCCACATAACTGACAGAGATGTAGGAAGGCGAAGGAGACTTCTGACGCATCGCGTCCGCCATCAGGCGCGCCATGCGGTCGAACACCACCGGAAGCATCGGTAGACGGTCGACTGAAATCCCTGCCGCATCGAGCAGCCGGTCGGCGATCATCGCCCGTTCGGAGTTTGATGCGTTGGAGCTGGCAGTTGCTGCTTCGATCATGACTTAGGCGGCTCCCTGCAGGTCTTGAACGTTGTCCGCACTTGCGCCGGCTCCGACACTCATGGTTTCGTTCTCGACTTCATCGATGGTCGGCCGGTCGTAGTCGGAAATTGTTTTCCGGCCATGTTCCAGTGCGATTTGGGGATCGGCACCGTTCATGAAGGCCAGCAGGGTTTGCTTGACGACGATGTAGGTCCGCAGCCGGGTCTCGCGGACACTCTTGATCTTTGCGGCGATCGGTCCAAACAGAGAGTACGAGAAAAAGATCCCGACAAAAGTGCCCACGAGAGCTGCACCGATCAAACTGCCGAGCAGTTGAGGTGACTGGTCGATCGCTCCCATTGCCTTGATCACGCCGAGGACGGCGGCAATGATGCCGATTGCCGGCAAGGCGTCTGCGACGCTGCTCATCGCATGATACGGTTTCATCTGGTCCCGGTGTATCGTGTGAAGCTCTTCATCCACCAGGGCTTCGATTTCATGTGCACGGGCATTGCCGACGATGATCAGGCGGAAGTAGTCGCAGATGAAAGTCGTCAGGCTGGCGTTGCGAAGCACCGACGGATACTTCTGAAAAATCGGCGAGGTATTGGGATCTTCGATATGCGGTTCAACCTGGTTGCGACCCTTCGCCCTCAGCTCACGCATCAAACCATAAAGAAGCGCCAGAACGTCCAGGTATTCCCGTTTGTTCGGTACCGCATTGCGCAGAGCATCTGAGACGGCAATGACGGTTCCCTTGATTGTTTTCATCGGATTGGCGACGACGAATGCGCCGATTGCAACACCAAGAATGATAAGAAGTTCCCAGGGTTGCCAAAGTACGGAGACCTTGCCTCCAAGTGCGGCGAAGCCGCCGATGAGGGATGCGCCCGCGATTATCAGGCCAATAAGAATAGTCACCTAACAGCTCCCGACTGGTGATGAATTCAACTGCGATTGGGAAAACGCTAGAGCGCGAGACTTGTCTGAAGCTGACCCGGAAGCGCATCGGCGGAAGCCGTTCTGCGGGTCAGCCTGACGTAAGCTTTAAGCCTGAAAGTTCCTGAAACGGATTCACCCGAACGGGGCTCAGGACATGATCAACACATTGACCCAGGTACAGCTTGTCAGGACCAATATGGAACGGTCTTTGAAGACCGTCGAAGCCGATCCGATGATTGAGCGCCAGACAGAGTATTACAGAGATAACATTCGCAATATCAAGTCGACAGACGACTTTCTGGCAGACGATCGGATCTACAATTACGCGATGACGGCGATGGGCCTGGAAGACATGATCTATGCCAAGGCCTTCATGCGCAAAGTGCTGGAGGAAGGTGTTTCCGAAAACACCTCGTTTGCCAATCAGCTTGCGGATACGAAATACAGGAATTTTGCCGAGGTCTTCAATTTCGAAAGATACGGCTCAACAACAACGTCGTTCTCGAGAACCCAGGAAGAGATTGTCCAGAAGTTTCACCGGCAGACGCTGGAAGTGCGTGAGGGTGAACAGAACCAGGGTGTGCGACTTGCGCTCTATTTTGAAAGAAGAGCGCCCGATATCACCAATGCCTATGACGTTCTTGCAGACAGAGCGCTTGCTGAAACAGTCTATACGGCTCTCGGATTGCCGCAGGCATTTGCCATGTCGGATATCGACAAGCAGGCCACCTATCTGGAGGAGCATCTTGAGTTCGACAAGTTCGGTGATGCTGAATACCTGTCCGAATTCTTGAACAGGTTTTCAGCGCTCTACGACCTTTCTCAAGGTCCGCAGGCGGGAACCTCCCCGACGCTTGCCGTCTTCGGCAATGGCAACGGCATTGTCCAGATGGGCGAAGGTCTTCTTTCCAGCATCCAGAATTTTCGCCTCGGAGGCTTTTGAACCATGCAATCCGCTTTATATGTCGCGTTGTCTGCCCAGGTGGCACTTTCAAACCGACTTGAAACTGTCGCGCGCAACGTTGCGAACATGAATACAGCCGGCTACAGGGCCGACGAGGTCAAGTTTGCTGAACTGATCTCGAAAGCCGGGCAGGATCAGGTGAGTTTTGCGACTGGCGGCGAGATGTACATCTCGCGTCAGGGAGGGAGCCTGAACAAGACCGACAATCCGCTTGATCTGGCAATTGAGGGTGAGGCCTGGTTCGCCATCCGTGACGCAAACGGAAATCTTTCCTACACCAGAGACGGCAGACTGAAGATCTCCGAAGAGGGAGCCCTTCAAACTCTGACCGGACAGCAAATTCTCGGTACGGGCGGACAGCCGATCGCACTTGATCCTGAAGCCGGCTCTCCATTGATTTCGCAATCCGGTGACATCATTCAGGGTGAAAATGGGGTTGTCGGGCAGATCGGTCTGTTCTTGATCCCGAACGAAGCCAAACTCACAAGAAAAGAAAATTCGGCAGTCGTTTCTGATTTGCCCGCAATTCCGGTTCAGGTGTTCGACAAGAACGGCGTTCGGCAGGGATATGTCGAGGGAGCGAACATCAACCCTGTCCGGGAAATGACCAAAATGATCATGATTTCGCGCGCTTTCGAAAGCGCGACAAAGATGATCGACACCAGCAATGAAAGCCAGGAAAAGGCCATTCGCGAACTCGGAGCCACCTCATGACCCCGGTTGAGGCGACCGGTGTGTCGGCACCACCGGGTTCTCATCTGCCGACTTCTGAAGTTTCCTCGAGGGAGAATGCAGCCATCAGTGCACCTTCGGGACGGGGGAACTCGGGCTTTGAGCTCGGTGATTTCATAGATCTGATCAATCCACTTCAGCACATCCCTGGTGTTGCAGAAGTATACCGGTCGATTACGAACGATCAGATATCGGATCAGATTCGAAAATCAGGGAACGCAATTTATGGATTTGCGCTCGGCGGACCGATAGGGCTCGGTGCAATGATGGCCTACAACGCGCTCGGCGACCATTACTACGGTTCCTCCGGTGACAAGACGCAATCAGAAACAGTATTGGCGGCGTCCGAAGGGCCTTCAGCCTCCGACGGGGCTGGAAAGATACCTGTCCCGGAACCCAAACCGGGAACCCATGGGTTTGAAACTCGTGACGAAAGTATGTCTGAAAAGTCGGTCGGAACGACAACGGTTCTGGGCGAAACAATTGCTTCAGCAGGTACCAGAAGCGCACCTCTTGTTCTTCATGAGATTCTGACGGGGACAGGTTCCCAAGATAGGGAAGGTCCGCCTTCGCGAGTAAGCAGTATTTCAGAAGATGCTCGGCAAAGGTCCTCGTCGATTTCGTATGTTGACGAAACTTTGCAGAGCGAAGCTTCTGCGATGTCAATTCCGGACGATGAAGATCTCAGCCGTCTTGCCGGTCACAAATCAAATCACCTTCCTCTGGATGTCTTGAAGGCTTTGCAGGAACGCCATGCCGAACGTACCGCATCTAAACGCACTTGATCAAATTTCGGCGGCGCTAACAGCGCTGGAAACGGAAACTGGTCCGGTAAAACTCAGTGGACGCGTGACTCAGGTTTCGGCCGAGTCGATCAGAGTTTCCGGATTGTCTCGTGTTGTCTGCCTTGGCGATCTGGTCGAGTTCGAGGGCAAGGCGGGGATCCGGCAAGGTGAAATTATCCGCCTGGATCAGAAAGATGTGGTCATTAAACCGCTCGAACGTGTCACGGATATTGGAATAGGAAGCATCGCGTCAGTAACGGGCGGTCTTGCTATTCATCCCGACATGAGTTGGCGCGGCAGGATCGTCAATGCGTTGGGCGAGCCGATTGATGAGCTGGGGCCGCTCAATCATGGCGTAGAAGCCTTTCTGCTCGATCGAGCGCCGCCTCCTGCAATGAACCGTGAGAAGATTTCAGAAGGTGTAAGGACCGGGGTGAAGGTCATTGATCTGTTTACACCCCTTTGCGTCGGTCAACGCGTTGGAGTTTTTGCGGGTTCCGGCGTGGGCAAGTCTACATTGCTCGGTATGCTGGCGGGGTTTGGGGACTTTGACACGGTCGTTGTGGGCCTGGTTGGAGAACGCGGACGCGAAGTTCGTGAATTCATTGACGATATTCTTGGAGAAACCTTGTCGAACTCCGTCGTCGTTGCTTCGACCGGGGACGAAAGCGCCATGCAGCGGCGTTTGGCTCCGAAAACCGCGATGAGTGTTGCCGAGTATTTTCGCGCTCATGGGCATAGCGTATTGCTGATACTGGATTCCGCGACCCGCTTTGCTCATGCCGCCCGTGACGTTGCTCTTGCGGCAGGGGAGCCTCCTGTTGCCCGTGGGTATCCGCCGAGTGTTTTCGCGGATCTTGCACGGCTGATTGAACGAGCTGGGCCAGGATGTGCCGGTGAAGGTTCGATCACCGGCATCTTTTCCGTTCTTGTCGACGGAGACGATCACAACGATCCCGTCTCAGACACAATCAGAGGGCTTCTTGATGGCCATGTCGTGCTGGACCGGCAGATTGCCGAAGCGGGACGCTATCCACCCGTAAATGTTCTGAGGTCAACGTCTCGACTTGCGAACCGTGCCTGGACTGCAGAGCAGCAGGAGTTGATACACAGGATCAAAGGTTTGATTTCCCAGTTTGAAGATACCAAGGACCTCAGGATGATGGGGGGCTTTCAGACTTCTGGGGACGAGCAACTGGAAAAAGCCTGTCTTTTGGTTCCCAGAATTTATGAAGCCATGCGCCAGCGTGCTGATCAGGTTCAACCAGCTGATCCTTTTGCGGAATTGGCGCAAGCGCTTTCCTATTCTTCGTAAACCATTCAAAGATTTCTTAGTAAAAGTGTACAAATATCGCTTTTTCAAGCGATGTTTTTCGTATATACCTCGTTTTCAATATCTCGGAATTAGCAGAAATCAGCCGAATTCGAAATTTTAATAAATTTTTCTCTCAGTTTATTCTCAATAACATTGTTTTTTTATTTAGATTGAAGTGTGGATATATGAATTATCGATACTTTAAATCTCAAAATAGATTTCAGATCAGGGAAGAAATATTGACCTAAAGCTCCAGCAATTCTACGGATTGATCATTGATAAATCCAAGGGGCTAATATGTTTATCATCGTAGACACAAGGGAAATAGTGACCGCGGGCTATGCCTCGGCATTTGAGCGTGAAGGATATGCTTCACTTGAACTTCACCCGTCCGAACTCAAGGATTGGCTGGAAATAACCTGCGCGCAGGATTTGGGATCGGTTGATGCGATCCTGCTCGGCGAATGCGAGGAGCGCATTGGTTTTGTTGCTCCCATACGAAGCCGTTGTCCGGAAGCGCAGATTGTAGCTTTGGAAGACAACTCCAGCCTGGATAGCACGCTCGGTCTGTTTTCCGCCGGCGTGGATGATGTTTTGAAGAAGCCGATCCATGTTCGTGAAATTATCGCGAGAGTAGGCGCATTCAGACGTCGGATCTCGGCGAGGAACACTTCGGCCGGAACCGGAGAGATTGAAGTGTTCTTTGATGGGCGTGATCCGATGATCGGCGGAGATGTTATGGAGTTGCCTCGCCGCGAACGCCGGATTCTCGAATATCTTGTCAAGAATAAAGGACGCCGGGTGACCAAGACGCAGATTTTCAACGCAGTGTATGGCGTGATGAACGATGGCGTCGATGAATGTGTTGTCGAGAGTCATATTTCAAAGCTGCGCAAGAAACTGCGAAACAGATTGGGTTTCGATGTGATCGAGTCGACCAGGTACATCGGTTACATGCTGAAAGACGGTTCGATGCCAAAACAGAAGTCAACCGACACTCGTCGACCCGTACAGGCATCACAGGCTAAGCAGCAGCCGATCGAACTCGGAACAGGCTGTGTTGACAACAAGAAGCCTTATCTTTCGGTCGTCGGTGCCTGAGTGTTACTTCGAGAAATGAATGTTTGTGCCGGTTAAGTACCTTTTGAAGGTTCGGCGGAGCGGACTGGAATGGATTATCACCAGGGATATTTGCATGAGGCAAAGCCGCCCGTCATCACCAGGAACAATTCAACTGAAGTTGCTAATGCAACTGCTTTTCGACCGGCTCAATTTACAATTGATTTTTATGAAATATTTAGAAAACTCCCTCACAATCCGCTCCTGATCCTTGGGGCGGGATTCGGCTGAATATCACGAGCTGTAAACCGCGCATGCCAAGGACCTTCAAACGTCCTTGAACTGATTGTTCAGGGCACAGGTTGTGGTTGACCGCGGATATTTGCCTTAAGGTGAGCAGGCGAAGATTCTGCGGATTTGCATTATTACCGGAAACGGGATCGTTCTCGTAGGTAGAGGTGGGTATCTTGAGTCTAAGCGGCAGTGCGTCGTTGCCATATACTCCGAAAGAGATGGGCCGGGCCAGCCTGTCACGAACCTTCATTCTCTATACGCTTGGTTTGTTTGCTCTTCTTGGGCTGATCTTTATTGGGATTCTTACAAAGATAACCTGGGACGCCTCGCATGCCCGTGCGATCCGAGTAACAGAAGCATTTTTTCAGGCGACCAAACGTCCCTTTGAAAGAGCGATCTGGACCGTGAATGCGGATGCCACTCTGCAACTTATTCGAGGGCTGGAGAGTCTGGAGGTCGTGGAGCGCGTCTGGGTTGAAACGCCTGATACCGGAAACTTCGGTGAGCCGATTACAGGTCCGCGTCAATCAGAAGCGCTTACCTACTCACTGAATTCTCCGAGTGCTGTTCTGCATAAGGATGCTATCGGTCAGGTCTATATCTTGATCGACCGGAACACCATTTCGTATGAGATCGCTTCGACTGTCGGGTTCATCGTCACTGCAATCATCATCTATTTGCTCTTGCTGGCGATTGTTATCAGAGCCGTGTTCAAGCGGCTGATAGGCCGTCCTCTTTCGACGATTGTGAATTACCTGTCCACGCCCAGGCTTATCGAAGATCCTCCAAAGGCAGAGCTTATGCCGGGGCGTGTAGACGAAATCGGAATTCTGTCTGCGAGCTTGCAGTCGATGGTTCAGCGACGGCATCTGGATTTGCAGAAGATCCAGGAATACCAGACGAACCTGGAGGATCTGGTTGCGCATCGCACCGAGCAGCTGAAACTGGTTCAGGAGGAACTTATTCAGGCAGATAATCTTGCAGCTCTCGGGGCGCTTGTTGCGGGCGTTTCACACGAATTGAACACGCCGCTCGGGAACGCGTTGATGGCTGCGACGACCATCAAGGATTCTACGGAATATCTGCAAACCGAACTGGAACAGCAGAGCCTGAGCAAAGAAGCTCTGGAGAATGAAGTTCAACGCATTACGGACACTGCGAATATCATCGAGAAGACGCTCGGAAGGGCAAGGGATCTTGTCGGAAACTTCCGTCAGGTTGCGGTTGACCGTCAGAGCGAAAAAAAGCGCTCGTTCAATTTCGATCATATTATCCGCGAAACGCTGGCCACCTTGCAGCCAACCTTGAAGAAAACTTCGTTTGATGTGGAGTTGGACCTGAACGCCGACGAGGTTGTGGACAGCTATCCGGGCGCCTTAAGCCAATTGGTTTCGAATTTCGTGGAAAATGCAATGAAGCATGGTTACGAAGGGCGAAGTGAAGGCAAGATACGGCTCTCGTCGCGCGTGGTGGAATCAGCAGAGCGAGACCCGTCTGGAGCAGCGAATACCAAAATCGTATTCAGCTGCAGAGACTACGGGGTTGGAATTCCGGAAAAGAATTTGAAGAAGGTCTTTGAACCTTTCTTCACAACGAAGTTTGGAAAAGGTGGATCGGGTCTGGGGATGGCAATTTGCTACCAATTGGTCACAGAGGCCCTGAACGGCTCGATCTCCGTCACATCCAAGGTTGGCTCCGGAACCGAGTTTACGATCGAGATTCCCATGGAAACTCCGGTAAAGGCCGAAGCTGCGATCAGAAAGAAGGCGCATTGAGATGGTAATGGACTTTCTTGCCCCCTCTCATGCCGAGGTGAAAAAGAGCACGAAAGCTCCCTGGAAAATTCTCGTCGTTGATGATGATCCGGACGTTCACGACGTCACCAAGATAGCTGTTGCCGGCTGCCAGTTCGAAGATCGCGCGTTCGAACTTGTCCATGCTCTTTCTGCACAAGAAGCGCGGCAGATTCTGAGCGAAACTGATGACATTGCAGTTGCTCTGGTCGACGTGGTCATGGAGAGTGACACTGCCGGGCTAGGGCTGGTGAGATGGATCAGATCGGAACTGGGCAATCATTTCACGCGTCTGATCTTGAGGACCGGGCAACCCGGTTACGCGCCCCAGACCGATGTCATCATGAAGTTTGACATCGACGGCTACACTGAGAAAGCCGAATTATCGCGAACGAAACTGATCACAGCCATCGTGACTGCGTTGCGCGGATACAAGCTGGTCATGTCCTTGGAGACAAACCGTCGGAAACTGCAGCAACTGAACACACATTTTGCAGCGATTGTTGAAAAAAATGCCTTGAGCGAATTTGCTTCGACCGTACTGAAGCATTTTGATGATCTTGTTGGCCATCCGGTCGACTGCCTGTTGTGTGGACTTGAATCCCTGCCGGAATACGGAAGTATCGACAGGTCCAAGATAAGAGTGCTGGCCGCAACCGGAAATTTTGAGGACAAGATAGATCTTCCGATCGATCTCGTGGGTGATGATGTCATTCGCAAATCGATCAATGAATGCATCGAAAGTCATGAGACCTGTTCGACAACTCACGGTGTTGCCTTGCCGCTTATCACGCGGAATGGAATGGCTGGCGCCCTATATCTCGGGATTCCGGAAAAGACACTTGAAGAACTCATCGGATCCGAGGTGGTGCAGTTATTCGTTTCAAACGTTGCGCTGGGGTATGAAAAAACAGGTCTGCTCGAGCACATTCGCAATCTGGCTTATGTTGATCGTGTAACCGGCCTTTCAACCTTTTCCGGCTTCATCGAGTCCTTTCAGCGCAATTCTTCCCAGCACACGTCGCTTCTGGTCGTTCATTCGGAAATTCAACGCTTCAGGGTTATCGTTGATGGCATCGGAGACGAAAAAGCTGGTGCCGTCCTTCGCAAGACGGGGCACCGCCTGTCGCAGACATTTCCCGATGCGCTGACCATTGCGAGAAAAGAAAAGGACGAGTTCCTCATTCTTCTGAAGGGCGGTGAAGAAAACAATATTCAGGATGTCGTTACGCGGGTCGAGGAAGCGTTTCACGACCCGATTACGATTGACGACAATCAGATCACTTTGCGGCTGAGGCTCGGTTTCTCCACGCGAGAGAACGACAAGCAGGGGGCTGAAGAGACCATCAGGTTTGCGTCCATCGCTTTGAACGATGTCAGACAGAAAGGTTTGACCAATCACGCGGTCTTCCATCCCCTGATGCAGGAAGCAGCGTTCGAGCGGTTGCGTCTGGCGTCTCTGCTCACTGGCACGACCAATCAAACCGAATTTTCCGTTCACTACCAGCCTATCATGAAGGCCCGGGACGAGAGTATCGCCTCTTTTGAAGCTCTTATGCGGTTTAGAACCCCGGGCGGTAGCTATCTGAATACTGCACGCATGATCGAGGCTGCGGAAGCAAGTGGATTGATCTCGGAGATTGGGGCCTGGATGTTCAAGTCCGCCTTTTCCGAATTTGTACAAATGCAAGGACTTGCGGAAAACGCCCGTCTGAACGTCAATCTTTCACCCAGACAGGTTCAGTCCAACCGAATTTACAAGGATATCGAAGAGGCGGTCTCTACCGCAAATCTGCCGTTGAGCCGCCTGGTCTTTGAAGTCACGGAAGGGCTTTTCATCAGCAATGATCAGATTACAGTATCATTGTTGAGCTGGCTTCGCAGCAAGGGTGCTAAAGTGGTTATCGACGACTTCGGTACCGGATATTCTTCTTTCAGCTATCTGCGGAAATTGCCGGTCGACGGAATCAAGATTGATCGCAGCTTCATCATGAATATGGATCAGGACAGTGATGCGCTCGCGGTCGTGAAGTCAATCATCGCGGTGGCACAAGCATTGGACCTCAGCATCACGGCTGAAGGTGTGGAAACTGAAGCCCAGAAAAACATCATGCGGGAACTTCAGTGTGATTACCTGCAGGGATACCACTATGCCAAGCCACTCAGCAGTGCTGAGATACAGGGCTTTATCCAAATTGCCAACAAGTCGGGTGAACGCCCCGGCTGAGTCTGCTGACCGCATGTTTCCCACTAAGCGAACGCTCGGCGCTTGACACAGCAAGTGGCGATGCGAAGCTCTATTCTTAGGTCGAAGCAATTTAAGCGATTGAAATTTTGTACGAACCACGCTCTCATAGCGGGAACGTGATTTGTATGCGCGCGCTTTAGAGGAGAGCGTCGTCTGACAATTCGCCGGATTGTGGTGAAGGATGACTTGGGGAGAAAACAAATGGACATGAACGGCTCCCACCGGATACCGGCCAAGAGGGAAACTGTTTGGGACGCGCTGAACAATCCGGAAATTCTGCAAGCCTGTATTCCTGGCTGCGAAAGCCTCGACAAGACTTCCGAAACAGAAATGACTGCGGCGGTCACGTCCAAGATCGGACCCGTCAAGGCGAAGTTTAAGGGGTCCGTTACCCTGGAGAACATCAATCCGCCAGAGAGCTATACTATCAGTGGGGAAGGCAAGGGCGGAGTAGCCGGGTTTGCCAAAGGTTCGGCAGATGTCAAGTTGACCGAAGACGGCAATGAAACGGTTCTGACATATGAAGCCAAGGCCCAGGTCGGTGGCAAACTCGCTCAGTTGGGCAGCCGGTTGATCGATTCCACTGCCAAGAAGATGGCTGAAGACTTTTTTACAAAGTTTACGGAAATGGTCGGCGGGGAAATTGAACCAGCGGCGGCTGCTGAACCGGTCACAGACGAGCTTGATGCCGGGGTTGCGGAGGAAGCCAAGCGCATCGCAATCGAAGAAGCGCCTGGCGAAGTCATGCATGCCATAGAAGAAGCGGAACACGTGGTCGAAGAAACCTTCCACAAGGCGGAAGAAAACCTTGAAGCAGCTGCCGGAAGGAACGCGTTTGGTGGACCGATGGTTTGGGGTTTGATCCTGCTGGCGGCGCTGATCGTCGTTCTTGCAATAGCAAGTTGATTGGGCGCTGCCGAGTTGGACAAGATTTGGTCCTGACGAAAAATTGCTCGCCGGGACCTTGGAAAATAACACGGTGAAAAGCCGGGCTGTTTTCGAGCAATTGCTCAAAGAATTTCATGAGGGAGAGAAATTGATGTCGAAAGTATCGATGGTATTGAACGGCAAGACGGTTTCGGCGGATGTCGAAGACCGGACGCTGCTCGTATCGTTCATCCGGGAGGTGCGTGGGCTAACCGGTACACATGTGGGATGCGATACGTCGCAATGCGGTGCCTGCGTTGTTCACGTCGACGGGAAATCGGTCAAGTCCTGTACCATGTTGGCTGCGCAGGCGGATGGCGCTGAAGTTGTAACTGTAGAAGGTCTTGCTTCAAACGGTGAGTTGCATCCGGTGCAGGCCGCTTTCAAGGAAAACCATGGACTGCAATGTGGCTTCTGTACGCCGGGAATGATCATGAGTGCAATCGACATGATCAATCGCTATGGCGCGGGCAACCTCGATGAAGCCACCATCCGACATGAGCTGGAAGGCAACATCTGCCGTTGTACCGGCTACCACAACATCGTCAAGTCTATCAAAGCCGCTTCCGATCAGATGGCCGGCATGGCTCACGCTGCGGAGTGATACCCAGCACCTGTTGAATGCGCGAGTGAACTGAGCTTCACACCCCAGAATCAATCAACTCAATCGACTGCCGGGAGGAAAAGGCACGTTGGGTTGTCCGCCTGATTTTGGAGGAAAACGCGATAAGCGGGTGACTGCCGGCAAGGCCGGCAATGAAAATTTCCCGGCGATGGCGGAACCGGATTGAACTGTTTTTGGGAGAGAGATGATGGCAGTTGAGGGGATTGGTGCCCGCGCATTGCGCAAGGAGGACAAGAGGTTCCTCACCGGCAAGGGCCAATATACAGATGATATGGTTTTGCCGCGCATGGGCTTTGCAGCATTCGTGCGCTCGCCACATGCGCATGCGAAGGTCAAGGGAATTGACGCCAGCGAGGCTCTTTTGATGCCTGGTGTCGATGCGGTTCTTACAGGTGAGCAACTTGTCGGAGACGGGATTGGAAACCTGATTTGCGGCTGGATGATCCATTCCAAGGATGGTTCACCGATGAATATGGGTGGCTGGCGCGCTCTGGAACCGGAAATTGTCCGGCACGTCGGTCAGGCTGTTGCCGTGGTTGTTGCGGATACGCAGGCACAAGCTCGGGATGCTGCGGATGCTGTGGTTGTTGACTACGAGGAGCTTCCCGCGGTCGTCGATCCGGTTGCCGCAATTCATGAGTCAGCGCAGCAAATTCATCCGGAAGCAGCAGGCAACCTGATTTACGATTGGGAAATCGGGGATGAAGCTGCTGTCAACGCCGCCTTTGAAAAAGCAGCTCACGTCACAAGAATGGAAATCAGGAACAACAGACTTGTTCCCAATCCGATGGAACCACGCGCGGCGCTTGCGAGTTACAACGAAGCTGAAGAGCATCATACGCTTTATACAACCTCTCAGAACCCGCATGTGGCTCGGCTTGTCCTGTCTGCTTTCTACAACGTTGCTCCTGAACACAAACTGCGCGTGATCGCGCCTGATGTTGGGGGCGGCTTCGGGTCAAAGATCTTCATTTATCCGGAAGAGATCGCTTGTCTTTGGGCGTCAAAGCGCATTGGTCGGCCGGTGAAATGGGTATCCGATCGAACAGAAGCCTTTCTGACGGATGCGCACGGACGAGACCACGCCTCCGAGGCAGAACTCGCTCTCGATGCGGACAACAAGATCATTGGCTTGAGGGTGAAGACCATCGCCAATCTCGGCGCCTACATGTCTTTGTTCTCTTCTTCGGTTCCAACGTATCTCTACGCGACTTTGCTTTCGGGTCAGTATAACATTCCGGCAATCCACGCCAATGTGAAAGCGGTCTACACCAATACCACTCCGGTGGACGCGTACCGTGGGGCAGGACGCCCGGAAGCAACTTACCTCCTTGAAAGGATTGTTGAAACGGCTGCCCGGGAAGTTGGTTTGTCGCCGGCTGACTTCCGCCGAAAGAACTTCATCAGAAGTTTCCCGCACCAGACACCTGTCATCATGTGTTACGACGCAGGCAACTATGACACGACACTGGATGCAGCTTTGAAAGCTGCGGATTATGACGGTTTTGCAGCACGAAAGGCAGAAGCAGCCACTCGCGGCAAGCTTCGCGGAATGGGGCTCTCCTGCTACATCGAAGCCTGCGGTATTGCTCCGTCTGCAGCCGTCGGTTCGCTCGGTGCAGGCGTCGGGCTCTGGGAATCTGCCGAAGTTCGCGTGAATCCCATCGGAACGGTGGAAGTATTGACCGGATCGCATAGTCACGGTCAGGGACACGAAACAACCTTCGCACAATTGGTGAGCGAGCGTTTCGGCCTGGACACCGATTCCGTTTCGATTGTTCATGGCGATACGGACAAGGTCCAGTTCGGAATGGGGACTTACGGGTCCCGTTCCGGTGCGGTTGGTATGTCGGCGATCGTCAAGGCCCTCGACAAGGTCGAGGCAAAGGCGAAGAAAATCGCGGCTCACCTGATGGAAGCTTCGGAAGGAGACATCCAGATTGAAGGCGGCGAACTGAAAGTCGCCGGCACCGACAAGAAACTGACCTTCACCGAAGTCGCTCTGGCTGCCTACACGGGGCACAATCTGCCAGAGGGCATGGAGCCAGGCCTGAAGGAAGGGGCGTTCTACGATCCGACAAACTTCACATTCCCCGCAGGGACATATGTGTGTGAGGTGGAAGTTGACCCGGAGACAGGCAAGACCGACATCGTCAACTTCGTTGCCGCGGATGACTTCGGCAAGGTCATCAACCCGATGATCGTCGAAGGTCAGGTTCATGGCGGTCTGGTGCAGGGCATTGGCCAGGCGCTACTGGAAAACGCCGCGTATGATGAAAACGGTCAGCTGCTGACCGCATCCTACATGGACTACACCATGCCACGAGCGGACGATGTTCCCTCGTTCAACCTCTCCACGCATGAAACGCTGTGCCCGGGCAACCCGCTTGGCATGAAAGGGTGCGGTGAAGCTGGGGCAATTGGCTCGCCACCTGCTGTAATCAACGCGATTACGGATGCGATCGGAAGCAACGACCTGACGATGCCGGCGGCACCGGAAAAGGTCTGGGCACTTTGCCAATCAACCGCAAAACAGGCAGCCGAGTAAATGACGTTGGCTGACGTGGACCATAAAGCCTTGGCGATCTCGCTGAACCAGCGGATCTGGTTCCTTCTCGAAAAGAAGGACCGGACGGCTGAGGAATGCGAAGAGATGGTTCACGTCGCGCATGCCAGTTTATGGCATTGGTTGCAGGTAGGCGGTCCCGTTCAGCAGCAAAGAGGCGAATGGTTGATCGGCAGGGTCTATGTCGTGCTGGGGATCGCGGAAGCGGCCCTGCGGCACGCCGAGCGAACTTTCGACCTGACCGAACGCCATTCCGCTGAATTGCAAGATTTCGATCATGCCTATGCCTATGAGCTCATGGCTCGCGCCCTGCTTCTGAGCGGGGACCACGGCAAGGCGCTTGATATGTGGGAGCGTGCCGGAAACCTTGGTGCCGAAATTCAAGGCGTCGAGGATCGGGAGATCTTCCAGGGAGACCTGAGGGCCATACCTTTTGTGCCCGTCTGCGATGCCAACGCAATTTGATGACACTTGAACCCATCTTTTGGGGAGACGCGAAATGTACGAAACAAATTATCACAGGGCCGGTTCTGTTTCTGAAGCGGCAGATCTGGTCTCGAAGTCGGATGATGGAAAGATCCTGGGAGGAGGTCAGACTCTTCTTCCGACAATGAAGCAAAGGTTGGCGGCACCGAGCGATCTGGTCGATGTGACGAAAATAGCCGATTTGAACGGAATTTCGGAAGGAAGTGGCAGTATCTCGATCGGTGCGGCAACGACGCACGCCGAAGTGGCTTCATCCGAACTCGTCAAGCAGAAATTGCCGAGCCTTGCAGGGCTCGCCAACGGGATCGGTGATCCGGCGGTACGGCACATGGGCACTCTCGGCGGATCGATTGCGAACAACGATCCTGCAGCGGACTACCCGGCTGCGTTGGTGGCCCTTGGAGCGACTGTTGTCACCAGCAAGCGTGAATTGTCGGCGGAAGATTTCTTCATCGGAATGTTCGACACCGCCCTTGATGAAGACGAGATTGTTGTCTCGGTGTCGTTCCCGGTTGTGGAAAAAGGAGCCTATGCCAAGTACCCGAACCCGGCTTCCCGTTACGCAATGGCCGGTGTGTTTGTGGCACGGCACGGGGACGGAAGCGTACGCGTCGCAGTCACCGGGGCAGGGCATTACGGTGTCTTCCGTGTAAGTGGTATGGAAGCCGCTCTGGCCTCAAATTGGTCGCCGGATGCAGTGGCTGGCATCAAGGTCGATGCCGGCAGCATGCTTCACGATCTCCACGGATCATCGGCCTATCGGGCAAATCTCGTTACCGTGATGGCCAAGCGCGCAGTTTCAGCTGCAAGCTAGTGCAAAATTTTACCCGAATGAAGAACCCGGTCCGATGCGGCCGGGTTTTTGACAAATTTTAGGTGTTTTAGCTGCACGCGTCGTCAAGGTTTACTGACTGCAAGCGAAGCTGTGTCTTGTTCGGATTGCAAGTTTGTGTTTGAACCGGTCGCCTGCAAATTACGTATGACTTGGACTGTGAGCGGTTCGATCGGAAACGAGTTTGAACACGTTACAGCTACTTTGATCGGTTCCGCAGACCAGGTTGTTCGGAAGCGACAAAACTGAAAGCAAGATTCAGAGGACTTCATGGTTGGAGCAAGGCAAAGAGCCGCAAAACCACATACCGGACGAGACAATCCTGTTGCCAAGGCGTTCCGTCCAATCCGGAGTGCGTTCTGGGGCGTTGCCGTCGTCAGTTTTGTAATCAATATTCTGATGCTGACTGGCCCTGTGTTCATGTTGCAGGTTTATGACAGGGTGCTTGCCAGCGGCTCTGTGCCGACACTTGTCGTGATCGGCATTCTGGCCATGGTGCTTTACATATTCTACGGAATTCTGGAGGGCGTTCGTGGCCGTATCCTGTCCCGTTTGGGCCAACGGGTAGATGCCCGTCTTTCGGGCATAGTTTACAAGGTTTCCAACAGTTTGCCGGTCCGTCTCGGGCGGCAGGCGGCCAAGCTGCGCCCGGTGCAGGACCTTGACACGATCCGTCAGTTTCTGTCCGGTCCGGGACCGGCCGCCATATTCGATATTCCCTGGTTGCCGCTCTATCTCGGCATCGTGTTTCTGTTTCATCCACTTCTTGGGATCGTGGGGCTGGCTGGAGCCGTCGTCATTACGATTCTGATCGGCGTCAACGAAGCGATGTCGCGTAGCCCGTCTGAAGAAGCGGCAGGGCAGGCTGGGCGCCGTGCCTCCGTCGTTGAAAGCGGACAGCGGAACTCCGAAGTCGTAACGGCGATGGGTATGCAGAGCGCGCTTGCCACAAGGTGGGATGCGCAAAACGGCGAATATCTTGCCACGCAACGTCGGGCGTCCGACCGCACCGGAATTTTCGGCACAGCCATCAAGACGATCCGGTTTGTGCTTCAGTCTGCCATTCTCGGTGTCGGCGCCTGGCTTGCAATTCAGCAGGAAATTACGCCGGGTGTCATGATTGCAGCTTCGATCATGACCTCCAGGGCACTTGCGCCGATCGAGCAAGCGGTCGCGCAATGGAGAGGTTTTGTCGCCAGCCGGCAGGCGCTGAAGCGTTTGCGGGAAGTGCTGGTTGTCGCAGATGATGAACCGGAAAAAATGGACCTGCCTCTGCCGGCCAACAAGATCAGTGTCGAACAGGTCTTCTGCGGACCGTTCGGCGAGGCCATGCCCTATGTTCAAAATGTAACGCTTCAGCTCCAATCCGGAGATGGTCTGGGCGTGATCGGGCCTTCGGGATCCGGGAAATCGACATTTGCCCGGGCTTTGGTTGGCGCGACACCTGCTCTCAAGGGCGTCATTCGCTATGACGGAGCTGAACTTGGCCAATGGCCAAGCACTAAGCGCGGTCAGTTTATCGGTTACTTGCCGCAGGACCTGCAGCTTTTCGATGGAACGATTGCGGAGAACATTGCCCGCTTCAACGAAGATGCGTCACCGGACAAGGTCATCGAAGCGGCCAAACTTGCTGATGTTCATGATATGATTGTTTCGCTACCTGAGGGGTACAATACGGTCATCGGTCGCACCGGCAGGCTTTTGTCTGCCGGACAGCGGCAGCGTGTCGCGCTTGCACGGGCTCTTTACGGCAATCCGTTCCTGGTTGTGCTTGATGAACCAAACTCAAATCTGGATGCGGAAGGCGAAAGTGCCTTGACCGGCGCAATCAAGGCAATGCGGGAGAAGGGATCGATCGTTGTCGTGATTGCCCACCGTCCGAGCGCGATTGCGACGGTGGACAAGATCCTTTGCCTCAAGGAAGGCAAGATGGCCGGGTTCGGTCCGAAGGAAGAAGTCTTGAAACAGGTCGTTCAGCCGGTCCAGCGTGTGCGCGCTGGAGCAGGGCCTGGGCGGTAAGGGCTTGAACAGGGAATAGTGCCAGAGAAATGACCAATCAAACGTCTGGAAACGCGGATGACATGCTGCGCAAGACTGTGCGCAACCATCTCCTGTTTGCACTCTTTATTGCGATATTTGTCGTTGCAGGCATAGGAGGCTGGGCAACGTTTACCGAAATTTCCGGGGCCGTTGTCTCATCCGGAACCGTGGTTGTTGAAACCAACATCAAGCAGGTTCAACATCGTGAAGGTGGCATTGTTCGTGATATCAGGGTCAAGAATGGTGATGTCGTGGAAGCAGGGGAACTGCTGATCAGTCTGGACGACACGGTTACGCGAGCCAATCTGGCAGTCATCACCAAACAACTTACTGAAATGACTGCTCAGGAACGCCGTCTTGAGGCGGAACGGGATGATATTCGCTCGATTGAGTGGCCTGGTTCTGACCAACGGGAACTGACCGACATTGAACGGGGGCAGCAATTGCTTCTGGAGGCACGCCAGAATTCCAAGGATGGACGCAAGAATCAGCTGGAAGAACAGATACGTCAGTTCAACAAGCAGACCTTGGGACTGGAAGCTCAGGTAACAGCTAAAGTCTCCGAAATCGAGTTGATCGACGAGGAGCTCTCAGATCTTGATGGCCTACTGAACAAGCAGCTTGTTTCAAAGAGCCGGGTCACGTCTCTGCGGCGCGAAAAGGCCCGTTTGGAAGGTGAGCATGGCGACCTGATTGCGCAAATCGCCAGAACCAGGGAAGCGATCAGCGAACGGCGGATCCAGATACTGCAGATCGAAGAATCCTATCGTGCAGAAGTTCTTGAGCAGCTGCAGGAAGTACGGTCACGCATAGCGCAGCTCGAAGAACAGAAAATTGCGGCTGAGGACGAACTGACACGGGTAGAAATTCTTGCGCCGCAGAATGGATACATTCACCAGCTGTCGGTTCACACAATCGGTGGTGTGGTCGCCCCTGGCGAAACAGTTATGCAGATCGTACCGCGTGAAGACCAGCTCATTGTCGAAGCGCAGGTTCGTCCAATTGACATTGATCAGATGGCCCCAGGGCAGCAGGCCAGGGTTCGGTTCCCAAGCTTCGATCAGAGAACAACACCGGAATTGAGTGCGGAACTGCTGACAGTGTCGGCTGACCTGACTCAGGATGAACGCACTGGCACAAGCTATTACGTCGCCCGGTTGGTGATAGATGAAGATGAACTGGACAAACTCGGGACACAAACCCTTGTCCCGGGGATGCCGGTTGAGACCTTTCTGACGACGGGTGACCGTACCGTCTTGAGCTACCTGGTCAAGCCGATCACGGATCAGATCGCTCACGCGCTGCGAGAGCGCTGACGCTGACGTTGTTCAGGCTGTGCTAGAGCACCATGACGGGAACATTTGTCCCGGCTTCCTGAGCCGGAGCATGTGGCGGCCGAACGATCAGCGCACCGGACTTTGCCAATAGACCGAGCATGGAGCTGTCCTGCTTGGAAAACGGCGTCGCGATCAGACGGCCGTCAGTGTCTTCAGCCAGTGTGGCCCGGACATAATCCTGTCGACGGTCGTTTTCCGGAATGCCTGCACCGAGAATGGCAGACTTTGACTCGGTGTCGCCGGTCTTTTGTCCAAGCATCGCCTTCAACAGTGGTTTCAGGAAAAGCAATCCGCAGACAAGGCTTGAAACCGGATTTCCCGGCAGTCCCAGGACTTTTGTCTTGCCGAGACGTCCGGCCATGAGTGGCTTGCCCGGTCGCATCGCAATTCGCCAGAAGGCGAGATCCATTCCCTCCTGGCCCAGGACATCCTGAACCAGATCGTGATCTCCTACCGATGCGCCGCCTAATGTCACTAGGACATCTGCCTTTGCCGAAATCGCCTGTTGGACGTGATTGGCAAGTTCCACGGGGTCGTCTCTTGAGATACCCAGATCCAGCGGTATGCCGCCACAATCTTCAACAAGTGCTGCAATACCGGCGTGATTTGACGCGATGATCTGATCCGGGCCGGGTTCGACACCAGGTCGAACGAGTTCGTCTCCCGTTGCCAGTATGGCTACCTTGGGTTGCCGGATGACAGGCAAGGTCGGGTGGTTCATCGCGGCCGCAAGCGCCAGGTGCCGGTATGTCAGCTTCAGCGGTGGTGAAAGAAGTTCTTCGCCCCTTGAGAAATCGAGGCCGGCGGGACGCACGAACGCACCTTGCTCGGGTGCATGCAGAACACTTATCTCGTCTCCGGTTCGCTCTGCGTTTTCCTGAATGAGGATCGTGTCCGCACCTGCCGGTACCGGAGCACCTGTGAAAATCCGAACGGTCTCGCCGGCTTTTACTTCACCGGAATAGCTGTGCCCCGCCGGTGCTTCGCCAATGACGGTAAGTGTTGTGTTTCCTTGCGCCAGGTCTTCATGGCGGATTGCGTATCCGTCCATTGCAGACGCCGCGAACGGTGGCTGCGTACGCGTGGAGGCCAACGGTTCTGCCAAATAGCGGCCATTGGCCAGGTCCAGCGAAACGGTTTCGCTCTCAAGTGGGGAAACGCCTGAAAGGAGTTTTTCAAGCGCTTCTGCGACCGGCATCAGGCTCATCAGGTTCCGCCTTCGCTGCCGTCTTTTTCCAAGGACCAGTGTCCTGATTTACCGCCGGCTTTTTCCACCAGGCGAATGTCTCCGATCACCATGCCGCGATCAACGGCCTTGGCCATGTCGTAAATTGTCAGGCAGGTGAGGGAGCATGCCGTGAGGGCTTCCATCTCGACACCGGTTTGACCGCTAACTTTGGTGGTCGCGGTAACAGCAAGACCCGGCAGGCTTTCATCAACGTCAATGTCGATCGTCACCTTTGAAAGCATCAGGGGATGACAAAGTGGAATAAGTTCATGGGTCTTTTTGGCGGCAAGAATACCGGCGATGCGCGCCGTGCCGATAACATCGCCTTTTTTGGCATTTCCCGAACGAATCAGGTCCAACGTTTCCTGTCGCATCGTGATGGTGCCGCGGGCCACTGCAATACGGTGGGTGGCATCTTTGTTCGAGACATCCACCATATTGGCCGCGCCGGCCTCATCCAGGTGAGTGAGTTTTGTATCTTGGTCGGACATTGACCGCCTAAACAGCTTTCGAAAGAGAAGGGCGAGCGAGCAAGGCTTTGGTGGCAGCCGCCACGTCATCCTGACGCATGAGGCTCTCACCGATCAGGAACGTCGAAATTCCAACCTTGTTCATGCGCGCAAGATCATCTGGTGTGAACAAGCCGGACTCGCCAACGACAATTCGGTCAGCAGGTACCTTGGGTGCCAGTTCCTCGCTGGTTTCGAGTTTCGTCTCGAAGGTTTTCAGATTTCGGTTGTTGATACCCATCAGCCGAGAAGACAGTTTCAGTGCACGCTCGAGTTCTGCATCGTCATGCACTTCAAGCAGAACGTCCATGCCGAGTTCAAAGGCGGTGTCCTCAAGGGCCCTGGCGGTATCGTCGTCGACTGCAGCGAGAATTATCAAAATGCAGTCGCCGCCCCAGGCTCTGGCTTCATAGACCTGGTAGGTGTCATAGAGGAAGTCCTTGCGCAAAGCAGGCAGCGAAACTTCACCACGCGCGGCTGTCAGAAACTCCGGCTTGCCTTGAAAAGACGGGGCATCCGTCAAAACAGACAAACATGCGGCTCCACCCTCTTCGTATGATTTCGCAAGCAAAGGTGGATTGAAATCTTCCCGAATAAGGCCTTTTGACGGGCTGGCTTTCTTGATCTCCGCGATCAGAGCGTAATCACCAGTCGAGTGCTTTGCCTCGATGGCTTTCAGGAAACCGCGAGGCTCTGATACGTCGGCGATCTGCGCCTTCAGTTCCTCCAGCGAAACTTTCGATTTTGCCGCAGCGATTTCTTCGCGCTTGTAGGCTTCGATTTTCTGTAAGATATCGGCCATGTGACTATCCGTTTGATGCCGCAACCAGCTTTTCGAGAGTGTCGGCCGCGGATCCGTTGTCAATCGAATCAGCTGCCATTTCAACGCCGTCCTTCAGGTTGGACACCTTGTCTGCGACCAGCAGGGAAGCAGCGGAGTTGAACAGCACGATATCGCGATAGGCGTTTTGGGCGCCAGCGAGAACTTCCCGAAGCGCCTTTGCGTTTTCCGAAGGCTGTCCACCCTTGAGATCTTCAGCTTTTGCAATAGGAAGACCTACGTCGGCCGGTGAGATCTCAAATGATCGTACCTTGCCGTCTTTCAGTTCGCTGATGTATGTCGAACCGGTTGTCGTGATTTCGTCCATGCCGTCCGAACCATGGGCAACCCATGCTTTTTCAGATCCAAGTTCCTTGAGCGAATGGGCAACGGGTTCAACCCATCTGCGCGCGAAAACGCCGACCATCTGACGTTTGACACCGGCGGGGTTCGACAGTGGCCCAAGCAGATTGAAGATGGTCCGCGTGCCCAGCTCCATCCGTGTCGGTCCGACATGTTTCATCGCCGCGTGGTGAAGCGGTGCGAACATGAAACCGATACCGGCACTGGTAATGCAGTTGGAGATTTTTTCAGGAGCTATGTCGATGTCGACGCCAAGCTGGGCAAGAGCTTCGGCCGCACCGGATTTTGATGACAGCGACCTGTTGCCGTGTTTTGCAACCGGAACTCCACATCCAGCGACCACAAGCGCGGTGCAAGTCGAGATGTTGTAGCTGCCGGAGTTGTCACCCCCCGTTCCGACAATATCGATTGCGTCTGCAGGAGCATCGACCGGAAGCATTTTGGATCGCATGGTGGCAACGGCACCCGTGACTTCAGCAATGCTTTCACCACGGACGCGCAGGGCCATCAGAAAGCCTCCCAGCTGCGACGGTGTTGCAGACCCTGAGAGGATCACGTCAAAGGCTTCTCGTGCTTCCGCCGGGCTCAGCGCGTGACCATCGGCCACTTTGGCGATGATGTCCTTGAACGTGGTCATTTCAGTCTTCCATCCGCTTTCGTATCAATTCTGGTTCAAACCAATGACCTGAGCGATTCCGGCCTGATTGATTTCAACTCCGGCCTTGGCTTCGCGATCCGTAATGAACTGACCAAGCAGCGAATCCTGAATCTGTTGCGACAGCTGATCGCCGAGCGCAGAGACTTCCGGGGCGGATAGGTCGAACTCCGGGGTTGAACCTGAGGTAACCTTGAAGACGATGCGATTGCTGCTGTCGGCTGCCTCGGTCGTGGCACTGGTTCCGACCGGCCCGGTGAATGCTGCAGAAACGGCCGCGTTGCCAAAGTCTCCGGAAGGTGTGTTTCTTCTAAGCCCTTCCACGTTTTGAACTTCCAGGCCCTTTTCCGCTGCAAGCGCTATGAACGGTGTTCCGCTCTGTGCCTTGGCAAGCAGTTCTTCTGCGGTGTCATTGAGACGATTGGACAGCTGGTCGGCTTTCCATGCTTCAACAACTGCTTCCTTGACTTCGGAGAGTTCGCGGTCACGCGAGGGGATTACCTTTGCGACGTCGTACCAGACAAAGCCCTGGTCCCCAAGTTGAAGGACGTCGTTTTCAATTCCAACATCACTATCGAAGGTACCGGCGACGATTCCCTCCGCAGCCGGGAGGTCAACATCGGAACCAGCCATGGACTTGCCGGAGGCGTCAAAAGCTTGTGGTGCTTCGACCGGCAACGAAAAACGTTCGCCGACCTCGTCAAGAAGAGCTCCGCCGGCACGGGCATCTTCGATCTCGTCAAGAAGATCCAGGATTTCGCGCTCAGCCTGCTCTTTTGCCAGTTCTTCCACAATACCGGCTTTGACCTCTTCAAACGGTTGGGTGCTTTCCGGCAGAACTTCCTCGACATTCAAGATTACGGTTGAGAAACGTCCCTCGACAGCATCACTGGATTCGCCCTCATTCAGCGAGAAGGCGGCCTCTCCGAGAGTTTCGTCGAGAAAATCGCTCTTGGACATCACGCCCAAAGCAACGTCGTTGTCGCCCAGATTGCGTTCGCTCATGAGTTGCTCAAAAGTCTTGCCATCGTGGAGTTCAGCCGCAGCTTCTTCCGCCGCTTCCTTGGATGGGAACGACATTTGCCGCACTTTACGCCGTTCGGGCTGGAAAAAGTCTGCAGACCGGCGATCATACTCGGCTCGGGCGTCTTCTTCGTTCACGTCGTCCGGACGGGCGAGAGTATCGGGTGTAAGTGCGACATACTTGATTTCGCGGTATTCCGGTGCGCGGAAGTCGGCTTTCTTTTCTTCAAAGAAAGTGCCCAGAGCTTCTGCCGACGGTTCTTCAATCTCACCGATAGCTTCAGCCGTGATCAGGAGGTATTCCGCATTGCGGGTTTCATGTTGGTAAGCGTCAAGTGCTTCCAGATAGCTGACCGGTGCCTTCAGGCCACCGGCGATGCCTTCCGCCAGCTGTCCTCTTTCCGCAACATGCCGCCTTTGAACGACATATTCGTCCTCTCGGTAGCCATTCGCTTGCAGAACCTGTTGCAGGCGGGTGCGGTCATATCTTCCATTGAGTCCCCGAAATGCGGGGTCGGATTGAATGATGGTTGCCAGCCGTTCATCGGAAACGCCCAGTTTCAGGTTCTGGGCGGCGTTGTTCATCGCTGCTTCGGCGATCAGTTTTCCGAGAGATTGCTGCGGTATACCAAGTGCAGCTCCTTCAGATGGCGTCAGCGGACGGCCGAGTTGCTGACCGAGCCGGTTAAGATCCTGGCGGTAAGTACGATCAAAATCGAGAAGGGAGACTTCCGTATCGCCAACTTTCGCTGCCGTGTTCAGGCCAAAGCCCTGTAGAAAATCCGTTACGCCCCAAACGGCGAAACTGAAGATAAGCAGGGCGATAAACAGTTTGGCAACCCAGGTGCCAGCGCCCTTGCGCAGCGCGTCAAGCATGACGACTCCCGTAATTCTTGTTTTTCAAACGGCCGGATTTTCTGCCCGGATGGTGGACCGGTCCAGGCCGGAGCGGGCGGATCATAATGAGCTGTTGCCGCCGCTGCAAGGCAGCCTTGGATAAACTTCGGAAAGGAAAACAAATTACTGTCCCCAAGATCATTGCAACAGACCATCGCTTCTGCTCTATAGGCGGCAAAAGAACGCCCTCTCTGCGGGAGATGACACGATTATGAGCGCAAAAATCAAACCACTTGTGGCCGGAAACTGGAAAATGAATGGCCTGAAGTCCAGTCAGGCAGAATTCTACAAGATGATTGCCGGAATTTCCGATGATCTGGCTGAAACGGTTGATTCCATGATTTGCGCCCCGGCCACGTTGATTTCTTTGCTTGCGGTCAAAGCCGATGGCTCCGCCATCGCCGTTGGCGGTCAGGACTGTCATGCCGAGAAATCCGGTGCTCATACAGGTGATGTCTCCGCAGAAATGTTGCGGGACGCTGGAGCGACAGCCGTAATTGTCGGGCATTCCGAGCGCCGGACGGATCATGGCGAGAGCGATTCAGACGTCAATGCCAAGGCTGAGGCAGCCTGGCGCGCCGGTTTGGTCGCGATTGTTTGCGTTGGAGAAACCGAAACTGAACGGAAGGCCGGGCAGGCGG
Source organism: Roseibium sp. SCP14 (assembly GCF_040329475.1). Taxonomy (NCBI): domain Bacteria; kingdom Pseudomonadati; phylum Pseudomonadota; class Alphaproteobacteria; order Hyphomicrobiales; family Stappiaceae; genus Roseibium; species Roseibium sp. SCP14. The sequence goes on from NZ_JBDZYH010000003.1 coordinate 485,343, forward strand.
TTGAGGTTGTCGAACGTCAGCTGAACGGGTCCATTCCCGATGGCGCTACTGCCGAAAACACTGTTGTTGCCTATGAGCCCGTTTGGGCAATCGGCACCGGATTGACCCCGACAGCCACAGATGTTGAAGAAATTCACAAGGCTGTTCGCAACAACCTGAAAGACCGGCTTGGCGAAGAAGGTGCTGCAATGCGCTTGCTTTACGGCGGCTCGGTGAAGCCGGGAAATGCAGGAGAACTGATGGCTGTTGCCAACGTGAACGGCGCACTTGTCGGAGGGGCGAGCCTCAAAGCTGACGACTTTTTAGGTATCCTTTCTGCGTATTCGTGATCCGCAAGCTCTTGAAGCTTCTGTGATCAAGGCGCAATTGAAGGGTGGAAAGCTGGCGGCGTCTGGTGTAGAAGGCCGCCAATCTTGAATTCAATACAGAATGGCATTCGATGGAAACCGTAGTCATCGTAATCCACTTGATGGTCGTCTTGGCCCTGGTGCTTGTTGTCCTCCTGCAGCGTTCCGAAGGCGGTGCGCTCGGCATTGGAGGCGGCGGCGGTGGCGGACTGATGTCCAGCCGAGGCACGGCAAACATCCTGACCCGGGCAACCGCGATCCTGGCAGTGGCCTTTTTTGCCACTTCGCTGACGCTTAGCTTGATTGCTCAGAATCAGGAAAGACCGGCTTCCATTCTCGATGCAACTCCTGCTGCGACCGATGGTGCACCCGCAACGACGGACGGCGGAGCAGAAGGTGGTTCCGGCGGCATCCTTGATTCGCTCAAGCAGCAAAGCGAACCTTCCGGACCGCAGGTCCCGGCCGCGCAGTAACGCGGCCGCGGCGGCCGTCCGGCCTTTTCGCCTGGCATATGCCCTGCGGCTGAATTCGCGGGGCATTTTTATGTGTTAAGAACGCAACTCCCGAGTGGCCAAACGGCCCTCGGCAAGGATATGGTATTGGTCCATGGCGCGATACATTTTCATCACTGGCGGCGTGGTCTCCTCGCTTGGAAAAGGTCTTGCTTCCGCAGCACTGGGCGCGTTGCTTCAGGCGCGCGGCTACAAGGTGCGTTTGCGCAAGCTTGATCCCTACCTGAACGTGGACCCGGGCACCATGAGCCCTTATCAGCACGGCGAATGTTTCGTGACTGATGACGGGGCAGAGACCGATCTCGATCTTGGTCACTACGAACGATTTACGGGTCGTCCAGCCAACCAACAGGACAACATCACGACGGGCCGCATTTACCAGGATATCATCGCAAAGGAACGGCGTGGCGATTATCTGGGCGGTACAGTCCAGGTCATTCCCCACGTCACGGATGCGATCAAAAACTTCGTCGTAACCGGCAACGAAGACTATGACTTTGTTCTGGTCGAAATCGGCGGAACGGTCGGTGACATAGAGGGGTTGCCTTTCTTCGAGGCAATCCGCCAGCTTGGCAACGACCTGCCACGCGGCGACGCCGTTTATGTTCACCTGACGCTCATGCCCTATATTCCGAGCGCCGGTGAGATGAAGACGAAACCGACACAGCACTCGGTCAAAGAACTGCGCTCCATCGGTATTCAGCCGGATATTCTGATGATCCGCTGCGATCGCCTCATCCCCGAGAACGAAAAGCGCAAACTCTCGTTGTTCTGTAACGTTCGCGAAAGCGCGGTCATTCCGGCATACGATGTCAAATCGATCTATGACGTGCCGATCGCTTACCATGCAGAAGGGCTGGATGACGAAGTTCTTGCTGCCTTTGGCATCAAAGGGGCTCCGGCTCCCGTGCTTGATCGCTGGGAAGGAATTTCAAACGCGGTTGCGAACCCCGAAGGCGAGGTGAAAATCGCGATCGTCGGGAAGTACACGGTCCTGAAGGACGCGTATAAGTCCCTGATCGAAGCACTCGTTCACGGGGGCATCGCCAACAGGGTCAAGGTCAATCTGGAATGGATCGAATCGGAAACGTTCGAAAAGGAAGATCCGAGCCCCTATCTAGAGGGTGTCCATGGCATTCTCGTTCCTGGCGGCTTCGGAGAGCGCGGCGCTGAAGGAAAGATTGCCGCGGCTCATTTCGCCCGCACACGAAAAATTCCGTATTTCGGCATCTGCTTCGGTATGCAGATGGCAGTTCTGGAAGCCGCGCGAAACCTCGCCGGAATCAGCAATGCCAATTCCACCGAATTCGGTCCGTGCAAGGAACCCGTAGTTGGCCTGATGACCGAATGGACCAAGGGTAATGAGAAAGAACTGCGCAATGTCGATGGCGACCTTGGAGGCACCATGCGTCTCGGAGCCTATCCGGCAGCGCTGAAACCCGGGTCCAAGATCGCCGATATTTACGGGTCCACAAGTGTTTCGGAGCGTCACCGGCATCGCTATGAGGTGAATATCGGATACCGGGATCAACTGGAAAAGTGTGGGCTGAATTTTGCCGGCACCTCTCCGGATGGCGTTCTTCCCGAGACTGTCGAAATCGATGACCACCCCTGGTTCATCGGCGTGCAATACCATCCGGAACTGAAGTCACGTCCGTTCGAACCGCATCCGTTGTTTGCCTCCTTTATCGGAGCTGCGATTCAGCAAAGCCGTCTGGTCTGATCGTTCAAAGTTACGTTTGAGGAAGAAGTCATGGTGCGTGGTCTAGATCATCTCGTTGTTGCGGTGAAGGATCTCGAGGCTGTGGGCCAAGCCTACGAGAAACTCGGGTTTACCGTGACGCCGGAAAACCGGCACCCATGGGGGACGGCAAATCGACTGGTGCAACTGGATGGCTTCTTCATCGAACTTCTGACAATCGCGGAACCAGATCTTATTCCGGAGTCGGAAGGAAGCGCGTTTTCCTTCGGTGCCTTCAATCGCGACTTTCTCAAGTGCCGGGAAGGCGCCAGCATGCTGGTGCTTGAAAGCAAGGACCCGGATAAAGATCGAAGTGACTTCGAGAGGGTCGGACTTGACGTTTTCGATCCTTTCTCATTTGAACGGATTGCTCACCTGGCGGATGGGACGACGGCAAAGGTCGCGTTCGACCTTACTTTCCTGCGCGATCCGCTAAGTCCCGAAATCGGCTATTTCACCTGTCACAACAGGTATCCCGAAAATTTCTGGAAACCTGCGTTTCAGAGCCACGCAAACGGTGCGCAGAGAGTCAAGGCCGCTTACCTCGTTGCCGGCGACCCGTCGGATCATCACGAGTTTCTTGGCGGATTTACAGGTCAGCGGGAGATGCGTGCGACCAGCCTCGGACTGGAACTGGAAACGCCACGCGGACGCATTTCGGTCCTGAACCCGGCAGCCTATCGCTTCCTTGTCGGAGAAACGGCTGCAAGCCATGTTCCTGGCAATACTCCGTCGATCGCTGCACTCGAAATTTCATGCTCTTCTGTCACCGAACCCAAAACGGTTCCTGCAAACGAGCTGTCTGGTTTGACGTTGATCCTGTCACCCGCAAGCTGACAACCACAGGCATCTTACGGTTGCGACCAAATTCTATTCCAGCAGTGCTATAGGAATTGAAAACGCGGCGTAACTTTTGCAGTTGAGGGGTAATCCTTCCGACAAAATTCGCTTGTTGAATCAACCAGTCCTTTTATAGTGAACTTCGATTATGCGCTTGGCCAGACCGGCCAGACAGCGGAGCTTCACGAATGACCTTTCTGCGTTTTACCACTTTTTCCCGCCCTCTCGTACTTGCTGCAACGGCTTCGGCGCTGCTTGTGGCCTGTACCGACAATTCCCAGCAGGCGGCTCCTGCAGCGCCACCTCCCTCGGTGACGGTGGCTAAGGTCACCACACAGGATGTCCGGGAAAGCCAGAAATTCGTCGGCCAGATTGCGGCCGTTGACCAGGTCGACCTGGTTGCGCGTGTAAGCGGGTTTCTTGAAAAGAAATCGGTCCCGGATGGGGCTTTCGTCAAGGAAAACGAGCACCTCTTCACCATTGAGAAGGCGGAGTACGAAGCAGCCCTGACCAAGGCCAAGGCGGATTTGGCCAGTGCGAAGGCGGATGCCGCGCTGAAGTCCGCCGATGAAAAGCGAGACAAGGACCTGTTTCAGAAGGGACATGTTTCCGAAGCTGCGTATGATGCGACGCTGGCGCAATTGCAACAGGCGGATGCTTCCGTTGAAGCAGCCCAATCTGCCTTGGAACAGGCTGAACTCAATTTGAGCTACACCGATATTTCCGCACCGTTCCCGGGGCAGATCGGCAAAACCACCTACAGCGTCGGAGAAGTGGTCGGACCGAATACGGAATCGCTTGCCAGGTTGATCCGGCTTGCGCCTGTTTACGTGAACTTTTCGGTCAGTGAAGCGGAATACATGAATGCCGTTCACACCCACAACATCAATCCGTCGGATCTTTCTCCGGACGTTGCGCCGACGATCAGCCTGGTTTTGCCAAATGGCGAATCCTACGACGAAACAGGAAAAATTGTTTATATCGACAATCAGGTCGACCCCACCACCGGCACGATTTCCCTACGCGGGCAGTTCAAGAACAAGGATATCCGTCTTCTGGCCGGGACCTACGTAACAGTTGTTCTGGAAGCCCCGAAAGCAGAGACCGAACTGGTCGTGCCCCAGGCCGCCATCCAGCGGGACCAGCAAGGACCTTTTGCTCTTGTGATTACACCGGACAAAAAGGTTGAGCAGCGATACGTGGAACTCGGTCAGCAGGTGGAAACCAACTTTGTCGTCACCAAAGGGCTGAAGGACGGCGACGAAGTCATCACCGAAGGCTTGCAGAAAGTGCGCCCCGGTGTCGAGGTCGACCCTGTTCTTGAAGCCAAGCCGGTGGAGCAAAGCTAAATGTTTTCACGCTTTTTTATCTACCGGCCGAAATTCGCGCTGGTCATTTCAATTGTTATTACGATTGCCGGTATCCTGGGATATCTGGCACTGCCGGTTGAGCAATTTCCCGATATCACACCACCGGTCGTAAACGTCTCGGCGACCTACACAGGTGCCAACGCCGAGGTGCTTGAAGAAACGGTTGCCGCGCCCATCGAGGCGCAAGTGAACGGTGTCGACGACATGATTTACATGCAGTCGACGAGCAACGACAGTGGCAACTATTCGCTTAATGTGACGTTCGCGGTTGGAACGGACCCTGATATTGCGACAGTCAATACGCAAAACAGGGTCAGCCAGGCAACGAGCCAGTTGCCCAGTGAAGTGACTGCAAACGGCGTGACGGTGCAAAAGTCCAGCACCAACATGCTGCTGGTTGTCACGCTGTATTCGCCGAATGGCACCTATGACGAGGTGTTTCTTTCCAACTACGCCTCGATCAACCTGAAAGATGCATTGGCCCGCGTACAGGGCGTCGGCCGCGCCGACGTCATGACCGATTTTGCATACGGCATGCGCATCTGGCTCGACCCGGACAAACTGACCAGTCTCGGCATGACGCCGAGCGATTTCATTTCGGCGGTCCAGGACCAGAATATTCAGGTTGCCGCCGGCCAGATCGGTGCGCCGCCGGTCCCCGATGGCCAGCAATTCCAGTACACGATCAAGGCAAAGGGCCGGCTGTCGACGGCGGAAGAGTTCGAGCAAATCGTTCTGAGAACCGGGGAGGACGGTGCGATCGTTACGATTGGCGACGTTGCCCGTGTTGAGCTTGGGGCCCAGTTCTACAACGCGTCGGGGGAATTCAACGGTCAACCTTCCACCGTTCTTGCAATTTACCAGGCGCCCGGAGCGAACGCCTTGCAGGTGGCGGAATCGGTTCTTGCGCGATTGGAAACTCTGTCGCGCGCATTCCCGGATGATATGGAATATGCCGTTCCGTTCAACACCACCGACTTTGTGGAGGCCTCGCTGAATGACGTGATTGCCACGTTGTTCCTGACCTTCCTGCTTGTGGTCTCGGTCGTGTTCATCTTCCTTGGCAACTGGCGCGCAACCATCATTCCGACCGTCGCGATCCCGGTCTCGCTGATCGGTACTTTTGCGGCGCTGCTTGTTCTTGGCATGTCGCTCAATACGGTTTCCCTGTTCGCACTTGTTCTGGCGATCGGAATTGTTGTCGATGACGCCATCGTGGTTGTCGAAAACGTGGAGCGCATCATTGCCGAAGAGGGGCTGGCGCCTCAGGAGGCAACCGCCAAGGCGATGGAGCAGATCACAAGCCCGGTTATTGCGACTACGCTTGTGCTGCTCGCGGTGTTCGTGCCGACAATCTTCATGCCGGGGATCACCGGGCGGCTGTATTCGCAGTTTGCGGTGACGATTTCCGTTTCGGTGGTCATCTCGTCCATCAACGCCTTGACGTTGTCGCCTGCACTGTGCGGATTGATCCTGAAAGCCCGTTCGGGACCGCCGCGCGGTATCATGGGTTTGTTTGACCGAGGCATCACGAATGTCCGCAACGGATATACGGCAATCGTACGCCGGCTCGTTCGCGTGGCATTCATCGGTGTCGTTATCGTCGTCGGGGTCGTGGCGCTGATCGTCACGCTCGGGGGCACCTTGCCTCAGGGCTTCCTGCCTTCGGAAGATCAGGGTTATCTGATGGTCGACGTGCAACTTCCGGACGGGGCGGCGCTCGGGCGTACGGAAGTTGTAACCGAACGGGTTGTCGAACTCGCCAGAAACACGGCTGGTGTCGAAAATGTGGTGATCGTGAACGGGTTCTCAATCCTGAACGGCGCGACGTCCTCGAATGCTGCGCTCGTGATTGCCACCATGAGTAATTGGGAAGACCGTCAGGAACCTGATCTGCGGATCAACGCGATTCTCGGAAAGTTCTGGGCGGAGTTCTCGACCATACCCGGCGCGAATATCATTGCTTTCAACCCGCCGCCGATTCCAGGGCTCGGGACGACCGGTGGTGTTCAGATGATGCTTCAGCAAACCGCCGGCGGGACACCTCAGGATCTCGCCTCCGCGGTCGGTTCGATGGTTTATTCCGCAAATCAGAGCCCTGACATTGCCCGCGCTTATTCAACGTTCAGGTCGAACGTTCCTCAGGTTTTTGTCGATCTGGACCGGCAGAAGGCCAAAACGCTCGGCATCGACGTGTCAAATGTGTTCACGACGTTGCAGGCCTATCTCGGGTCGTATTATATCAACGACTTCAACATCTTCGGCAGGGTCTACAAAGTCATGATCCAGGCGGAAGGACAGTATCGCGACAAGATTGAAGACATTGGCCGGCTCTATGTCCGTTCCAATGACGGCACCATGGTGCCCTTGCGCACGCTGCTGACGACCGAGAATGTGCTCGGGCCGCAAATTTTGACACGGTACAATCTCTTCCGTGCCGCTGCCGTCATGGCCGACCCGGCGCCGGGAGCATCCACAGGCGTTGTGATCAACGAGGTCGAAAAGGCTGCGCAAGAGGCCCTGCCGCCAGGTTATACCTATGAGTGGACAGGCACAGCGCAACAGCAGCTCGAATCCGGCAATATCGTGATCTTCATCCTGCTTCTCTCCATTCTGTTCACCTATCTGTTCCTGGTGGCACAGTATGAGAGCTGGACGATGCCGGTGGCGATCCTGATGTCGGTCTCCTTTGCAATTTTCGGTGCCCTGACCGCTGTGTTCGTGACAGGCGGGGACGTCAATCTCTATACGCAGATTGGCATGATCATGCTTGTGGGCATGGGGGCGAAGAACGCGATTCTGATTGTCGAATTTGCAATGGAACAGCGTGACAGCGGCAAATCGATCCGTGATGCGGCAGTCGAGGCGGCACATCTGCGCTTCAGGGCGGTGATGATGACCGCATTGTCGTTCTTGCTGGGTGTCGTACCCCTGATGACGGCTTCAAGTGCTGGTGCCGCCAGTCAGAAGGCCATCGGGTTTGCCGTCTTTGGCGGAATGCTCTTCGCAACGTCGATTGGGGTTCTGTTGATCCCGATCCTCTATGTCAGCCTTCAGGGCATGCGCGAACGGGTCAAGAAGATGTTTGGCGGGGAGGGACATACAAGCCGCAGCGCGCCAGCTTCCTGAGGCAGGTAGCGATAAGTCCCATTCCGCAGATGTGGATGGGGCACGATCAATTGCAAAATGTGTACAGCGGGCGCGGAGCAGACCTCCTCGTCCGCTTTCTTTTTGGCGGCTGGACTGAGTTCAGACGAAGCTGCAACGTTAAAGACAATGATTGTCGGAGAGCACGGTTTGGTCGTTCTGGATTGACTGGTTGGCTTTCGGGAATGAATTGAACGTTTTTTCGAGTTCAGCACGGTTCCATTGCGCAAATTCCATCGCTTGCTTGGCGTAGTTGTTGTCTGTTTCGAACGAAAGAAAAGGATTTCCAGAAGAGACAGTTGATGAGAGCTCGATGAATGTGAAACAGCTTCCAATCCACCGGCAGATCCATGTGGTTCGTCTCTTAAGTTTCGCGCATCAGCAACAGGCAAAAGATGCGACCTTGCTGTTTGGATGCTTCAGATCATGTACGTGTCTCTCGACAGTGTATCTGGGGAAAGGTCGGCAACTCGCATTGCACTTTGTCGGCATCTGGAGATGGTGAGTCTTTCGCAGGTTTTGACGCGGAACGTGTGGATACGCCTTCGAAGCGGTCGATTGCCCGTCAAACCCATAACTGCATTTAGGAGATTGAAAAATGGCTGGAATGAGTGAACTTGAACGGCAACAGGTGAGCAACTCCATCGGTGCGCTCAGCAATGGGCTTGCCGATGCACTGGTGAGGCAGCATGTGACCATGTCGCTGTTGAAGTATCTCGCCAAGGAGCATCTGGAGAAACAGGATGACCCGGATGCAGCCAAGAAACTTCTTCGTGAGATGACTGCCAAAGACGCTGAAGGATTGAGCAAGAAAGAATTGCAGCCGAACGATCTTCAGGAAAAGTCGATCAGAGATCTCATCAACAAGATGCTGACCGAAATTCTGGACGATTGATCTGTAAGCCGGTTCACCTTCATCAATCGGAACTACCTGGGGTGAGCAACGAGTTATTCCCGATCAATGTCAGCGCGTTCTCGTGCGCCCTTGAAAGTGATCGCCGAACATTGCCAATTGGTATTCGTTTGCGATTAGCCGGAGAGCGCACCAGAACCGGTCACGCTTTTGATATTGCGTCGATGCGCGAACGAAGAGCGAGGGGATGCTGCTTGCATACTCATGCCGGAAAAGGGCAGGCCTAAGGGGGCAGTCTACGGACATTTGATTTCGGGGGTACAGGTGAAAATCATGTGGAACATGACCTGACCGTTTCGCCAGCGCTTCGGTAAAATCTGCAACTTAGGGGATTGATTTCGTTGGGAAATTTGGTGAGCCGACAGGGGTTCGAACCCTGGACCTACTGATTAAAAGTCAGTTGCTCTACCAGCTGAGCTATCGGCTCTCACCAATTTCCGGGGCGGTTGGTGCGTCGTTGGTTCGTTGCTCCACCGCGTTGGTGGCGTGTGTTTATGCCGACATAGAGGACATTGCAAGAGGCAATTTTGATTTTTTCAACAGGCATGCGGAAAACTCTGTGATTTAAAATTTTGGATCGCAAAAAATGACAAGATTTGTATGCACAATGTGTCGTTTGGAGTAAAACTTTAATTTATTCAAACTGATCGGTAGAAAAATGAAAATTAAGTCTGCTGGCGGAAATTGTTAATAGTTAACTATATTCGGAATTAGTTTAATAATGACCGTTCTCTTGCGAAAACTGTCAGGTGGCGCAATATAGTTTTGTACGGTAACGTCATCGGGCACATGAGAGGTTACATGCAAACAACACCCTTAGACAATCACACGAGCTCCGTGGAGTTCGATTTTGTGAAAGGTCACATTGCGGCGACGATGACCCTGATTCACGGTCTTATTGATCAGGGCCTGATCGACCGTCATCATCTGGATTCGTTTTTCGCTTCTTTCCTTGGTGATCTTCCACACAGCCGTGAGACATTCGGGCTAAGGCTCATTCTTGATCAATGGCGTCAGGGCCTGCAGGAAGGGGAGACGGAAGAGGCGTTAAAAGGAAAACTCTTCGAAGTCATCCATGGTGGTCGGACAAAATAGCGTTGCAAAGAAATGACCGGCCAAGGGGTGGGGCCGGAGCATTTTCGAAATCCGATTATTTGTGAGGCGCGTTGGCGCCTTTTTTGTTGCCGGTACGCAAAATGACACGGGGTCCCGTCACGAGGAATGTGGTTCGCTCAACCTGAACTGGCCAGACAAAGGCTGGTTTGCTATTGCTGCGCCACGGTGGAGTGCTGGTTGTCGGCACGAATACGGGCTGTGAGAACTTATGCGAATTTCGATGGTTTCCAACATATTCAGTGCATGCAAACTCCAGCATTTGAGATCCTGGATCTTGCGAATGTCTGGTGTGGTGGTGAGCGGTTTGGCCTTTTCTCTGGCGTCGGCTTTCATGCACGCCCACGCCTCTGACCAACATTTCGTTACAATCGGGACCGGTGGCGTGACCGGTGTCTACTATCCGGCCGGTGGAGCCACCTGCAAGCTCCTTAACCTGAGCCGGCAAGAGCACGGTGCGCGTTGCTCCGCAGAATCAACCCTGGGCTCGATCTCCAATATCAGGAAACTTCGATCGGCCGATATTGATTTCGGATATGTCCAGTCCGATTGGCTGCATCATGCATTTTACGGGACCGCAAGATTTGAAGAGGATGGGCCGTTTGAGGAACTGCGTTCGGTTTTCTATCTGCATCCCGAAGTTGCCACGCTTGTAGTTAGAGCTGATGAAGAGTTTCAGACGCTCGATGACCTGAAATCTGCCAAGGTAAACATTGGCGGCAAGGGTTCAGGGTCCGAGGCGTCCTGGAACGTACTGGTCGATACGATCGGTTGGACGGAAGCTGACAAGGAAAATCTGACTCATCTGGGGTCCTCCGAACTGGCCGACGCTTTGTGCGCAGGGGAGATTGACGCTTATTTCGCGCTCATCGGTCATCCGGCTGCATTGATTGAAGAGACGAATTTTCAATGCGACATCCGGCTAATCGGATTTGATCACGAGACAGTGCAGCTTCTCACCAAGGATGTCCCATATTACCTGGAGGCGAAAATTCCGGCCGGCCTCTACGGCCAAAGAGAGGCCGTTTCCTCATTCGGAGGTGCCGCTTCGCTTGTGACGTCTGCAATGATGCCGGATGAGATCGTCCGCACAGTGGTCGAAACGATCTACAACAATTTTGACGACCTAAAGAAGCTGCACCCGGCACTTTCGCAGTTGGAACCGGGTGATTTGGTTGCGAATGGAAATTCGGTGCCGCTACATCGTGGCGCATTGAAGTTTTACCAGGAACAGGGCCTATTGCCGGAAAGTGGCTCCGAGAAGACGGACTAGACCCAAAATACGCATTGCTCTCCAAAAGGTGAGTGGCTTTTGTATTTGTGTCAAAGCTTCACGGGACTAAATCAGTGTACCTCTAATCGGACCGGCTTCGACCGGAGGTACCTTTTAATAGACCGGAAATTCAGATGATTCAGGATGTGACGATTATTGGCGCCGTTTTGGCCGGGGTCTTGTCCTTCGTATCCCCTTGTGTCCTTCCACTCGTTCCGCCGTATCTTGGCTTTCTCGCCGGGGTGTCGCTTGAACAGCTCACCGGAGAACGAGACGATGACAAGCAATCGGCTACCAGAAGCGTCTTTTTCAGCGCTTTGGTATTTGTGCTGGGGTTCTCGACCGTTTTCGTACTCCTTGGGGCAACGGCAAGTTTTCTAGGGCAGTTCATCAGGTCATATCTTGACTATCTTGGCTATATCGCCGGTGCGGTCGTCATCGTCATGGGGCTTCATTTCCTGGGCGTGTTCAGAATTGGTTTGCTGTACAGAGAAGCCAGAGTGCATGTCGACAAGAAGCCTGCGGGGCCGCTTGGCGCCTACCTGATCGGTCTGGCGTTCGGCTTTGGCTGGACACCCTGCGTCGGCCCGATCCTTGCAGCCATTCTCTTTGTTGCCGGGACGGAAGATACCGTGGGGCAGGGGGCGTTGCTTCTGAGTGCTTACGCCATCGGCTTGGGGATACCGTTCCTGTTGGCCGCGCTGTTTGCGGGACCATTCCTGAATTTCATGAAACGGTTTCGTAAACATATGGGCGCTGTCGAAAAGACCATGGGCGGCGTTCTCGTCTTGACCGGAGTGATGTTTCTAACCGGCCAGATGGCGGTATTCTCATATTGGCTTCTGGAAACATTCCCGGCGCTTCAGGTGATCGGCTGAGGCAATTAGAAGCCTAAGAAACTGAAAACAAAACAGCCCCGGTGCGTCGTTGCATCGGGGCTTTCATTTATCGGTGCGGAGCAATTTTTTCTGTGCTCTCAAACAATTCGCTTACAATGCGGTGTCCCTGAATTCGGCTGCTGTTACCAGCGAATCCCCTGCATAGACGGCCGGGTGGCAAAGCTCTGTTGTCTCCAACAGTTGAAAACAGGCAATCGCGGCATCTGCCGCATTGCCGAACGGTCCAATCAGGAGCGAAACCCCGCCCTCGGCGACCTGTCTTTCAAGCAACAGCGGACGAAGGTCACGCATGCGCTCCTCGTTTTGGCTTTTGAAATCCGCCCATGCTTTTGCAGCTCCCGCGGTCGTGCTGAAGTGACCTATGACCGCACCGAAATCGCTTCGCTTGATTTGACCGTTTACCCGGCCGGATGGTTCGGAAGGCGTTACAACCGTTGGAGCTAGAACGGTTTGGGTCGGAGCCTGGTCAAAGCCTTCCAAAGTGGGGGCTTGAGTTGGAGCTGGAATAGACCCTGTCGTTACCGGCTCATCCGTCCCTTGCGGCAGTGTCACGATACGAACCGGTTCGCGCGACGCCTGGAAAGGTGGTTCGGTTGGCGTGGAAACTTCAGCTTTCTGATCCAGCGCGACCACACGAGGAGGGTGTGACCTGGTTTGCAAGTCCGGTTCCGACATTTCGGCGATCGTGTCTGAAACCTTTTTCGCGTTCTCTGCGGTAGGTGAACCGCTCGGGGCGGGGTCAATCACCAATTCGCTTTGTGGCCGGGACGGTGGTTGAATTTCGGTTTTGATCACTCCGGGAACCGGCTCAATCGTCGGATCGACACTTTCGGTGAGGCTCTCAGTTTGAGCTGGCCCAGTGATGGAAACCTGCTTCTCGAGTTCCGAAATCCGGCGGGAGTAACTGATGTTCTGCTCGGAAAGAGCGATCAAGCGACGGCGAAGTCCAGCTATCTCCCGCTGCAACACTTCAATCTGGCTCTGCTCAAGATCCTTAGACGGGTATCGGATTTCGTTGTCCTGAATCTGATAGATCTCCACAGGCGTTTCCCGACCTATGGAAGCCGTCGTTTCGATGTCGCCGGCAGGCGGCAGCGGAAGGCCGGAAGGAATCAATCTTGCCGAATTCTGAGTGAGAGGCTGCGTTCCGAACTGGTAGGATGCCAATCCGACTGTGCCCATGATGACAGCCGCAAAAGCCCAGGACAACAGGCCGACGCGCGACGGTGTAAACGTGTCGCGGACGGTTTCCCGAAGGTCTTTCTTTGGGGCCTGTGGCTCAAACAAGAGTTCAGTTTCCGGATCCAGTGGGCGAATCTTCAAAACGATAGCCTATGAATTGCCAATTATGGTTAACGAAACAGAAACTTGAGGGCTCCAGCAGTCAGATCTTTCAATGTTCTGTGGATCGGGGCATATAGAGGGCGTTCACGCACGCTTTCCCGGACTAAACGGACACTTCATGACATCGCGTTCTTGCCTATCCATCATACTCGCCGCAGGTCTTGGTACCCGAATGAAATCGGACTTGCCGAAGGTTATGCATGAAGTCGGAGGACTTCCTTTGGTAGGGCACGTGTTGAAGGCACTGCGGGAGGCCGGCTCCGAGCGGGTTTCTGTCGTGACAGGTCCCGAAATGCCGGAGCTTGAAGCTTTGGTCTACAAACTTGCTTCGCATGCTCGCTGTTATGTTCAACATGATCGATTGGGCACCGCGCATGCAGCCTTGGCTGCCAAACCAGCGCTTGAGTTCGAAGCTGACGATGTTCTCGTGCTGTTTGGCGATACTCCGTTGGTGACACCTCAGACCATCAGCAAGGTGCGACAAGGCCTGCAAAACGGTGCAGATCTGGTCGTGCTCGGGTTCGAAACCGAGAAGCCGTTCGGTTATGGCCGATTGCTCATTGAAAATGGGCGTCTCGTCGCGATCCGCGAAGAGCGGGATGCTTCCGATGAAGAACGGAAGATAAGACTTTGCAACTCAGGCATCATGGGATTTTCCGGCAAGCACGCTCTTTCGCTGTTCGAGGCAATTGGGAACGACAATGCCAAGGGAGAATACTACCTCACAGATGCCGTGGAAATCGCGAATGAACGCGGTCTGAAAGTTATTGCGGTGGCGGGTAGCGAGGTTGAGACACAAGGCGTCAACACGCGGGCTCAACTCGCATCCTGTGAAGCCGATTTTCAAAATCGTATGCGGATTACAGCCCTGGAAAAAGGTTGTTCTCTGTTGGCTCCCCAAACGGTTTTCTTCTCCCATGACACTGAGCTCGAGTCAGATGTCGTTGTTGAGCAGAATGTCGTGTTCGGGCTTGGAGTGAAGGTTTCTCAACGGGCAAAAATTCGAGCGTTCAGCCATCTCGAAGGTGCGACTGTCGGCGTTGGAAGCGTCGTAGGACCTTATGCCAGACTTCGCCCCGGAGCTGTTCTAGGCGCGGACACGCGTGTCGGCAATTTTGTCGAAGTGAAAAATGCGACATTCGGGGCAGGAGCCAAGGCCAATCACCTGAGTTACATCGGTGATGCCAGCGTCGGGTCAAAGTCCAACATCGGTGCCGGGACCATTACCTGCAACTATGATGGTTATCTGAAACATCGCACGGAAATCGGTGCGGGCAGTTTCGTCGGGTCGAACTCTACGCTCGTTGCACCGGTCAAGCTCGGTAATGGTGCTTTTGTGGCTGCGGGCAGCACAATCACCGACGATGTGCAACGAGATTCGATGGCGTTCGGGCGAAGCAGGCAGGTTGTGAAAAATGGCAAAGCCAAGCAGTTGCGAGAAAAACTGCAGGCGGCCAAGGATGCCAAATCCTGAGACCAGCTAGGTCTTCTGTCCCTTGTTATTTTCTGAAACAGGGATTGATTTCAGTTGATAGGCCACTGTCGTCTAAAGCAGGGCGTCTAATGGGTTATTCTCTAAAGGGCATTTTCTATGTGCGGAATTGTTGGGGTCTTGGGGCGAGTACAGGCTGCACCACGTATCGTGGATTCTCTCAAGCGGCTTGAATATCGCGGCTACGATTCCGCTGGCGTAGCGACGCTTTCCAACGGTTCGCTCCTCAGGCGTAGAGCCGAGGGTAAACTTCGAAATCTTGAAGCTGCGCTGGAGAAGTCTCCACTGGCTGGCACGAGCGGTATCGGACATACGAGATGGGCGACCCATGGAGCTCCAACGGTTGCCAATGCTCATCCCCATGTTGCCGGTTCCGTAGCTGTTGTTCACAACGGCATCATTGAAAATTACCTCGAGCTGCGAGACGAGATTGTTTCAACGGGCGCGGTTCTGGATACGGAAACCGATACCGAGGTGGTTGCTCATCTGGTGAACCTGGCGCTGTCCAATGGCCGCTCACCTCGAGATGCTGTTTCTGAAGTGCTTCCGCGACTGAAGGGGGCTTTTGCCCTGGCGCTTCTTTTTGAAGGGGAAGAGGACCTCCTTATAGGTGCCAGAAAAGGGTCGCCCCTGGCGATCGGTCATGGTGAAGGGGAGATGTTCTTTGGCTCGGACGCCATTGCACTGTCACCGTTTACCGACCGGATCACCTACCTGGAAGAGGGGGACTGGGCCGTTCTGACCCGTTCGAGCGTCCAGGTCTATGATCTCGACAATGAACCGGTGACCCGTCCGGAGGCCAAGTCTTCGGTGACCTCAAGTCTGATGGACAAGGGCAATTACAAGCACTTCATGGCAAAGGAAATTCACGAACAGCCAGAAGTCCTTGGCCATACACTTTCAAGATATTTCGATTACGGCAGCAACCAGGCCAAAGTGGCTGGTTCCGAGCAGCTGAAATTCAAGGACTTGTCGAGGCTGATCATCACGGCATGTGGAACTGCCTATCTAGCCGGTCTGGTGTCCAAGTACTGGTTCGAAAAATATGCGCGGTTGCCGGTTGAAATCGATATTGCAAGCGAATTTCGCTATCGGGAAACACCGGTCAGCGACCGCGATGCAGCGCTCTTCATTTCCCAGTCCGGAGAAACGGCGGATACGCTCGCTTCCTTGCGCTACTGCAAGGAACACGGCGCCGCTATCGGAGCAATAGTCAACGTGCCGGAAAGCACGATTGCGCGTGAAGCCGACATAATCTTTCCGACGATTGCCGGTCCGGAAATCGGCGTGGCGTCCACGAAGGCCTTTACGTGCCAATTGGCGGTACTGGCAGCGCTTGCTCTTCAGGCCGGCCGTGAAAGAGGTGTGTTGAGCGCCGAACGCGAACAGCAGCTGGTTTCCGAGTTGACTGAGGTGCCCAGTCTTGCTCTCAAAGCGCTTGCCGCTGAAAGCGAAATCGAAAAGCTTTCCCAGCCTCTTTCAAAGGCAAACAACGCGCTTTATCTCGGGCGGTCGACAAGTTTTCCGCTCGCTTTGGAAGGAGCCTTGAAACTCAAGGAACTCTCATACATCCACGCCGAAGGCTATGCGGCTGGTGAACTGAAGCACGGCCCGATTGCTCTTGTGGATGAAAACATGCCGGTGTTCGTGATTGCACCTTTCGATGCAATCTACGAAAAAACCGTCTCGAACATGCAGGAAGTTGCGGCACGCGGCGGAAGAATTGTTCTCATCACCGATGAACGAGGCGCTGCTGAAAGCGGTGGTGCTGCGCAGAACACGGTTATTCTGCCGGAAATGTCCGACATGGTTGCCCCGATCATCTATGCACTTCCGGTGCAGATGATTGCGTATCACACGGCAGTGTTCATGGGGACGGATGTTGATCAGCCGCGCAATCTGGCGAAGTCCGTAACGGTGGAATAAGGTCTTTCTTCTCGCAACATGGTCTGTTCTTTCACCGCTGGTGGAAGGATTGACTGCAGAGGAGGCCGCTTTGAGAATCTCATTGAGCGCGTGTGTGCTGGCTTTGCTGGTGATGGTCTCTGCTGTGCCCGCAATTGCCGAATGTAAGATTCCGGACTTCAAGTCCTTTGAACCTTCGCGATGAAAGGCCGGCGATCCGCTTCATTTCGATGACGCCAATCTGGTTCCTCGCGCGTATTACGACAGTTCCGGTTTCGCCGACAGCGCAGTGTATTTCGTAACTTCAAAAGAAACCGCACATACGGTCACGACTGCCAGTATAGGTGTGTTGCATGGTTGTTTTCGCAAGATCAGGTACACCCAACCCGTAGCTTCGTTTGATCCCGCAGATGTGGTGGATGGGTTGACTGGGTTTTCGGTTCTGATCCAATCCATGCAAGAAGCATTGTTGAAAACGGACTATCTGCGGTAAACCAGCGAAACGAAGAAGCCATATTCTCAGTGAAATGTAGTGGAAGGTATCGGTTCACCGCAGCTTGAGAGCGAGGCGGAATTTGGAAACAGGTAGAGCAAGTTTGACCGGCATAGAAAACCCAACGATCAGTGAGTTCGAAGAAACCCACCGGAACGGTGTCATTTCGCTCTGGGAAAGGTGCGGTATGACGAGACCCTGGAACGATCCTGACAAGGATATCGATCGAAAACTGACCGACAGGAATGGTGGGTTTTTCGTTTTGCTGGAAAACGAAACCGTCATTGGTTCGGTCATGGTGAGCTATGATGGGCATCGCGGCTCGATTTATTACCTGAGTATCGATCCGAATTGCCAAGGCAAGGGTCTGGGCAAGTTCCTGATGAAACATTGTGAAGAGTTTCTTCTTGAACTAGGCTGCCCCAAGATCAACCTGTTCGTCCGGCAGGGTAATGAAGCCGTGATGGAGTTTTACCAGCAGCTCGGATTTTCTCCCGAAGCGGCAGTGCCACTGGGCAAGAGACTGATCCCTGATACTTGAAGAGAACTCCGAGACTCCCAGGAACAGCTTCGCCTTCCGGTCCCCAAAAAAGTCGTTCGAGAACCCGTTGCTGCGTTCGATGCACGTTGGTCATCGAGACTAATTGCTATCATTCAGCCAGATTTTTGGCAGCTCCTGATGGTCGGGTCACAACGTAGGTTGCGCATCCCATCATGACGGCGGCAACGACAATCGCCAGCCATAAGTCCGGATCAGCGGAATAGAGGAACAGGCCGTAGCCAAGTGCCATGCCCGCAAGTGCGATCATCTTGGACCTAGGCGAGATGGCGCCGTGTTCACGCCAGGCAATCACCGGCGGTCCGAAAACAGGGTGGCTCAGAATTCTGGCTTCGAGAGCCGGTGACGACCTGGCAAAGCAAGCTGCTGCCATAATGAAGAAAATAGTACTGGGGAGAAGCGGCAGGAAAGCGCCGACTATTCCAACTCCAACACAGCCGGTTCCCAGAATTTTGAATGTGGTCCGCCGCAAAACTGCCTCCGAATCCGGCATTTTTCGGGTATACCGCTGAAAATAGTTCACACGAAGGATACCGTGCTGCGATAAAGATGACTATCTAAGTACGGGTTACGTGAAAGACAAGCACACATAGGGACTTCGAGCAGATTTCGCCCATGAGCCGGCATAAACATAAATCAGAAGACACGCACATCATAGGCCATAGGCCTGGTGCGGCAACGCGTTTGCGAAACTACTTTTTGACCGGCCTGGTGATTACCGGGCCGATCGGTATCACTCTTTGGCTGACCTGGACTTTTATCAAGTGGGTCGATGGGTGGGTGAAGCCGTTTGTTCCCAAAGTGTACAACCCGGACACGTATCTGCCGTTTCCGATTCCTGGTTTCGGGTTGATTGTCGCTATCTTCGTTTTGACGATCGTCGGTTTTCTGGCTGCGAACTTTCTTGGCCGCAGTCTGATTTCGGTGGGAGAAAATATTGTTGGTCGAATGCCGCTTGTTCGTAATATTTACAGTGGCTTGAAGCAAATATTTGAGACAGTGCTTGATGAACGAGGAAACAGTTTCACCAAAGCTGCCCTTGTTGAATACCCGCGCCGCGGTCTTTGGGCGATCGTTTTTATTTCGACGGAAACCAAAGGCGAGGTTGCAAAGCGTTTGAAAGATACGGCTCAGACGGTCTCCGTCTTTCTGCCCACGACTCCTAATCCGACCTCGGGATTCCTGCTTTTCGTGCCGAAAGAAGATATTGTCGAACTCTCAATGACCGTTGAAGAGGCAGCGAAGCTTGTCATTTCGGCCGGACTCGTCAGTCCGGATCTTCCGGACATTCTGGAAGACGTGATTGCCGAACCGGAGAAGCTGGAGCGTATCCGGAAGCGGGAACAGGCCTGATCAACCGGCACGCAGCAACCGGATCGCGGCGTCTCTGCCGAACAGATACAGCAGACAGCGCAGGGCTTCGCCGCGTTTGGATTTGAGTTCGGGGTCCGTTTCCAGAATCAAGCGGGCGTCATCTCGGGCCACTTCCATCAGATCGGCGTGTTCATCTGCGCGAGCGATCCGGAAACCGGGTGTACCGGACTGACGGGTTCCGAGAATTTCGCCGCCACCGCGCAGTTTCAGGTCTTCTTCGGCGATCAGGAAGCCGTCATTGGTTTCACGCATGATGTTGAGCCGCGCACCTGCGGTCTCTCCCAAAGGTCCCTTGTAGAGCAGAACGCAAGAAGAGGGTTTGTCGCCACGCCCGACACGGCCTCTGAGCTGATGGAGTTGCGCCAGTCCGAAACGCTCGGCATGCTCGATCACGATGATCGTTGCGTCGGGCACGTCGACACCAACTTCGATGACCGTGGTGGCGACAAGCACTTTCGTCAGTCCCGACTTGAAATCCGACATGGCCGCGTCTTTTTCCTCTGCGCTCATGCGTCCGTGAACGAGGGAAACACGTTGACGAAGCGCGTGTTCGAGAACCCGATGCCGGTCCTCGACCGCAGCCAGATCTATTTTTTCAGATTCTTCCACCAGCGGACAAACCCAATAGACCTTCTGCCCATTAGCAATTGCAGAGCCGACCCGGCCAATGATTTCGTCCAGTCGGTCGAGTGAAACAGAAACGGTCTTGATCGGTTTCCTGCCAGCGGGCTTATCTGTCAGGCGTGACACGTCCATGTCTCCAAAGCAGGTCAGCACCAGTGTTCGTGGAATGGGGGTTGCCGTCATGACAAGTACGTCGACGCCCTGTCCCTTGCCCGACAAAGCCAGACGCTGGTGAACCCCGAACCTGTGTTGTTCATCGACCACGACCATGCCGAGGTTCTTGAACGTCACGGATCCTTGAAAGAGGGCGTGTGTACCGACCACAAGATCGATCTCTCCGGCATCCAGTTGTTCCTGGCGAGCACGCCTTTCCTTTTGGGTATCTTTGCCTGTCATAAGCGCGAGGCGAATGCCGGCCTTTTCGCAAAGCGGAAGTATGGAAGCATAGTGCTGGCGAGCAAGAATTTCAGTCGGTGCCATCAGAGCTCCCTGAGCACCCGTTTCAATGACCTGTGCGAGTGTCGCGAGGGCGACAACAGTTTTGCCCGCGCCAACATCGCCCTGCAAAAGACGTAGCATGCGAGTGGGTTCCGCGAGATCCTCGTTGATTTCCTTGATCGCAGTTGCCTGACTGGCGGTCAATTCAAAGGGGAGGGCGTTGATCACAGCCTTCTGCAAGGTGCCGCTTGGGGTTCGGGAGATACCGCCCAGAGTGCGCATGTTTGCACGTACCATGGCAAGGGCTAGCTGGCTGGCAAGCAGTTCGTCATAGGCGAGGCGTTGCATGTAGGGCGATTGAGGCTCGAGGTCCTCTCTTTCCCTGGGTGCGTGCAGAGTTCGTAGCGCTTCGGAAAAGTCCGGCCATCCGGTTTTCTGTAAGTACGCTTCATTCAGCCATTCGGGAAACACCGGCAGTTTTTCCAGCGCTGCCTTCATCGCCTTTTGCAAGGTTTTGGAGGCGAGCCCGGCGGTCAACGGGTATACAGGCTCGATGGCCGGCATCTGAGCTGCTTCTTCCGGCTTCAGGGAATAGTCCGGATGGACCATCTGCGGGCGGTCGTTGAACCACTCCACCTTGCCTGAGACGATGCGCCGTTCGCCTTCCGGAAACGTTTTTTCAAGCCAGTCGCGGCGGGCGTGGAAAAACACGAATGTGATCTGACCGGTATCGTCGTGCGCCATAATTTTATAGGGCGCCTTTGAGTGCCGGGGAGGCGCCATATGCCGTCCAATGATGACATCCAGTGTAACGATGTCGCCATTTTCCGAATAGGCGATGCCGGGCTTGTGCCGACGGTCTATGAGGCTATGTGGAATATGAAACAACAGATCGGCAACGGTTGCCTCCCTGTTGGGCTGGCCACCGACCAATCCTGCGACCAGTTTAGCTATTTTCGGTCCAATCCCGGGCAGAGTGGAAACGGGAGCAAACAGGGGATCAAGGACCGGGGGGCGCATATCTGCTTTATGAAACCTATTTTTGCCGGATAGAGAACGAAGAACAAAACAGTTTTGCCATGAATTTCAGCGTATACGCAACATGGGGAACAATTAGTGAACAAATTTCTGTTTGAATTGACATGAATGTGCCGAGAGGCGCTGACAAGAAAGCAACGGGGCGTTATATAGATTTCCGAAATCATCAAGAGCCGACTTGCCTGTCGAGATAAAAACGTCTCCCGTGCACAGTCGGCTAAAACGCATGCGTATAGGCCTTCCATGTCAGAAAGTTCCGAGACCAATCCCGACTTGTCAGAAGACCACAGAGATCCCCGGTTGAAGAAGATCCTGTTCCGGTGCTGGCACCGTGGCATGAAGGAGATGGATCTTCTTTTAGGCGGCTTTGCGAATGCGCAAATCGACCGCCTTTCGGAAGAAGAGCTTTTGGAACTTGAGCATCTTCTGACTGCCCATGATCAGGACTTGTATGCCTGGATGACCGGTCGGAAGCCGTTGCCTGAAGAGTGGGACGGACCGCTTTACCGAAAGATTATCGCCTATCACGAAGCGTCCGGCCCGGCCGGATTTGCCAAATAATTCTATAAGGACGGGTCGCTGTGTTTGACAGCCTGCTGAATGACCGGGCCAATGTTACGCTGGCCGGAGTACCTGACGGTGCCGAGAGCTATGCTCTTGCCAAGATACTGGATGAAAGTGATGCGCCGGGTCTTGCGCTGGTGTTTGTTGCCAGAGACGCGACGCGCATGGCCATGGTCAGCGAAGCGCTTGCGTTTTTTGATCCGGACATCGAAATCCTGCAGCTGCCCGCCTGGGACTGTCTTCCATATGACCGTGTGTCTCCAAATTCTGCGATAAGCGCGCGTCGTTTGCTTGCGCTCGGCCAGCTTGCGCGCGGCATCCAGGAAGGCAGGAAAACAGTTCTGCTGACCACTTTGAATGCAGCGGTTCAACGCGTTCCGGAACGGTCATTCATGGCCGAGCAGACCTTTTCCATGGCACCGGGTAATCAGGTGGATATGGCCGCTATTTCCAACTGGCTGGAAATGAATGGTTTTTCCCGCACTCCAACCGTTCGGGAAACCGGAGAATATGCGGTCAGGGGCGGGATCGTCGACCTTTATGCCCCAGGGGCCGACGAGCCGGTGAGACTGGATTTTTTCGGTGACACCCTGGAATCGATCCGTTCTTTCAATGCTGAAACGCAGCGGACTTCCAAGCAGTTGAAACGGCTTGATCTCGTGCCCATGAGCGAAGTCGTTCTGTCCGAAGAGGCAATTTCCCGTTTCCGCAGGTCCTATCTTGCAACCTTTGGAGCCGCCAGCAGGGAAGATGTGCTCTATCAGTCGATCAGTGACGGCCGGCGCTATGCCGGAATGGAACATTGGCTGCCATTGTTTCACGAGCGGCTCGAGACGCTCTTCGACTATATCGGCGAGACGCCTCTGGTACTGGATACCAGTGCGGCGGATGCTGTGCGTGAGCGGATCGACCAGGTCAACGAACATTACAAGGCCCGCCAGGATGCGCGGGAAATGGGAACAACCGCTGGCACAGTCCCCTACATGCCCGTAGAGCCGGAAAAGCTCTATTTCTCCGAAAATGAATGGACCGCAGCAATAGCCGACAGGGCGAGTGCATCTCTGGATGCCTTCACGCCGCCGCCGGGATCCGGCAAAACGGTTATTGAGCTGGCAGGAAAGCAAGGCCGAAGCTTTGCAGCAGAACGTGCGGCGGGTGACGTCAATATCTTTGATGCGCTGACGACACATGTGCGCGAGCTTCAAAAAGACGGAAAGCGGACGGTGATCGCATGCTGGTCCGACGGTTCGCGTGACCGTCTGGGACAAATTATCAGCGATCACGGGCTTGGGGCGACCCAGGAAGTCAACACCTTGAAGGATGTCGAAACCCTGCCGGCCAAGACATCTGCGCTTTGCGTGCTGGGCATAGAACACGGGTTTGAGGTCGGAGATCTCGCTTTTATTGGCGAACAGGACATTCTCGGCGATCGTCTGGTTCGCAAATCCCGGCGAAAGGCCAAAGGCGCCAATGTCATCACCGAGGCGACGGGGCTTTCCGAGGGAGACCTGGTCGTTCATGTCGAACACGGGATCGGGCGTTTCATCGGCCTGAAGACCATCGAAGCCGTTGGGGCTCCGCATGATTGTCTTGAGCTGCAATACGCTGGCGGTGACAAGCTCTATCTACCGGTGGAAAACATCGAGCTGCTGTCACGCTACGGATCTGAGGATCAGGAAGCGCAGCTCGACAAACTTGGCGGTGGCGCATGGCAGGCAAGGAAGGCAAAGCTCAAGAAGCGCATTCTGGAGATTGCCGACGGCCTGATCAAGACAGCCGCGGAACGAGCGCTCAAGACTGCTCCAGTCGTGGATACGCCGGACGGGGTCTATGACGAGTTCGCCACACGTTTCCCTTATGAAGAAACGGATGATCAGCTGACCGCGATCGATTCCGTCTTTGAAGATCTGTCCTCGGGACGTCCGATGGATCGTCTGGTGTGTGGCGACGTCGGTTTCGGCAAAACCGAAGTGGCATTGCGGGCAGCGTTTATTGCTGCCATGTCAGGTCGCCAGGTGGCTGTTGTCGTTCCGACAACGTTGCTGGCGCGTCAGCATTTCAAGACTTTTTCCGAGCGTTTTCACGGGCTGCCCATCAATGTGGCGCATGCTTCCAGGCTCGTGCCCACGCGCGAGCTGACCCAGACAAAGAAGGGCGTTGCGGACGGCTCGGTGGATATTGTCGTGGGAACACACGCTCTGCTCGGCAAATCGATCCAGTTCAGAGACCTTGGTCTGCTTATCATCGATGAGGAGCAGCATTTCGGCGTCAAGCACAAGGAGCGTCTGAAGGAGCTTAAGTCGGATGTACATGTGCTCACGCTGTCGGCGACGCCGATCCCGCGGACTTTGCAGCTGGCGTTGACCGGTGTTCGTGAACTGTCATTGATTGCAACGCCTCCGGTGGACCGTTTGGCGGTGCGTACTTTCGTTTCGCCATTTGATCCGCTGGTCGTGCGCGAAGCACTGCTTCGCGAGCACTATCGCGGTGGTCAGAGTTTTTATGTCTGTCCGCGTCTTTCGGATCTGGCGGAACGAAAGGAATTCCTCGAAGAGAGCGTCCCGGAACTGAAAGTTGCCGTTGCTCACGGGCAAATGCCTCCAAGCGAGCTGGAAGACGTGATGAACGCTTTCTATGAAGGCAAATACAACGTTTTGCTTTCAACCACGATCGTCGAATCGGGCCTTGATATTCCCACAGCGAACACCCTGATTGTGCACCGGGCGGACATGTTCGGCCTGGCACAGCTCTATCAGCTCCGCGGTCGTGTCGGCCGGTCGAAAACCCGCGCCTATGCGTTGTTCACGGTGCCGGCCAACAAGACGTTGACGCAAACTGCGGAGCGGCGGTTGAAGGTGCTTCAATCCCTGGAGACGCTTGGTGCCGGTTTCCAACTGGCCAGCCACGATCTTGATATTCGCGGGGCAGGGAACCTGCTTGGTGAGGAGCAATCCGGTCACATCAAGGAAGTCGGGTTCGAGCTCTACCAGCAGATGCTGGAAGAAGCCGTTGCGCAATTGAAGGATGGCGGTGCCGATTTCGGCGAAGAACAGTGGTCGCCGCAAATCAACATCGGCACACCGGTTCTGATCCCCGAAGACTACGTCGCGGATCTTCAGTTGCGACTGCAGCTTTACCGCCGTTTGGGAGATGTCACCGAGGCAGAGGAAATCGATGCATTCGGTGCGGAGTTGATCGACCGTTTCGGACCATTGCCGGAGGAAGTCCAGCACCTTCTCAAGATCGTCTACATCAAGGGACTTTGCCGCAAGGCGAACGTTGAGAAGGTGGATGCAGGTCCGAAAGGCATGGTCGTCAGTTTCCGCAACAGCGAGTTTTCTAATCCGGCGGGACTGGTTTCCTACATTGCGGAACAGGGCGTGCTCGCCAAGATTCGCCCTGATCAGCGGGTCGTGTTGACGCGTGACTGGGAGAGGACGGATTCGCGACTGAAGGGAACGGCGACGATCCTGACAAAATTGGCGCGGCTTGCTGCGGCTTGAAGTGAGTTTGCCTCTTGTGTCATCTCAAGTTGGGTCAACCCAACCTTCCTCGCCGACTAGCGGAACAAAGGCGACACCACCGAGGTTTTCGGTCAGGAAATCATCGTCTGATAATCGCCGGATTCGGAGCAGGTCCTGATAGTTATGACTGCGGCCGACAGGAACGATCAACCTGCCGCCTGTCCTGAGTTGAGCTTTGAGGGATTTCGGCATTGCAGGGGCTCCGGCTGCCACAGCGATGGCGTCATAGGGTGCCTTGCGTGAATGGCCGAGGCTGCCGTCCGAGCAATGAACTTCGACATTCGAGTAGCCTGCGTTTTTCAGATTGGCTTTCGCAAGTTCCGCCAGTTCCGGTATTCGTTCAATGGTGATGACATGGCGGCAGAGCTCCGACATCACGGCCGCCGCGTAGCCGGAGCCGCTGCCGATCTCCAGACACTCGCTGTTTTCGGACAGCTCCAGCGCTTCACACATCAGAGCGACAATGTAGGGCTGGGAAATCGTTTGACCCAACCCAATGCCAAGCGGGCAATCCCAATAGGATCGGATCTCCTGGTTTCTGGAAACGAATAGATGCCTTGGAACCTTGCGCATCGCGTCGAGCACACGACCGTCTTTTATCCCGCGGCTTTGCAGTTGCCGCTGGACCATTTCCTCGCGCTCGGCAGCATACCGGTCCATCTGTGGAACTCCGGTTGTTGACACTATTTGCGCGCATTTGAGAGACATTCTCAAGACTCTATTAAACCTAAGGCCTCATAGTATTGCGATAAAGAGGCCAAGAGTTCAGTGTTAAGGTCCTAAAGTGCCACGAGCAGCTACCCGTCAGCGAAAGCAATCCTTTCTCCGTCGTCTGATCACGCCGGCAATTGCCATTGCCGCGCTTGGTTACTTCGGGTTTCATGCCATGAGCGGTGAGCTCGGCTTGGTGGGGCGCGCCATGATTGAGCGGCAGGTTTCCGAGCTCGAAACAGAGCTGGAACAACTGGTGGCTGAACGTCAGGAGCTGGTTGGCCGTGTCAGTTTGTTGCGTCCCGAAAGCCTCGACCCTGACATGCTTGATGAGCGCGCAAGGCTCAATCTCAATCTGGTTCACTCCAATGAACTGGTGGTGCTTCGCCCTGGGCACCGTTATGACGTGAACTGATTTTCAGTTCATTTCGTCAAATTAACAATATTTAAGTTAAAAACTAAATTTACCTGTAGGTTTATGAGCTTATTGCAGTTCTGCTATGCGAAATACATGGATTGGATTGACAGGGGCGACAGGATAAGTTGCTCCTACCTGTCTTAGGGGAAACGTCACGCTGAGAAGAGGGTTATGGCCGCAGCAAGAAAGACCACTTCCGCTAGCTCGAAGAGCACCAGCCGGACCCGCAGCTCCGCCAAGAAGGCCGGGCCTGCGATCGCCAAGTTCAACAAGGACCAAGAATTTCACGCATACCGCGAAATGCTTCTGATCCGCCGATTTGAGGAAAAAGCCGGACAATTGTACGGCATGGGCTTCATCGGCGGGTTCTGTCATTTGTATATCGGGCAGGAAGCTGTCGTTGTCGGTATGCAGATGGCGAAGAAGGACGGCGATCAGATGATCACCGGCTACCGCGATCACGGCCATATGCTGGCTATGGATCTCGACCCCAAGGGCGTGATGGCGGAGCTCACCGGGCGCCGCGGCGGCCTGTCGAAAGGTAAGGGCGGTTCCATGCATATGTTCTCCAAGGAGAAACATTTCTATGGTGGCCACGGTATCGTGGGTGCTCAGGTTTCTCTCGGAACCGGCCTGGGTTTTGCCAACAAGTACCGCGAGAACGGAAACGTCGCGATGGCCTTCTTCGGTGATGGTGCTTCCAACCAGGGCCAGGTTTACGAGAGCTTCAACATGGCCGAGCTGTGGAAGCTTCCGGTCGTATACGTGATCGAAAACAACAAATACGGCATGGGCACCAGCATCGCCCGCGCATCCGCGACCACTGATCTTTCCCAGCGCGGTGCTTCGTTCGGCATCCCGGGCGAGCAGGTTGACGGCATGGATGTGCGCGCCGTCAAGGCTGCTTCCGAAAAGGCGCTGAAATGGTGCCGTGACGGCAAGGGCCCTTACATCCTTGAAATGATCACCTACCGCTATCGCGGTCACTCCATGTCCGACCCGGCAAAATACCGCTCCAAGGACGAAGTTCAGAAGATGCGCACCGAGCACGATCCGATCGAGCAGGTCCGCAAGCGTCTATTGGACAACGGCTGGGCGTCTGAAGATGACCTGAAGGCCATCGACAAGGACGTTCGCGCCAAAGTCGCGGAAGCGGCGGAATTTGCTCAGACCGATCCGGAACCGGATGCGTCTGAACTCTACACCGATATTTTGCTTTAACGCCGGGGGATATCATGCCGATCGACATTTTGATGCCGGCGCTCTCGCCGACAATGGAAGAAGGTAAGCTTTCTAAATGGGTGAAAGCCGAAGGCGATACCGTTTCCGCTGGCGATGTGATCGCCGAAATTGAAACTGACAAGGCAACCATGGAAGTCGAAGCTGTCGACGAGGGCACGCTCGGCAAGATCCTGGTTCCCGAAGGCACCGACAACGTCAAGGTCAACGAGAAGATTGCCGTTCTTCTGGCCGATGGAGAAGATGCCAGCGCAATCAATGCAGCTGCCTCTGCGCCTGCTGTTGCTCCGGCTCCGGCCGTTGCCGAAGCGCCAAGCGCTCCGGTGGCACCTGCCGCACCGGCTGCACCTGTCGTTGCCGAACCGGTCGAGGACCCTGAAGTGCCGGCAGGCACTGCCATGAAGTCTTCGACGGTGCGCGAAGCACTTCGCGACGCCATGGCTGAAGAAATGCGCCGTGACGCCGACGTCTTCGTCATGGGCGAGGAAGTTGCCGAGTACCAGGGTGCCTACAAGATCACCCAGGGTCTTCTGGATGAATTCAGCGCCAAGCGCGTCATCGATACGCCGATCACCGAACACGGTTTTGCCGGTCTCGGTGTTGGTGCCGCAATGGCCGGTCTCAAGCCGATCGTTGAATTCATGACCTTCAACTTCGCCATGCAGGCGATGGATCATATCATCAACTCCGCCGCCAAGACGCTTTACATGTCCGGCGGTCAGATGGGCGCTCCGATCGTGTTCCGCGGTCCGAACGGTGCTGCGGCTCGCGTGGCGGCTCAGCATTCGCAGGATTATGCCTCCTGGTTTGCGCATGTGCCGGGTCTGAAGGTGATCCAGCCTTATTCTGCTGCGGACGCAAAAGGTCTTCTGAAGGCTGCAATTCGTGACCCGAACCCGGTCATCTTCCTGGAAAACGAGATCCTCTATGGGCACTCGTTCGAAATTCCGGACATGGACGATTTCGTTCTGCCGATCGGCAAGGCGAAAGTGGAGCGCGGCGGAACTGACGTCACTCTGGTGTCCTGGGGCATTGGCATGACCTATACGATGAAAGCTGCCGAAGAACTGGCCGCGATGGGCATTTCTGCTGAGGTCATCAATCTGCGCACGATCCGTCCGCTCGACATCGAGACGATTCTGGCGTCCGTACGCAAGACCGGTCGTGTTGTTACGGTTGAGGAAGCTTTCCCGACGTGTTCGGTCTCGTCCGAGATTGCCTTCCAGGTACAGGAACAGGCCTTTGATTATCTCGATGCCCCGATCCTGCGCGTAACGGGCAAGGACGTTCCGATGCCATACGCTGCAAATCTGGAGAAACTCGCTCTGCCGAGCGTTCCGGAGGTCATCGAAGCTGTCAAAGCAGTGACCTACACAGCCTGAGGCGAGGGAGACGGACATGCCAATCAATATCACCATGCCGGCCCTTTCCCCGACCATGGAAGAGGGCAACCTTGCCAAATGGCTGGTCAAGGAAGGCGATCAGGTTTCAGCTGGCGATGTGATTGCCGAGATTGAAACCGACAAGGCAACGATGGAAGTTGAAGCAGTTGACGAAGGTAAGGTCGGCAAGATTGTCGTTCCTGCCGGCACCGAAGGTGTCAAGGTCAACGAGCTGATTGCTGTACTTCTGGAAGACGGTGAAGACGCGAGCGCGATCGACACCAGTGCCGGTGCTGCTCCTGCAGCCGCAGCACCTGCAGCCGCGGCACCTGCTGCTGAGGCAGTCGCTTCGGTACCTGCACCGGCAGCCCCGGCTCCTGCCGGTCCGGCTCCGGTTTCCGCTGACGGGGCGCGCATATTCGCGTCGCCGCTGGCGCGTCGCCTGGCTCAGTTGAATGGTCTGGACTTGAAAGCCCTTACCGGCACCGGACCACACGGCCGTATCGTCAAGCGTGACATTGAGAGCGCGCTTGCTGCGGGAACAGGAAAAGCAGCTCCGGCTGCGGCCGAAGCTCCGAAAGCTGCCGCTGCGCCGGCAACGGGACCTGCTTCGGATCAGGTTCTCAAGCTCTTCGACGAAGACAGCTACGAGCTCGTGCCGCATGACGGAATGCGCAAGACCATCGCCAAGCGTCTGACCGAGTCCAAGCAGACCATCCCGCATTTCTACGTTTCCGTGGATTGCGAACTCGACGCGCTTCTGGCGTTGCGTGCTCAGCTGAATGGGGCGGCTGCCACGGACAAGGACGGCAAGCCGGCTTACAAACTGTCGGTCAATGACATGACGATCAAGGCACTGGCTCTGGCACTGCGTGATGTTCCGGATGCAAACGTATCCTGGACGGACGAGAACATGGTCATGCACAAGCATGCCGATGTTGGTGTCGCCGTGTCGATCCCCGGTGGTCTGATCACGCCGATCATTCGCCGTGCTGAGGAAAAGTCTCTCTCTGTCATCTCCAACGAAATGAAGGATTACGGCAAGCGCGCGAAAGAGCGCAAGCTGAAGCCTGAAGAGTATCAGGGCGGAACCACCGCGGTCTCCAACATGGGCATGATGGGCGTGAAGAGTTTCTCTGCCGTCGTGAACCCGCCGCACGCGACCATTCTGGCGGTTGGTGCAGGCGAAAAGCGGCCTGTCGTCAAGGATGGCGAACTGGCGGTTGCTACGGTCATGACCGTGACGCTTTCCACCGACCACCGCTGTGTGGACGGTGCGCTTGGCGCGGAACTGCTCGCTGCCTTCAAGGGCTACATCGAAAACCCGATGAGCATGCTTGTTTAAGGCAGGCTCTCCGGCGCGGTGGCAACGCCGCGCCGTTTTCGACTGATGACTTCTTTCGCCGGGGAAAAACCATGGCTGACACCAATTACGACGTAATCATTATCGGCTCGGGGCCGGGTGGTTACGTTACCGCAATCCGCGCCGCACAGCTTGGCCTGAAAACGGCTATTGTCGAGCGCGAACATATGGGCGGTATTTGCCTCAACTGGGGCTGTATTCCGACAAAGGCGCTTTTGCGTTCCGCCGAGATCTACCACTACATGCAGCACGCCAAAGACTATGGTCTGTCAGCGGAGAAAATCTCATTCGATCCCGCTGCCGTGGTCAAGCGTTCTCGGGGCGTTTCCGGTCAGTTGAATGCCGGTATCGGCTTCCTGATGAAAAAGAACAAGGTCGACGTCATCTGGGGTGAAGGCAAGGTCACCAAAGTGGGTGAAGTCACCGTCTCGAAGACTGCCAAAAAGGCCATGGAGCCTCAGCATCCGGTTCCGAAGGGAACCAAGGGCGAGGGCGTCTACAAGGCCAAGCACATCATTCTGGCGACCGGTGCGCGTCCGCGCGTCATCCCGGGCATCGAGCCGGATGGCAAGGACATCTGGACATATTTCGAAGCCATGGTCCCTCCAACCATGCCGAAATCCCTGATCGTGATGGGGTCGGGCGCAATCGGCATCGAGTTCGCGTCTTTCTACAAGACGATGGGCGCCGACGTGACTGTCATTGAAATGATGCCGAACATCATGCCGGTCGAAGATCCGGAGATTTCCGGTATGGCCAAGAAGATGATGGAAAAGCAGGGAATGAAATTCCTGCTTGATGCCAAGGTCTCCCAAGTCAAGAAAGGTCCAGGCGGTGTTACCGCAACGGTTGAAACCAAGGACGGCAAGAAACAGGATCTGACGGCAGAAAAGCTGATTTCGGCCGTTGGTGTCGTCGGCAACATCGAAAGTCTCGGCCTCGAAGCGCTCGGCGTAAAAACCGACCGCGGGTGCGTTGTGATCGACGGTTACGGTAGGACCAATGTTCCGGGCATCTACGCCATCGGCGATGTTGCCGGTCCTCCAATGCTGGCGCACAAGGCTGAGCATGAGGGTGTGATCTGCGTTGAAAAAATCGCGGGCAAGGAGGTCCATCCAATGGACAAGTCCATGATCCCGGGATGTACCTATTGTAATCCGCAAGTCGCTTCGGTCGGTCTTACCGAACCGAAGGCAAAGGAAGCCGGATATGACGTCAAAGTCGGCCGCTTCCCGTTCATCGGCAATGGCAAGGCCATCGCGCTTGGTGAGCCTGATGGCATGATCAAGACGATCTTCGACGCCAAGACCGGACAATTGCTTGGTGCGCATATGGTCGGTGCTGAAGTGACGGAACTCATCCAGGGCTACGTGGTGGCCATGAATCTGGAGACAACAGAGGAAGACCTGATGCATACGGTCTTCCCGCATCCGACGCTTTCCGAAATGATGAAAGAGTCGGTTCTGGACGCCTATGGCCGCGCCTTGAACATGTAATCCGACAGTTTTCCGCCCCGGCAATAGCTTCGCCGGGGCGGTTTCGGTTCTGACCGGAGATGAAAGTGTGCTTTCCAACCCTCTTCGATGAACCGGAATTTTAGCTTCGAGGGAAACTGGTTGCTCAAGCCGCACGACGCAATGACACTTGAGGCAGCATCGGACTGTTTGTTGGCTGATATGGCGGACCTCGCAAAAATTCAGTTCGATCAACCTGGTTTCATGAAGAGCATGTCCTGCGGCCGCATTTCCTGTTTTCGTTAATAACGCATGGACCTATCCCGGTATTTCCGCGGAAGGTTCCCCTCTGGGGTGCCCAATTCACCGACGTTTGGCTGAATATCTAAGACCGAAAACTGGCCCCGAAACCCCTCTGGCAAGAGGGGCTGTTGTCGGGGTGAAATTCCCAAGCCGAACGTTTTTGCAACAATGCAACCAAGGATGTGGCCTTGGTGAGTTGTGCAGATTCTACCATTGGTTACACTGAGGATCCCGAAAACGCCGAATACGGTCCTGGCGGGGAGGGTTGATTTCAAAGGGGGAAAATTTCATGGATGCAAAATCAATACTGATTTGGATTGCCATCGGCATCATCGCCGGTTGGCTGGCAAGTGTCATTACCGGCGGCGGCGGCCTGATCCGCTATCTGCTTACCGGATTGCTTGGTGCCTTTGTCGGCGGTTTCATTTTCAAGCTGGCAGGGATCGAACTCAATCTCGGCAATGCCTATGTGAACGAAATTGTTGTCGCAGCCATTGGTGCTGTTGTTGTCGTGTTGATTGCCAGAGTGCTGGCCTGAAAAATCGAAGGGAGCCCGCGGTGGGTTTGATCATTTCCATAATTATCGGTCTTATCGCGGGCGCAGTTGCCCACCGGGTGCTTAACAGCCGGGGTGGGTTTTTAGGCAATCTGGTTGTTGGCCTGATTGGGGCATTGATCGGCGGCAAATTAGCCGAAATGTTCCGGCTCCAGGTTACCGGCGGAATCCTGGATCAACTTGTTCTGGCCACTGTTGGTGCAATCTTGTTTTTGTTCTTGTGGCGGAAGATCCGGAATTGAGCGGAGCGGACACAGATCAAGGTATCGAAGCCTTTCCGTTGAAAACCTCGGACAAACTGCGCTATGCCGATACTGACCGGCAGGGGCACGTCAACAACGCAGTATTCGCAACTTTTCTGGAATCCGGACGCGTCGAAATTCTTTATCAGGAAGAGTTGGCCGAGCACGGGGCAGCATTCGTCATCGCGCGGCTGGAGCTTGATTTTCTGTCTGAAGTGAATTGGCCGGGAAATGTGGAAATCGGTACGGCAGTTCTTGAAGTCGGCAGAAGTTCATTCAAGCTCGTTCAGAAGGTTTATCAAGATCGCGTTGTTGTTGCGAAAGCCGTCACGGTCATTGTTCAGATGAACGAAGAGACCAGAAAATCACAACCGTTGAGTGAAAAAGCAAGAAACCGGCTTTCCGAGCTGGTCAGGCCTGCGCTGGACACATAGCTGCACCTTGCGCTTTATGGCTTGACCTTTAAAGGGAATAACGACAGTTAAGGGCCCATGGTTACGATCGTCGACACGTTAAATCGCCCGCAGCAAGAATCCGACGCGCGCCCGCGCCATCCGGAAAAGGCTCATCGTCCCGATAATCCGATCCAGCGCAAGCCGAAATGGATTCGCGTCAAGGCTCCGACGTCGCCGGTTTATCGCGAAACCAAGGAACTGGTGCGCGACAAGAACCTGGTGACCGTTTGCGAAGAAGCCGGTTGTCCGAATATCGGGGAATGCTGGTCCAAGAAGCATGCCAGCTTCATGATTCTCGGAGACACTTGCACGCGCGCCTGTGCCTTCTGCAATGTGCGTACCGGCATGCCGGGTCCAATCGATCCCAAGGAAGCTCAGGGGGTGGCGGATGCCGTCGCTGCCATGGGGCTTGAGCACGTGGTTATCACGTCCGTCGATCGCGACGATCTTGACGATGGCGGTGCCCGTCACTTTGCCGATGTCATCAGCGCAATCAGAGCAACGTCGCCGACGACTACCATCGAAGTTCTGACACCGGATTTTCTTCGCAAGGATGGTGCATTGGAAATCGTGGTCGATGCCAGACCCGACGTCTTCAACCACAACCTGGAAACGGTGCCGTCCAAGTATCTGACCGTTCGACCGGGGGCTCGTTACTTCCACTCGATTCGCCTTCTGCAGAAGGTGAAAGAGCTTGATCCGGAAATGTTCACAAAATCCGGTATCATGGTTGGCTTGGGCGAAGTGCGCAACGAAGTGCTTCAGCTGATGGATGACCTGAGGGCCGCGGATGTCGATTTCCTGACAGTCGGCCAATATTTGCAACCGTCCAAGAAGCACCATCCGGTCATGTCGTTTGTCACGCCGGAAGAGTTCAAGGGATATGAGCGCATTGCCTATGCCAAAGGGTTTCTGAAAGTCTCAGCGAGCCCGTTGACACGCTCGTCTCACCATGCGGGTGAGGATTTTGCGGATCTGAAGGCGGCCAGGAAAGCCAGACTTGGTCACTGACGAGAACAATATCTAACGGGAACAGGACCAGATTAACTGCATGCCCAGTTTTTCCTCTGTCCATGAAGTCAAGCACAATGCGGACGACATGTTCCGCCTTGTTGCCGACGTCGAGCAGTATCCAAAGTTCGTACCGCTTTGCCAGGACCTTCATGTGCGCGGCTGCAAGGAGCTGGAAGACGGGCGAACGGTTCTCGTTGCCGATATGACTGTCGCCTACAAACTTTTCAAGGAAACGTTCACCAGCAGGGTCGAATTGCGGCCTGACGAGCGAACCATACTGGTTGAATATCTCGACGGACCGTTCAAACATCTTGAAAACAAGTGGACATTTGAAGAGGTGAACGAGAGCTCCTGTTCGGTCGGGTTTTACATTTCCTACGAGTTCCGCAGCCGCACACTCGGGTCCCTGATGGGCGTCATGTTCGACAAAGCGTTCCGGAAGTTTTCAAGCGCGTTTGAAGCACGGGCCGATCAGGTCTACGGCACCTGAACGCCAATTATCTCTTTACTTGAACTGCTTGAATGCGTCGCGAATGGTTCGGATGCGACTGGACTTCATGTCGAGCGGCTCATTACGGCGCCTGATTTTTTCAACTTCCTTCGGCTGCAAGCCCAGATCATCAAGAGTGGCAAACGCGGTGTTGTCCGCACACACCACCTTGCGGCTCGCGCCCTTGTTCTCTTCCAATATCAGTGTTCGACCGGCGGCATTCTGTTCTTCAGTCCAGACGACTGTGGTTGAAGAAACAAAGAATGTCCGATCACAATAGCGGGCTTCGTAATAGCCTTCCTTGGGAGAAGTCAGGATTTCGTGGAAGCCGGTAAAGCTGCCGTTTGAGTACTGGGAGCGGATGTAGAAGTCACCCTGGGCGAAGGACGCGCCTGGCAGAGCAAAGACGCCGATCGCTGATGCCGCGAGGCACGACAAAGAGCGTTTCATGTCCGTATTCCTTTTGCTTTGCGTTCTAGCTACCCAGCCTCTGTTTGAAGTTACATTGCCTTGCTTACCCAAGCCTTACCGCGACTTAAGCTATTATTATCACTTTGAATGGAAGGACTTGGCAGCATCATCTCCGCTGTTGGGTCGGAAGGAATCGCGAATTGCCGCAAATCGGTTGACCCTTTGAACCGAAGCGCCGTCGTTCTGGACGACAACCCTTGGGTCTTCCGCTACACCAAGGTCTTTCAACGTGACCTGTTCCTCAGGGTGGTTGCAGATTGGTCGCCAACCTTTGCCCCAATTGTATTCAACCCGGACTGCGTAATCCTGTTCGACTTCAAGCTGCGTCCAGGCGACCGTCGCATATCGAACCCAATAGGACCGTCCGCAATACTGTACTTCCACGAGACCCTCGGATCTCCGGTTGTAGATCTTGTGTGACCCTCTGAACATCCGGTTGTCATCTCGTGAGATGATGTAGGTGTCGCCTGCTTGCGGGAGCTCACTTCCCGCCAAGGCGCTTGTAGATGCAAGAGAGATAGTGCTCGCAATAACGAGCAAGTTTTGGACTGACATATCCTGGTTCCCGGCCGTGAAGTCATTTCACGGTTTTATCTGGCCAGCTGAAGTCTTATCGCATGATCTTGTAGAATGTGTTTTTGCTGGCGCCGGTGTTTTAGTAAAAACTTACGCTTTTGAAATTCGATGCAAGATTAGCAACTGTTCCAACCCTTTTCTCCATCATCGAGTATGGAAACTGCTGTTGCCGTTATTGCTGCCTCGAGCCTGAAAAACTGCTCCGATTGCCGACAAACGGCTCTTGGGTGCATCCTCTTCCTCAACCCCGGACAGAACGTCTTCAGCGCTCATTGAAATTCCCAGATCCATTAACGTGACTTGGACTTCTGGTTCCAGGCAAATCGGACGCCAGCCACGACCGAAATTGTACTCAATGCGTACGGTGTTGCCGCGTTCGCTTTCCAACTGCGTCCATGCAACTGATTGGGGTCGAACGAAGTAGATGCGATCACAATAAGCGACTTTTGTCAGCCCGCTGGCTTGGTCCACGAACAATTTGTGGCTACCGACAAAGACGCCGGTATTGTCGCGGGAAATAAGATAAAAATCTCCGGGCTGAGGAATCGCGCCCGCATTTGCTGGCCCGCTCGTTAGTATCAGGGCGGTCAGAAGTGCCGAGAATGTCTTCATGTGTAGGTACTGGCATTCCGTTTAGGTCAATGTATCTCCTCTATACTGTCGACCAAACGTGAAACCCAGTTAGAAGTCGGGGGAGCGTTAACGACCACTTACTTTTGAAAGTGCATTTAGAATTGAGGTGAACGCAGTCTGGACGGTTTCCAATCGGATGGCTTGCCGACTTCGGTCACCGAAACTGCAATGAATGTGTTCGGTTTCCCGGTCCGCACAGGCGACAGCCAAATGAACAGTGCCCACCGGTTTTTCAACACTTCCTCCACCAGGACCGGCAATTCCGGTGACGGATATTGCAATGTCAGCGTTGGAATGCGAAAGCGCTCCTTCCGCCATTGCGATCGCAACCTCTCCGCTGACCGCGCCGACGCTTCGTATCAATTCCGGCGACACACCAAGAAGC
This sequence comes from Roseibium sp. SCP14, assembly GCF_040329475.1. Taxonomy (NCBI): domain Bacteria; kingdom Pseudomonadati; phylum Pseudomonadota; class Alphaproteobacteria; order Hyphomicrobiales; family Stappiaceae; genus Roseibium; species Roseibium sp. SCP14. Next base: position 522,545 of record NZ_JBDZYH010000003.1, read on the forward strand.
TCCGACTTGGCTTCGTTGGAATAAGTGACAAAGCCACGGTCAACCACTGCTGAGGATCCGGCGATCTCAGTCAACGCGCCGCAGATCAGGCCCCCTGTGCAGGATTCAGCCGTGGCAACCATCATTCCCTTGGACTTAAGGTTTTCGACAACGAGTGCTGCCAAGGGCGTAAAATCGTCGAAACTTTGTGGGGGCTTGTCGTTCATGGATCGGCTCATTCGTCTTCTGGAAGCGGCAGGCGCACAGTTACACTGGCAAGGGTGGCAATTCCTTCCTTGCGGCCGGTGAAACCAAGTTTTTCCGACGTTGTTGCTTTAACGGAAACCCTGGAGGCCGGAATATCGCAAATTCGAGATATTGATTTTCGAATTCGGTCGCGGTGCGGACCAATCTTGGGCTCCTCGCACACGATGGTAACGTCGATATGAGCGATACGTCCGCCCAGGTCCGACACTCTACGTATTGCGTCATGTTGGAACCGGTCAGACGAGGCGCCTTTCCATTGCTGGTCGCTGGGGGGGAAGTGCTGGCCTATGTCCCCGTCGCCGATCGCGCCGAGAGTTGCATCTGTAATGGCGTGAAGGACAACGTCGGCGTCCGAGTGTCCTTTCAGCTTTCTGGTGTGTGGGATCTCGGCGCCGCCCAGGATGACCGCTTCACCTTCATCGAAGGCATGAACGTCGTAACCGATGCCGTTTCTGATGTCTTGGAGTTCAGACAGGCGCGTTTTAACAGAAGTGTGATCGGACATGCCTTGTATCTTAGCCTGTTGTTCTGCCCGTTTCAGGTCGGCCATTGTGGTGATTTTGAAGTTTCCCGGATCCCCTTCGCACAGCCGAATGGTCATGTTGTCCCATTCGGCGAGGCTCGTATCATCCGTGAAGTCGTGCCTTTGCTGGCTTGCGGCTCTTTCGTGTGCATCGAGTATGCGATCAAACGGAAATGCTTGAGGAGTTTGCGCAGCCCAAAGGCCGGTTCTGTCGATCGTTGTCAGTGGTTTGCCGTCACCCAGTGACTTTTTCAGTGTGTCGGCTACCTGAGATGCCGCAAGGGCTCCGTCGGCGCCGGATTCAAGCGAAGACAACAATCTGTCGACGATGTCGGTGGTGACGAAAGGACGTGCTGCATCGTGAATGAGCACGTAATCGCAGTTTTCACCGGACAGTGCACGTAATCCTTCAACGACCGATTTCTGGCGCGTATCTCCGCCGAAGACTTCGGTGAGCAGCTTCTTCGAGCGGTCACGAGGAAGACCGGCAACCGCCTCGTGATAGAGACCCTCGTCGTCTGGATGAATCACGGTAACAATGCGGGAAATCCTTGGATGCTTCGCAAGGGCATTCAGTGTATGTGTCAACACCGGTAGCCCGGCAAGCAAGCGGTATTGCTTGGGTTGGTTGTTGTCAGGAGCCGCCAGGCGCGTGCCGCGACCCGCTGCAACAACCAGGGCTGCCGCTGTTTTCGCCATGAACATTGTTCTCCTAGATTTCCGCGTCAGTTTACTTTGCTGTTGGTCTTTAGCGAAGAAGTTGTCCAGACCGCAAATTTAGACTTGTTGCATTGCGGAATATGTCTACAATATAGGCATATTAGAAAATGCACATCCATTGAGCAGACAAGAGAGTCTTGTGTCTCAGCTGAAAAACAAAATTTCAATCGGGCGGCATGCCCTGAGCAATCCGGCGGTCCTGGCGCCGATGTCCGGCGTCACCGACCTGCCATTTCGACGGCTCGCCGCGCGTTATGGCGCGGGAATGGTCGTCAGCGAGATGGTTGCCAGCGAATCCTTCGTCAAAGGAGACGCTGAAACCCAGATGCGTGCCGAAGCTCAGGACGATGGGCTACACGTTGTGCAACTCGCGGGACGTGAAGCGCGATGGATGGGCGAGGCGGCAAAGGTGATTGCCGGTCTCGGGGCGGACATCATCGATATCAACATGGGTTGCCCGGCAAAGAAGGTCACGTCTGGCTACTCAGGGTCAGCCCTGATGCGGGACCTCGATCATGCGCTCACCCTGATCGAAGCAACCGTTGCCGCTGTTGATGTGCCGGTGACCTTGAAAATGCGTCTTGGTTGGGATGACAATTCCCTGAATGCACCGGAACTGGCCAGCAGGGCGGAAGATGCCGGCGTGCAGTTGATCACGGTGCATGGCCGCACCCGTTGCCAGTTCTACAAGGGAACGGCTGATTGGTCAGCGATTTCCCGTGTCAAAGAAGTCATATCGTTGCCATTGATCGCCAACGGTGATTGCAAGGGTGTTAAGGACGCTCAGGGGATGCTGGAAGCGTCTGGCGCTGATGGTGTGATGATCGGGAGAGGGGCATATGGAAGGCCCTGGCTGCCTGGTCATGTTGGACATTTTCTGGCCACCGGGGAGATTCTAAAAGCGCCTTATGGTGGAGAGCTGGCCGAGCTCGTTGCCGAGCATTATGAAGCCATTCTCAGCCACTATGGTGAGATTGCAGGAGTACGGATCGCGCGCAAACACCTGGGCTGGTATATGGACGAGGCCGGTGCAGGTGTTGAGCCCGAGTTTTCCGGGGCGATCAAAAAGACGCTCATGACATCAAAAAATCCGTCGGAGGTTCTTCGTCTGGCGACGGAATGGTTTTCTTCTTCAAACGAACGGACAGCTGCGTGACGGACCAGGATTCCGCAACAGGCCGTACGGCCGCGCTTGCCAGTGACGGCCCGGCGATACTGGATGCACTCCCGCACCCCGTGCTTCTTGTTGCCCACGACGGCGTGATCGAATCTGCGAACATGGCCGCCGAGATCTTCATGCGCTCCAGCGTGTCTGTTCTTCGTCGTCATCCGATCAGCGATTTTGTGCCATTTGGCAGTCCGCTTCTTACCTTGATCGAACAAGTGCGCGAACGGGCTGCGCCGGTAAACGAATACAAGGTGGACATCGGTTCTCCAAGGATAGGTGCGCCTCGGGTGGTTGATATCAATGCCGCCCCGGTCTCAGACAGGCCGGGTGCCGTCGTGCTGATGTTCCAGGAACGCACGATGGCGGAGAAGATCGATCGCCAACTGACTTCCAGGGGGGCGGCGCGCACGGTTACCGGGCTTGCTGCCATGCTGGCTCACGAAATCAAGAATCCTCTCTCGGGTATTCGAGGTGCGGGGCAACTGCTGGAACAATCCGTGCCGAGCGAAGACCGGGCCTTGACCCGTCTGATCATGGACGAAACCGACCGGATCGTGAAACTGGTCGACCGTATGGAAGTGTTCTCCGATGAACGGCCGATCGAACGTGAACCCGTGAACATTCACATTGTTCTGGATCACGTGAAGCGTTTGTCCGACACCGGCTTTGCCCGAGGCAAACGCATTGTCGAGGTCTACGATCCATCATTGCCTCCGGTCTTTGCCAACAAGGATCAGCTTATTCAGGTGTTCCTGAACCTGGTCAAGAATGCCAGTGAGGCAATCGGAGGCGACCCGGATGGCGAGATCCGCATTTCGACGGCATTCAGGCCTGGTGTGAGATTGTCCGTGCCGGGGACGGATGAGCGGGTCAGCCTGCCACTTGAATTCTGCGTGGAAGACAACGGCCCGGGTGTGCATGACGATCTCATGCCGCACTTGTTTGAGCCTTTCATCACAACCAAGACCAACGGCTCAGGACTGGGATTGGCGCTTGTAGCAAAAATCATTGGCGATCATGGCGGCGTCATCGAATGTGACAGTCAGCGTCAGAAGACTGTTTTCCGCATCTTGATGCCCGCTTTTACAGGTGGTGACGATGCGCAATTCGACGTGACGAGAAAGGGAACCGATTGACTATGCCGACAGGTACAATTCTCGTAGCGGACGATGATGCAGCGATCCGTACCGTTCTCAACCAGGCACTTTCAAGGGCTGGATATACAGTCCGCTTAACATCGAATGCTTCCACTCTTTGGCGTTGGGTGTCGTCTGGGGACGGCGATCTGGTGATCACCGACGTGGTGATGCCGGACGAAAACATTTTCGACGTGTTACCGCGCATGAAAAAGATGCGGCCGGATCTTCCAGTCCTTGTCATGAGCGCGCAGAACACGTTCATGACGGCAATCAAGGCTTCGGAGAAGGGGGCTTATGAGTATCTGCCGAAACCGTTCGACTTGAAGGAGTTGACGAGCATTGTGCAGCGTGCGCTGGAGGAGCCGAAGAAACGCCCAGCGCTCGATCTTGATGATGCTGGTGAGGGGATGCCTCTGGTAGGGCGCTCGCCCGCCATGCAGGAAATCTATCGCGTTCTTGCCAGGTTGATGCAGACAGACCTCACGGTCATGATCAATGGTGAGTCTGGCACGGGTAAGGAATTGGTCGCGCGAGCGCTTCACGATTACGGAAAACGGCGGAACGGACCGTTTGTCGCTATCAACATGGCGGCGATCCCCCGTGATCTGATCGAAGCGGAGTTATTTGGCCATGAGAAAGGCGCCTTTACAGGTGCGCAGAACAGAAGTTCCGGCCGCTTCGAGCAGGCTGATGGAGGAACGCTTTTCCTGGATGAAATCGGCGACATGCCGATGGAAGCTCAGACGCGTTTGCTTCGTGTCCTTCAGCAGGGAGAATACACGACCGTCGGCGGACGCACACCGATCAAGACGGATGTGCGCATCATTGCTGCAACCAACAAGGATCTGCGCCACCTGATCAACCAGGGACTTTTTCGCGAGGACCTGTATTTTCGCCTGAATGTGGTGCCGATCCGCTTGCCGCCACTGCGCGAGCGCGTAGAGGACATCCCTGACCTCGTGCGACACTTCTTTTCGATGGTCGAGAAGGAAGGGTTGCCGGCCAAGCAGATCGACCAAGGGGCCCTGAACCTGTTGCGGCGATACCGCTGGCCCGGGAATGTCAGGGAACTTGAGAACCTTGTTCGCCGTCTTGCCGCGCTTTATCCGCAGGATGTCATTACAGAACTCCTTCTTGAAAACGAGCTCAGTCAGCCGACTGTTGCACAGATAGAGGAAGAGGCTGCCGAAAACATAAATCTTGGTGGATCAGTGGAGCGTTATCTCTCCGGATATTTCGATACCTTTGGCGAAGCTCTGCCGCCGCCCGGGCTCTATCATCGTATTTTGCGGGAAGTGGAATATCCGCTGATCAGCGCTGCCTTGGCGGCAACGCGTGGAAACCAGATCAAGGCTGCGGAACTTCTGGGCGTAAATCGTAATACACTGCGCAAGAAGATAAGGGACCTGGATATCCAGGTGATGCGTTCGGCCAGATAGGGTCCCTTATCGCAAAGCGGTTTCTATTGGGTGTGACGACGACAGGCTAGTCTGCTCCCAGAGCCTCGATGGCCGTCACAAGCCTCGTCAGGTCGGCGGCATAAAACCCCGCGGCGTTGATGCAGTTGGTCTCCAGCAGTTTCAAACCGTCGGCAGTTCTGCAAATGTCCATTACATATGCCGGTGAATAGCCAGGGTTCAGACGGACCATCTGTTGCGCGAATTCGAGCGCGTCCTTATCGATTTCCGCTCGGTAGATAACGCGACCATTTTCCTTGTACAGGGAATAGGTAACGACTTTCCGGTCGACAACCCAGGTCCGCCATTCTTTCAAAATATGCACTGGTTCGGTCAACATCAGCAGCGTGTCGTGACGAAGCGATCCTCTGGGAAGGTCCTCCTCCTCAAGAGCAACGACACGCTCTGCCATCCTGACGATGTCACTTGCCGTTTTGACATTGCCGGGTTCTTCCTTGCTGTCGTCCACCGGACGGAGAAACCATTCCTTTGCATTGTTTTCGAGCGTTGAAGGGATATCGCGCAGCGAAACAATGAGCGCCCCTGGGCCGTTAAGAAGGTAAGGGTGCCAGACCTTTTCATTGATGAATGGAGAAATTTTGAAAACGCCCGGGTGAAGCTTCTTTTCTGCTGCGTATCTCCAAAGAGTATAAGCGCCGAACAATACAACTGAGTTGGAGCCCGCTACGTCGGGCGCGGGCACAAGGTCTCCCACAAAGGGAACAACCTTGTGAAAGGTAAAAGAGATCTCGAGCTGTTCAAGCACATTGGCTAGTTTGGCAGTGTCTTCAAATTCCTGCAGAATCCATTGCATTTTCTAGTGAGTCTGGTTCGATATCAAATTTTGAGCGAATAGCAGCCTGCGCCGTTTGATGCGTCTTGCGTCAAGCAACTGGACTAACCTCCGGCTCGTACGCGCGCAATAAGAGTGTTTTTGATCGATTCGCGCGCTATGGTCAAAACGGTTCCGTATGTGCGATTATTCCACCCTGACCGCAAAAGCGGTTTCTTTAGGAAATACGTGGACTTAGTTGACTCTTTCTGCTCTTCCACCACAAATTTCTGTTTGATCTGAAGTCTGTCGCAATTTCGCAACATTGTGTGATAAGTCTGCCTCAAGCTTTGTGATAGGCCAGCACGAATAATGAGCCGCTGGCATTTTGAGGTTGAATGATACTGGAAACTGTACAGCAATCCGCTGCGCAATCGAGTTCCTCCGGTCGGCTATGGCGCAGGGTGGGGCTGGCGATCATGGTCGTCGCGCTGGTCTCGATTGCAGTGACTTTTGCCATCCTTATGGGTTTGACATCCATTGATCCGACACGCGAGGTCATCATGACCGCGATGACGATCAACGGCGCTCTTGCAGCTGTCCTTCTCGGCGTCATTTCACTCGAGATCTATAAGCTTTGGCAGGCGAGACGGAGAGGACGCGCTGCTGCACGTCTTCATGTACGTGTTGTCGCCCTGTTCAGTCTGGTTGCAGCAGTGCCGGCCGTATTGATGGCTGTCCTGGCCGCCGTGACGCTCGATCGCGGACTGGACCGGTGGTTCGAAGACCGCACGAGACAGATTATCGACAATGCATTGACCGTGGCTCAGGCCTATCTACAGGAGCATGCGAGGGTTTTGCGTGGCGATTTGATCGCGATGACAAACGATATCGATCGTGCCAAAGCTGTCTATGAATTCGAACCTTCGAGGTTTGACCAGTTTTTCGCGACACAGGTCTCGCTGCGCGGTATCCTCGGGGCGTTCATTCTCAATGGCAATGGAGACGTGGTAACCCGCGTCATATTGGACCCGAACGCGGAAATACCGCTTCCGCCGGCAGACAGTTTTTTCAAAGCCAAGTCCGGCGACCCGATCCTGATTGCACCGGGTAGCTCGAACATTGTCGGCGGTGTCATGAAACTGTCGGCATATGATGATTTCTATCTCTATGCCGTGCGAGCCATTGATCCGAGAGTGGTCGAATATCTGCGTTTGGCGGAAACCGGGGCCTCACAGTACCAGCAGATGGAAAACAGCCGTTTCGGCGTGCAGGTGGCATTTGCGCTCGTTTATCTCGGGGTTGCGCTTGTCCTGCTTTTGTCGGCCATCTGGATCGGCTTCGGTTTTGCGAACCGGCTGGTGTCTCCAATCCGGACCCTGATTTCCGCAGCTGACGAAGTTGCAAAGGGCAATCTTGCGGTGAAGGTTAGAACCGAAAAGTCTGGAGGCGATCTCGCCAATCTGGGAATTACCTTCAACAAGATGACAGGTCAGTTGCTTGGTCAGCGGGACGCCTTGCTTGCGGCCAACGAGCAGATCGATCGGCGTCGACGTTTCAATGAAGCCGTCTTGTCAGGGGTTTCCACCGGTGTGATTGGTGTGGACGACGAAGCGTCGATCATGCTGATCAACCTGTCGGCGCTCGAATTGCTGCAGCTCGATGAAGTCCAGATCCTGAACAAACCTTTGGTAGAAGTCGTCCCGGAGCTGGAAGAATGTATTGCGGACGCACTCAAGAACGACACCGAGCGGCTGCCGGAATCTCAAATCGAAATCACTCGCGGTGGCCGGTTGCGTACAATCAATGTTCGCATTACGAGCGAGCAGTCGACCCGCCGGGAACATGGGTTCGTGGTGACGCTCGATGACATTACCGACCTTGTATCGGCTCAACGTAACTCGGCCTGGGCTGATGTCGCACGCAGAATTGCACATGAGATCAAGAACCCGCTGACACCAATTCAGCTTTCTGCAGAACGTATCCGCCGCAGATATGGAAAGCGGATCCAGGAAGACCGAGAGGTGTTTGACCAATGTATCGACACTATTGTCCGCCAGGTTGGCGATATCGGTCAGATGGTGGATGAATTCTCCTCCTTCGCGCGTATGAGAAAGCCGACGAAGTCTCTTGGCGATTTGCGTGAAGCGGTCCGCGATGCCGCCTTCATGCAGTCGGTCGCCAATCCTGAAATCAGCGTTACGGCGGACGTGCCTGAAGCGGCGGTCAAGGCGGTGTTTGACGCCCGGTTGGTTGGTCAAGCATTGACCAATGTGGTCAAGAACGCAACCGAGGCCGTGACGGCAAGAACCGGAGACGATCTGCCGAAGGGCAAGGTCACAGTGCATCTGCACAACGAAATTGAAGACGGCACAGGACTTGTCGTGATTGATGTGATTGATAACGGCATCGGTCTACCGGAGGAAAATCGCAGCCGATTGCTGGAACCTTACATGACGACGCGAGAGAAGGGGACAGGCCTCGGTCTCGCAATTGTTCGCAAAATCCTGGAAGACCACGGGGGCGGCATTGAATTGCTCGACGCCCCTAAATCAAACCCTGATGATACGGGAACCCTGGTTCGATTGACATTGGCTGCCCATGCCGATGCCGAAGAGGATACCGATCAGCAAGACCAAGCAGTGACTGGCCATGGCGCATGACATTCTTGTCGTAGATGACGAAACCGATATTCGCGAGATGATCGCTGGTATTCTGGATGACGATGGTTACGGAACCAGAACAGCTCATGATTCCGACAGCGCACTCGCCGCTGTGAAAGAACGCAAGCCGTCTCTTGTCGTTCTTGATATCTGGCTCCAGGGCAGTCGACTTGACGGCCTCGCGCTTCTGGATGTTCTCAAGGAAACAGATCCGGACTTGCCGGTTGTGATCATCTCCGGTCACGGCAACATTGAAACAGCGGTCTCTGCCATCAAGCGCGGCGCCTATGACTACATCGAAAAGCCGTTCAAGGCGGACCGACTGATCCTGATTGTTGAGCGGGCACTGGAAGCTTCAAGTCTCAAGCGGGAGATCCGGGATCTCAAGCAACGCAGTGGTGAAACCAGCGACATCATCGGAGGGTCGTCTGCGGCCCATAATCTGCGGCAAACAATCCAGAAGATTTCGGGTACGAACAGTCGGATACTTATTGCGGGTCCGTCCGGTGCGGGCAAGGAACGCGCCGCCAGGATGATCCACGATATGTCTCCGCGTGCGAAGAGCCCGTTTGTTGTCCTGAACGCGGCGACGATTACACCGTCACGCATGGAAGAGGAACTCTTCGGCATCGAAGATGAGAATGGCAATCTGCGGAAGATCGGTGCTCTTGAGGAAGCCCATGGTGGCACGCTCTATCTCGATGAAGTCGCCGATATGCCGGCGGAGACACAGGGCAAGATCCTGCGGGTGCTGGTGGAACAGAGTTTCTCCCGCGTCGGTGGCACGCAAAAGGTCCAGGTGGATATCCGTATCTTGTCTTCAACCTCGAAAAATCTTGAGGAGCACATTGCCTCCGGTCTGTTCAGGCAAGATCTCTATCATCGGCTGAGTGTCGTTCCGCTTAGGGTTCCGGGCCTTGCCGAGCGACGCGAAGACATACCGGTTCTGGTACACCATTTCATGGAGCAGATTTCGGCAGCTTCCGGAATTCCGTTGCGTCCCATCGGAGATGATGCCATGGCGGTCCTGCAGACACACGACTGGCCCGGCAATGTGCGGCAGTTGAGGAACAACGTGGAAAGACTTCTGATCCTCAGTCGGGGTGATCCGGAAAGCACCATTACCGCGGATTTGCTGCCTGCTGAAATTGGTGAAACCCTGCCAAACCTGCCGACTTCCGGGACCGGAGAACATTTAATGTCGGTGCCATTGCGTGAGGCAAGGGAGATTTTTGAGCGTGAATATCTTCAGGCTCAGATCAAAAGATTTGATGGCAACATCTCGCGAACCGCCGAATTTGTCGGTATGGAAAGGTCTGCGCTGCACCGCAAACTAAAAACACTGGGAATGACCTGAGGTTGATGCGGGCAGGGACTTAAAAGGGAAGCGGTAAAGGGGCCTTTCCATGAAAATCGTCATTTGTGGCGCCGGTCAGGTGGGATACGGTATCGCCGAACGCCTCGCCGCGGAACAGAACGATGTTTCCGTAATCGATTCCTCTCCACAGCTGATCAACGCCATTGGTGATCAGCTGGACGTTCGAGGGTTCGTCGGGCATGGAGCCCATCCGGATGTTCTTGCGCAGGCTGGGGCGGAAGAAGCGGATATGATCGTAGCCGTGACCCTCTATGACGAGGTGAACATGGTGGCGTGTCAGGTCGCGCACTCGCTGTTCAATGTCCCGACAAAGGTTGCCCGTATTCGCGCGCAGTCCTACCTTCAGGGGCATTGGCGCAATCTGTTCTCACGCGAAAACATGCCGATTGACGTGATCATTTCTCCGGAAATTGAGGTCGGGGAAATGGTGTTGCGTCGTTTGGCCTTGCCGGGCGCCGTCGAAACGGTTCGTTTCGCCGATGATCATGTGGTTGTTGTCGGTATCATGTGCGAGGAAGACTGCCCTGTTGTCGACACCCCGCTGCGTCAGTTGACGGAACTGTTTCCGGACCTCGGCGCAGTTGTTGTCGGTCTTTACCGGAACAACACGCTTTTCGTTCCCAAAAGCAGTGACACGATCCTGACGGGTGATCTCGCCTATGTCGTTGCACGTCGCGACCAGGTGCGCAGGACGCTGGGTATCTTCGGACATGAAGAACCGGAAGCCGCCAAGGTGGTGATTGCCGGAGGTGGGAACATTGGCCTTTACGTTGCAAAAGCACTGGAAAAACGGCAGGCCGGCACCAAGATCAAGCTGATCGAAGCCTCGCGGGAGCGGGCCATGGCCGTTGCAGACGATTTGAAAAGATCGGTCATTCTGCATGGTAGCGCGCTTGACCAGATCATTCTGAACGAGGCCGATGCGGGTGATGCCGACACGATGGTGGCACTTACCAACGAAGACGAGGTGAACATCCTGTCTTCCGTCATGGCCAAGAAACTCGGCTGCAGACGCTCACTGTCTCTGCTTAACAATCCAAGCTATCCGGCTTTTGCAAACGCTCTCGGGATCGATGCATTCATCAATCCACGGGCCGTGACGATTTCAAGGATCCTGCAACATGTGCGCCGAGGCCGCATACGCGGCGTACATTCGCTTCAGAACGGCGCGGCTGAAATCGTGGAAGCAGAGGCTCTTGATACTTCACCGCTGGTCGGAAAGCCGCTTCGCGTGATCGATTTGCCGTCGGGTATCCGTGTTGGCGCCGTCTTCCGGAACGGTGAAGTCCTGACGCCAAATGGTGACTTGCAGATCCAGGCGCAGGACCGGATTGTCATTTTTGCGGTGGCAAACAGGGTGCGCCAGGTAGAACAGATGTTCCGGGTCAGTCTCGACTTCTTTTGAGGCTGCTGGAGCATTTTCAGGCCTTGCAATTGCCAGACCGAAAGGTCAAAACTGCCCGCGAACCAATCGGTTTAATTCTGTCTTGCTTGTTCTGGAGGGGCCATGAGCCGGATTGCATATGTAAACGGCCAGTACGTACGTCATGCGGAAGCTGCGGTGCATATCGAGGACCGGGGTTATCAGTTTGCTGACGGTGTCTATGAGGTCTGCGAGGTCTGGCAGAACAAGATCGTTGACATGCCTCGGCACCTTGACCGTCTTGACCGGTCTCTCAATGAACTGCGAATTGACTGGCCGATGACAAGGTCCGCCGTTGAATTCGTGTTGCGTGAAGTGATCCGGCGAAACAGGGTCCGGGATGGTCTGGTTTACGTTCAGGTTACACGGGGCGTTTCGCGAAGGGATCATTTCTTTCCCCCGGAAGACGTCGCGCCGTCAATTGTTGTGACGGCCCGTTCAACCAGTCCCAAAGCCGCTGAGGCACAGGCAGGCAAAGGCATCGCCGTTGTCAGCTATCCGGAAAACCGCTGGCCGCGGGTTGATATCAAGACGATCGCGCTGCTTCCGAATGTTCTTGCCAAGCAAAATGCCAAGGAGCAGGGCGGCAAGGAAGCATGGTATCTGGATGGGGATGGAAACGTCACTGAGGGCGGCTCTACCAATGCCTGGATCGTTACAAAAGACGGCGTTCTGGTGACGCGTCCGGCCGAAAGCGGCATCTTGCGCGGCATCACGCGTGCAGCTGTACTCGATCTGGTCCAAAAGGAAGGGCTGACCTTTGAAGAAAGGCCGTTTAGTCTGGAAGAGGCCTTCGACGCCAAGGAGGCATTCGTAACGGCAGCTTCGACGCTTGTGATGCCGGTGACACGTGTTGACGGTAAGACAATCGGTAACGGGCATCCGGGTTCGGTTGCTACCCGATTGCGTGAATTGTTCCATACTGCTACTGATTTGCGTGCGGTATGATTCGATTGGCCTTGTCTGGCCAGAATAATGAGACAATATGTGGAGCTGGGGCAGACAGCTCTTTTTTGGTGGGCAATATAAAGAGCGAGCAGAACGTCAATGCTTAGCGTTTGAAATAGAACGGCTTTTGACGGTAGACTGCTGAAACGCCGGATGCTCGGCCGCATCCGGAACAAATAGGATAAAAAAACTGATGGCTGAGCGCGCACAAAATCTCCAAGACACTTTCCTTAATCACGTTCGCAAACAAAAAACCCCCCTGACGATTTTCCTCATCAACGGTGTGAAATTGCAGGGTGTCGTGACCTGGTTTGACAATTTTTGTGTCCTGCTGCGGCGCGACGGTCATTCCCAGCTCGTTTACAAGCATGCGATTTCCACAATTATGCCAAACGGACCTGTTCAACTGTTCGATCAGGCTGAGGAAAACGCGGAAAAGGCTAGCTGATTGAAACCGAAGTCTCGCGCGGACGACTTTTCAAAATCAAACGGTGCTGAAGAGCCAGGTCAGAAAACGCTTCGAATAAAGGACACTGGGGTCGACCGTCAGCCTCAGCGCTTCCGTTCGATGATATTAGAGCCGGTGCTCCAGCTTCGTGGAGAAGGTGGCCAGCAGGATCTGCGCGGCAACCGAAGTCCTGAGGCGCGCCTGGAAGAAGCCATCGGTCTCAGCGCAGCCATTAACCTGAATATTGTCAACTCAGGCGTTGTGCGGGTAAACAATCCCAAACCCGCGACGTTGTTTGGAGATGGCAAGGTTTCCGAGATTGCTGGCATTGTCGCCAGCGAAGACCTCGACCTGGTGGTGATCGATCATCCACTAACCCCTGTTCAGCAAAGAAACCTGGAACGGCGCCTAAAGACCAAGGTGATCGACCGAACCGGTCTCATTCTCGAGATTTTCGGTGATAGGGCCAGAACCAAGGAAGGTCGACTGCAGGTCGATCTCGCGCACCTTACCTGGCAGAAGAGCCGGTTGGTGCGTTCGTGGACGCACCTTGAGAGGCAACGTGGTGGTGCGGGCTTCATGGGAGGCCCCGGCGAAACCCAGATCGAGGCAGACCGCCGTCAGATCCAGGACCGTATCATTGCGCTTCAAAAGCAATTGGAAAGCGTGCGGCGTACGCGCGACCTGCATCGGAAGAAACGCAAGAAAATTCCGCAGCCAGTCGTTGCTCTTGTTGGTTATACCAATGCCGGAAAGTCTACTCTTTTCAATCGGTTGACAGAGTCCGACGTCTTTGCGAAGGATCTTCTGTTCGCAACGCTGGACCCGACCCTGCGGAAGGTAACGCTGCCTCACGGCAAAGAAGTAATTCTGTCCGACACGGTGGGTTTCATTTCCGACCTGCCAACGCATCTTGTTGCTGCTTTCCGAGCAACGCTCGAAGAAGTTCTGGAAGCGGACCTCATCCTGCACGTTCGCGATATCTCGCACCCGGATTCGGATGCGCAGGCCGAAGATGTCAAGAAGACACTGGATGATCTCGGTGTTGATGCACAGACAGGTGCACCGGTCATCGAAGTGTGGAACAAGATCGATTGTCTTGATCCAGCCTATCGGGACAAATTACTTGCTGAAGCAGACGGAGAGGGGCCGATCGCCCTGTCTGCGCTGACTGGGGCTGGTATTGAGCAATTGTCCTCCAGGATCGATGCGTTTATTGCTCAACACGACGATATTTTGAGCGTGCGCGTGCCCGTTCACGAGGGAGCATTGCTCGCGAAGCTCTACCAGCTGTCTGAAGTTCTGGAGCGGGTTGATGCCGAAGACTTTGTAACTGCTGAAGTGCGCGTATCGGATAAGCAGCGTGGCCCGTTCAGGAAGGTGTTTTCAGACTTCATCCTGTCTGACGAAGCAAATACTGAGGATGTGCCTGACTAATCTGATGGGCGGGTTTCTGACCTCGGCTGATCGAGCTGACAACAGCCGGTTTCGATGCTCGAGCGATCTGCAAGCAGGTCATTCAAAAGGCGAAGTTTGCCTGCGTAGCCTTCGTGTTTCGCGAATGCCAGAACGAGTGGATTTTTCTGCAGGATAGTCACCGTCTCATCTATGCCGTCCAAAGACAGTTCCCGCGCGGTATGCAACATGACGATCGGATCTGTCAGTGCAATATCGACACGCCCTGCCGCGAGAACACGAGCAAGATCCTTTTCATTTTCTGAGCCGTGGTCAGGGTCATAATACCTGTAGATCTGGCGCTGCAGTTCAGTTGGGTACACATATGTTCTGACGAAGCCGACGCGGTAGTTGAGAAACAAGTCTTCAAGCGTCGACCATTCCAATTTGATGTTAGACCGCTGCGCTACTCCGACCATCGACCAGGCGACTGGATCGGACGGGGCAAAGCCATCCAACACCTCTTCCGGCCAGGCCGGAAAATAGCCCGTAAAGTCAGCTGAAGCTGCAACGGCTTGTGCTCGCGTCCACGGCATGAACTCCACCTTCAGGTCAATGCCTGCTGGAGCAAGTACATTTTTCAGTGCAGAGATTGCTTTGCCGTTCCCAGTCAAAGTCGAGCTTGCGTAGGGTGGCCATTCCGGCGCTGCAATTCGCCAAGTTTCGGCATTTGCTGGCAAAAGCGAGACGCCGGTCAACGTGATCAGGCTTGCAAATGTTCGAAACAACACCATTCATGCTCCCTTTCACGGGAATACAACTTACTCCATGGTGATTGAAGTTTCAGCTTATTGCAAATTTTGAAAAGAGATAAGAATACAGTACCTTATGTATTCAATCGCCTTTTCAACCTTTGGTGGATTTTGCGGCTTGCCAGGCGTTTTCCATTTCATCCAGGTTCATTGCTTCCAGTGTGGTTTCCGTCCGCTCCGCATGTTCCTCGATTGCTGAAAAACGACGACGAAACTTGCGATTGGTACGACGCAAGGCTTCCTCCGGATCGATGTCGAGATGGCGGGCAAGGTTGGCGAGGGCGAAAAGAGTGTCGCCGAGTTCATCCGAGATCCTGCCCTTGTCAGGGCTGCTTTTCGACAGTTCTTCGTCAAGCTCGTGCGTTTCTTCGCGTATCTTGTCCAGCACCAGCCGGGCATCGTTCCAGTCAAAGCCGACTTTGGAAGCCCGACGTTGCAACTTGTCGGCTTCCTGCAGGGCAGGGAAGGCGAACGGGACTTCATCCAGATAGCCCTTTTTGCGTTCCGCGATGCCGAGTGCATCTCTCTCCGCCTTCCTTTCAGCTTTTTCCTCCGCCTTGATCCGTTCCCAGATGCCTTTGACGTGTTCCGCCTTTTCGCCGTTCTCATCGCCGAAGACATGCGGATGCCGACGGATCATTTTTTTGGTGATGCCTTCAACGATATCGCCAAAGTCGAAGGCCGCTTCTTCCTCGGCCATTCGTGCGTGATACACCACCTGCAGCAACAGATCGCCGAGTTCCTCTCGGAGGTTCACGAGGTCCTTCTGAGCAATTGCATCGGCAACTTCGTAGGCTTCTTCCAGCGTATAGGGCGCGATTGTCTCGAAGTTCTGTTCCAGGTCCCAGGGACAGCCCGTTACCGGCGTTCTCAAGGCCGCCATGATCTCGATTAGGCGGGAAATATCGCGGCTAGGTTTCATGGAACGTCCTGTCAAATGGAAAGAGGCACCCCATCGGGATGCCTCTAAATTGCATGATCATGAGCTTGTCACAAGGTCGTAATTACGCCCTGTGGTCAGCCTCTGACAGAAGGGTGCCAGAAGGTAACTGCACGCTCCAGCAAGGCAATTGCCCCATAGAACAAGGAACCGGCCAGGGCAGCAATGGCGATTTCCGCCCAGACCATGTCCACATTCATACGACCGACCTCAGTGGAGATCCGGAAACCCATTCCGACAATCGGGGTGCCAAAGAACTCCGCTACGATTGCTCCGATCAGTGCAAGGGTGGAGTTGATTTTCAAGGCGTTGAAGATGAAGGGCATTGCCATTGGCAGACGCAGTTTGAAGAGGGTTTGCCAGTAACTGGAAGCGTATGTTCGCATCAGATCCCGCTGCATGGAATCGGAAGCGGCAAGACCTGAAACCGTGTTCACCAGCATCGGAAAGAAAGTCATGATGATGACGACGGCAGCCTTGGATGGCCAATCGAAACCGAACCACATGACCATGATCGGGGCGACACCGATGATTGGCAGCGCAGAGACCAGATTACCGATAGGCAGCAACCCTCTACGCAGGAAAGGTATCCTGTCGACAAGGATCGCCGTGAGGAAGGCCGAGCCGCACCCAATGACGTAACCGGCAAGGACCGCCTTCATAAACGTTTGCTGAAAGTCGGCCCATAGAGTCGGCACGGACGTGGTAAGGCGTATCCAGATCTCGGATGGTGCCGGTAACAGAACCTTGGGAACGCCGGCGCCGGTCACGACGATCTGCCACAGTACGAGGAGCGTTACACCGAAGAGGGCCGGGATGACCAGGTTAATGATCCGCATGGCAAGCAGCGACTTGCTCTTCCAGATTGCGAGTCGTTCCACGAAGAGCCAGGACGCGGCCCAGGTGGCCGCGACTAGTGCCCAGAATCCGAGCGTGGCCTGACCGACATGGTTCGATACGGTACTCACGAGAAGCCAGGCGGCTATTGCTGTCACCAATCCGAGGATAAGGTCCCCGATCCAGTTGCGCATGAAGCCGAGTTCGTAACGCACGCCGGCGATTGCCAGGATGACAAGACAGATGGAGAGCCGGGGAACATCCATCACGCCGATGTCGGGGCTGAAAATTGGGCTGAACAGGCCGACAACGACCATGGCAACAACAAACCAGGCAAGCATGGCCGGCATGTCCAGGCGACGTTTGGAAACGGTAGTGGTTGTCATCGTGCCATCCCCATGCGTTTCAGCGTGATTTTTTCCAGTACGCCGATCAAGGCCACGAGAGAGCCAGCAAGAAATGCTGCCATGAGAAGCGCAGACCAGATTTGCACGGTTTGACCGTAGTAGGAACCTGCCAAGAGACGGGCACCCAATCCGGCCACTGCTCCCGTCGGCAATTCACCGACGATTGCTCCCACCAACGATGCTGCCATACCGATCTTCATGGATGTGAAGAGATACGGAACGGCATAAGGAAGGCGGAGCTTCCAGAAGGCCTGAAGTCTGGTGGCCGAATAGGTGTGCATCAGATCCATATGGATGACTTCCGGCGAGCGCAGCCCCTTCACCATGCCGACGGTTACCGGGAAAAACGAGAGATAAGTCGAGATCATCGCCTTCGGCAAAAGTCCGGAGACACCGATCGCATTGAGGACCACGATGATCATCGGCGCGATTGCCAGAATGGGGATCGTCTGGGAGGAAATAACCCATGGCATCAGTGATTTGTCGAGGACCCGTGAATGAACGATGCCGATTGCCAGGAGGATGCCGAGCGTCGTACCGATCAGGAAGCCGAGAAGGGTGGATGAAAGCGTGATGCCTGTGTGAAAGATCAGAGACCGTTTGGAAGTGATTTTCTTTTCAACGGTCGTTTCCCAGATTTCGATGATCACCTGATGGGGTGCCGGCAAAACCGGTCGCTCCTGCGCCAGGGTGTCGGTGATGAACAGTGTGACCGGCACTTCCGTCCGCTTGGCGCGCTCATAAAGCTCCTGCTGGAATGGTGCATTGAGCAGAACTGCCGCAATGTACCAGAGACTGATGATCGCGAGGACAACGACAATCACCGGGCCGACTGTGCCGGACATCAGACCGGCAAATGGGCTTAGGCTGCGGTTGTTTGAAAGGGTTGCGTCTGTCATGAGGCCACTCCTTCCGGCTTCCAGGAATAAAGGATATCAGGCAGGCCTTCCTCATTGTCTCCATCTGTACGGCGAATTTCTCGGAATCCTTCCCGAAGGTAGAATTTCTGTGCGCCGCTATTGGCGACAAATGTCCAGAGTTTCAGCCCCTTCGGATTTCGGGCTTTGGAGTGTTTCAGCATTGCAGCACCCACTCCCATCCCGCGAGCTTGCGGTGACAGATAGAAACCAGTGATGAATTGATCGTCGCTGCAGGCGAGGAAGCCTGTGATGTTGCGCGTGCTATTCTCTGAAACCAAAACGGTTCTATTCTCAAATACGAAACCGCGATGATGTCGAATAACGTCTTCATGGGGATGAACACGCGGCATCCACGGTGTTTCGTCTATCCAGTCGTTCAAGATCGTTGCACAGGCTGGCATATCTTCTGCCTGTGCAACGCGCAAATGGTGGTTATGACCGGGATCAGTCCTCATAGGAATGCCCCGCCCTCAGGCCGTCGCGTACTCGGTGGGCGATCTTGAGGAACTCGGGCGTTTCCCGAATATCAAGATTTCTGTCGCGAGGGAGATCGCTCTCGATGACGTCGTAGATCCGACCAGGACGTGGGCAAAGCACAACGATCTTGCTGGAGAGAAAAACGGCTTCAGGAATGGAGTGCGTCACGAAAACGACCGTCTTGTTGGTCTTTGCCCAAAGCTGAAGCAACTGCTCGTTCAAATGATCTCGGACGATTTCGTCCAAAGCACCGAAAGGTTCGTCCATCAAGAGCAGGTCGGGTTCAACGGCAAGCGCACGCGCAATGGATGCACGTTGCTGCATGCCTCCGGAAAGCTGCCACGGATATTTCTTTTCGAAACCGGTAAGGTTCACAAGTTCGAGATTCTTGGCGATGCGTTGCTGTTGTTCCGCACCCGACAGACCCATGATTTCAAGGGGGAGAGCAATGTTCTTGGCAATGGTGCGCCAGGGATAGAGAGCTGCCGCCTGGAATACATAGCCATAGGCGCGTTTCAGTCTTGCCTCTTCCGGAGAAACACCATTGACGGTGATCGCGCCGGCCGTTGGTTTTTCCAGATCAGCGATGACCCGAAGCAAAGTTGTCTTGCCGCAGCCGGAAGGACCGATAAAGGAAACGAAGTCGCCTTCCTCGATTTTCAGATCGATGTCGGAAAGAGCATGCACCGGACCGTCGTTGGTTTCGAAGGTCAGGGAGAGGTTCTCGATATCGATCACGCGGTTCTGGCTGGCGCCAATTGTATTTTCCACCATTTCGGTGTCCTTTGCGCTGGCAAGAGCAGTCATGAAGTTCCTCGCTACACGAGTCGGCTGCTGTAAAACAGTGCCGGAAACAGTCACGGGAGAGGTCTTTTGTACGTAAAGACCTCTGCCGATTGATTTCGCGCCGGGAGGTTCCCGCTCCGGAAACGGAGGGGAACTCCGTTGGTCTTAAACGCCGCTGGCCGGAATGCCGGTCCGTTCAACCTTTCTCGGTGCAGTCAGTTCTTTCCAGGTGGAAAGGGCCTTGTTGACCGCGTGATAAGGTTCACGTTTCACGAACTCGCCATGACCCTGCTTGTGGTTGACTGTACCGTCCTCCACCGCGACGCGGCCACGGGTGAGCGTGTAACGCGGCAGGCCCTTTATCTTCTTGCCTTCAAAGACGTTGTAGTCGATTGCGGATTGCTGGTTCGAGGCGGAAATGGTCTTTTCCTTTTCCGGATCCCAGACCACAAGATCAGCATCGGCTCCAACCAGAACTGCACCTTTTTTCGGGTAGATATTCAGGATCTTTGCGATATTGGTCGAAGTCACGGCAACGAATTCGTTTGGCGTCAGCCGGCCCGTGTTGACACCATATGTCCAGAGCATCGGCATCCGGTCTTCAAGACCACCTGTGCCGTTCGGGATCTGGGTGAAGTCGTTGATACCTGTCCGTTTTTGCTCGGTGGTGAATGCGCAGTGATCGGTTGCAACCACCTGCAGGGACCCGGATGCAAGCCCGTGCCACAGAGAATCCTGGTGTTTCTTGTCTCGGAATGGCGGCGACATCACCCGGCGGGCCGCATGATCCCAGTCCTGGTGATGGTACTCGCTGTCATCGAGCGTCAGGTGCTGGATCAGTGGTTCGCCATAGGCACGAATGCCGTTCTGACGGGCCCGGCGGATCGCTTCATGAGCCTGTTCGGACGAGGTGTGCACGATATAGATCGGAACACCGGCCATGTCGGCGATCATGATGGCCCGGTTGGTGGCTTCGCCTTCGACTTCCGGTGGGCGTGAATAGGCATGGGCTTCCGGCCCGTTGTTGCCTTCTGCTAGCAGTTTCTGTTGCAGGGTTGCGACGACGTCACCGTTCTCCGCGTGAACCAGTGGCAGCGCGCCCAGCTCTGCACACCTCTGGAAAGACGCGAACATCTCGTCGTCATTCACCATCAGCGCGCCTTTATAGGCCATGAAGTGCTTGAAGGTGTTGATGCCCTTTTCCTGCACCACGGTCTGCATGTCGTTGAAGACCTGCTCGCCCCACCAGGTGATTGCCATGTGGAAGGAGTAGTCGCAATGCGCCATCGTGGACTTGTTGTCCCACATCTGCAGCGCCTCGAGCAACGACTGGCCCGGTGAGGGCAGGGCAAAGTCGACGACCATGGTGGTGCCGCCTGCAAGGGCCGCACGTGTGCCGCTGTCGAAGTTGTCGGATGAGAACGTGCCCATGAAGGGCATTTCCAGGTGCGTATGCGGGTCAATACCGCCTGGCATGATGTAGCAACCTGTGGCGTCGAGCGTTTCGTCACCGGAAAGGTTCGGACCGATTTCGACGATCTTGCCGTCTTCGATCTTCACGTCCGCCTCGTAGGAAAGGTCGGCGGTTACGATCGTGCCTCCCTTGATCACTTTGCTAGCCATTGTTGTTCCCCTTCTTTTGTCACCGGACCCGGATCGGTACCGGGCCGGTGTAGATTCCGAAGTCTGTCTCCGGTGGGTGCCCCCGAAACAGAGATCCTTTTTCGTTACTCCACAATTTCCGCTGTCTCGACCACCGCGTGGAACAGAACGTCTGTTCCCGCTTTCGCCCAATCCTTGGAGATCTCTTCTGCCTCGTTGTGTGAAAGACCGTCGACGCAAGGGCACATGATCATCGCCGTCGGGGCAACGCGGTTGATCCAGCAGGCGTCGTGCCCAGCGCCGGAAATGATGTTTTGGTGCGTGTAGCCCAGACGCTCGGCGGCGTTCCGGACTGCTTCGACACATGTCTTGTCGAATTCGACCGGGTCGAAGCCGCCGACTTTCTCGAACTCCACTTCAAGTCCCATCTCGTCGCAGATCTTTTTCCCGCCGATCTTTAGCCGGTCTTCCATGTCCTTGATGACGGCAAGGTCAGGCGAGCGGAAATCAACGGTGAATACGGCTTTGCCGGGGATTACGTTGCGTGAATTAGGATAAACGTCGATGTGGCCTGCCGCACCGACCGCATGCGGGGCATGCGACCAGGCGATTTCATCCACCAGTTCCAGAATGCGCGCCATGGCGAGACCGGCGTTCTTGCGCATCGGCATCGGTGTGGAACCGGTATGGCTGTCCTTGCCTGTCACGGTCACCTGCGTCCAGGATAGACCCTGGCCGTGAGTGACAACACCGATATCCTTGTCTTCAGCTTCCAGAATTGGTCCCTGTTCGATGTGCAGCTCGAACATGGCGTGCATCTTGTCCTTGCGCGCGCCGACTTCCTCATCGCCGACCCAGTCGATGCGTTTCAACTCGTCGCCGAATTTCTTGCCTTCAGCGTCTTCCCGGTCATATGCCCAGTCCTGTGTGTGCATGCCTGCGAAAACACCGGATGCCAGCATGGCAGGCGCAAATCGGGTGCCTTCTTCATTTGTCCAGTTGGTCACCACGATCGGATGTTTGGTCTTGATACCGAGGTCGTTCATCGTCCGGACGACTTCCAGGCCGCCAAGAACACCCAGGACACCATCATATTTGCCGCCTGTCGGCTGGGTATCGAGGTGAGAGCCAACATAAACGGGCGGGGCGTCAGGGTCGGTGCCGGGCCTGGTCATGAACATGTTGCCCATCGTATCGACGGCCATGGTCATGCCAGCTTCTTCACACCACTTCTGGAACAGTTTGCGGCCTTCCGCGTCTTCGTCGGTTACCGTCTGACGGTTGTTGCCGCCGGCAACGCCTGGGCCGATCTTGGCCATTTCCATCAGGCTGTCCCAGAGACGGTCCGCGTTGATCCTAAGATTTTCGCCCGGAGCTGCCATACGCTAACCCTCCTACTTCAATTCGGTTTCGACGAAGGACATGGGCTTGTCTCCGCCGTTGATCACATTGTGTTCCACGCCTTGGTCACGACGATAGACGGTTCCGGCCGGTATCAACACCTCACGGGTCTCGCCATTCGGCTCCTCAAGAAGCATCTGGCAATCGGTCAACGCCGTAATGACGTAGTCCATCTCATGACGATGCCAGCCGGTTTCCGCGCCCGGTGCAAAATCGAACCTGGTCACTCTGACTTTATCGTCGTCAATAAGCTGGCTGGCACTTGCCTGTTGTCTTGTCATCGCTTGCCAATCCCCCGGGAAATGCAAATTCGGCGGCAGCCAGGGGCCACCGCCGTGTGCAACATCAATCGATGGTCATCAAAACCGCCCGGAGTTTTCCGAACAACTCATCAATCTGTTCCTTCGTTATGATGAGAGGCGGAGAAAGGGCGATGATGTCACCGGTTGTCCGGATCAGAAGTCCGTCGTCATAGGCCTTCAAGAATGCCGAGAAAGCACGTTTGGTCGGTTCTCCAGCGATCGGCTCCAGCTCAATTGCTCCGATCAGGCCGAGATTTCGGATGTCGATGACATTCGGACAATCCTTGAGCGAATGCAGACCGTCTTCCCAGTGCTGGGCAAGATCTGCAGCCCGGGTTAGCAGACCTTCATCCTCATAGGTGTCGAGCGTTGCCAGAGCCGCCGCGCAGGCGACCGGGTGGGCCGAGTAGGTGTAACCGTGGAACAACTCGATCATGTGTTCCGGCCCAGTCATGAAGGTGTTGTAGATGTCGGAGCTGCAGAATACCGCGCCCATGGGGATCACACCCGATGTCAGGCCTTTCGCGGTCGTAACGAGGTCGGGCGTCACGCCGAAGAAGTCGGTTGCAAAAGGAGAGCCCAATCTACCGAAGCCTGTGATGACCTCATCGAAAATCAGGAGAATTCCGTTTTGTGTGCAGATTTCCCGAATACGCTCCAGATACCCCTTCGGCGGGATGAGAACACCCGTGGAACCGGCAACCGGTTCAACGATCACCGCAGCAATCGTGGATGGGTCGTGAAGTTGGATGATGCGGATCAGGTCTTCGGCGTATTCAGCACCGCTTTCGGGAATGCCACGGGAAAAAGCGTTGCGTTCCGGATCATGCGTGTGGCGCATATGGTCGACGCCTGTCAGCAGCGTGCCGAATGTCTTGCGGTTGGCAACAATTCCGCCAACGGAAATGCCGCCGAAACCAACGCCGTGATAGCCACGCTCCCGGCCGATCAGACGTGTTCGTGTTCCTTGGCCAATTGCGCGTTGATAGGCCAGCGCGATTTTGAGAGCTGTGTCGACGCTTTCGGAACCGGAGTTTGTGAAGAAGACATGATCCAGCGGGGAGGGCATCATTGCAGCAAGGCGAGCTGCGAGTTCAAACGCCTTGGGGTGCCCCATTTGGAATGCCGGAGCATAATCCAGTTCAGCGATCTGGTTTTGCACGGCTTCAACCACCTTAGGGCGGGAATGGCCGGCGTTGCAGCACCACAGTCCTGCGGTTCCGTCCAGCACCTGACGACCGTCTGAGGTGGTGTAGTGCATGTCCTTTGCCGAAACGAACATGCGGGGCGTCTGCTTGAATTGACGGTTCGCCGTAAACGGCATCCAGAATGCTTCAAGATTGTTTGTGGCAGACTGGTTAGGTGCTGACATACGTCCTCCTTGCGACCTTCATCAATAAGGTCGACTGCTGGTTAGTGGAGGAAAGGGACGCACGGCACATTGTCTGCCGTTCCAGGCAGCGCCGTCAGCTCTGGTCCTCTCCCCACGCTGTTCCAGGCATAACCGGCGGGCTGTTTTGCCTCTTCCAATCATGCCTTATATCTCTGGTGGCCTTTTGGCCGGGTCCGGTTTGTCCGGTTCTGGTTATGATGGTCACATCAAAGAGACGCTTCAAGCTATTCCCATTGCAGGGCCGAACCTGATCGACTAGCCTTCTGACCATCTGGTCAATTTACCCTAGGAGTGATTTGACCAAATGGTCAAGATGCAAATCCGCCCGATAAGACTAATTTCCGGTCATTCAATCGGTGGATGTGCTGAGATTGGTCAATGCAGGCCGGAATCGGAGGGATACGGCTGCGTTGGTAGCGCACAGGGAAGGTCGGTTATGGCGGCCGGGAGCGGATTTATTTGATGACGAGCTTGAGTGGGCAAACACCAGAAAATTCAAGACCGGGCGGGTTGAGCCGAATCCAGGAAAAAAATCGCAATCTCATCCTGGATGCGGCTTTGAGCGAATTTTCAAGAAAGGGTTTTTCGGGGGCAACGGTAGAGCGGATCGCAGCCGAAGCAGGAATGTCGAAGTCCAACCTGCTTTACTATTTCTCTTCAAAAGAGGCGATCTACAACGCGACGCTGGCACATATTCTTGAAGTCTGGTTGGCACCACTAAAAACGTTGAACCAAGATGGCGACCCGGCACAGGAACTGGCAGCTTACATCTGCCAGAAAATGGAAATGTCGGCCAATTTTCCTGAAGCATCCCGCCTGTTCGCCAACGAGGTGATGCAGGGCGCGCCGCAAATTCTTCCCATTCTCCAGACTGACCTCAAGCGCCTTGTTGCGGAAAAGAGTCTTGTGATCGAAACCTGGATCGAGGCGGGGAAAATGCGCAGGGTAGATCCAGTGCATTTGATCTTTACGATCTGGGCCACGACGCAGCATTACGCGGATTTCTCGGTTCAGATCAAAGCCTTGACCGGGCGTGACTTGAGCGATCCGGATTTCCTGCAGGAAACCGAAACGTCGGTTACAGCGCTTATTCTGAATGGCGTGGGATTGACCTGGCCTCCGGAAGGTGGGTGACCAGATGTCCGAAGATCCGCTGGAAGGTTATCCGGCTTCCTCACGGATACAGGTGATCGGGAAACTTTTTATCCTTAAGGACGATCTTTCTGAGGATTTTATCAGAGCGTCCGGTCCCGGCGGTCAGAACGTCAACAAGGTTTCGACAGCGGTCCAATTGCGATTTAACCTGACCGGCAATGAGACGCTTCCCCAGGAAGTCAAAGCACGCGCAGCCAGGCTGGCCGGAAGCCGTCTTACGCAGAACGGTCAGATTATCTTTCAGGCGGACAGGTTCAGAACCAGAGAGCGCAATCGGGAAGATGCCCTGGAGCGGTTGTTGGGGCTTTTGCGCAAAGCAACCGAAAAACCCAAACCCCGCAAGGCGACAAAACCGACACTTGGTTCCAAACGTCGACGTCTTGATGCCAAGAAACAACGTGGGCAAATCAAAAAATTGCGGTCGCGTTCGGGCGGGTTCAGCGATTGAATCAGTTTGCGCGTTTGGAGGAGATTTCGCGCAATTTGTTTATGACCTTCCATTTGTAAGGACGGAATTTCTGCCAGATCCCGGTAGACCGGAGCCGCGCCATTACGTTTTTCTTGAACAAGAACAGCTTTCCGGAGTTGGTGATCGGAATAAGCGCTTCTTTCAACTGGATGGTTGTATCGCAACTTTTGACCTTGTAGTCTTCGTCACCAAAACCATGATCAAGGTACTCATACCCATTGTCTTTAAGCCACTGCAACAGCTTGAGATTTAGAATTCTGCCACTCGAGTACTTTCTGTAGACGCCATCTTCAAAGCCCATAATGAGTGAGTAGAGGCAGCCGCGGTGGCTCAACGACCAGGTTGAAGCAGCCTGGGTGTCTCCCACAAAAAGTGACACCAGAAAGAGGTTTCCGGAATTGCCGAAGTTACGGGTCGCCTGGTCAAGGAATACCAACGCTGTAGGGTTTTCCTTGAACGTCGGGACGAGGGTCTCCTCAAACCGGCGCTGCTTCTGAATGATGAGACGCTCGAGCATCTCCTGGCCTTCCGGTTGGGTCCTTGCAATTTCCAAACGCGTTTCGCCAAGTTCCTGCAGGCGTCGTCCGTATCGTTTCAGCGTTTTCAGATTGAACTGAGTGGCTTCGATCTCCTGCCAGGATTTCTTCAGGTCGTTTCCGTGACAGAATTCAGCAGAGTTGACATCTGAAATCAGGAAAAGCGGGTTTTCGAATTCCTTGTAGCCAGGTGCGATTTTTTCCAGATGAGCAATGTCGAAACCAGGAAGGATTTCCATAATTTGCAACCACAACTCAGCTGCGCTGTCATTCGTCCAAACGGGTGCGGTCGGGTAAAAAATCGGGCAGTTGTAGTCGGCGTGACCCTGGTCAAGAAATGTCAGGACGCGCAACCTGCCGCGGGTCTCAATGCAAAACGGGATCTGAAGCCATAGGCTGCCATCCTCGCCGAGCACTTCAACGAACATGGCCTTATGTTTGCCGGTTTTGCCATAACTTTCTTCCCAGGATTGAACGAACTCCCGGGTCTGGAAGATATGGCAATGGACATCAGTCTCATCTTTTCCGCTCGGCCAGTTTCCGGGCAATGAAGAATGCGATTTGACCTGAAACCCCGTCTCTCTTGTTTGCTCGGCTATGGCCATTCTTTTCCGTGCTTTCCTAATGAGTATCTGGCGTGTCTTGCAGGAGGATCGTTCGACCTCCGGGTAGCACAAATCGGTTTATTCAGCGTGTAAATCTGTTGTCGATCTGCTCGGAAAGGTTCAGCTTTTGCAGCGCGTCCCTCACTGGGAGCACATCCAATTCCAACTCCAAGGCGTGCTCGACAAGGTTTTTCAGAACGTGTGTGTAACAACCGTACTGGCTTGGAGCCTCAGCAACGTCATGCGTAAAGAAAATAAGCCAGCCTGGCTGTTTTCGAACATCGTCAATCCAGCTCAACAACCATTCTTCGGAATAGTCGGGTCTGATCTCAACGGTATGCAAATAACCAGGATCTATAAGACCTCTGTTTATTCCAAGTTGCCCACCCCGACATGTCTTGAAGCGCCTCAGCAATTCCTTGCGGGCACGGGGAGTCGCGTTGGTGTATGGATAAGCGAAGTTCTCGGTTCTAAGTCCTGGCTGAATTTCAAGCTGATGACCGTCATTGCGTACAATCTCGGACCTGAGAGACTGAACGTTCAGCGTGCGGACATTAGCATGGGTGTAAGTATGGCAACCGATTTCGTGGCCATCTGACACAAGACTGCGTTGTCCGTCTTTCGAAATGAAAGTCTGCTCTTCATCGGATGTGCCGGTCAATCCTCCGGCAATGTAAAATGTACCTTTGACACCATGAGAGGAAAGGATGCGCGCACCATCTTCTTGCGCGGATGCTGGCACATCATCGAATGTGAAGGTAACCACGCTTTTGTCTTCGGCAATTTTGACTCGTTCCGCAGGAAAATGTCGAGTAAGCCGATTGCCAATACGATCCAATAGTGGAGGGCGTTCGCTCATAATACCATTTCTGCAAGATCTATTTCGCTCATTAGAACGCCAAATTCTTAAATCAGAAATAATACGTACAGATAAACGCCGATTTAATCCCGCTCGATTTGTCGAGGAAGTCTTGCCATGCGGAGCGTCGTGGCTGGAAAATCAAAGCAAAACAAAGCTTGAAATAAGGGAATGTGCGGAAATTGGAACATAAAACCATCCATAGAAAGCAACGTGCGAACGCATTCTCCTTCCGGTATTTTGACCTATCCGCGAACGCGCATGAAGGTCGGATCGTAGGGTGAAAACGGAATGACTTTTGTACTTGTCGAATATCCGCAAAGATCCAGTTGCAGCAACGTTCCGTTCTCAGCAAAAGCCGGATCGACAAATGCATAGGCCAGGTTTTTTTCGACCCGGTGTCCCCAGTCTCCGGACGTGACGGTTCCAACGACCTGCTCACCGTCCATCAGGGAGCTTCCCTTGTGAGCTGGGGTTTTCGAGCTTGCGACATGCAGGGTGACCAGTTTTCTGCGCGCGCCATTCTCCTTGCGTTTTAGTAGGGCGGCTTTGCCGACAAATTCTCCCTTATCGAGTTTCACAAATCGGGCCAACGAAGTCTCATAGGGATCAAACTCGGTGATGAGGTCCGCCTTCCAGTGTAGGAAGCCTTTTTCCATACGCATGGATTCCACGGCGCGTGCCCCAAACATCGAAAGATCGTGAGCCTTGCCAGCCTCACGTAACGTCAGATAGGCAGCGTAGAGCGATGCATTTGGGACGTGGATTTCGTAGGCCAGTTCGCCGCAATAACTGACGCTCATCACAGTAGCCGGAGCAAAACCAATGAAAGTTTCACGGACGGAGAGCCAGGGAAAAACTTCTGGCGACCAGTTTCCACGAGCGCAGGCACCAAGAACGTCTCGAGCCCTGGGTCCGGCGAGCACCAGGATGGTCTGGTCGTTGGTAAGGGACCGGATATGAACATCTTCACCAGGGCGCAGGTGTTGTTGAAGCCAGTCCATATCGTGGAATTCGCTCACAGCGGCAGAGCCATACCAGATGCGTTCCGGTCCACGGTCGGTTGCTGGCAAGTGTGCGAGTGTTGCTTCTGATTTGATCATGCCCTGATGGTTTAAGAGATAAGCAAGTCCGACTCGACCGGTTCGTCTTGTGACGTTGCCGCAGACCAATCGATCCAGAAACGTGAGACGATCCGCTCCCGTGATCTCCAGGCGATTGAAGCCGTTCACCTCGCAAAGCCCGACATTGTCCTGTACATTCCTGACTTCGGCAGCAATCACTTCGAACGCTTCATCGAAATCGAAAGTCAAGCTTGGTTTGAAGTCCACAGACGGCTTGAAGTAGTCTGCCCGTTCCCATCCATTGACGACCGTGAACTCGGCCCCTTCGGCGGCCAGCGCAGCAGTAAGTGGTGTCGTTTTCGCAGGCCGGCCGGCGGGGCGGTGCTCATGGGGAAAGTGAAAACGGAATTCGTTCTGATAGTCCTCTATGGCCTTCAAGGAGGTCAGTTCGGCATTGGCATGGCCCGTGAACCGGCGCGGGTCGATACACCAGGTGTCGTAGCATGACTCGCCGTGAACGATCTGCTGTGCGAGCAACCATCCCAACCCACCGCCTTCGCCTAATCCTGCCCGCAATCCGATGATACAGAATGCATTGCGTTTGCCTGGTATTGGGCCGACGAGCGGAGCACCATCAATGGTATATGTGATTGGACCATTTACAATCGAATGAATTCCAACTTCCATCAATGAAGGCATGCGTGCGAAAGCGCCTTCAAGGACATCGGTAACTCGGTCAAGATCGTCGGGACAAAGGGCGTTGACGAAGTGTGGGGAAATGCCGTCCATTCCCCACAGCTTGCACTCCTGCTCGTAGAAGCCGACAAGCAAACCATTCTTTTCCTGACGGCAGTAATAGTCGCTGATCGGGCAGCGGATCAGAGGCATTCGGTGATCTGCTTCTCGGATCAAAGGGATTTCCTCCGTCAGGAAGTATTGATGTTCCATCGATGCGACCGGGTGGTGCACACCCATCATGGCACCGATTTCGTTGACCCTGTAACCGCCAGCGTTGACGATGATGTCACAGTCAATGTCACCGTGATCAGTCTCGACGGTCCAGGTGCCGTCCTCATGTTGTTTTAACCCGATGACCGGCGTGTTGCGGTAAATAACGGCACCAGCTTTCCGTGCACGGCGTGCGAGGGCCTGGCACAATTGTGCGGGATCGATGTCTCCATCCAGAGGATCCCATAAGCCGCCAATCAGGTTGTCGGTAGAAATCAAGGGATGACGGCGTGCGCATTCCTCGGCGTCGATTACTTCAAAATGCACGTCCACTCCACGTGCCATCGAGGTGAAATGCCGGTAACCCTTCATCTGTTCTTCGGCGTTGGCAAGGCGTATGCCGCCATCACCATAATGGTAGTTGATCGGGTAATCCGGGTCTTCTGCCAGTTCCTTGTAAAGCTTGATCGAGTGCGACTTGAGACCGACCATCGTTTGGTTGACGCCGAAATTTGTAACCTGTGCTGCGGAATGCCAGGTCGTTCCGCTGGTCAGTTCGTTCCGTTCAAGCAGGACAACATCAGTCCAACCTTCGCGGGTGAGGTGATAAAGGGTCGAGCAGCCGGCAATCCCGCCACCGACTACAACAACTTTGGTTCGCGACTTCATGCGCAGGACCTCCGATCATGGATGCCTTTGATGAAGCCCAACTGGTGAATGTTGGCAATCGAAAGAGTGACCTGTTCGAAAAAATCGAAATTATGCTGCGAAATATTCCAAAATTGCGGCTTACATACTTGTCTGCCCAGGGCGCGATTACGAGATCAGCTTAAAACTGTCGCTCAACCAGGATGTGGCTCTATGAAGCGGAGAGATTGCGTGTCTCGAAACCAATTCACGTAATTTGTAGTCGACAAGATCAACAATGGAATGCGCGCAATCCGGTGTGGTGACGATTGACAAAGTGCGGGAGAAGCTCTTGCCGGGAAACTTGCTGAGTTTTAGCTGGTCTTGAAATCGCTTAGCTCGAGAAAACATGAGCGGAGTCGTGATTGTCCATCCGGCACCGGAAGCTACCATAGCCATGAGGGTCTGGTTATTTCCACATTCGAAGCGATTAGGCAGCGAAAGGCCGAGTCGGTTGAGCTGTGATTCAATTTGCCTCGCAACCATCAGGTTCTTGGAAAATCGAAGGAAGGGAAGGTCGGTTTTTCCTGCCAGAATGTCAGAGGTATGATGTTCGGTGGAATTAGGTGCGACCATCACGAAGGGATCTCGCAAAAAGGGTCGGTCAACCAGTTCGTGCGGACGGTCTGCCGGTGTGCTTGTGATGCCCAGGTCGAGCTGCCGGTTGTGCAACATCTCAAGGACCGTGTGGCTGAAATCTGTGATGTAAAGAAAGTCGCAACGCGGCATGCTTGATGACAAGTGGACTGCAAGGTCTGGAATGATGTCGCTGTCCAGATCCTCGATTGTACCGAGCCTGAGATAACTTGCGTCGGTTATGTCGCCCGCTGCGGCTTCGGCTTTTGCCTTTCGAATTGAATGAAGGGCATTGTCGATGTTTCTGAGAAATGCCTGTCCCTTGGGCGTCAGCACCATTGGACGGCGTTTGTGGTTGAAAAGCTCGATTCCCAGGCTTGCCTCGAGTGCACGCAAGTGGTGAGAGATGGTGCTGGTCGATAACCCTGTTTCTTCTGCTGCCTCAAGTAGAGATCCGTTACGCGCTACGGCTTGAAATAGCTCGAGCCCTTTCAGGCTGAGATCCTTGCGCTCGGCCTTGGTCATCAAAACTCCTGTTCTCGTGCCGCTTCAGCAAGTCTGTTTGAAACCGTTTGCCATTCAAGCATCGATGAAGAGATGGTCCTACGGTCATTGCCTGTGCTTCGAGAAAGTTAGAGCCGGCTGTTCCTGAATGTCCAAGGAATTTGATCCGGAGCCGATCGGAAGATATGCCGAAGAGAGCAGGTGGAGTTGGAGGTTCTGCCCTCCAGAAAGTAGCTTGCGTCCCTCCGTTTCAGTTCAATCGACAAATACACATGAGATTGTTGATCAACCAAAATCGTCAATAAAAACGTTTTTATTTTGTTTGAAAACGTTTTTATTTGATGTTAACGATCTAGTAGTTTCTTTCCAGCCGGGGGATATATGTCTGACCGATCACGACACAGCCGTCGCACTCCACCAACGATCAAGACGCTGGCGGATCTTAGTGGCTATTCCATCGGGACCATTTCCAAGGCCCTGCGGGGATCGCCCGTTGTGGCTCCGGCCACCAAGGAAACTATTCTGAAGATCGCTGAGGAAGTGGGGTACCAGGCCAATGCGAGGGGCATGGCGCTGCGTACGGGCAAAACCTACCAGGCCGCAGTTTTGATGCCTGTCACCGCGGTATCCGACTACGAATGGGACGGTGTCGAATATACCCAGATCCTGAGTGGTCTCAGTCAGGCGCTTGAAGGCAGTGAATACCGGATGTCCGTTCTAACAATCCGGGATGCAGATGACGGTTTGGAAGCGGCACGCAGAGTTGTTGACCTTGGGTTGGCCGATGGACTGATTTTTTCCGGAATTCTTCAGGACGACCCGAGGATCAATTTTCTCGTGGACGCCGGCTTTCCTTTTGTGTCTCTCGGGCGTTGCAGAAGAGAGCTGGATTACGCGCATGTGGACGTTGATAACGAGTGGGCTTCTCATGCCGCGACGCAAAGGCTGATTTCCGGCGGTCATCGCAGAATTGCGCTGATCAATCCAAGGGCCGAACTTTGCTATGCCGCGGATCGTATCGATGGTTTCACTCGTGCCTTCGACGAAGCAAGGATGATCGCTTCCACCGATTTGATTGTGGGGGGAGATCTGTCCACCCGCTTTGGTCGAGAAAGTGCAATTGAACTAAGCAAGCGGAGTGATCCGCCCACAGCTTTTGTTTGCGTCAACGAGTCGACCACGCTCGGCGTTTTGTCCGGATTGCGCGACGCGGGAATGACAATCGGAACGGATGTTGATGTCATTGCCTATGACGACATAAACGTCAGCGCTTATTTCACACCGCCAATCACGACATTTTATCAGCCGATCGAGGTGCTTGGACGCACCCTCGGACAATTTCTGCTGAAGCGAATGGCCGGAGAGGAGCCGGACACGCTGAAGCAGGTTTTCAGGCCAAAACTGGTTGCACGCCAACCGGATGATCTCGGGAAGAAGAGGGTCTGAACAAACGGGGCCAACCCAACTTGCAGAGGAGGAATAACATGAAGCGTTTTCTCACAGCTGTCGCAGTGACTGTTCTTGCGTCCGGCACGGCCGTTGCCGCCGATCTCGGAGGTGCTCATTTGAAAGTCGGTTCCGACACGACGAGCCCGCCGATGGAAAGTGTTGATCCGGCAACCGGAAAGATCGTGGGTTTCGATGTTGATGTGGTAAACGCGATTTGCGGCAAGATCAATTGTACAGCCGAGTTCGTCACCACCGGATGGGACGGCATCTTTGCGGCATTGCAGCAGGGAGAGTTCGATCTGGTCGCATCCGGTGTTTCGATCACCGATGAACGCAAGAAGTCCATGGACTTCACCAGTCCTTACATCGTGACAGGGCAGGCAGTCCTGATGCGGGTCGAGGATCAGGGAATGACGATTGAGGATTTCAAGGCGCAGGGGAAAAAGCTTTCGGCACAGGCCAACACGACAGATGCAATGGTCGCCGCGGACGCTGTCGGCAAAGACAATGTAATTGCCTATGACACATTCAGTGCCTCTGTCATTGCACTCAGAAACAAGGATGTTGATGGCGTGGTCATCAACGGTGCCAACTCCGCAGCCTATGAAAGAGAATTTGCCGGTGAGCTGGTTGTGGGCATTCAGGAACTGGAATCCGATCCGCTCGGTCTTGTGTTCCGCAAGGGTGACCCAACAGTAGACGCCTTCAATGAGGGGCTCGCAGCAATCAAGGAAGACGGAACTCTGGATCAGTTGGTCGACAAGTATTTCGGCATCAATTGATCATTAGACTTGCACTTCCGGCGCTGCAGACAGGTTTTGTCGCGCCGGAAAAGCATGAGTGCCCTGTCGAAACCAGACATGCCGGAGGCATGAATGTCATTCCTGAAACGGGTGCGGCCGAGCAACCTTATCATTCTCGCCGCATTGCCTTTCATCATCTACCTTTTCGCCTCATCGGCAAATTACCAGCGTTCCTTGAGAGCCATTGTGGGGATTGAAGATGGTTCGGGGACTTTTGTGCCCGGCTTTCTTTTGCTCACACTTGCGTTTATCAGCGGATTGGCGGTGCTGATTTTTTCGCGCGACACCGCCAGGTGGCCTCAGTTGGCGATCGTTTCCGCGATCGTGAATTTCGGGGCTGCGGTCGTGATCCTGCTCGGCGATATCGTTCATCCCTTTGCAACTTCGGTGGTGGCAAACGGTGTCGATCCCTTCACCTCGGACCTTGTCGTGCGGGGCGTTACTCCCAGACAATTGACCGAAGCCGCAGAAGGGATGGTTGGTAACGTCGAAAGGACCCTTAACGGCATCTATCTCGTCGCAACGGTTATTGGGTTGGGCCTGATGTTGCCGGGGCGGTTTGTTTTACAAAACGTCCGGCTAAGGAAGAGCGGTTTCTGGCTCCTGTTGTTGATCAACGGGTTCGGTTTCTCGTTTCTGTTCTTTTATGCCCACATCGCATTTGCAGCGGGCGTTGCGACAACGATCCGCGCTGCGATTATCGCCTATATGCTGGCTGCCATTCTGGGGTTGGTCTGGGTAGGGCTTCTGCAACTTCATTACACAAGGCGGACAACGGCGATCTTTTCAGCCGCAACCGTTCTATTGATCGCGGTATCCACGTGGTTCCTGACACAGCCCAAAGACACCTATGTTCTAACAGGTACGCTCGACGGACGTGTCGCAGTCATCGCAGGCACCCCATCCTCCGTGATTGGAGCCGTGAGGTACGGCGAGTTTCCCGGGGCTCCTGAAAAGGAGGTTTCGCTTCGCACCTACCGAGATGCCAATCTTGCGCTCGCCGCGATTGAGAAGGGGCCCGGAGTAAGTGCGGCGATGATACCGCAAGCCGACGTTCCGGAAGGATGGCCAATTATCTGGAGCACTGAGGCGCTCAACGATCGGGACCGGTCAGCCGGCGTAACACTTGTTGTCCTGAGCATAGTCCTTGGACTGCTGACTTTTGGTGGCTTCTTGCACAAACGGCACCCATTGGCCATCGGTTCGGAATTTGTCGTCGACACGATCCGAGGGATACCAATGCTGGTGATCGTCCTCTATGTGGGGCTGCCGCTCAGCGGCGCACTCAAGGACGCGACACAGGGTGTGCTCGATCCACCAAATCTGGTGCGCGGCATTTTTGCGATGGGACTGGCTTATTCGGCCTATCTAGCCGAGATCTTCCGCTCAGGTATCAACGCCATCCCGAAAGGCCAGATAGAGGCGGCCTACAGCATTGGTCTCAATCGCTGGCAGACAGCACGTCTTGTCATTTTGCCTCAGGCTTTCCGGATCATCATCCCGCCGCTCGGCAACGAACTGATCGCGATCCTCAAGGACACTTCATTGCTGTCCATTCTGTCGATACGTGACATCACCCAGCGTATGCGTGAGTTTCAGGCAGCGAGCTTCCTGCCTTTTGCTCCCTACAACTCAGCGGCCATCTTCTACATTTTCCTGACGCTTGCAGCGGCGAGCCTCATCAACACGATTGAAAGAAAATATGACATCAAGCATCGATAGAGAGAGAGCGCAGGTGCGCGCCCGCGCGGAGTCGATTGTCTTTCCGAAAGGCTTTGTATTTGGTGCTGCAACCTCGGCCTATCAGTTCGAGGGTGCTCACAACGAGGATGGCAAAGGTGAAAGCATCTGGGACAGGTTTTGTCGCCAGCCAGGTGCGATCATTGACAAGACCACCGGTGACGTCGCCTGTGACCACTACCATTTGTGGCAGCAAGACATCGCCCTGATGCGGGATATGGGACTGGATGCCTATCGTTTTTCGATTGCCTGGACCCGCCTGTTGCCGGAAGGACACGGGTCAGTAAACCAGAAAGGCATAGCCTTTTATGACCGATTGATCGACGGGCTGCTGGAAGCGGGAATAACACCCTTCGCAACGCTCTATCATTGGGATTTGCCGCAAGCACTTCAGGACAGGGGCGGGTGGTACAATCGTGAGACGGCACAACATTTTGCCCACTATGCGGAGGTTGCCGCAGCAGCGTTTGGTGATCGGGTGAAATCCTGGACTACACTCAATGAACCCTGGACCTTTTGTTGGTCAGGTCATGCCAGCGGTGAAGATGCCCCAGGTTTCAAGGACGGTGCAAAGGGGGGCGCGACAGCCGCCCATCATGCTTTGCTGGCCCACGGCCTTGCGGTTCCCAGAATTCGCGAAGCGGTTCCAGATGCTTCTGTCGGTATTGTGTTCGATCTGAACGTGGTCGAACCTGCATCGGATTCTCCTGCTGACAAAAGGGCAGCCAGCCATTTCGAGGGCGCACAAAACCGCTGGTTCCTGGATGCAGTGTTCAAAGGAAAATACCCGCAAGACATGCTCGAATTGCTCGCCGATTTGTTGCCCGAGATCAAACAAAAAGACAACAAGATCATCGCAGCTCCGATCGATTATCTCGGTGTGAATATTTATCGGCGTTCGGTCATTGAAGACGGCGAGGAATGGGCACCGCTGAACTTCGCCAGGGTACAGCCTGAGGGTATCTATTCAGAGGTTGAGTATGAAATCTGGCCGCGATGCATCTATGACATTTTGAGCTACGTTCATGAGAACTATGGTCCAAAGGAAATTTACATCACGGAAAATGGAGTAGCGACAAAGCCCGAAACCGTTTCGGAAGACGGACGTGTCTGGGATGATTTAAGAGCGAAATACTATGTCGATCACCTCGATTTTGTCGTCAAAGCAGCGTCTGAGGGCGTGCCTGTAAAAGGGTATTTTGCCTGGACCCTGACCGACAATTTCGAATGGGCATACGGGTACACGACGCCGTTTGGTATCACGCATGTAGATTTCGAGACCCAGAAACGAACGATAAAGTTCAGCGGCGAACTTTACGGATCAATGGCCCGCCTTTCAAAGACGCAGTCTGGAAGCGACTAAATGACCGATTGGCCAGTGCAACTCGGAAGCGAACAGGAAAGAGTTCTGATCACCGGAGCCTCTCGGGGGCTCGGGCGTGAGCTGGCTGGCCGGTACGCCGCAAGAGGTGCACATGTTCTGGCCGGTGTGCGGGACACCAATCTCGGCGACAGACTGGAAGGTGTCGACTATTTCAAGTTGGACGTCACAGATGGCAATTCCATAGAAAATCTCAACCGCGTTTTCGAAGGAGTTGCCATCGATGTTGTCGTCAACAATGCAGCCGTTCGTGGAGACGATGGCGGATTGGACACGCTTGACGGTGAGGAGTTTCTCGAAGTGATGCGGGTCAATGCTCTGAGCGCCTTGCTGGTGACAAGGGCATTGCTTCCTGCTCTCCGGTCGGGACGCAGGAAGGTGGTTGCAAACATCAGCAGCCGCTCGGGATCGATGGTTGAAGGAACAATCGACGATGATGATGGCGACTATGCCTATCGATGTTCAAAAGCAGCATTAAACATGGTGACGTGCAAGCTGGCGCATGATCTAAAGGCAAACGGAATCACGGTAATTTCCCTGCACCCGGGTTGGATCAAGACCGATATGGGAGGGATTCACGCCGAGGTTCCGGCGTTCGAGAGCGCAACCGGATTGATGAAGATACTTGATGATATCGAGTTATCGGAAACAGGAAGCTTCAAGGCCTATGACGGTTCAACAGTCGCGTGGTGAGGAAAAATCGGGCACATGACGAGCAACTCAGCAATGGATGCAAACTCCCTGGCCGGAGTTCACAATATTCTGGCAGAGATCTATGGTCTTGAGGGGACTGTCAAAAAGCTTCCCGGTGAACACGACCTGAACTTTCATGTCCGCACCAGTGACGAACGCAACTTTCTCCTGAAGCTGCACGCTCCGGGAAATGACGCTGAACTTGATATGCAAGTTTCAGTTCTGGAGCATTTGGCAGCTCATGCACCTCAATTGCCGGTATCCAAGGCGGTTCCTGACCGTTACGGCGCCACCTTGACGGATGTCACATATCTGGGACCGCGCAAGGCCCGTCTCCTGACCTGGCTTGACGGCAATGTCTGGGCAAAAGCGGAACGCAGAGGAGAACCCGCGGCACAGTCACTCGGATATCTGCTTGCTGAGCTCGATCGATCTCTCGCGACTTTCGAACATCAAGGGACGAAACGCATCTACAACTGGGACATTGCGCGTGCGGTCCGTCATCTTGAGAACCTTCATTACATCGAGGACGAAACCAAGCGGCAAGCAGTAGGCGAAATCCTCCAGCAGTTTGCCGACGACCTGCTGCCTCGGCTGCAAGACTGCTCCCGTCAGGTCATCCACAACGATGCCAATGACTACAACGTGCTTCTGGACGAAAATGGTCAGGTCAGCGGTTTGCTTGATTTTGGCGACATGGTCGAGAGTTGTCGAGTGGTCGAGATTGCGGTTGCCGCAGCTTATGCCTTGATCGGTGCGAGCGATCCGGTCGGGGTCGCGGCGACCATCGCCGGAGCCTACCACCTCAAAAATCAGATCACTGAGCAGGAAGCCGACCTGATCTTCGGTCTGGTCAAAACCCGTTATGCGGTTTCCATGTGCATGGCTGCGAAGCAGATAAGGGAAAATCCCGAAAACCAGTATCTCTTGGTCAGTCAGGAGGATGTCTGGCGTGAGATGCAGCGG
This sequence comes from Roseibium sp. SCP14, assembly GCF_040329475.1. Lineage (NCBI taxonomy): Bacteria > Pseudomonadati > Pseudomonadota > Alphaproteobacteria > Hyphomicrobiales > Stappiaceae > Roseibium > Roseibium sp. SCP14. The sequence continues at coordinate 561,137 of NZ_JBDZYH010000003.1, forward strand.
CTTAACGCGGAAAACGCAAGACTTGCAAACATGCGGATACGTTCCGCCTGCGGTTTTGCACCAGTACCGCACGCAAAGCGCGTCATTCGCTGGCTTGAGATGAATGCTCACGCGTTTTCTCCGGTCATCAGACCGGAACTCGCGACGCCCAAAACCATAGTGTTCGATTTCACTCACACGGCAACATATGCGGCGCAACTGGCGGGGTTCAGCGGGGCTGAATTCGATGCCTTCTGCGAAGACCAGATCCGTGAAGCTGGTGCCGACTACGGCATTGGAATTTATGGCGAAGACAGAACGGTATACAAGAGCGACGCCTTTGAAATGGGGAGCCCTGAAGTTCGCCGTTCCGTTCATCTTGGCATTGATATCTTTGCACCGGATTTTGAGCCCGTGCATGCGCCTATGGCCGGTACGGTGGCGTTCTATCATGACGACGCCGTATACAACGGATTCGGACCAACCGTTCTGCTGGAACACGAAGCCAGTGAAGGTGACAAGTTCTGGACCTTGTACGGGCACCTTTCCCGGCGCGGCTGTGAAAATCTGAAAATCGGACAGAAGATCGAGAAGGGGGAAGCCTTTGCCGAATTCGGTCCCAGAGAAGAAAATGGCGAATGGCCGCCACACCTTCACTTCCAGATCGTGACGGATCACCTCGGACTTGAAGCCAGGATGCACGGTGTCGGTGTACGTCAGCAATGGCCGGTCTGGCGCGAGATCAGTCCCGATCCGAGCGTGATCCTGGGGCTACCCGTTTCAGCTTCTGCCATCGTCGCCCAGGACAAGACGGCCCTTGTACAAGAGCGGTCCTTGCGGATCGGCAGATCTCTCAGCATCGCTTATTCCGATGCTCCCTTGAAGATTGTCGGGGGGGACGGTTGCTATCTGGTTGACGAGAGCGGCAAGCGCTGGCTCGACATGGTCAATAACGTTTGCCACGTCGGGCATTGCCATCCTCGTGTGGTCGAGGCCGCCAAAACCCAAATGGGGCAACTGAACACCAATTCGCGCTATTTGCACGACACCCTGGTTGAGTATTCCCATCGCCTGACTGACCTCTTTCCGGATCCGCTCAATGTCTGCTTCTTTGTGAATTCAGGCAGCGAGGCAAACGATCTGGCTATCAGGCTGGCGCGCACATACACCGGCAACCGGGATCTGCTAACGGTCGATCACGCCTATCATGGGCATCTTTCAAGCCTGATCGAAGTAAGTCCCTACAAGTTTGCCGGAAAAGGAGGCGAGGGGCGCCCGTCGCATGTCCGCGTCGTTCAGATGCCGGATCTGTACAGAGGGCAATGGCGGTATGGCGATGAGGACGCAGGCAGGAACTATGCAGAAGATGTCCGGCGCAAGATCGAGGATCTGAAAAAAGAAGGAAAGAGCCCGGCACTCTTCTTCAGCGAAGGCATTCTAGGCACCGGTGGCCAGCTTGTTCTGCCGAAAGGATACTTGCAGCATGCTTATGAGCACGTGCGCGAAGCTGGTGGATTGTGTCTTGCCGACGAAGTACAGGTCGGGTTCGGACGTGTGGGTTCTCATATGTGGGCATTTGAAACCCAGGGGGTGGTGCCCGATATTGTCACGCTCGGAAAGCCGATTGGAAATGGGCATCCGATGGCGGCAGTAATCACAAGCGAGAAGGTTGCCGCAGCCTTTGCCAACGGGATGGAGTATTTCAACACGTTCGGTGGCAATCCGGTTTCGGCCTCGATTGGCCTTGCGGTTCTCGATGTCATTCGTGACGAGCGACTGAAGCATCATTGCCAGGTGACCGGTGAACGCATGATGGCGGGAGCGAGGGCTCTGGCGGAAAAGCACACTGTCATCGGTGACGTTCGCGGCCATGGACTGTTTATCGGCATCGAATTGGTACGCGACCGGGAAACGCTTGAACCGGCGGCTGATGAGCTGGATGAGATCATTCGGAAAATGAAGACCCGGCATGGAATTCTTCTTTCCAGTGAAGGTCCGCACCACAATGTGCTGAAGATCAAGCCTCCCGCTCAGTTCAGCTTCGAGGACTGTGACTATTTCCTCGCCTCACTAGATGAAGTTCTGTCAAACTGAATATGCAAGGGCGCCGTTGGAGGCGCCTTTTCGACTTCAAGTATAATCCATTAAAATAATTCGAAAACAGTATGTTGAATTAGTTAGTTAAATCGTAAAATTAATTGATCAAGCCGTTGTTCCCCAGCGAGCCGAACAGGTCAGTTTGACTCTCTGGGCAGGTTCCTGATTGTCGGATGCCTGCTGGATCAGGTCGATAACGGTGTCAATGAATTTGACGTGGTCTTGTGCCAGTGTGGTCAGGTCGTGACACTCCCATGCCGCCATGGCGATGCCGTCCTGCCCGATGACGGCGAGGTCCTCGGGAACGTTACGATTGAGCACTCTGCGGGCGGCGTCGCACGCACCGATTGCCATGACGTCGTTGCCGCAGATCAGGGCGTCGATCTTATTTCGGCGCAAAAGCATGATGGCTTCCTTGAAGCCTGCATCATAGGTGTAGTCGCCTCGACCAAAGGCCTCAAAGGAAAGCCCGCGGGCGTTGAGCGCGTTCTCAAACCAACCTTTTCTCTTTTGGTCGATCCAGCTGGATTCCCGCCCTGCGAGATAGGCAAAGTGTTTGCGGCCATCATCAACCACCTTGTTGATGATCTCTTCGGCAGCAGCAGAACCATCGATCTCGATGGTCGAAACATCCGGATGATGATGCGGCTCGAGCGTCACCATGATCGGTCGGATCCCCGCAAAGATTTCCAACGCGTCATCAGCTGAAAACATGTCGGAGAAGACGACGACATGGTCAACCTGATAGGTCGAGGCAAGCCGCATCAGGGGCAACCTGTCTTCGATCGCGGCACAGCACAGGATTATCGGCATGAGCTGGCAGTCCTGGAGACGATGGACGAGTGTGTCCAGCTCCTCCGACTCGCAAGGATTGGCAATCGTGTTGACTACAACGGCGACCAGCCGCGAGCCTTGTCCATGAAGCGTTCTGGCAATGGCGCTTGGCTGGTAGTTATGTTCACGAGCGATGGACAGGATCATCTCCCGGGTTGCCTTGTTGATACGCGCTGTCGGTGAGAAGGCGCGGGACACGGTGGCAGAGGAAACACCCGCGAGTTTGGCGAGTTCCTTGGAGGTGATCCGTTTTTTGTTCATTGACTTGTTGTTCTGTCCAATAGCTGGCTTCAGGGCGGCAGAAGACTATCCTGTTAACCGTCGGAGTTCCAAACGTCTTTTGCGCCCTGAAGCAGCATTTCCTCAGGTGTGAAGCGGTTCCGGACGGTGCCAATTCTCAAGAATGCGGCCGTCCGTATGCCTTTGTTTCACCCAGTGAATTCCATTGGCTATGACACGATGGACGAATTTGTTGTGGTAGATGGGAAATGTTTCGTGACCCGGTCCGAAATAGAAGATCCTGCCCCTCCCGCGACGGAAGGTGCAACCGCTGCGAAACACTTCGCCGCCGCTGAACCATGACAGGAACAGGAGTTCATCAGGCTCCGGGATGTCAAACGGTTCACCATACATTTCGGATTGGGGAACTTCGAAGTAAGGGGGCAGACCTTCGGCGATCGGATGAGAGGGCGCTACGACCCAGACCCGTTCCAGGTCGCCCTCAGGACGTTCGCGCCAAGCCAGATTGCAGTTCGTCCCCATCAGCCGCCTGAAGAGTTTGGAATGGTGTCCTGAGTGCAGAACCACCAGGCCCATTCCGGCAAGGACGCGTTGCTGAATTCTATCGACAAGCTCATCACTCACTTCTTCATGAGCCATGTGCCCCCACCACAACAGGACATCTGTTGAATTGAGCATTTCTTCCGACAGTCCCTGATCCGGATCGTCCAGACGTCCGGTGCGAATTTCAAAATCCTCACCCTCCAGTCCGGCGACAATCGCTCCATCGATGCCCTCCGGATAGATTGCTGCAACTTCGGGATGTTCTTTTTCGTGGCGCCCTTCGTTCCATATCGAAACGCGAATTGTCATTGGCAGTTCCCTGTGTTTGACGGTTAGTTGTAGTTGATGGATTTGCCTGTGGCGTCGAAGAGGTGACAGGCCCTTTCGTCGACGCTCAGGTGAACCTGGTCTCCGATACGCGCTGTAACATCTCCATCGACTCGGGCGATGATCGGTTCTTCTGAGCTGCCGAGTGTCAGGTAGGTTTCGACACCAAGACGCTCGACAACCGAGACATCCGTCGTGATGGCTCCAGGCTGATCACTGAGCCGAAGATGTTCCGGTCTGACGCCCACCTGGACCCTGTCGCCGTCGGCCGCTGTCAGGTTTTCCGGAAGTTTGAACACCCAGCCGTTATCGACCCTTGCTTCAACCGCAGACCCGCTGGAGCGATTGATAGTTGCCGGCAGCAGGTTCATGCGTGGAGAGCCGATAAAGGTCCCGACAAAGGTGTTGGCGGGTTTCTTGTAGAGTTCGATCGGTGGCGCGCACTGGGCGACTTCTCCGTCTTTCAAGACGACAATTCTGTCTGCCATCGTCATCGCCTCCACCTGATCGTGTGTCACGTAGATCACCGTTGCCGACAGCTCCTGATGGAGGCGTTGCAGCTCGGCCCGCATCTGGACGCGGAGCGAGGCGTCAAGGTTGCTGAGGGGCTCGTCAAACAAAATGACCGACGGTTTCTTGATGATTGCCCGACCGATCGCGACCCGCTGGCGCTGACCACCCGACAAGGCCGCGGGGCGGCGGTCAAGCAGGTCGGATAGTTGCAGTTTCTCCGCCACTTCTTCCACTTCACGGCGTATCGTTTCCTTGGGGACCTTTTTCAGCTCGAGGGAAAAGCCGATATTCTGAGCAACCGTCATGTGCGGATAGAGAGCGTAAGACTGGAAAACCATCGCGATCCCGCGTTTGTCGGGGGCGATTTCGTTCATGGTCTTGCCGTCGAGAAGGAACTCGCCGGAATTGATGGATTCAAGTCCGGCGATTAACCGAAGCAAAGTTGACTTGCCACAACCGCTGGGGCCTACGAAGACAGCAAACTCGCCGTCATCGATGTGAATGTCGACGCCCTTGATTACGTCGACAGGGCCAAACGACTTTCTGATGTTCTTAAGTTCAATTGTCGCCACAAGACGTTCCTTTCCTGTCGATTATCCCTTGACGCCGCCACTGAACGTCTGGACGAGAAACCTTCTTGCGAAACCGAAGGCGATTACGGCGGGCAGGGTGTAGATAACGGCAAGCGCGGTCATGAAACCGTAATCGAGCTGATTGACGCGCATGTAGGCGCGGAACAACCCGAGCGGCAGCGTTTGCAATTCGTTGGAAGAGAGGAAGATCAGGGGCATCAGGAAATCTCCCCAGGCCGTGATAAACGCAAACAAACCGGCGGCTCCCAGTCCGGGCAGGGCGAGGGGAATGAGCACCCGCCTGATGCGTTGCATTTGTGTTGCACCATCCATGAGGGCGGCTTCCTCGTAGTCTCTAGGAATGGTGTCGAAGAAGGTCTTCATGATCCAAAGCGCAAGCGGCAACTGTGTTGCGGCCAGGACAAGAGTGATGCCGAGGTAGCCGTCGACGAAACCGACGATGTGCATGGTCGGGCGAACCCAGTCAGAGGGCACGATCGCCCGGACAACCGCTCCGACGGCATCGTTCGCTGTCAGAAGGACCTTGTAGAGTGGAACAATCAAGGCTGTTGGAGGTACAACGCGAATGAGAATGATCGTGTACAGAAACGGCTGGCGCCACCAGCCCCGGCTTCTGGAAAGCGCATAACCGCCCAAGCCTCCAAGAACGATGACAATCAGGGTCGCACTGCCAACGATTGCCAGCGAATTGCCGATCCACCTGAACCCGTCATGCTGGCTGAAAATGTTGATGTAGTTGGCGAAGGTCCATTCCTTCGGCCAGGCAAGAAATTGCCCGGGTTCAGGGTCCAGTGATGCCACGAAAACCCATAGAAAAGGTATGGCACAGTAGAGACTGATGAGGGTGAGGACGCCGTAGGACGCAACGTCTGCAGGCTTGATGGGTTTTGTGTTCTGGGTTTCGGCAATTGCCATGATTACACCTGCACTTTCAGCACGCGGACATATGCAATCCCGATGATGACGGAGATCACCAGCATCACCACGGCGACGGCAGAGCCGAAGCCGAGTTGGAATGCCGTGAAGGACTGATTGAATATGTAGATGCCGATGATTTCAGTGGCACCGCCCGGCCCCCCTCTTGTCAGGGCGTAGACAAGGCCGAAAATCGAGATCGTCGTAACCGTCGACACCAGCATGTAGAGGAAGATCGTCGGCATCAGCAGCGGTAGCGTCAGCCGAAAGAAGATCTGGCGGGGCGTTGCTCCATCCATGCGGGCAGCTTCGTAAAGCTCGCTCGATATGGAGCTGATGCCGGAGGTGAGCAGGATCATCGCGAAGGCGATGCCGCGCCAGGTGTTCACAACGATGATCATGGTCAGGGGAAACGTCGAGAGCCAGTTTTGCGGAGGCACTCCGAACCAGGAAACAATCTGGTTGAGTGTGGCGTTTTCTCCGCCGGCAAGCATGCCAACCCACATGAAACCGGCAACAACTTCCGGAACGGCGTTTGGCATCAGGATGATTGCATTGACCAGCGTACGAAGCCGGAACGGTCGGCGTAACAAAACGGCCGAAATCAGTCCGAGTACGAATTGGCCGATTATGGCTGAGCCAAGGACGAACCAGAACGTCACGAACAAGGAATTCCAAAAGCCACTGTCGGAAAACAGGCGAATATAGTTGCGGGCGCCTACGAAACGCGGATTGAGCGCTCCAGGCCCTGACAGGGCCTCGTTGGTAAGGCTGAGATAGATCGAATAGAAGGCCGGGTATATTACCAGTGCGCCAAGAAGAAGCACGGACGGCACCAGCAGCAGCTTGAGACGCCAAGCTGCGTGTTTCTCGTAACTTGCGAGCGTGGTCATTTTTGAATTCCGCAGGTGGTCGAGTGCGATGCTGCGCGCGAAGCCGCACGAATGCGGCTTCGCCGTTGAGATGGTTCAGGGGGAGGACATCCCTGAACTCACCTATTTGATCGCTTCGTCGCCAAGAAGGTTGCGGCTGTATTCGACAAGGATTTCCTGCGCACCGGCGGCGTCGGTTTCCTTGCGAAGCAGGGCTTCGGTTGCTCGAGCAACACCTTCAGACACGACAGAGAAGCCGGTCGCCGTCTTCAGGAAGACCCCATTGTCCACGTTTCCGTGAATGGGGACGAGTGCCTTGAGTTTCTGGAAGTCTGCGTTTTCCGCAGCCCCTTTGCGTCCGGGAATGTTTCCAATCCTTTCCGCATAAGCGACAGTTGCGTCCACCGCGCCAAGTTCAAGCAGTACCTTCTTGGCAAGGTCCGGGTTTGCTGCCTTGGCATTGACCGCCCAGGGGCTGTCGACATCCACAAGCACGTATTGGCCTTCATTTTGTCCCGGGACCGCCCAGGTGCCGACTGCGCTTGTGACATCCGGGATCGGATTGCGGGACTCCGGCCCCCAGTCGTAGATGTAGCACCAGGTACCGCATGTGGTCGTGGCAAGGTCACCGGCCGGGAACATCTCATATTTGGGAATGATCCAGGGTTCAGGCCCCAGTAGAGGATCGACCGGCATGAGGTCGTTGTTGATCAGGTCGGCGTAAAATCCGAATACGTCCTTGATGCCTTCACCGGTCAGATTGAGCGTGCCGTCGTCATTGGCGATTTGCGGCGTTGAACTGCCCATGATCAAATATGTGAAACCTTCGCCGAATGCGCCGCCTCCCCACGTCACGCCGGCCGGGAACATCAGACCGTATGCACCGGTCTTTTCCTTGATCTCCTTGGCGCGATCCAGCAATTCAGCCCAGTTTTTCGGCTGGTCTGTGGAGATGCCGGCCTTTTCGAGAAGATCCCGGCGGAAGTAAATCTGCTGTACGTTCAGCATTGCCGGCAGAACATAGATGTTGCCGTCCTGCGTCGTCACCAGAGCCTTGGCGACATCGAAAAGGTCGGCATAGCCATCCCATGCCTTCAATTCATCGCCGACAGGTGCGAGGTATCCGGCCGCCACCATATCGGCGACATCCTGACCACGAGGTGCCGTGAAGAGATCAGGTGCATTTCCCGCGCGAAGCTCGGTCAGAATTTTCGTCAGGTAATCCTTTTCGGGGGCGGGGTATTCCACGACTTCAATTGTGACGCCGTATTTGTCCTCAATTGCCGGGACGCTTTCCATTAATGCGTCGATCCGCGCCTGTCGGTGCTCGGCGATTCTAATCGTTTCTGCCGATGCCATTGCCGTGAAAGCCAAAAGGCCTGCGAGGCAAGTGCCGGCCAAATTCAGTCTCTGAAACATGGTCTCCTCCCTAAGAGCTCGTTTCGGAAATTTGACGTTGCAATCTGTTTGCGATACGCAGTGTACACGTTTACACAAAATTGGCAAATGTGAAAAACTGAGTGAACAATCAACTCGAGAAATTAGTTGTACTCTCCAGTTTTTTGTTGCATTTGCAGAATTGTAAACGTGTACAATGTCAAGCAGAAAGGAGATGTCATGTCTGCGTGTGTGCGATTGGCGATCGTTGGAGCTGGCCTGAAGGCTGTTGAATACGCGCAAAGCTGGCTTCGTATGCCTGGCATCTCGATCGTTGCGGTTGCCGATACCAGCGTCGAGGCGAGGGACCGTTTCGCAAATCTGTGCCGAGACGCAGGCGAAACTTTACCGGACCTGTTTGAAGACGTGCATTCGCTTTTGGCCGATTGCCGTGACAGGATCGACGCAGTCTATCTGTCCACACCTCACGCGTTTCACGCAGAAGGTGCGCTTGCGGTCGTCGAGACCGGATTGGATCTCCTGCTCGAAAAACCGATGGTAACGACACAGGAAGAGGCACATTCTCTGATCAACGCCTGCAGCAAGACCAATGTGACCGTTGTCGTTGCCTATCAGGGTGGGTTGTCACCGCTGGTCTGTGACCTTGGTTCCAAGGTTGCCAGGGGCGAGTTTGGCGAACTTATCAGCATATCCGGTAACATCTGGGAGAACTGGAGCAAGCAATATAGTGGACAGTGGAAGCAGCGACCTGAAATTTCAGGTGGCGGGTTCATGTTCGACACCGGTGCCCACATGATGAATACCGTCTGCACGCTGGCCAACAGCGACTTTGCCAGGGTATCGGCCTTCATGAACAATCGGGGCAAGGCCGTCGATATCGTCACGGCCGTTGCTGCTCGGCTCAGGAATGGGGCGCTCGTTACGTTGAATGCGGTTGGTGATACTCCCTCCAGATGTGAGTCCCATATCACGCTTTACTTTACCGAGGCGACGGTACGGGTTGACGCTTGGGGCCAGTGGCGGGAAATCGTGAGGCCGGACGGGGCCGTCGACCGGGAAGAGGAGGAGATCGTCGACAATCCACTTCTGATGTTCCTTGCCATTCGAGAAGGGAAAATGCAGAACCATTCGCCGGTTGATAATGGGATGCGGCTTGCCAAGCTGTGGGACGCGATCAAGGCATCTGCAGCTCAGGATGGTATTCCGGTATCAATTTCCGGTTCAGAATAAATTTTCAACACCGGAAAACGGCGTGTTGGCTGGTGTTTGGTAGCCGGAAGCGGACTGGTGGACAGGGAAGGGGCCTGATTGAGCCCGAGAGTTTCAAGCCACACACCTGAAAAGAACGCCGAGCATCTCAAGAGGGCCGCGCAACACGAAAGTGGTGAGTTTGTCCGGCCTTTGAGAACTCATGCTGAACATGGAGATGGTGCCAGCAGGGTGTCAGAATCATGCCGTGCTTTTTCTGCTGGATTGTTCGGAGAGAGAAACCATTGAACGAGACCCTGTTCTGGATCGTAATCTTTGCGTCACCCCTTTAGGAGTACGTGATCTTCTGGTTGATACTTAAAATCTTTGCCTTGAACAGATTTCAGAAAGACATTTGAGGGATGAGAATTCTGTGCTCACATCCGACGAAAGTGTCAGTTCGTAACCAGCGCATAGCGTTTGTTTCCCGCCAAATAACGCTATGCCCTCATACTCGTCAAAGCCGCTTGAATGAGCGGCAAGTTCACAGAGCTTTTTGTCAATTCTGTTTTTGCGACTCGGCCAGGTCCGCTTCCGTGATCAGAACTTCACGGTGAAGTTCAGATTGAATCCATGTTCGGTTGTGTTGTCGCCGTACTGCCCATTGTAGGAAGCGTTGATGAAGGCGGTGTCGGACAAACTGCCCTCCAGGCCCAGCTTTCCAACAAAAGCGTCATCGGCGATGGGAGCGCCGGTGACCGTGAACGGATCGCTGCCGGAAAATGCCAACACAGATGTCGGATCGGTATCGCCGAAGGCATGGCGCCAGCCAACCATGCCTTGCGCCTGGAACCTGTTCAACAGTTGATATGCGGAGCGTACGCCCAGTGTCGTGAAGGTGGTGTGTTGGGTATCGGAAGACGCTGACAGAGCCGCCGAGCCACCGGTCTCGCTATAACCATCGGTCTGAAGATTAATGTGAGAGACGCCTGCAAACGGCTTTAGCATCAGACTGTCAATCTGTACCTTGTGACCTGCCTCGGCAAAGAGTTGCCAGCTCCGGGCATCATAACTGGCAGCAAGATTTTCCGAAAACCCGGTGAAGCTCGCCGTGCGCGTCGTCTCGATCGAATGCCAGTTATGGAGTCCACCAAAACTCACAGTCGATGCCCCGGTTTCGAGCCCGCCATATAGACCCAGCGACCAGGTATCGGCCGATCCGGAAGATGACAAAGTCTTTTGCTTTGCTTCCGTGTGGCTGTAGCCGCCGAGAGTGCCGAGAAGCCAGATGTCGCCCACCTGCCGGTCGAAGCCGATCACCCAACCGCCAAGACTGCTTTCGATCTTTGCCGTGTTGCCTGTCGCCCCGCCGTTGCTCCACGACCCGTACCCTGTCGTCCAGAAGCCGTTGGGGTCGGCGGCAAGGGACGAGACATTGCCATGTGTTGCCGTTGAGGCTTGTCCATCGGTATTGGCTAAGATTGTGTGGAGGCGGTTGTTAACGGCTGTGACATTGTGCTGGCTGTTCTCTGTGAGAACGCCCTTGAGCGAAGAATGGACCTGGCCGGAGAGAGCGTCATAGGCCGCCCGCACCTCGTCTGCCGTGGCCAGTGCCATGACTGCCTGCGCCAGATCGCTGGATGAGGCCAGACTGTCCAAGCCACCACAGGCGACTGCCGACTGGTTGCCCGTACCGGCAAAATCGCAAAAGGCTGCCTGCGACGCGTGCAGATAGACAGCGTTGGTGTCATAGGAGAGTGTGTTGGTTACGAACAGCGTGTCGGTCAGGCCGGTGAGGGCATCGAACTTTCCCGTCACACCACCGTCCGCCGTCAGGATCGCATACGTCGTGTTGGTGCCGGAAACGCCGGAAACAGTCACCGTGCCGCCATTGATGGTGGCTGTGCCGGTTGTCGCGATCCGATCGCTGTTGCCAGCCGTGTCGATCTCCACCTCGTAGGTTGACCCGGTATTGAAGGTAACGGTGTCAGTTGCCCTGATCGTACCGATGGAGTTGCCGGGGGCGAGCGTGCCCCCCGCTTTGACAGTCAGCGTTCTGGATGTGCCGGTGCCACCGTAAACCGCGCCGTTCTCAACAACCACTCCGCCTGCAAGCGTGCCGTTGTTGACCAGCGCGCCGCCTCCGATGGTCATCGTGCCGGAGACACTGTTGTTCCCGGTCATTGTCAGTGTGCCACCTCCTGACTTGGTCACATTGACGGAGGAGGAACCTTCCGAAAGCGACCCGGAAAAAGTGGCACTGTCACTGCTCGCCACATTGAAGGTAAAGTCCGGAAAACTGCCCGGGAAAGCAACGGTCTCGGTGTTGGTGGCACCGTCCGCCAAAGTGATGGATGTACGATAGATATCGATGTCGACATCGTTGCCGTCGCCGCCTGCCGTGTTGGCGGCAGAGAACAGATCGCCTGTTGTGTTGAGGCCAGTGCCGGAGGCGAAGGTACCCGTCACCGCATCTGTGCCATCATTCCTGATAATCGTGTGGCTGGTGTGGATCGGAAGAGCGCCCGTGTCGCCGAGTGCAACAAGCTTCAGTGTCGAACCGGTGATGTCCACGGTTCCGGTCACATCGATCAGGTCCGCGTTGCCGTCATTGTCGAACTCGACCTCATATGTTCCGGCCAGGGTCAGATTGCCCGTCGCGATCGTACCGATGGAATTGCCAGGGGCGAGCGTGGCCCCCGCATTGACGGCCATCTGTCCCGAAAGCGTTCCTGACCCGGCGAGGGTTCCGCCTGTCTTGACATTCACCGTACCGCCCAGGTTTCCATCGACAGACAGGGTGCCGCCGTTAATATCCGTTGTGCCGGTGTAACCTGAGTTATCGCCGGTAAGGCTTGTCCAGCCGGCTTCGTGCACGATTGCGTGGGTGCCGGTGCCGGAGCTGACGAGATCGGCATTGAACTGATAGCTACCTGTCTGGCCCGTATGGTTGAAGACCAGCGTCGCCTCACCGTCACCGAACTCAATCCTTGACGTGTTGAGAGTGCCTGCGGCCCTGGCTGTCTCCCCCGTGGCCGCACCGATATTCACTCGGCCTTTGGCGTTTGAATTTCTAGCTAGATAGGTAATTCCGGCTACATTTACCGCCCCACCATCTGCCACCGTCAGTGTGCCCTGGCCACCATTGCCGACATAAAGATCGTATGAGTTGGTCCAAGTGGACCCTGATCCGCTCACTTCCGCAGTGCCGACGGAACCGATGTTATCGCCTATGGAACCATGAGTGTTACTGACCGCCCCGCCATTTGATACTTTCAGCGTGCCGTCGCCATCTTCACCGACAGTAAGAAAGGCTGAATTGGTCCAGGTTGACCCTGCTCCCCTCACATTCGCAGTGCCAACGGAACTGCTGCTAAAGCCGATGGTACCGTAAGCGTTACTGACTGCCCCGCCATCTGCCACTGTCAGTGTGCCGTGGCCATCAGTGCCGACAAAAAGATCACCTGAATTGATCCAGGTGGATCCTGCCCCGCTCACTTCCGCAGCACCGACAGAGCCGCTGTTACGGCCGATGTAACCGGTGGTGTTACTAACCGCGCCGCCATCGGATATCGTCAGCGTGCCGTCGCCATCATGACCGACGGTAAGAGAATCTGAATTGGTCCAGGTGGACCCTACACCACTCACCTCGACAGTGCCGACGGAACTGCTCAAACGGCCGATAAAACCTCTTAAGTTACTGACTGCGCCGCCAGCTGCCACGGTCAGAGCGCCATTGCCACTATAGCCGACATAAAGATTAATTGAGTTGGTCCAGGTTGACCCTGCTCCCCTCACATTCGCAGTGCCAACGGAACTGCTGCTAAAGCCGATGGTACCGTAAGCGTTACTGACTGCCCCGCCATCTGCCACTGTCAGTGTGCCGTGGCCATCAGTGCCGACAAAAAGATCACCTGAATTGATCCAGGTGGACCCTGCTCCGCTCACCTCGGCAGTGCCGACGGAACCGCTGTTACGGCCGATGTAACCGTAAGTGTTACTTACCGCTCCGCCATTTGATACTGTCAGCGTGCCATTGCCAACGTTGCCAACAAAAAGATCCGAAGCATTTGCGGTGCCGTTGGCGGATTGATCCGTTACGCTGGTCGAATTGGGCGTGGTCGTGTCGATGATGGCATCAACTGACCCATCTGGGACTGCGCTGCCATTCCAATTGTTGCCGTCAAACCAATCGGTTGAAGCACTCCCTGTCCACTCCTGCCCGATGGCTGCAGTCGTTCCGGACACGATCATAGGCACCGTGGAAATTAGCATTGCTGCAAGATGGGCTGTGCAATGCGGTGCCGCGCCGGACCTCTTGTTCATGATCTTGCCTCGCAACCGTTGGATCCGGCCAGGTGAATTGGGTTTCGAAATGCTTGATGTGTCAATGTGGTGTCCTCAGTTCGCCGGCAATGGAAATCCCATCTCCACAGACCCGCCGTTTCCGCCGGCACAACCTGTGACACCTGCACCACCGCCACCGGCGCCGGATAGTGGATGGCTGGGCGTGTGGCCCGGTCCATCAGCGCCTGTTAGAGATGCAGCGCCGACCACATCAGTTGACCGCGATAGCCGCCAAGACCACCGTCACCGGGGTCGGCATGAGCGGAGGATATCAATGCGGAAGAGGTCAGCAACGCGATGCGAAGGCCGGAAAATCGCGTATTCAAAATCATCTTCTAATTTATGGCTCTGTTGCAAAAACTGCTTTGGATAGACTTCGATTTTGACCGGTAGCTTCTGCAATACCAACGCAATCCAAACGATACGACCTCGACGTTGAAATGCCGATCCTTGAACACGCTCATAAAATCACCCAACCTCTAGGGAACCCGATCTCAGTGCAAAGCAGAACAGTATTTGCAACAGAGCCTGTAGGAGTGGTTCCTAATTGAGGTGGCAATAATATTGAACAGAAGATATTTTAGAATGTGATAGCAAAACTCTATAGTGCCGCACTTGCAAACTGGTTTACCCGAACGGCATGGGCCATAATGTGGACAAGGGGAAGATTTCGGGTTCAGCCGGCTGGACGATTTTGCCCGGCTGACACGTGGTGCAGTGGTTCTCAGCGGAGGATTACGAACGGACAGTCAAGACAGCGAGATCGGAATATCCAGTGAAACTGCAAGCACCGCGGCGCGCAAAATCGATTTGGAACCGAACTTCCAACGATCCCTGAGGGCTCGCATCATAACTTACTGGCGCGAAATCTTTCCAATCGCGTGAGATACATCCTTAAGAATTGACTTTATTTTCGCGTTGTTTATCTCGAGGGGGTCGAAGATCGCATAAACCGGGAGAGATACCTCAGGGAAAACCGGAAGAGCTTTAAAGTCAGCTGGGCATTGCCTGCTTGCGGTGAAGCTATCTTGTAAGTAACAGATGCCCATTTCGGCTGCAAAACCCGATGCAAGCTGAACACTACGCAGCATTGCTCGCCGCTCTCCAATGCTCCGGAACTCAGGCATGGCCTGCAATATTGGCTGGAATATGGGGCACGCTGGTGGCACGGCAATCGTGTTGGAACCAAGCAAGGACACATCCTCCCACGTGATTTCAGGCTTTTGTGCCAAAGCATGGTCTTTGGGTGTCATAAGAACAACCTGACCGTGCCCCATTAATGACTTTATCAAGTCATTGCAGCGAAAATCTCCCAACTGAAACCCGATGTGGGCCGAACCTTCCCGGATAGCACTCATCTGTTCTGAGACAGATGCAATCTCGATGTCAAAACTTTCTTGAGGGTTTTTCTTGAGCCGCTGACAAACAACAGAAGGCAGAATTGTCTCACAAAGGGCGGAAACACTTCGAATATTGATTGAACGCTGACCACCAGATTTCAATGCCTCAAGTGCAGCTGCAACCTTGGTAATTCCATCACGGGCTAAGCGGCTTTCCTCATAAAGCTCTCTTCCCGCCAATGTGGGTTGCATTCGCCCCCCAACATATTGGAAGAACTCGCATTCAGTGGCCGCCTGAAAATCTTTCAACTGCCGACTGACGGTTGGTTGCGACACGCCAAGCCGGCGGGCAGCATCGGTAATGCTTTCGGTTTCAAAGACTGCTCGGAAGACTTCCAGACGCAACAAAGTAATACTACGCATTTGAATTGCTTACGTTATGATTTCACCTAGCGCAATATCACCGGCAGGGGATTGTCAAATTGTTCAGGACACTTGCAACCTTTGGTTCAGCCGGCCTGACGGGCGCTGGCCGCCTTGCTCTGTCGCCTCTGTTTGTGAACTTTCTGTCTGGCTCAAATCGTGACTATTTTCGCCAGTGACAACATTGTATGTAAGAGGGTGTGCAATATTCTCAAGTGTGATTTCAGTTTGAAATCAATGAGTTACCAGTCTGGAAGATTGTGGGAATTGTCACATAAACTTGGCAGCACATCAGTCTCACCGGCGATTACATCTGGACACCTACGGATGGAGTCGATCTAAGGCCGCTGCGACAGGAAACGTCCATCCTTGCAGCGTGATCACTATATGTTCCCAAAAGTTGGACAGACCGGTCACTTCGCGTGGTGACGCCAAGAAGCGTGCACCACCGCTTTCGTTCGTGTTTCTTGTGCTTCGACCCGTTGGCGGTGCCTGGTTTCGAGGCTGAATACCAGCGAGGGCACATGCGTCATCGAAGCCCCTCATTGATACTGTCGAGGACTTTGCTTCCCGGGCAAAGTTCGTTTTTGCCCAATTCATTCAACGGGCGGGACGCAATATCAAGATTGTTGTTCAGGTCCCTCGTGTCCGGGTCGAGGAACAACAGTCCTGTCAATATCCTGCCTTCATCCTTTGCCTTGTGGATCGCGTTTAGCGACTCTATTCGGCTGTCCGTGGCAAAGTCGGCGTCAGCCTTGTGCAAGTAGATGACGGATCCATCGTGCAGGGTCACGCTCTTGCTGGTTCCTTCAGAATATTGGGTGCGAATCTCCTCGCGCATGGGAACAAAGTCCAATGGCATCATGTCCAGATGATCGCGCGTTGCTTCGTAGCTTTTGGTTGAGCCGGTATGGTTGTTGAACGTTACGCAGGGCGAAACGACATCAATGAACGCAAATCCATTGTGAGCCATGGCTGCCCGAACAAGCGGGATCAACTGCTCCTTGTCGCCTGAAAAACTACGCGCAACAAAACTTGCTCCCTGCAGCAAGGCCAGACTGGCAAGGTCGATACCGTCAAACGGGTTGACGTCGCCATATTTGCTGATCGATCCGAGATCGGCCGTCGCGCTGTCCTGTCCTTTTGTGAGGCCATAGCAACCATTGTTTGCAACGATATAGGTCATGTTGACGTTACGCCGGACGAGATGAACGAACTGCCCCATGCCAATGGATGCTGTGTCGCCGTCTCCAGAAACACCGATATAGGTCAGACTGCGATTGGCCAGGCTGGCTCCGGTTGCAACGGAGGGCATGCGTCCGTGCACCGAGTTGAATCCGTGCGACTTACCCAGAAAATAGGTCGGCATTTTCGACGAACAGCCGATGCCGGAAATCTTGGCAATGCGGTGAGGGGGGATAGAGGACAGGAAGCAGGCGTTCAGTATCGCAGCCGAGATACTGTCATGTCCACAACCAGCGCAAAGGGTTGAAATTGCGCCTTCATAGTCGGCAACCGTGTATCCAAGCGCATTTTCAGGAAGCCGTGGGTGGCGGAAATTCGGCTTGATATATGACATCAGGCAGTCTCCGGATGCAGTTGCACCACATCGGCGCTCTTGGTGTTCAGTGTCTGTCGAATCTGGTCAGCAATGGTCCGGGCCGTGATTGGCGTGCCGGAGTAGTTCAAAACCGAAATCAGCTTGCTTCCGGCTACCTCGCATTCGTTCATGATGAGCTGACGCATCTGCCCATCGCGGTTCTGCTCGATAACAAACAGGAGATCGTGGTCTTCGATGAATTGATCGAGGCTTTCATGGAAGGGAAATGCCCGAATTCGCATCGTGTTGATGAGGTAGCCTTCATCGGCCAGCATCTCTACAGCTTCGTAACTCGGTGAAGCGCTGGTACCGAAAAACAGCGCGCCCAGCTTGAGCTTTGTTTTCGGATTCTTGACTTCGATCGGCGGATGCGTTTTCGGTCGTGGGACCCATTCCTTGGCGGTTTCGAATTTCCGCAGGAGACGGTCCACGTTCCTTACGTAATCCTCGCCGCTTTCGGAATAGATGGCAGATTCGTTTTTCGAGGAACCACGCGTGAAAAATGCTCCCTTGTCAGGATGGGTGCCGGGCAATGTCCGGTAGCAAATGCCGTCGCCGTCAATATCCTTGTAGCGGCCCCAGTCCTCAATCTTGTCGAGAGCTTCGGCATCCAGGACCTTGCCTCTGTCCATCTGGTAATTGTCGTCCCACTCCAGGGGAGGTGACATCCAGTCATTCATGCCGAGATCCAGATCGGACATCATGATGACAGGGGTCTGAAACCGCTCTGCAAGATCAAAGGCTTCAACAGTCATGTCGAAACATTCGCGTGGCGTGGCAGGAAAAAGCAGGATCTGCTTGGTGTCGCCATGGCTTGCATAAGCTGCCGCCAGAATATCGGATTGCTGACTTCTTGTCGGCATGCCGGTGGATGGGCCCGAGCGCTGCACGTCTATCAGAACGACCGGAATCTCCGCGAAATAGGCGAGGCCGAGAAATTCACTCATCAGTGACAGGCCGGGACCGGAAGTCGCCGTGAAGGCGCGAGCACCGTTCCAGCCGGCGCCGACGACAACTCCCATGGCTGCCAATTCATCCTCGGCCTGCACGATTGCATAATTCTTCTTGCCACTGCCGGGATCGATCCGCATGCGCTTGGCGTATTTGGAAAACGCGTCCACAACGGAAGTCGAGGGGGTGATGGGATACCAGGCGGCCACCGTTGCGCCGCCATAAATGGCACCGAGCGCGGTCGCCGTGTTGCCGTTCATGAGGATGTGCGGAGCCGCAAGAATGTGCTCGGCGATGTTGCCGTTCTTCTTCAGCCGGATCGGCAATGGACACTCGAAATGGTCCATTGCGTATTGGTAGCCCATTTCCAACGCGTGAATGTTGGATGATACAAGCTTTTCCTTGCCCTTGAACTGGTCATGCACCAGCCCTTTCAAGACAGCGAAATCCATGTCGAGCAAAGCCGAGAGCGTTCCGACATAGACGACATTCTTCAATAGCTGTTGCAATCGTGGCGGAGAGAACTCTTTCCGGCACATTTCGGTGAAGGGAACGCCGAAATAGTGAATGTCGTCTCGCTTGAGATGAGGCGCCAGCGGCTTGGTGTTGTCATAAACAAAGTATCCGCCGGGTTCGATGCTCTGGATGTCTTTTTCCATGCTTTGGGGATTGACGCAGACCATCAGGTCCACGCCGCCGCGACGCCCCAGATAGCCGCGTGCACTGACCCTTACTTCATACCAGGTCGGCAGCCCCTGAATGTTTGACGGAAAAATGTTCCTCGGACTGACAGGTATGCCCATCCTGAAGATGGCTTTGGCAAACAGATGGTTGGCCGATGCAGATCCGGTGCCGTTGACATTGGCGAACTTGACGACGAAATCGTTGACGCCCTTGATCCGCTTCATCTCGCGCCTCCAAGATCGGGGGCCGCCTTGGCCGTGTTGTAGAAGAACATCTGCATATCCCAGGCTGCAGTCGGGCAACGCTCGGCGCATAGTCCGCAATGAAGGCAAACGTCTTCGTCCTTCACGAGAACCTTTCCGGTCGGCAGCGTTTCGGATACGTAAATCGGCTGCTCTTCGTTTGTCGCCGGGACGAGCAGTTTGTTTCGCAGCTCAGGCTCCGGCGCATTCTCAACGAAACTGATGCAGGTTGTCGGGCAGATATCCGTGCAGGCGTCGCATTCTATGCAATTGCCCGGTGTGAAGACAGTCTGGGCATCACAGTTCAGGCATCTTTCGGCCTGGTGGAATGCCGTTTCCAGATCGAAGCCCAATTCGACCTCAAGAGCCCGGTTCTTCAGCGCTTTGTCCAGTTCGACGAGCGGTACGGCCTCCCGCTTGTCATCAACCGGCTCGCTGTCGTAACTCCACTCGTGAATGCCCATTTTCTGACTGACCAGGTTCACGTGCGGTGACGGGCGCTCCTTCAGGTCCTTGCCGTGGCAGAACAGGTCTATCGAGATTGCCGCCTGATGCCCGTGCGCAACAGCGGTGATAATGTTTTCAGGGCCAAAGGCCGCATCACCTCCAAAGAAAACGTCCGGGCGGGTCGACTGGAACGTAATGGGGTCAAGGACCGGCAATCCGCGGCTGGTGAAGTGAACACCGGTGGAGGCCTCGATCCAGGGAAAAGCGTTTTCCTGTCCGATGGCGATCAGTACATCGTCACAGGGGACGAGTTCCGGTTCCTCTCCGGTTGGCACAAGTTCACGCCGACCATCTTCATGGTAGACCGCAGTGACCTTCTCAAACAGCATTCCCGCCAGCTTGCCGTTCTCGACGACAAATTCCTTTGGCACATGATTGTCCAGAATCGGTATGCCTTCGTGAATGGCGTCTTCCTTTTCCCAGTCCGATGCTTTCATGTCTGCGAAGGGGGAGCGAACAATGACCTTGACGTCACTTCCGCCAAGACGGCGTGAGGTACGGCAGCAATCCATCGCGGTGTTGCCGCCACCCAGCACGATCACGCGATTGCCGATCTTTTTGACATGTTCGAATGCGACATTCGCAAGCCAGTCGATGCCGATATGGATATTGGCATCTGCTTCTGCTCGGCCAGGCAGGTCAGGCAAGTCCCGACCGCGTGGGGCGCCTGTGCCGACAAAGACGGCGTCATAGTTTTGGTCGAGAATGCTCTGCAGGCTGTCGACGAAAGTGTCGAAAGTCGCCTTGATGCCGAGATCAAGGACGTAACCCACTTCCTCGTCCAGAACGGTTTCCGGCAGGCGGAAGGATGGTATTTCCGAGCGCATGAAACCGCCGCCCTTTGCCTGGGCATCGAAGAGATGCAGTTCGTATCCAAGCGGAGCAAGGTCACGCGCCACGGTCAGCGAAGCGGGGCCGCCTCCTATGAGGGCGACCTTTTTTCCGTTTGGTTTTCCTGCGGCAGGCAACCGTTCACTGATGTCGTCCTTGTGGTCGGCAGCGACACGTTTGAGGCGGCAAATTGCGACAGGTTCCTCCTCAACCCTTCCCCGCCTGCAGGCCGGCTCACAGGGCCGGTCGCATGTCCGCCCGAGCACGCCGGGAAAGACATTGCTTTCCCAGTTGATCATGTAGGCGTCCGTGTAGCGCTGTTGTGCAATCAGACGGATATACTCCGGAACAGGCGTGTGCGCCGGGCATGCAAATTGGCAGTCGACCACCCGGTGAAAATATTCCGGGTCGCTGGTATTTGTCGGTTTCAAACCAGCCTCCTCTCAAGCCGGTAGAACAGTGTACGACTGCATACATTGAATTTTAAGAAGTGGTCTCTTGTAAAGCCTTGAATTGGAAAAATGTTAATTTTTGCAAGATGCTTGCGGCAAGAGCCTTCACCCGATTTTGAACGAGCAACAAGAACGAAGGCACGTCATGCAGGCAATTCGGGCTGCTGCTGCGCGAAGGACATGCCGAAACAATGCTTCCTGGCAAGGTCTTGACGAAGCTCGACCTTGCTTGAAGTTACCTGCGCATGGAGTTTTCTCTGCGATTAAGCCTTCGGACAAGACGGCAGAGCGGGGGAGCGGATGCTCCAGATTCGCCGGCGGGCCGGCGTCTCTAAACTCCGCATTGACGTTTTATCTCTGCAATACGTTTGTCGATTTGCCGAACATATTCGCCAGATAACATCTGCAGCTTCTTGCGCTCTGTTCCTGTAACGATCCCAAGCAGCGCGCCTGCGGGGATGATCGCGGTGACATCGCGCACCTGCTGTTCGCGGGCATATTCCTTCTCGGAATTTAGAGCCCGAATGTCCCCCTCGGCTGTCGAACAGTTGATCGGTTGTTCTGCCGGATCCGATTGAGCGAAACCGGTTCCTGCGATGCCAAAGGCAAGAGTTGCTGCGAGTGCGGGTAAGACAAGTCTCATGAGTTTTCCTAACCGATCGAAATGGCAATGGGACAAGACACGCAATCCTAGTCTTGCTCACAAAGGACAACCTGACAAGTGGGGAGCGGGAGGCGGCTTCATTCGCCTCCTCGTTTCCCCATCAAGGGTGCTCATCGCTCAATCAGAGCTCGGGTGTTACTCCGGTTAGGTCAATTTCCGGGACCTTGAAGGAGAAATCAGTCGTTGCCTTCTGCAGGCGGTTGCACGTTTTTGCCGCGCTCTCCGTGCTGCGAGGTTGAGAGCTTCAACGAGAGCGGAAAATCCCATAGCGGCATAGACATATCCGCGTGGAATGTGCACACCAAAACCGTCGGCGATTAGAGCAGTGCCGATCAGAAGCAGAAAGCCGAGCGCGAGCATGACCAGTGTGGGGTTGCGCTGCACGAAATTCGACAACGGGTCCGCTGCAACGAACATGGCCATCACCGCAATGACGACTGCAATCATGACAATTGGCAGGTGTGGCGTCATTCCGACCGCCGTGATGATGCTGTCGACTGAAAAGACGACATCGAGCGAGACGATCTGCACGATCGCGACTGCGAAACTGAGACCAGCAGTTGATCCGGTCGTGGCAACGTTATCTGGCGCAGGGTCCACAAGATGATGGATCTCCCGGGTCGCCTTCCAGACAAGAAACAGGCCACCTGAAATCATGATGAGATCTCGCCAGGAAAGAGCCATGCCTCCGACTTCAAAGACAGTCTGTGTCAACCGCATTATCGCAGCGACGACGCTCAAGAGCGCCAGCCTGAAGACCAGGGCAAGCGCAATACCTATCCGACGCGCTTGTGAGCGGAGCTCAAGCGGCAATTTATTGGTCAGAATGGCGATGAAGACGAGGTTGTCTATACCGAGGACAACTTCCATGGCGACCAGTGTCGCGAGGGCAGCCCAGGACACTGGATCTTGAAATATCGAGGTGAGTTCTTCCATTGCTTTCTGCGCATCCAGGCGCAATCAGTCGTCCGGTGCGATTGATGTCTGGCACCACGGACTTGAACGATGGGGTATGTGGGGAGACGCTTCGTATCGCGCAATACCCCAACGCGTCTCGACGTATGTTCAGTAGCTGTGTTAACTTGCAATTTGATTTGTGTTTCAGGTTATTAAAAAAAGTAAAAACAGTATATTATAGAAATGTCTTCATGTAGAGTGTGAATCAATTTTCAATTGTGATTCAGATAAGTCCAGCCTGGAGATCAAACCTGCCTTAATCGCTCCGGACAAGACATCCGGTGCTATCAGATGGCCCAGGTTTCTCACTTCATCTGACGGCGTGGTCAGATCCGGAACCTGAATTGTCGTCGCTCCGGAGGTGAATGCAGCGCGTGTGCCGGCGTCGCTGTCTTCGAACGCGAAACAATCACGAATTTCACAATTCAGCTCTTTGGCGGTCCGCAAATAGATTTCAGGGTCAGGCTTGTGGTTCTGAACCATATCGCCACCAATGACACACTGAAAATGGGGCAGTAACCCGGTGCGCCTTAGTTGATCTTGAGCGTGTCTGAAGTCGGTTGAGGTTGCTACCGCGATAGGGATGTTTTTCGCGCGAAGTGCCTTTATCAACGGTTCAACTCCATTCTTGATCGGAATGTCTCCATCGAGTCGATTTGTCAGAGTTATATTCCAGACCCGGCTGAATTCTTCAATTGTGACGCCATTGTCCAGGCTTTCGAAAATGATCGACTTTGCCTTTTTTCCCCGCAGCCCGATACACTGAAGAAAGACATCGGGACTGTCGGACAGGCCGAAACTTCTTCTGGTCTCGACGAAGCAGTCCAGGCAGATCTTTTCCGTGTCCAGCAACAGACCGTCCATATCGAAAATTACCGCCGTCTTGTCTGATCTTGTTGTCAATGTCATTGCCTTTTGCCTTGAGACGCGACGGAGCACAATTCAGTTACGGCATATTTTGAGAACTCGGACGGTATCTGACGGTCGGTTCCATCCAGCCGGAGCAACGACAATCTCTCACCACTCACGGTTTCCGATCAGTTCTTCTGAGTCTGCCTGAAACCCGTAAAACCTGGATATGGCCTCGAAGTCCATTGCGATGTTCTCTCGCGCAACAGTCTCGATTTCGCTTCCCATCGCCAAAAAATCTACCTGGAGGTCGTTGAACCTGGCGGTCGCCGCGCGGGTCAGCTCATAGAGTTGTTGCAGGTCTTTCGGCTTGTGCGTTTCAATCTGCTCGCACAATGTGACGAGGATTTCCTCACTCTGTTCTACCAGGGGTTTCGGGAAATAGCCGTCGTCATACATGACTTCTAGAAATGAATAGGTCTTCAATTGACTGTTATTCAGAGCCTCAATTCTTTCTGCGAGTTTTGAACTCCCTGCAAAGCTTGAAGTTGTAACCATCATGATGGCGGCAACAATTACGGATTTTGAAAAGGTGGTCATAAGGGCAAGGAGGCTGGGTGTTGAGGACTGGCGTATTTTCAAAAGGAAGTTAGATGTCGGGTAGGGAGGTTGCAAGTACTGGTAGGCCAGATGCCTGTTCATTCAACACGGTCAGGCAGTCCGCGCCCATTGTTCCACCATCGGTTTGGATTGTCACTTTTAGGATTGTAGGCAGCCCTGCTTACCCAATCTTCCCGCAAGAAAATTACTGGTTCCTCGTAGTGATGCGCATGGATAATTGCATCCATGACCTTCTCGAGGATTCCAGGATCTCGATCTATGGAGATCTTTAGCTCGACCATCGGATAGGTTTCGGTTCCACCTGCTTCGAACCCTTCAACATGAGTTGTGGTCGTCGAATTCTGCTCCGGTCGAGAAGTTTCCAACCCGACTGCAGAAATGCTCGCATTACGTTGATAGCGTCCATAGCCGAGCGAATGAACTTTCATGACCTCATCAAGAATGCGGTCCGTATCGTCTGGCAAGGTTTGGACCTCGATCGTCCAGACAGGTTTCAATGAACCAGATTTTGCCCTGTACTGGCTGAGATCGGTCATCTTTCCAGTTGCTCCGCTCACGTTTGGTTTGGTTGGTTCTTGCTTTGTTCTCGCGTGGCATATTTGTCAATTTGCTGTTGTGCGTAGGATTTGAAGCGCAACGGAATATCTGGGTCTATTCGGTCTTTGCGATCTTGCCGCACGATGGGTCGCTGGCAATCAGGTGGCATTTGAGTCTGCGTGGAAATGCCAAAGTCTGACAGCGCCACTCAATGAACCAACCAGCACACGATCCAGCCGACCGGGCTGGGTGTAACGATGGTGGTTATGGGGCAGGGAGAAATTCAATTTGTCAGCGGTGCGGAACAAGGCTGGCAATATTCCAAAATCCGCGCTGTCGCGCCAATCAAGTTGTGGCGCACTTGAATATGCAGTAAAATTACTGCATATCGGGTTATGGACGATGAAGAACTTGATCTGATTTTCAAAGCACTTTCCGATCGGACCCGACGGCGCATTATTCACTATCTCAGCAAACGTCAGGACCAATCACTGTTTGAGGTTTGCAGCGCTGCGGTGGCTGAAGACGGCAGGGCGCTCGCGCGACAGACTGTCTCTCAACATCTTGAAGTGCTGGAAGCGGCGGGACTGATCAAAACATCACGGAAGGGCCGGACCAAGGCTCATTCCTTGAACATCGAACAACGTCATATGAAAGCAACAGCTTGGCTCTCAGCCTATCAAGACAAAGGAAAACCAAAATAATGAAGATCTACATCACCAGCGTCTTTGTAGATGACCAGGCGAAAGCAGAAAAGTTCTATTGCGACATCCTTGGTTTCAAGATCAAAGACGACATTCCAATGGGGGACTTTCGCTGGCTCACGGTTTCCCAAACCGGCGCTGAAGGCGAAACCGAACTCCTGCTTGAACCGAGCGCGCATCCGGCTGTGGGCCCTTACCGTGACGCGTTGATGGCTGACGGGATACCGTTGGCATCGTTTCTCGTCGATAATCTGGATGCGGAACACAGACGCCTGGCAAGTGCAGGCGTCGAGTTTGCACAAGGCGTCACGGACATGGGTAACGTCAGGATGGCAATCCTAAACGACACGTGCGGAAACCTCATTCAACTTGTGCAAAAGAGGACGGTGCCTGAAGATTGATCTCAAGTCGTTCGGAGGACTTTCGGCCGGTTCGGTATTCTCAGCAACATGGTGATCAAAGACACAGCGGCTCCGACTGCGCTCAGGCGTGTCGAAAACAGTCTTCCTGGCAACGTTGACATTGACGGGCTTCAGACGGACGGTAAGTGTCGCACTACTAAATGGTTGCCATGCGTTGTCGTCACTAGAGAGAATGGTCGCGGAATGGGCAGGATAGAGCAAGGCTGAGCGCCGGAAGACCCCACATATCGAAGGGCAGGGAAGCCTTGCGGGTTGGGGTATTTTACAGCTGGATTCAGCTCGCACCGCCGCAATCAAAGACACGATGAACTTTTAGAATTTTCCGCCGTGTTGGTGCTCTCGATCTTTCGTTCATTTGCGGCATTCCAGAAGTGCTAGTGATCGTTGCCTCTACAGTGCAGCCTTCTTTTAGTTCTGCCACTAAAGAGGCCCGGGGGGCGGACAGGAGATTGATAGCGCTTGTTTCTGGAAGAATATAGCTTCCTTTATTGGTTAATACTGCACCGCACCAGTGTAAGAAACTCCCTTGTCCCTGAGGGACCGGTTTCCTGTGACGATCGTGCGCAAACAGTCTACTAATTCCACGCGCATAGGTACTAACACAGGAATGTGCGACTGAATTTTCTTCAACTTTGAAACTAATCTCTTTCCGGAAAAATATTTCTTCGTTGTAGATGATCAGAAAGAAAAAAGATAACATTAAAAATAGCATTATTGCCGCTAGTATTCGAATTCTAGGATCTATTTTTTGCACTGTTATTTCGACTCTTCCAACTGCAGATATTCTTTCTGCTTTCTAGCAATATAATCCGGATCGTCAAGGAAGCTTCTTCGTCCCGGCGTGCGACCGCGCCGCTTGTATCCGCCTTTCTCGCTGTTTGATTTGATCTTCGGTACCGGCAGATTGGCCTCCTGCTGTTCCTTCACCCAGGCCAGAACATCGCACAGACGCTTGTTCTCGGTGACCGCCGTATGCGACACGCGCTTATCCTTGTCGAAGATGCGGAACGGCAGAGGAACACCATTCCAAAGCACTTCAAGGCGGCCGTTGGCAAACTCCCGGGTCTCGACATATTTGCCGGGCAGGGCGCGTGTCACCTCACTCTCGTCCAGGATCAGCCGCTTGCGCTCATAGGAAACCGCAAGTTGTGCCGTCACATAACGTTTTTCCTTCCAGCACAGGATCTCCTGGAGCCGGTCCGGTTCCACATTCAGCGCCCGGTGAAGGTTGTCAGACCGTGCCGGAACCTTGGAAAACTGCGCGTTGTAATACTCCATGAACTCCGGCAGGAAGACGTTCGCGTCTTCGATCGTGCTGATGTTTTTGAGCCTCAGAGCCTTCACCAAACGGTCCTGAAGCGTGCGGTTGGCGCGCTCGACACGGCCTTTGGCCTGAGGCGTGTTGGCACAGATAATATCGATGTTGACTTCATATAGCGCGCGACCGAATTGGGTCAGGCCGCTGGTTCGGTCCTTACTTGAGGCATGACTTGTGCGAAACACACCATGTTTGTCGCTGTAAAATGCGATCGGCTTGCCCCATTGCGCTAGATAATCCTTGGTGGCTTGCAGGTAGTCGAACGTGTTCTCTGACATCGCAAACCGTAGATGAAGCAGCTTGCCGGTCGCGTCGTCGATGTAAACGAGCAAGGCGCATTTGGGACCCCGGTTCTCGAACCACCAGTGATGGGAACCATCGATCTGGACGAGTTCACCGAAACAATCTCGTCGGCCTCGTGGCTGATAAATCCGCTGCCTGCGTTCGCGGCGCGATGTCCAGAGACCGGCATCTGTCATCCATTGCCGTAAGGTCTCTTTGCCGACAGAAATCTGGTGAAGCTCAATCAGCTTCTCTCGTGCCAAGGTCGGACCAAAGTCGTGATAATGTTCACGTACCAGGTCCAGAACGATGTTGCGGAACTCATCACTGTGACGCCGGTTGCTGGGCTGGCCACGCTTCTTTGAAACGAGACCCGCAGGACCTTCGCGATCGTACGCCTGTAAAAGGCGGTGGACCTGACTGCGGCTGAGACCCAAGAGCTCGGCAGCCTGCACAACGCTCAAGCGTTGATCTCTAATATTCTGGATGGCTTCCAGCCGGTTCAATTCTTTCTGCGACATGGTGATCAAAGACATTGCGGCTCCGTCAGCGCTCAGGCGTGTCGAAAAGCCAGTCTTCCTTCCAACGTTGACATCGACCAGTGTCAGACGGACGGGAGGTGTCGCATCTCTAACTGGCCCAAGTGTCGCATTACTAAATGGCTGCTATACACCTAATACGCATAATCAATATTATGGAACATTTGTAGATGAGCGAGTTTCTGCG
Source organism: Roseibium sp. SCP14 (assembly GCF_040329475.1). Lineage (NCBI taxonomy): Bacteria > Pseudomonadati > Pseudomonadota > Alphaproteobacteria > Hyphomicrobiales > Stappiaceae > Roseibium > Roseibium sp. SCP14. The sequence goes on from NZ_JBDZYH010000003.1 coordinate 589,093, forward strand.
TGATTTCAGCAGTTTGGCACGCAAAGTACGGTCGAAAAGTTTCTGCCAGGTTGAAAGCGGCTGTCACTGAACGACCTCATATTAACGGGACCAAACTGGATGGCCTCGGTTACACCAAATGTTCTGCGTCGTTGTCCTCGTCGGCTTCGACAACGCGGCGTGCAAGCTCGAAGGAAAATCCGGCGCGGCACAAGGCCGCCAGATCTCTGTCTCGCAGAACCTGAGGATCGTGCCTGGAACCAAGCGTGCTTCGAAATGGTCCAAGACGCCGGCGACGCGCGTACTTGAAAGCCGCAATGAGTTCGGCCTCGGGATCATCCTGGACGACGCCGTCGATGGTTTTCCGATCAACACCCTTTGCCGCAAGCTGTGCCTCTATCTTGCGCCTGGAAGCTCCGCGGCGGCGCAGGCTCGCCGTTTTGGTTTCCGCATAAGTCTGATCGTTCACAAGGCCTGTATCGACACATTTTTTGATGACCTCGTCGATCATTCCGGCATACTCGGCCGGATCACGGTCGTGGCTCTGGCAAGCCTTCAAGACTTTTCTCTCCAGAACCCGCCGCAGATTGGCAGAGGAAGATGCATATCGCTCCAGATAATGGACCGCAGACCTCTTTAGTCGTTCTTCTGTAGGAAGCTTGTATTTAGGCTTGTTCGGCATATGCGGACAGCGCAGGTTTCGCCGACTTTTCAGCAAGGTCTACCTGCATGCCGTCATAGGCCGGTTCAATGCCGTCAGGCAGTTCATTTCGAAGCGTTTTGTAGTCCAAATCACTGAAAAGATTGGTGAAAATAGCTCTTTCGGGAGAAAGTGTTTTCGTCCAGTCCAGTGCTTCGTCGAGGCAGATATGGCTTGGATGTGGTCTGCGGCGCAGACAGTCCAGGATCAAAAGGTCGAGATTTTTCAGGTATTTCAAACTCTTGTCGGGAATATCAGAAACGTCCGGAATATAGGCGGCACCTTCGGTCTTGAAGCCAAGCGCGTTGATTTCACCGTGAACGACTTCAAACGCGTCGAAGCAGATCTTTCCACCGGCGCCATCGATTCCAATATTTGTACCGGGTTCAATCAGGTGATGCTCCAGGATCGGTGGGTAATTGGACCCCTCCGGTGTCGCGAAGCAATATCCAAAGGCGGCGTCGGCGCGCTCAAACGTTGGCGCGTCCATGAAAACAGGCACTTTCTTATGCGTTTGCACCCAGAAACCACGCAGGTCATCGATGCCATGAAGATGGTCTGCATGAGCGTGCGTGAACAAGACAGCGTCGACATGGGTCACATTGGCGGAATTCAGCTGTTCCCGAATATCAGGGCCGGTGTCAATCAACACGGTTGTGCACCCGTTTTCCCCGGACTTTTCCACAAGTAACGCACAGCGGGAGCGCTTGTTCCTCGGCTCATTTGGATCACATAGTCCCCAATCGTTTCCAACGCGCGGAACACCACCGGAAGATCCGGTTCCAAGAAGAGTGAGCGTAACGGTCATTGCGTGATCGCTCCTGAGACAGTTTTCGGCCGTGGAACTTTCGTAAACAGTCGGAAGAAGTTTTCAGTCGTCTGCCGCGCGATTTCCTTTTCCGAAACGCCACGTGTTTCTGCCAGAACCGCCGCGGTCATCGCTGTGTAGGCAGGTTCGTTGCGTTTGCCGCGGCGCGCCTGAGGTGCCAGATATGGTGCATCTGTTTCGACAAGAAGGCGATCTGCAGGCAATTCCCGCGCAATTTCTCGCAGTTCCTCTGATCGTTTGAAAGTGAGAATTCCGGAGAAGGAAACATACAGACCCAGTTCAATGCCGGTGAGAGCAAGCTCTCGGCCGGAGGAGAAGCAGTGCAGGAGGGCCGGAAAGGCCCCCTTCCCCATTTCTTCGCGCAAGATCGACGCCATGTCTTCGTCGGCGTCACGAGAATGGATAACCAGCGGAAGGCCTGTTTGCCGGGCGGCTTCAATGTGGATACGCAATCCTTCGGCCTGCGCTTCGCGGGGTGCCTTGTCGTAAAAATAGTCGAGACCGGCTTCGCCGATGGCAACGACCTTGGGATGATCGGCAAGACGTATGATTTCTTCAGCCGGGATACCGCGCTCGGTGCCGGCGTTGTGCGGGTGTGTGCCGACGGAGCAATAGACTTCGGGATGCTGTTCGGCGATGGCGCGGACCTGGTCGAACTTGCGGATATGCGTGCAGATCGTCACCATCAGTTCCACGCCCGCGTCTCTGGCGCGCTCAATCAGTTCGGTGCGTTCGCCGTCGAAATCGGGAAAGTCGAGGTGGCAGTGGCTGTCAACGAGCATGAATGGTCCAATGAGTGAAGATCAGTGTTGGTGGCGCGAAGCCGCTTCAGCGCGCCTTGATACAGGGAAATCGAAAAAAGCCCAAGGCTGTTCAAAGTGCCCGTAGGGCGAAAAAGAAGTCCAGAACGACCTGTTTGCGGTCCAGGTTGAGCGCTTCTGCATCCCTGATGGCCTGATTGGTCTTTTCCCATAGTTCAACATAAGAGTAGGCATTGCGTACGCCGCCTTGAAGATCCTGGCGCATGCGTTCGTGGAGCCAGATCTGCAGGATGTGCTGAAAGCTTTCCCAATTGTCGGTCTGACCGCGCGCGGACACAAGGTCCGCCAAGGCATGAACTGCGGCCAGATCAAGCCGGTCTGCTGAGTTCGCGAGTTGTCTCACCCCCCGTGAAATGGCAAGACCGTCTCCGGACAACAACGTAATGGCGGAGCGCAGGCTGCCATCGGCCGTTTGAGAGATTTCAAGCAGATCTTCGTCCGACGATGCGGCCTCGGGTGCAAGTTCTTTCAAGCCCTGGCTGATCAGGTTCGCACCAAGCGGCTCTAGGTCCAGTCGGCGGCAACGGGATCTTATGGTCGGCAACAGGCGGCCGGGAGCGTGACTCAGCACCAGAAACAGACATTGTTCCGGCGGTTCCTCGAGAATCTTCAAAAGCGCATTGGCGGAGCTGATATTCATGTCGTCCGCTGCATCGACAATGCAGATACGCCACGCCTTCGTGGACGCCGTTGTTCCGAAAAAGGAAACGGTTCGACGGACCTCATCTACCGGCAGATCTGCCTTGAACCGCTTCGACTTTTCGTCCCACGGGCGGCGCAAGTGCAAGATGTTGGGATGCCCGCCGGCCTTCAGCTGCCTGGTGACAGGGTGTTCGTCCGGCAAATCAAGATTTCCGGCAGCCGCAACCGCGGGCCCGAAGCGATCCGGATTGGCGATTACAAACCGGGCGAAACGAAAGGCAAGTGTCGCCTTGCCGATACCCTTCGGACCACCAAGGATCCAGGCGTGGTGCAGGCGTTCGGAACGGTAGGCTTCAAGCAGGGATTGCTCCGTGTTGGCATGCCCGATCAACCGATTGCGTTCGTGCGGCAAGGGGTAGCCGGGCAAGGCATCCACTTCTGGAATTTCAACCGGTTCAGCCCTGCGCGCCATCAGCTTTTTCCTTCAAATCGTCGGCAAAGGTCTGGCTGACGGCGTCCCGGACGGCTCTTGTGACGCGTTCCTGGTCCTGACTGCCATCTATGACCGTAAAGCGATAGGCTTCCTCCTGCGCGAGATTTAGAAACATCTGGCGTCGGCGCTCATGAACGTTTAGCGCCTCTCCCTCGAACCGGTCGGGTCCACCGCTGTTATCGACTTGAGACCGTTGTGCAACCCGGCTCAAGCCGACTTTGGGCGGAACATCGATCAGGATCGTCAGTTCCGGGCGGACACCGGCCACAGCCGCTGTTTCAAGCAGCTTGAGGTAATCGAGGTCGACGCCAGCCTCGCCCTGATAGACCCGCGTTGAATCGGCGTACCGGTCACACAGCACCCAGTCGCCTCGCTCGAGTGCCGGTTTGATTGTGGAATCGACATGGTCGGCGCGTGCGGCGGCGAACAGCATGGCTTCGCCCCTCGGGCCGAGATCTCTTGCCTCGCCGGACAGGAGCATGGAACGTATCTTTTCAGCCCCGGGAGAGCCGCCCGGTTCCCGAGTGACAATGACCGACTTTCCCAGGCTTTCCAGATAGGTTTTCAGATGGGCGATCTGGGTGGACTTTCCGGCACCCTCTCCGCCTTCAAAGGTTATAAAATGTCCAGGCAACCGGTTCGTGGCTCCGCTTACAGAATCTATTCCTGAGGTTGTTGGAAAGGCTTTTATCAGGTCTTGACCGGAATGTAGATGATTTGATCGCGCTATCCGATCCAGCCGAACAGCAATTCCTGCAATCCGTCAAGCGCGCGGCCAATCATGGTGCCTTGCGCGACGGCTGCACCGGTCACGAGCGGTGCCCGATAGACGGTTCCCTCCTTGCCGATCACCTGGATTTCGCCCGCTGGCATGCCCTTCTTGACCGGCGCCTTCAACGGACCCTTGTAAACAACGCGAATGCGGTAATCGAGATTGCCGCCACGTGCCAGAAGGACATCGACATCCGATTTGGACACGAGTGGAACCGTGCTCTGCGTTCCGCCGAAGACCCGTCCGTCGGCCACGGTGTGACCCGCGGCGAAAATCGTCTGGATGGAATAGAACTCCCAGGCACCCGTGAACACCTCTTTCAGCGTTTGCAGACGGTGCTTGTCCGACGTCAGACCTGCCACAACCGCGATGACGCGACGGCCGTTCCGGTCGACCGATCCAAGACCGGAATACCCGTCATTCGGATCATTGCCGCCTCCCAGGCCGTCCAGGTTCCGGATTTCACCCAGAAGCGGGTTCTTGTTGCGTTGAAAGATCTTGTTCCAGGTGAATTCGGGCAGGGAAAACAGCCCGTAGTAATCCTGGTGATTTTCCAGAATGTATTCTGCCAGCCTTGCCTGATCCTGCACCGTGGTGACGCTCGGCTTCTCCTCGAACCCGGTGGGATTGGCGAAACGGCTGTTTTCCATGCCGATTTCCCGGGCGAGTGCCGTCATGCGTTCGGCAAAGGCTTCCTCCGATCCATCGACACACTCGGCAAGCACGATCGCTGCGTCATTGGCGTTGTGCACCAAAAGCCCCTTCAGCAGATCTTCCACCGCGATCTCGGACTTGATGGCGGCGAACATCGTCGAGCGGCGCGACGGTGCGCCTCCTGTGCGCCAGGCATGTTCGCTCACCTTGCAGGTCTGATCGAGCCGGAGCTCACCTTCGTCGAGCAACCGGAAAACGGTCGCGGCGGTCATGACCTTGGTCAGCGAGCCCGGTGCAAAGGTCTGGTCGGGAGCCTTTGAAAAGAGAATCGTGCCGGAAGAAGGTTCGTACAAAAAGGCCATTGGCGCCTTTGTAACGATGGTCTCGGCAGCGATTGCGTTGCCTACGGTTCCAAGAGCGCTTGCAACTGCTATTGCCAATCCGCTCAAACCAATTCTGGCAAACCGTTTGGCCCGGCCCTGGATACTCGTTACACACATTCGTCCGCTCGCCCCGAAACAGTTGTCGTCCGATCAGGCAGCTTCGCTCCGAACTGTGTTCAGGTCTTCCGGTTAACTGCCCGCCTGGATATTAGCAGTCAGCTGTCGCATGGAAAGTCCGCTTGCGGAGACTGTGGACAGAACGGCGTGAGCGTCCGAAATCCGCCTGTTGGCGGAATAGGAGGAAACCGCACTGCCGCTGGCAAGCTTGGACGGTGTGCCCGGCGCCGGAACGCCCAAGGTGCCGAGAGTTCCTTCCGCCGGTGCCAGGTCGGATGAATAGGCAGCCGGTGCTGTCTGGAAGCTGTTGTTGGAGGCGACCTTGATGGTCGGATTGCCGGCTTCAAACGCAATTGCCGGATCGAATGCAACTGCGACATTGCCTGGCGCAGGCTGATAAGCGGCAACTGTGGAGCTTGCTGTCAGATACGGACGCGGACCAGGCGCCGGCACCTTGCCGAACACGATCTGCGGTGCGGGCTGCTCGGCGCGGGCGATGAGTGTGCCAGGGCGGGTCGCACCCGGCTCGACCGCACCCGGACCACGGTAGGAGGCCATCAGATAGCCTTCGTCCTGACCATGAAGAGGTGCCCGGCCGATATATTCGACCTTCACCTTGCCGACACCGGCCGACTTGGTTCCAAGCATGCCGGCAACACGTTCCGACAGGTCGATTACGCGATTGCCGTGGAACGGACCGCGGTCATTGACACGAACGATCATGGAGCGGCCGTTGGCAACGTTGGTCACACGGGCGTAAGAGGGAAGCGGCATGGTGGTATGGGCGGCCGTCAGAGCGTTGCGGTCGAAAATCTCGCCATTGGCGGTCTTGCGGCCATGGAAGGTCGGACCATACCAGGAGGCAAGGCCCGTCTTCTTGTAGTTCGGCTCATGTTTCGGATAGTACCATTTGCCGGCAATCTTGTATTTCTTGCCGACAACGTAGCGCCCACCGCCTTTCGGCACAGGCTTGCCTGCTGCGACGACGCGCGGGCTGCCTTTGACACCGTATTTCTTCGGGCTGAACTTGGCTTTTTCCTGGGGGGCAGAGCTGCAGGCAGCGACCGCGGCCACAGCAGCAACGGTGATGAGCCCGGTGCGAACCTGGCTCCAGACACTGCGACCGGATTTCAGAACGGTTTCGCCCTGTCCTGCCTGATCCCCAAAAGACGTTTCCGGCTCATTGCCTGCCATCAGGCAAGATTGCCCGCCTATCCCTTGCATTTCTGCCGTCCTACTCACTTACGCGTTTGGCGGCCCCGCAGCTCACGCGACAATTCCGGCGTTTTTCAACCCGCCGGTTTTCAGGCATTCAGCTGACCCAATCGGTCACCTTTGGTGAAGACACATCGCCCCCGCAAAGCGTCCCACGCACTTACCTGCCTGTTTAAACGAAATTTTCTTACTCGAAGGTAAACCGGGTGTCGAGATGGCAATGATACCTGTTTTCAACAGTTGCACAGTTTTCTTCTTCCACCCTGCCAGGGCTTCTCTTGCATGCCGGGTAAGCGGTTGTTTTTTCGCGATAAAAGCGATGGTCAGCAGTCTTTACCCTTCTGTTGCCGGTGGGGCACAGTCGGGTAAAAATCGTCAAACGATCCGGTTGTGATGTAGGTCACATCTGTACCTGCCGGATCTGCCTAGAGTGAACCCATTGCTGATGACCGCCCTGTCACAGCAATGCTGGACCCCACCTCCAGCTTTGGCCGTCGGTTCAAAACCCTGCCCACGACACCGGACCGGCGGCCCCCTATCTTTGACCATGTTCCGGCGTTGCTGTGCACGTCCTGCCCCTACCCCTTAGCGCTCGGTGAGCCGGAACATGGCAAAGGTTCTCCTCCAGGCCTCCTTCCACACCATTTTCAAAGTTTCTACAGTCAGTTGAATTCCCGCTCTTGACTTTCTGTGCCAGACGAAGGAAAGGGAGGGAACAGCAGCAAGGCGCACGCGCTTTTCGCTGCTTTGGTGAGGTGGCCGAGTGGTTTAAGGCAGCGGTCTTGAAAACCGCCGTGCGTGAGAGCGTACCGTGGGTTCGAATCCCACCCTCACCGCCATTTCCCCTTTCCGCTCTTTTCAAATCACCTGAAATTCTTCTGAAACTCTTGCGTTTCAGCGCACTCTTTTTCGCATTCATTCCCAAGGTACCGCCCCCACTCGCGCTAACTTGCAGGCACTGCAGGAGTGTTGGTTGATAACGGGGCTTACGACCAGTTCAGTGACGATGCAGGAAAGCGCCCGCAGCAAGCTTTCCATGTGGTAGTGCTCACACTGAAGCTGTAGAACGATATCGAATGGAATTTCAGATGTTTCGGGGGTATCGCGGGTGCGCGCGGATGCACGTCTCCCGTTGCCTGTCTTGGACATGGCCGGATTCCTTTGGTTCGAATGAACCCGTCCGCCCCCTTCCAAAAAGGCGACCTGGCAACAACTGGTTGGAAGACCGGCCCAATGGTATCGGCGAGCCTCTCGGCTCCCTGTTGCGCCCGACCATAGATGCGCACGCCCATTATACACGGACGCGCAATAGAAAACGCGCCCGCTATGGAGCGTGGCGCGCTGAGCGTCTTTGGACAGTCGGGCTCTCACCCCCGATCCACACCGTTTTCGCGTGGAACCTGCTACCTTGCGCTAATTCGTGAATCTCGTCAAGTTGCGAGTAAAATTCTCGCAACTCAGATTTTCACTACTTGGTACACCGCAATGATCGTCGAACATGCCGTCTTTTGGCGCGACTTTTTCCTCCGAATTCGCAATGACAACACAAGACATGAGCCACTGAGTTCTGAGGGCCAAAATATTGGAGCAACTGCGGCGACACTCCTCATTCGCGAGTTCTTCGGCGAAGTACCGGCTAAAGAATTGCAGGCACTTTTCGGGCAGAAGAGGTTTCCAGGTTTCGAAAAGATCTCGGTTTACCCCAAAGACTTGGCTTCGCGTGCGAAACAAGAATTTGCTGCGAGCAATCTCGAATCCAATTGGTTTGACCTCGCGGCTATTGTCTTTGAGACAATGGGGATCACCGACTTTCCTAGAGACATAAACCTCAGTTCGCAGACCATCGAATTCAGCAGCGAGCTGATCAAATATGGGTCGTATTATCCGGTCATACGCCTCAATCTCGATGCAGCATCTTTGCAGTACGAACCTGATCTCGCCGCTGGTGCTGAGAGATTTTTTTCGAAGCTCGATGCAATGGCTGTGCAGCAGAATGCATCGCTCACCAAGAACCTTACTGGCCATGTGGAAGCACAAAAAAGCATTGCGTTGGATGAAATCGATTCCAGGATGAAGGGCGCTTTGGACAGGCTTGAAACCGCGGGCACTGATATGCTCGAAAATAAGAAGAATGAGCTTGTCGAGACCATCATCAACGAAGACGCAATGCAGCTTTGGGAATCGAAAGCAGAACAGCACACCAAATACTTCCGCATTGGCGCGGGGGTCTTCACAGGTGCGGTCTTGGTGCCCGTTTTTTGCGTGCTTTGGAACTGGGGGTCGATAACCAGTGCCATCAAAACACTGACGCCCAACGGCCAGTCTTTCGCGCTCGGAAATCTTGTTGCGGTCACGGTCCCAGTTCTTGGTTATGCATGGGTGCTGCGCCTGATCAGTAGGTTCACACTTCAAAACATGGCGCTGGCTGATGACGCTATGCAAAGGAGCGTAATGGCCCGCACATTCATTCGCCTTGTTGGACAGGGACAAGTCGACGAAAAACACGACCGAACCATCATGCTCAGCGCCTTGTTCCGCCCTCTCCCCGGGTCCTCCGAACCCGACATCCAACCACCGAACCTGACGGATTTTCTCAAAGCCAAGCCCTAGTTCCCTCCCCTTGCTGAACGGGGGGAATCCGTCCAAGTTGTACCGGGATTGGGGGACAACTAGATGAAGCTTAAGGAAAACGATCGGATTGCCTATCTGTCTCTGATCGTCGCGCTTGTTGCGGTGTTTGTTGCTGGCTGGGTTGCGACCAATGGGGTCCCGTTTGTCAACACAGAGACATGCAAAACCTTCGATCAACACAGCGCTCCAGGCTTCTGGTGCCACATTCACACTTGGCAAACTGTGATAGCTGCAATCATTGCGCTCGGCGGCGCATGGCTCACTGTCCGAGCTATCCAAAAACAGATCAACGCAAGCGAAACGCAGCACCTTGCGCAGATGAAGGCGATCAGCAGAGATCACCTTGTCAACCTTTTCAGCGGTGTTGTCCGCACCCAAAACGCCGCCCTGCGCGCGCGGAATGAATTGGTGCAGATTTTTGGCGAGATCAATCAATTTGAAGGGAATTACAATTTCAGAAAGATCTCTGAAATCGACCGCAGCCCCCTGCCCATTGGGCTTGCACAGCGATATGAAGATTTTCATGAACAGACGAGGTGCAAGTACGCAGAACTTGCGACTGAAGTTCGCACACTCGCCGCGACCCCGCTGAACGATGAATGTCTTTTCGCCATACGGAATTTGGCCGCAGTTCTTGACGAGCAAACCGGCCCTTTGGCCGGCGTCACTGTCAGCCGTTTTTTGTCTAGTCACAAAGCCGAAAGCTGGGAACGGGTTTTGGTAACTGAAGGCCGGCATTTTAAACTTATGCTTGAAAAGCAATTTGACGAATGCAAGTTCGGTGGAATCGAGCAACGAGGAAAACTCTCTGATGCAGACATTAACCTCAGTCAGGCGCTTGACCGCCTTCTTGTGGAGACCCTTTACAAGCTCTCCAAATACCGGGCCGAACCTCAATTGAATTAACATCACCTCTCCCCCTGCCCAGGCTGCCCCTGACCTTGGTCCGTCGGCACGCAGCGGTTGGCGTATTTGAGCAGCACATCGGCATGACAGGGCGCGTCCAGCGGGCACCAGCACGCTAGGTCCTTGCCCTTCAGCTCATGCACCGGCAGGTTCGGAATGGCGAACAGCTCGAAGCACTGGCAGGCGTCTTCCGCGTCCATCGGCTGGCCCAGCATTCCCGGCATTTCGTCACCGATCCGGAACGGATTGCCCCACTTGGTTGACCAATCCACCTTCACAGCATCCGGGTTTTCCGCCCGCCAAGGCCGCTTCCGCGTCATCTGAATCCGCGCAGGACTCATGCGACGAACCTCCTCTTGTGAGCAGGCCGGAATCTCGTAAAGTTGCGCTCAGCATGAAGGACAACTAGATGATCAAGACACTGACAGCCAACCAGTTCGCATACGGAGCCATGCTTCTCGGTATGCTTTTGATCGGAATTGTCGTTGGAGCCTGGATTGGCGGTTACGGCAATGTGCGGGAGTGGTTCGGCGCCGCGAGCGGATGGGCCGCCACATTGGCGGCTGCTACTGCTATCATTTACATGCACCAAGCGAACAAGATTCAACGCGATGCGATTGTCGGTCCCAAAGTTGAGAAGCTGTGCGGTGAACTGACACTTGCTCACTTGGTTGCAGAGGACCTTGTCGTTTGTGCGCAACAATTTCGAGCTCTCGCAAAGCCAGACGACTCCGTTGAAATGGCGCCACCACAAGGCGAGCTTTGGAAAATAGTCCCATCCGAAAAGAACATCTTGGAGCCTATGAACTATGACGTTTACAGGGAGATCGCTAAGGCTTGGGTTGCGGCTCTTGCTATTTGTGAAACGCCTAGATTCAACTCCTATGAGGAGCAAGAACAGGTAGCACAACAGCATCTGACTCCAGCCGATCAGCTCGCCCTTATGGATGTTTATGCAGCGCTTATGAATGCTTGCGGCAACTTGCACACCAACGTCATTATCCCGAGAACACAAACACATGCTGAGCTTGGAAATGAGTTGAGCTGATATCACGCCTCACTTCCCGGCCCCGCGCCCGGATCGGCGTCCGGGCCAAGCATCCCAAGCGCGTGCAGGTAGAGATCGAAAACAGCCTCTTCCTCTTCGTGCACATGCGGATCTTTCTTCCGCCAGGCGATCACCTTCTTGAGGAACTTCGGATCAAAACCGCCACACTTGGCCTCGGCGTAGATCAGCTTCTTTTCGTCTTTCCACTCGGCGACCTGCTCGTTCACACGCTCTATACGCTCGACAAACGCCCTCAACTGAACAGCCGCAATCTCACCCGGGTCGGTCATTCGTCTTCCTCCGCCTGCGCCTACGCGTAGATCAACCCTGCACAGTCCATGCAGTAGCCGCGGGGCTTCAAGGCCGGTTTGCCACAATAGAATTTCTGGAACACATCCGTTTGATACCGGTCCCACAGCGAGTTTAGAACGCTTGATTGGTTCGAGGTGTCCACCTACCCAACCCAATCCCTCCTCAGTTTTTCTATCTCCGCGTGTTATCCGCCTTGAAATCCAGTCCTGCTTTAGCATGATGAAATCATGAGGATTTTGAGTGCATTCAGAAGTGGCCTGTCGCCGACGGCGCTGATAACCGCGGTCAGTTTTTTCGGCGCTGCGCTGACGCCGTCTCTGATGCCGCGTGACCCGCTGGTCCAAGCGGCCCTTTCCGGTGTGGCGGCGATTGCAGGCTATGAAATGACGCTGCTCGTGCGGGCGTTGTGGCGGTATATGGAACTGCCGGAACCCAGGGGGCGGCTGCTGAAATTCTGGGGGGTGAGCGCCCTGGTCATCAGCCTCGGCATTCTGATCTATTCGCTTTCAAAATCCGCAAGCTGGCAAAACGCGACGCGCGCCGCTGTCGACCTGCCCCCGCTTGAAACCGATGCACCGATCTTCATCTTCCTGGTCGGGGCAGTCATCGCCTTTGTTCTGTGGCTGGTTCTGAGGATCGTCGGCATCGTCAGGCGCATTGTCGCCAGGCAGCTGGACCGGGTGGTTCCGCGCCGCGTTGGTGTGGTGCTTTCGGTCGCCCTGGTCGGGTGGCTGTTCTGGGCGCTGGTTGATGGTGCGTTGATCCGCACGGCCTTCCGGACGGCCGATGCGTCCTTTCTGGCTGCCGATCTGCTGATCGAGCCGGATATCACCCAACCGAAGGATCCGATGAAAACCGGCAGCCCGGAGTCCCTCGTCGTTTGGGAGGAGATGGGCCGCAGAGGACGTGAATTTGTCGCCACGGCTCCGACCAGGGATGAAATCGCCGAGTTCCATGATGGCAACGTGATGGATCCGGTTCGGGTCTATGTCGGCCGCAGATCCGCCGAGACCTCCAGGGAACGGGCCGAACTGGCGCTTGACGAGCTGATCCGGGTCGGTGGGTTCGAACGCTCGGCGCTGGTTGTCGTGGTTCCTCCCGGAACGGGCTGGATGGATCCGGGAGCGCATGACACGCTCGATTTCATGCTTGGCGGGGATGTTGCCACGGTCGCCGTGCAATATTCCTACCTGACCAGCATTCTTTCCCTTGCTTCCAATCCCGCGTATGGCGTTGAACAGGCCCGTGAGCTGTTCAATGAGGTTTATGACCACTGGACAACCCTGCCCCATGACGACCGGCCGAAGCTTTATGTCTTCGGACTGAGCCAGGGCGCCTTCAATTCGCAGTCCAGCTTGCCGCTCCTGGATATGCTGGGCGATCCCATTCAGGGGGCGCTCTGGGCTGGGTCGCCCTTCTTTTCCAGATACTGGTCCGAGGTCAGGGACAACCGCAACCCGGACAGCCCGGCCTGGCGGCCGAAATACGGCAACGGGTCGCTGATCCGGGTGATGGACCAGTATGGAGGCCTTGAAGGCAAATTCCGGCCATGGGGACCGATCCGGGCGGTCTTCCTGAATTACGGCAGCGACCCGATCGTCAATTTCACCTTCGACAGCGGTATTCGCCCTCCTGCCTGGCTGAACGAGCCGCGTGCGCCGGACGTATCCGACAAACTCTCGTGGTTTCCGGTGGTGACCATGCTGCAGCTTGCGCTGGATTCCATGTTCGCGCTCGACGTTCCCCGGTTCGGCCACTACTACATCGCGCCGGATTACATCGACGGCTGGGCAGCCGTCGTCGCGCCCGAAGGGTGGTCAAAGGCAAGAGCCGATGACCTCAAGGAGATCTTCGAACGGCGCGGACCTCCGCTCTGATCGGGATACTCGGATTACCGGGCTTCCAGCAACAGATCTAGACCGCGTTTGAACTCCTCGCGTGCCGGTTCGGCCGCTTCCAGGATGTCCTCGATCTTGAAGAAGTCCATCGTGTTGAAACTGCCGATGGGGGGCTCGATCAGGAGATCGGGCTGCGAAACCGCAAGTTTTGCCGACACGAGAGAATGCAAGGTGATCGAGAAGGAGCCGATCCAGGTTTCCAGTCCGCCCGGCAGCCCCTGCTGGTCCGTGTAGTCGGTCCCGGTCACATCGACACCGACCGTGTAGTAGCTGCTGCCTTCAAAGACGTCGAATGGCGTCGGATTGACGAAGCCACCGTCGATCAGAACGGTGCCGTCGATTTCCACCGGTGTCAGCAGCATGGGCAAGGCCGAAGACGCTGCGATTGCCGGAAGGAGCGGCCCTTCGGTCAACGTGACCTGTGACTGATTGTAGAAATCGGTCGCGATGATCTTCATCGGAATGCGCAGGTCCGAAAAAGTCTCTGCCAGCGTTGGCGGAAAGACGGTTTCAAACAGCACCACCGGCTCGATGATTGCGGGGCGGACGAGGTTGAGAAGTGACGACCATGTCTTGCCGTCGGACAGGAAAAGTTTCTGAAAGAGCTCGGTCTTCTGGGTCAGGAGCTCGACGGCATATTCGCGAATGTCCTTGCCGGACATGCCGCTGGCATAGAGCCCGCCGAGAATGGCTCCCATGGATGTGCCGGCAATTTCCGCCGGTTGAACACCCATTTCATCCATTGCTTCCAGGATCGGAATGTGGGCGAAGGCCTTGGCAGCCCCACCACCCAATGCGATCGCAAACCCGTCTCTTGCACCTGTTTTTGGCGCAGTTTCAGAGGCAGACGCCTGGGCAGTTGCATTTGGCAGGACAGGAAAGGCCGCGGCGCTTGCTGATGCCGCACCGATGAGGAGTTCGCGCCGCTTGATCATTTTGCTTTTCCGCCGGAAATGATGAACAGGTCCCAAGTGTTGCAAGGGTACCGATTATGTGTTCATCAACCTGCGGTAAAGCAAGCCTAAATGTGGGCGCCCGCGTTCACCGCCGTCTCCGGCTCCCGTTGATAGCCGTGCCTGTCAAAATACTTCAGAACCTGCTCGATCGGAGCTGGCCTGTTGTAGAAAAAGCCCTGACCGTACACACATCCGAGGCTTTGGAAGGTTTCGACCTGCGCCTGGGTTTCGAGCCCCTCGATCAGCAGGTCGGCGTTCATCTTGTCCGCCAGGGACTTGATGACATTGACGGTGTTCAACGCCTTTGGTGACGTTTCGCAGGCCGTTACGAAGGATCTGTCGATCTTCAGTTCATCCCACCTGAAATTGTTGAGATAACTGAGAGCCGAGTATCCGGTTCCAAAGTCGTCGAGAGAAATCGTGACACCAAGCTCCTGCAGTTCGCCAAGCAGCTTTGCGACCGCATCGACGTTGTGCATGACGACGCTTTCGGTAACTTCCAGCTTCAGTCTTGCAGGTGACAATCCCGTTTCGCGCAATGTGGCCGCAACCAGACCGAGGAGATCATCGTTCAACAACTGGATCATGGACAGATTGACCGATACCTTGATTGTCTCCGGCAGTCTTTGGACGTCTTCGCATGCGGCCCGCAGCATCATGCTTCCGAGAGTAACGATGTCTCCAGTAGCTTCCGCGATCGGAATGAATTCGGCGGGGGAGACAAATCCGATGTCACCGTGGTTCCATCGCGCGAGCGCTTCCATACCGACAGGTTCGCTGGTGAACAGATTGAACTGAAGTTGATAGTGCGGTGTGATCAGCTGGTTTTTCAGGGCGTTCGGCAGCTCACGCTCGATCTGAAGCCGGCGTTCAAGCTGTGCACGCATCGACGGTGCAAAACGAGTGGCTGTCCCTCTCCCGGCTGCTTTGGCTTCCGTGAGCGCCAGGTCGGCGTTCAGAACGACATAGTCGACTTCATCCGTTTCAGAGGCGACAGCGTAGCCGATTGACGTTCCGACAAGCAGGCTGCCTATCGATGTTTCCAGTGGAGTGGTGAAAGCTGTGACCAGGGATTGAACCGATGCCTCGATGTCGATTTCATCAGACCGGCACCACAGGAAGACAAGAAACTCATCACCGCCTATCCGCGCCGCCAGGCCGTCACCGGGCAGACCGCTCACGAAACTGTTCAAGCGCCTGGCCACTGCTGCAAGCAGGGCATCCCCGCCGCCATGTCCTAGAGTGTCGTTTACAGCCTTGAAGCCATCCAGATCCAATGCAATGGCGTGCACCGCCTCCCCGGCCTTGAGACGCGTCCTGGCCCTGGTCAGGTGCTCATCCAGCAATGTGCGGTTCGGCAGTTTCGTCAGTCCGTCATGTTTGGCCATATAGGCCAACTTGTCGGCATCGCCGGCTATCTTCGAGTTTGCCTGCGTCAACGTCCAGTTCTGACGCATGACAAAAGCCATCAACAGCGTTGCCAGCACAAGCAAGCCGATGACAATTCTTCTTTCGGTTAGAAGCCGCTGCCGAAACTCCAGCCTCTCGCCGGAAAACCGCTTGATGCTTGATTGGTAGGACTTGCTCGAAATCAGTTCGATGATCGGCGCGATATCTTCCAAAGCGCGCTGAAGGTCATCCGCATCGCTGCGCTGAAGTCCTTGCATCAGAGGCGATAGAGCTTCCAGTTTTTCTGAAAGTTGTTTGTAGTCCGACGTCAGGCCTGCGGCGGATTTGAGGAACGTGCTGAAGTTTCCGGAATTCCAGGTTTCCATTCGGCCGAGGAGAATCTCATAACGCACCTGAGCGTCTTCAAGGTCGGCCGGGTTGCCGGTATTGAGATAGCGCGAGACACTCGAAGAATACTTGTAAAATTCAATGCGTCCGTTCGTTGCGGACCAGACCGTATCGTATTCCAGCGAAAGAACCTGTTCCTGCTTCAGGTTGTAGGAAACGTAGAAATAGGTCCAGAACAGGAAGATCGTGATCAGGAAGCCGCACAGAATGCTGACGTGCCACGGATTTATGCGTGTCTTCATGACGAACTATTCGACAACGATGCTACGGACCTGCCAGACCGAGCGGGAATAGTGAACTTCCGTCTTGAGTTCCGGCTTGTCGTCAAACGGGTAGATGACAAACAAAGGCCCCTTGTCCCGAATTCTCATGTATTTGCCGTTGAGCTGATAGGCCAGTATCGGCGCATGTTCCGCAAAATCGGAGACAGGCAATACGGCCCGGTAGTCGTTCAGCGCGATGATTTCCGCGTTTTCTCCCTTTGCGCCCAGGTGATCCATCAGGTCGCTGAGCAGAGTTCCCTTGAACGTGACCCTGCCGTCGTGCCATGGCGTCGCGGTTACGTATTCGATCTGCGGCAACGCCTCGAGGTCCTGAATGGACAACTGGACCGGATCGCCGGCGGCTGTTCCGCCGGATACCGTCAAGACCTGTTTTTCGAGATCCTGCGCAAACACAGTCGTGTTGATGAACACAAAAGGTATGACGAAGAGTAACTTGGCAATTTTGCGGATCATGGCCCTGCCCTCCTATATGAAGGCTTTAATTCCATTTCGGAAAGGGGCCAAGGATTCGATTTCGGTTCCTTTGGCGAACCGAACTTTATCAAAAAGTTTTTGTGCCAAATTCAGACAGTTCAATTTCTACTTGTCGAAAGGAAGAAATACGTTCGTCACTACTCGCAACAAGCATGATGAACATTCGGACAACAGCGCCGGTCGTCGTAATCGGATTGTCAGCCACGTTGAAACATTCCAGGGGAAACTGATCAGCAGGTCCGGCGGGTACTGGTCCGGAGGTGGCTCCGGACCAGCTTGGTCTTGTTACTGCGGCAGCTTGTCGTCGACGCCCTGGACATACCAGTTCATGCCGAGGATCGCACCGTCATCGAGCTGGACGCCATCTTCCGCGCCAACAGATCCGTCCTGCTTGGTGATCGGTCCGGTGAACGGCTCCCAACCGTCCTTGATCTTCGCTTCCGTGGCTTTCGCCATTTCAACAACATCGTCCGGCAGGTTGGTGTACGGCGCCATCACGACGTGGCCTTCCGCCAATCCGTCCCAGGTGCTTTCCGCATGCCAGTTGCCATCCATGACAGCCTGGACGCGTTCGATATAGTAAGGCGCCCATTCATCAATGATGGCTGTGTACTGGGCGTCCTTGGCGAAGTTGATCATGTCGGAGGCCTGGCCGAAACCATGCGCGCCGCGTTCCTGAGCAACCTGCAGAGGTGCAGTGGAATCGGTGTGCTGGGTGATGATGTCGGCACCCTGGTCGATCAGGGCTTTTGCAGCATCAGCTTCCTTACCCGGGTCGAACCAGCTGTTGACCCAGACGACCTTCAGCTTGAAATCCGGATTGACGGACTGCGCGCCAAGCAGGAACGCATTGATACCTGCAACAACTTCCGGGATCGGGAAGGACGCGATGTAACCGGCAACGCCGGATTTCGACTGCTTCGCCGCGATCTGACCGATGATGTAGCGGCCTTCATGGAATTTGGAGTTGTAGGTCGAAACGTTGTCAGCCGTCTTGTAGCCAGTTGCGTGCTCGAACTTCACATCCGGGAACTTCTTGGCCACCTTGATGGTCGGGTTCATGTAGCCAAAGGACGTGGTGAAGATGATGTTGCAGCCTTCACGGGCGAAACGTTCAATCGCGCGCTCCGCATCCGGACCTTCCGGCACGCTTTCAAGGTATGCGGTTTCGACCTTGTCGCCGAACTTTTCCTCAACGGCCAGGCGCCCCTGGTCATGCTGGTAGGACCAACCGAAGTCGCCAACCGGACCGACATAGACGAAGCATGCCTTGACATCGGCGGCATTTGCCGCAGATCCGGCAGCGGCAAAAGCAGCGGCGGCAACCGTGGCTTTCAAAAGAGATTTCATGTGTTCCATTCCCCTCTGGTTCGATCTCTCTGTTGCGATCGTTATTGATAGATCCGTCCCGTGATCGCTGTCGGGAGCGGACAAGACCGGTTGGCGCAGGCGTTACCGGTCGGGTACGAAAGGTTTGCCCAGGCAGGCGGGCGTATTGACGAGCGTCAGTCTGCGGTTTGCGGAGATGAGCACAAGCACCAAAATAGTCGCAAGGTAGGGCAAACTGGACAGCAGCTGGGACGGTATGTCCAGTTCAACCGCCTGAGCGTGAAGGTTCAGGACGCTGACGGCACCAAAAAGATACGCACCGACCACAACGCGCAAAGGCAACCAGGACGAAAACACCACCAGAGCCAGCGCAATCCAGCCACGCCCGGCAGTCATGTTTTCAACCCATTGCGGCGTATAGGCCAGAGACATGTATGCCCCTGCCAGCCCTGCGCATGCTCCACCGAACATTACGGCCGCAAAGCGGATTCTGATCACCGAGTAACCGAGCGCATGGGCCGAGCCGTGATTGTCTCCAACGGCACGCAGGACCAGGCCCAGTCTCGTGCGAAACAGGCCATAGGCGACCACAGCCACAAGAATGAAACTCAGGTAGACGATGGCGTCCTGCTGGAAGAAGACGGGACCGATGAACGGAATCTCGGACAGTCCTGGAATGTAGAGTTCGGGAAGGTCCAGACCCGGCACGCCGATATATGCCTCGCCGATCATTCCGGACAGACCGATCCCCAGGATGGTGAGCGCCAGTCCCGTTGCGACCTGGTTGGTCACCAGCACCAGGACGAGGAACGCGAACAGGGATGACATGGCCATTCCAGCGATGATCGCCGCGATGACGCCGAGCGTTCCGGATCCTGTCTGATTGGCCACGGCAAATCCTATCACCGCGCCCATGATCATCATTCCTTCGACCCCGAGGTTCAGGACGCCGGACCGTTCGACCACCAATTCACCGATAGCGGCGATCAATAGAGGTGTTGCCGCGGTGATGACCGTAAGCAGAACAGCTTCAAACATGAGACGCCTCCCCGGCAGGTGCACGGCGGGAGACCATGCGAATTCGGTACAAGATCAATGTGTCACAGGCCAGGACGAAAAAGAGGAGCATCCCCTGGATTACGCTGGCGATTTCGTTGGAAACGCCCATCGAAGACTGCACGCCCTCGCCGCCGATATAGGACAGGGCCAGAACGAAACCGGCGATGATGATGCCGATCGGATTCAGTCGGCCAAGAAATGCGACGATGATGGCGGTAAAGCCGTAGCCGGGAGATATCGATGGAAGAAGCTGATTAAGCGCACCGGAAACTTCCATGGTTCCGGCGAGACCGGCGAGAGCACCTGCCAGGGCGAACGAAAACAGTGTGAGGCGCTTTGCAGAAAAACCTGCAAAACTTCCGGCACGCGGGCTCTCACCCATGACGCGGATCTCGAAACCCTTGAGGGTTTTTGCAAGCACGACTGCCAGTATGATCGCGATGACAACCGTGATCGGTGCGGACATGCTCATCGTACCGTCAAAAATCTCCGGCAAGGTCGCCGCGTCCGAGAAAATTCTTGATTCCGGGAAATTGTACCCGCCCGGATCGCGCCAGGGACCACGTACCAGGTAGTCGAGAATCAGGGCGGCGACATAGACCAGCATCAGGCTTGTCAGGATCTCGTTTGTGTTGAACCGGGTTTTCAGGAGCGCCGGGATCAGTGCCCAAAGAGCACCGCCAATGGCACCGAATACCAACATGAGCGGTAACGTTGCCCCGTTTTCAAACTCCGGGAACAGAACAGGCAGCACAGAGCCGAACAGGGCTCCGATTACAAACTGACCTTCCGCCCCAATGTTCCAGTTGTTTGAAAGATAGCAAACCGCCAGACCGCACCCGATCAGGATCAACGGTGTTGCCTTGTCGATCGTCGCCTCGAGAGACCACTGTTGAGTAAGTGGTTCAATGAAGAATTTATACAATCCAATCAGAGGGTTATGGCCAGTTATTGAGAAAATAATTCCGGCCGTCAGGGCAGTCAATCCAACCGCGATCAGCGGTGACAACAGCGCCATGGTCTGACTGTGTTCTTTTCTTTTGACCAGTTCAATGCGCATCAGGCCACCTCCTCTTGCGTTTCCGCGCCACCTGCCATCAGGAGGCCAACCCGCTCTCGGGTCATTTCAGCTGCGGGTTCCGCAGCTGACAGATAACCCCTGGAGATAACCGCGATCCTGTCAGCGATCTCGAAGATCTCGTCCAGATCCTGACTGATGACAAGAACCGCGGAGCCGGAGCGGGCAAGGTCAATCAAGGCCTGGCGAATAAGAGCTGCAGCTCCCGCATCAACGCCCCATGTCGGTTGGTTGACGACCAATACACCCGGCTTTCGGTCGAGCTCGCGTCCGACGACGAATTTCTGCAGATTGCCGCCTGAAAGCGACCTCGCCTCCGGGTCGTCGTGCGACATGCGCACGTCATATGTCTGCTTGATGCGTTGCTCCATGGTGCCGGCCCGGGCATTTGAAACAAATCCGCCACCGACGAGCTTGTCTCCAGTGCTATGGCGCGTCAGTACTATGTTCTGCGACAGTTTCATGCCCGGCACTGCACCGTGTCCGAGACGTTCCTCCGGTACGAATGCTGCGTTCCGCTTACGACGCCAAGTGATGTTTCTGGACCCACACGGCGTTCCGTCAATCTGAACCATCTGAGGCGTAACCGGCATCTCGCCGGAAATCGCATCGAACAGTTCTCCCTGTCCATTGCCGGCAACCCCCGCTATGGCGACAACCTCGCCGGCCCGAAGGTCCAGGGAAATGTTGTTGAGCGCCGTGGCAAAGGGGGTGGAAGCAGGGGCTGACAATTCCTGCAGTCCCAGCCGAACTTCGCCGATTTGCGGTTTTTGTTCGCTCGCGCTGACTGAAGCGACATCTGCACCCACCATCATGCTCGCCAGTGAAGCGGGTGTTTCCTTCGTCGGGTCGCATTCGCGCACCACCTGGCCATGTCTAAGGATCGTTGCGTGATGGCAGATCCGCTTTACCTCTTCCAGACGGTGACTGATGTAGAGCACCGCACAGCCTTCTTCTGCGAGCCGTTGCAGCGTCAGGAACAACTGATCGGCCTCCTGAGGGGTCAGGACGGAGGTCGGTTCGTCCATGATGATCAGTTGCGGTTCCTGAAGAAGACAACGAACGATCTCGATCCGCTGTCGGATACCGACCGGAAGATCGGCGACAATGTCGGTCGGGTTAAGCGGCAGACCGTAGTCCCGCGACACCGTTTCAATCCGGCTTGCAAGGTCTGTCATTTTCCCGGGATTTGGCAGCGCAAGCGCAATGTTTTCGACCACATTCAAGGCTTCGAAAAGCGAGAAATGCTGAAAAACCATGCCGATGCCGAGTTCTCGGGCAGCCGCCGGGTTTCCGATGTCTACCTTCGCACCGTCCCAGACGATTTCCCCGCCATCCGGTTCGAGCGAGCCGTAGAACATTTTGACCAAGGTGGATTTTCCCGCACCGTTCTCCCCCAAAAGCGCATGGATTTCGCCTTTGTTGATGATCAGGTCGACCTTGTCATTGGCAAGAATGTCACCGAACCGTTTGGTCAGTCCTCTTGCGTCCAGCAGTGTGTCCTTTCCGGATCTATCTTGCTGAACCATATTGCTTTCCACCTCTGAATGGATTGTTTCTGCCACGCCGTCCCCCGAGCGAATGCCGCTTTATTGACCATGTGGTACAATTTGTGCAAGCCCCTCGCCTGCAGCGGTCTGTTGATGATTGGCCTCGTCTCTCTGCAACAGATCGACCGCGATTCCAGCTGCAATTGCGGCCGGTTGCTTCGATCGTATCTGCGAGATCCCGACAGGACAGGCCATTGTTGAAATTAGACTGTCGCTTAGTCCCCTTGATTTCAGTCGTTTCTGGAACCGGGTTCGTTTGGTCTTGGAGCCGATGACCCCGCAATAGGCGAACCTTTGCAGAAGCAAGGCTCGTGCCATTATTTCTTCATCGAGCGCGTGTGAGTGGGTCATGGCCAGAACGAAGGCACCTTCCGGAGCATCAGCCAGGACAACCGTCGGCTCTTCGACACATATTTTTGTGACGTTGCCCGGCACCGGTCCGGGAAACTGGTCCGCCCTGCTGTCAATCCAGGTCACCTTGAAAGGCAATGGAGCAAGCGCGAGAATCAGCGCTTTGCCAACATGTCCGGCTCCGAACACGTAAAGAGGGCGGTGAGCGGCACCAAATTGCTCGATCACGAGCGTGGAATTCGTGTCGCTGTTCCTTTCGATGGCAAATCGTTGCGACGGCAGCTTCGTATGGATTCGGCGTTTGCCGATCTTCCCATCGCTGAGTTCAGACACTGTCGAGAAGGGAGTACCTGACGCTTCCAGTTCAGAAAGTCGGCAAGCTTCATTCAATGCTTCTTGAGTTAAGACCTCGATTGCCAACTCCACCCGTCCGCCGCAGCACTGGCCGAGATCCGGCCCGAGAGAGACAGAACGAAGGAAAAAAGTCGGTTCGGCTGCATTTGCCGCAGCAGCGGCCTGTCGTATGGCCTCAAGTTCCAGAGTACCGCCTCCGATGGTTCCGTGGAAACGCATATCCCCGTCGACAACCATGCGAGCACCGAGTTCTCTGGGGGTGGACCCTTCGGCGCGAGCCACAGTTACGAGGGCACAGGCGCCGCTGCTCTTCAGACAGTCAACTATGTGCCCCCAGACCCTCATGACCCGGCCTTTCTCCTGCGCAGGTCCTGAACGGCGCGCATAATGGATTCGGGTGTTGCAGGCGCGTGAAGGTCCGGCACTTCACCCGGGTTCAACGAAGCAACCGCATCTGTGATCGCGCAGAAGACCGCATTGGCCAGCATGACCGGCGGTTCCCCGACTGCCTTTGACCGGTAGACCGTTTCCTTCGGGTTACCGGAACTTTCATAGAGCTTGACGCTGAAGTCTTCCGGCAGATCGGACGCCGTCGGTATCTTGTATGTTGACGGAGCATGTGTGCGCAGCCGCCCCTGTTCGTCCCATACCAGTTCCTCGGTCGTCAGCCAGCCCATACCCTGTACAAAGCCCCCCTCGATTTGACCCATATCGATTGCAGGGTTCAGCGAATGACCGACGTCATGAAGTATGTCCACGCGGTCGACAGTCATCTCGCCGGTCATGGTGTCGATGGTTACTTCCGCACAGGCTCCGCCGAAGGCGAAGTAATAAAACGGTCGTCCGGTGACACTTTCCCGATCCCATGTAATGCCAGGCGTCGCGTAAAAACCTGCATGGGACATCTGAATGCGTGCCATATGGGCGTGCTTGGCAATTTCGGACAAGGCAAAGCTCTGATCGCCGACAATGACCTTGTTGTCGCCGAAATGCACCGCCTCGGGACCACATTGATGCTGTTCGCAAAGGAACTCGATCAACCTGCCCTTGATGACTTGCGCAGCGTTTTTGGCAGCCATTGCGTTCAGATCGGTTCCGGAGGAGGCTGCGGTCGGACCGGTGTTCGGTACCTTCGACGTGTTGGTCGCTGTGATCACAACCTTGTCCAGGGACACTCCGAATTCTTCGGCCACAACCTGTGCAACCTTCTGATAAAGGCCCTGCCCCATTTCCGTGCCACCGTGGTTCAGGTGAACAGAACCATCGGTGTACAGATGCACCAGCGCACCGGCCTGGTTCAGATGTTTGAGAGTAAACGAAATCCCGAACTTAACCGGGGTCAAAGCCAGTCCCTTTTTCAAAACGGCGTTGTTTTCATTGAACTCTCTGATCTCCTCACGCCGTCGCCAATAGCCTGAACTTTCTTCCAGTTGCGAAATGAGGTCGTGCATCACCTCCCATTCTTCGACCGGCATTCCATACGGTGTCAGGTTCCGCTCGCCGTCGTAGAAATTGAGTTTGCGCACCTCGAGCGGGTCTTTGCCGAGTTTGATCGCGATGGCATCGATCAATCGTTCGGCCGCGAGCATACCCTGAGGGCCGCCAAACCCCCTGAATGCCGTGTTTGAGCAAGTGTCCGTGCGCAACCTGCGCGAGCGGATCAGAGCGTCCGGGTAGAAATAGCTGGAATCGGAGTGAAACAACGTCCTGTCATTGACACCTAGGGAAAGGTCAGCCGAATAACCGCAACGCGCAAGGAACTCCATGTCGACGGCTCTGATCTTGCCGGATGTGTCGTAACCGACTTTCCAGTCGACTTTAAAGTCATGCCGCTTGCCGGTCATGATCATGTCGTCATCGCGGTCCAGGCGAAGCTTGCAGGTTCTGCCGGTCTTCTGCGCCGCAAGCGCTGCCAGGCTTGCCCATTGGTTTGCTTGCGATTCCTTGCCGCCGAAACCACCGCCCATGCGGCGGATTTCCGCTGTGATCGTTGCGTCCGGAACGCCAAGAACCTTGGCTACCGTATGTTGAACCTCGGTCGGGTGCTGCGTGGATGTATGAACCAGCATGCCGCCGTCTTCCTGAGGCAACGCCATTGCGATTTGCCCTTCGAGGTAGAAGTGCTCCTGGCCGCCAATGAACATCGACCCGGAAAGTACTTCCTCCGAAGCCTGCATACCGGTTTCAGGCGACCCTCTGCGAAACTGGTAGTCAGGCAAAACCGTGGTGTCAGCGTCAACCGCGTCTTCAGGTGTCAGGATGGGCGTGATCGGCGTGACGTCAATTTTTGCCTTGAGTGCGGCCTTTCGGGCAGCTTCCCGTGTTTCTCCGACAATCGCAAAGACAACCTGGCCGAAAAACAGGATTTCTTCCTCAGCAAGAACCGGATCTCCGCCGAATGCCGACGAACAGTCGTTGATTCCTTTGATATCATCTGCAGTCAGTACTGCGACGACGCCAGGTGCCTTTTCGACGTCTTCAAGATTCACTGACTGAATTCGCCCACGAACAGCCTGCCTGGACCATCCCGGCACGACATGAAGAGTTCCCATCGGCTCGACGATGTCGTCGATATAGGTGGCCGTACCGCGGACGTGTTTTTCGGCACTGTCATGGGCCAAGGGCTTGCGGACATGTTTCAGAGACATGTCCATGTTTTTCTGATCAAGCGGCGCGGTCATGGTCAGCCTCCCGCTTTGCAAGCACCCGCAGGTCTTCTGCCGGTGTCCCGCTGACCTCCATGAGCGCCTTGGCAAGAAGGGCGCGAGCCGTTTCCATGCGGTACTCCGCGCTGGCACGCATATCGGTCATTGGAGTGAAATCCGTAAGGAGCGACTGCATTGCGGCTCCCCACGTTGCCGGGTCCTCCAACGAGGCCCCTTTCAACGCAGCCTCGGACCCATTCGCCCTTTTCGGAGTGCCTGCCATTCCGCCATATACGATGCGGGCATCGGTAATGATGTTGTCATCGACCGTGAAACGGAACGCTCCCATCACCGACGAAATATCCTGATCGAATCTCTTCGAAATCTTGTAGCAGCGAAACACCTGACTGCCGGTAAGGCGGGGTACGAAAAGGCCGGTTACGAATTCGTCCTCTCCCCGGTCCTGTTTGCCGTAGTCGATGAAAAAATCTTCCAGGGGAAGCGCTCGCGAGCCTTCGGCTGACTGCAATTCGAGTGTCGCGCCGAGCGCTATCAGCGCCGGGGGTGAATCTCCGATCGGAGAGCCATTGGCAATGTTGCCTCCTACCGTTCCGGAAGCACGAACCTGCTTCGATCCGATGCGCTTCCACAATTCGCCGAGATCGGGAGACAACCTTGTCATGGCAGCTTCCGTAGCCTCGAAGGTCGCCGTTGCGCCGATAAGAACGCCACTCGGACTTTCTTCTACGCGATCCAGCCCCTGAATGCGGCCCAGCCAGATCATCTTTGGAAGTTCACGCAAGTGCTTGGTGATCCAAAGTCCGACGTCTGTAGCCCCTGCAACAAGCGTTGCGTCG
Source organism: Roseibium sp. SCP14 (assembly GCF_040329475.1). Taxonomy (NCBI): domain Bacteria; kingdom Pseudomonadati; phylum Pseudomonadota; class Alphaproteobacteria; order Hyphomicrobiales; family Stappiaceae; genus Roseibium; species Roseibium sp. SCP14. Next base: position 615,227 of record NZ_JBDZYH010000003.1, read on the forward strand.
GGGTGCTGGCCGTAAAAGGCAGCCAATCCATCCAGTGTCGCCGGTGCAGAAAAGAACATGCTGCTGTCGCCGATGAAAATGTCTCGGCTATCAGCGAGCTCTTGCAACCTTTCCCGGGTCTGGTTCGCGCGCCATGAAAACACATCGTCCACGGTCTCGAAACAGGCGTCCAAAGCAGCTTCCACGATTGGTCTGTAGCCTGTACAGCGACAAAGGTTTCCAGCGAGCCACTCAATCACGGTCTTGCGAGATTTCTCTTTCGAGTCTGCATGGTAGAGCGTGAACAACGTCATCACGAAACCCGGCGTGCAGAAGCCACACTGAGATCCGTGAAACTCGACAAGGGCATTTTGCACCGGATGAAGCTTTTCATCTTGCGTCAGGTCTTCGACGGTTACGAGTTCGGCACCATCGATCATCCCAAGCAATTGAATACAGCTGTTGATAGGCTGATAAGTAAGCTTGCCGTCTACCAGCCGTCCGATGGCAACAGTGCAGGCTCCGCAATCCCCCTCACCGCAGCCTTCCTTGGTGCCAACTTCCCGACGGCGAAGCCTCAGGTAATCGAGAACCGTTTCGGTCGGGCCGACGTTTTCCAGCTCGACAACTTCACCGTTTTTGAGAAATCGAATTGTGTCCCGCATTGCTCAGCTCCCCCTGTAGGTCGAATACCCAAAGGGCGAAAGGAGCAACGGTACGTGATAATGACCGTCAGGCTCTGCCATTCCAAAGCGGATCGGAATAACGTCCAGAAAAAGCGGTTCGGGGAGTTCTTGACCGGTGCCCTTCAGGTAGTCGCCCGCGTGGAACCTCAATTCGTAGGTTCCAGTTCGAAAGTCCGGACCGGCAAGGATCGGTGCCTCGACCCGACCGTCATCATTGGTTTCGTGCGAGGAAATGTGCTCGGGGTTTTTGCCCTGAGACCAAAGTTCGATTTTCAAGCCTTCAGCAGGCTTGCCAAGAGCGGTGTCGAGTACGTGCGTTGTTAAACGCCCCATCTGTTTTCTCCCTCGCGCGGCAAAGTGCCGCAAACCGTTACGAAAAATGTGCCTTAAAAAAGTCTGGATCCAAAGCGCTCATTTGAGAACTCAATGATGCCTATTTGGCATCAAGTGAAGGAAGATGATCCTTCAGGGCGAGCACTGCATGGTCGAAAAACATTCCAGGAGCAAGTGCAAGAGCGCGCAAGGAAGAGGTTACCACACATAATCTGTCAGCCTGAAGTGGTGCATCCGAAAGTGGTTTGAAGACCAGCGCGCCTGAAGCCAGATCCTCTTCGCAGCCGATCAACGTTTGAAAACCGATAACCTTCTCCTCCCTTGCCAGTGCTCGCATCAGGCGCAGCGAGTTCGCTTCGACATAAGTTCTGGAGGCTCCGGGAATATGTGCTCGCACCAAGTCGATCCTCGTACGCAGAGACAGGCCTTCGGCAGGCAGAGCAACCGGGAACTTCAAACAGTCCTGGAGGCTCAGTTTCCTCTCCCCGGCAAGCGGGTGATCTGGCGTCATGAGGGCACCGATAACCAGATCATGGTGGAATGCGATTGTCAGCGCCGACGTTTCAGGCGGGTCGAAGGTGAAGCCGACGTCCGCTTCGGCTGCCTCGACTTTTCTGGCTGCTTCCTGTGAGGAGGAAATCGAAACGTTCACATGAATGCCGGGATAACTGCGGCGAAAACTGCTGATGACAGCAGGCAGAAGCTTTTCGGCTACGCTTTCCACCGAGGCGATGGAAACGGTACCTCTGCGCAAGCCTTTAAGCGCATCCAGCTCGGCAACTGTGCCCTCGAAATCCGAATAAGTCCGTCGGATATGAGCAAGCAGCAATTCTCCTGCTTGCGACAGCCGAATGCGTCTGCCCACCCGGTCGAAGAGCTGCATACCCAGTGCTTCTTCCAGCCAAAGGATCTGGCGATTGACGGCAGATGAGGCAACATTCAGCTCACGCGAAGCCGCCCGAATGGATCCAGCTTCAGCCGCAGCCAAAAAATAGCGCATGGCTGGGCTGTAAAGATTTCGAGACAGTTCCTGTACCCGGCTTGAAAGCATCTTCTAGCGACACCCTACGGGATCAGAATGGTTGCGCCGGTGGTCTTTCTACCTTCCAAGTCCTGATGAGCCTGAACTGCATCGGCGAGCCGATATTCCTGATTGATCTCGATCTTGACGGCTCCGCTGCGGACAACGTCGAACAGATCTCCGGCGGTCTTTTCCAGCGCTTCCCGGGTGGCGACATAGGTGAAGAGCGTTGGCCGTGTGGCAAACAGCGATCCCTTTTGAGCCAAAAGACCCAAGTTGAAATCGGTGATCGGGCCGGATGACTGTCCGAAGCTGACCCACATGCCGAGTGGTTTCAAGCAATCCAGCGAGCCGGGATAAGTATCCTGTCCGACGGAATCGTAAACGACATCGCAGCCCTTGCCGTCGGTAATCTCCTTCACCTTTTCGGCAAAGTTTTCGGTCCTGTAGTTGATCACGTGCTGATAACCGTGAGCCTTTGCAAGTTCGATCTTTTCATCCGAACCGGCAGTGCCGATCACCGTTGCACCCAAGTGGGCTGCCCACTGGCCGGCAATCAGGCCGACACCGCCAGCAGCAGCATGGAAGAGCAGCGTTGTTTCCGGTCCGACCCTGAAGGTCTGGCGCAGCAGGTATTGCGCGGTCATGCCCTTCAGCATCATGGCTGCGGCCGTCTTGTCATCAACCCCTTCAGGTATCACGACCAGTTTGTCGGCTGGAACAATTCTTTCCTGCGCGTAAGCGCCGAGCGGCCCCACATAAGCAACACGGTCGCCGGGGCTGACATGCGTCACACCTTCTCCGACAGTCTGAACAATCCCGGCACCTTCATTTCCCGGGGAAAACGGCAGTCCATCCGGGGCCGGATAAAGTCCGGATCTGAAATAGGTATCGATGAAGTTCAGGCCGATAGCCGTGTGCCGGATCCGAGCTTCTCCCGGTCCGGGCTCGCCGACTTCGACATGTTCCCAGCGCATCACCTCCGGTCCACCGGTCTCGTGCACACGAATTGCCTGAACCATTATTTCCTCCCCGAGGTGATTGAATGTTTGTCGAATCTGCGTTGTGGCGGTCGGCCCTGGCAAGAACAGTAATGATTTCAACGCCTGCCGAAAAGACCACAGCGAAATAGAAATCCGAACCGGAGACGTTCGTCTCAAGTCTGATATCGATGCTGTAGGTCAGATGAGGCAGCGGTTGTCGCACCTGAAGCCGTCGAAACCGGACGCTTCAGGCAAGTTCGAAACAGAAGAACAATACTGTGTGGTGCAGCGAAGTCGAAGCGACGTTGAGAAAACGCTGCTCCAGTCAGTCGACCCGGTCCAGAAGCTGCTGCACGGCAGACACGGAGAACAGGTAGAGACTTGCTCCCGTGAACACGATCGCGGAAAGACCGTTCAATGACATTTCGTCCAAAATGGCATAGGCGGCCATCCCCATCCACAAAAGCGTAATGGGCAACGTGATTGCACGCCACCGACGAACCCTTACCGGGTGAACGAACCTGATTGGTGCAAAAGTCAGCGCGCAGCACAGTAGCACCGTGATGATCGTGAAGAGTTCAGACGGTGACAGGACCATCAATCCGAAGACAACCATGTTCCACCCGGCGGGGAATCCCTTGAAGGAACCATCAGGCGTCTTCATGCCGTTATCAGCAAAGTAGAGTGCGCCAGTGAATACAACGAGACCACCGCAGATCCAGTTCCACGGTTGAGACAGCATCAGGCTCCAGGAAAGCGCAAATGCTGGCAGGAACACGTAAGTTGCGTAGTCGATGACGAAATCAAGCGAGGCACCTGACCATCGAGGCAGGCGTTCGGCTACATTGAAACGGCGTGCAAGTGGCCCATCAATACCGTCGACGAAGAAAGCCAGGCCCAGCCAGGCGAACATCTCGGCCCAGTTCCCCTGCGCACCTGCCAAAAGCGCGACCAATGCGATCGGTGCTCCGAACGCAGTCAACACATGGATCAGGAATAGAGCGGGTTCCGGCGCCTCTTTGCCTGGCGTTATGTCCGTCACGGGATTTCCTCACAACTGATAGATCGGGGCGCGATAGTAATGCCGCGTTATCGCATGGGTGAAAATCTACCCATCCCTTGCCAAAGACCTCTTCGGCGATGGCGCTGACTATTATTGCAATCGTATGACAGTGTGAACCGAAAAAACAGTCCTTGTCGCGATTCTGTAAGTTTCTCACAAAGCAGCGCCATTGAACAGGATGACTGTTGTCAGAAATGCTGCCCATGAAATCAGAAAAACACCTATGGCTACGGGAAAGATTCTGCTGGGAAATGTCTTTTCAAGGGCCATCACAGCACCCAGCAGCGCAATCCAGACGATGTTCATCAGTCCGACAGCGAACATGACGGTCATAACTGCCCAACAGCAGCCCAGGCACGCCCATCCCTGCACCAGACCTTCGCGCAGCCCGTTTGTCATGCGATTGGAACCGGTATCGACGGAAAAAGACCACCGAGGGTACCAGCATCGCTGCAAACAGGCACGTTTGGCAGGAGTAAACTGGTAAAGACCTGCGGCAAAAAGGACAGAGGTCGTCAGTGCCAGGCTGACCGGTGCCATCATGTCGTTCAACCCGCCTATCCTGGAAAGCAACCATTGAAACAGCGTTGCAACCAGAGCATAGCCAAGCCAGACAAGAAGATAACCGAAGGCCACCATGATTGCCGGCAGGGCCATTTCCATTCGGGAGCGCTCAGGCGCACTGATTTGCAAAGTGTATGCACGCAGCATCGGTGATGCGCTCGGAAGCATCATTGCCAATGCCATCATCGCCCACATCAGAAAAATCTTCGGGAGATCCGGAATGGTCATTTCCGGGCCGGGCATGCCAAATGTGGACCCCGCAGGGAGGCACAACGCTGCCAATGCAGCCCTGGCTTCAGCAGAGAGCCCTTTGAAGATATTGAACTGATTGAATATTCCCATTCCCGGGCCGGCTTCGGTCATATCCATTGCCGGTATCATGTCCGCAACCATCGCGGCCAGATATGCCCATCCGGCAAGGCTCAGGAGTGCAATTGTCACGAGGACCAGCGGCCAGCCGCTCGTGCGTGCCGCTTCGGTTTTCGAGGAGCCTGCTGATGGATTTGTGTTTGTTACCGTTGTCATGTCCAAAGAATGTTAAACCGTCTGGGTCATCTACTACGACAACCTAATCGAACTTGTCGTTGGAGAGTTTGATTTCCCGCATGTTTTGGTTTGCGATCAAATATATATGAAAGGTGAGCAGGAAGCAGCTGCGTGGTTTCGTCCCGTTGAATTCCGAGATCATTCGAACAATTTCTCTATTAGAGAGAAATCCATCCAGGTCAGTCACATGCCTAAATCGAAAAAGACCGAATTATTTGATGTCGCCGTTGTTGGAGGCGGTCCTTCTGGTCGTATAGCGGCACTTTCATTTGCCCAGCAAGGACTGAGGACGGTTCTTCTGGCCCCCGCTGCTTCAAGAATTGACGGCAGGACCACGGCCTTGTGGCAACAGTCACTTTCTCAGCTAGAGGATCTCGGTGTCTGGCAGGACATTAAGGGTAACGCGGCACCTTTGCGAAAAATGCGCATGATTGACGACACCGGTCGTCTGATCCGTGCCCCCGAGGTTGTTTTTGACAGTGCAGAACTTGGACTTGAGGAGTTTGGTTTCAATATCTTGAACAGTGAACTTAATGTTGTTCTTGAAGAAAAATGCAGTTCACAGCCAAACCTCGAAGTGGTCGAGCAAAGCGTAAGTGCAGTGAACTTCGGATCTGAGCAAGCCGTGCTTGAAACCAGCGAAGGAAAAAGTGTTAACTCGCGACTGGTTGTCGCCGCTGACGGGCGCAATTCTCTTGTTCGAGAAAGTGCGGAGATAGACGTCAATACCTGGACGTACCCTCAGGTAGCGGTTGTGCTCAATCTTGATCACCGGCTGCCTCACCAGAATGTTTCAACGGAATTTCATACACCGACCGGACCGTTCACGCTTGTTCCCCTGCCAGGCCGACAGTCTTCACTTGTGTGCGTTGAAACCAAGGACGGCGCGCAAGGTCTCCTCGCAATGGCAACCAAGGAATTGGAAAGTGAACTGGAGCGCCGGGCCCACTCGATCCTGGGGCCCTTCAAGATCGCATCTAAGGTCCAGAGTTTTCCACTTTCGGGCATGACAGCCAAGAATCTGGTGGCACCACGTTTGGCACTTGTCGGGGAAACGGCGCATGTGTTTCCACCCATCGGCGCACAAGGCCTCAATCTGTCGTTGAGAGACATATCCGATCTTGTAAACCTTGTGGCGAAGGCAAAAGCGAAGCAGCTCGATATTGGTAGCCAAGCGGCATTGGCACCCTATGAAACCAAACGTTACAAAGACATTCGATCCCGAACAAATGCTGTCGATGCCTTGAACAGATCGTTGCTGACCGGTTTCCTGCCGGTCCAGATGGTGCGCAGCACCGGCATGTATCTGGCCGGAAAGGTCGGACCGTTCCGCAGATTGCTGATGCGCGAAGGCATGGCGCCCGGAAGCGGCTTTCAGCTGCACAAATAGAACCCCAACAGGCCTATTTTGATTGAGGTTTGCGTTTTCTGGAGTGGTAGGTCAGCGCCATGGCGATCATGTGCCGAACCGCTTGCTCGGGAAACGGTTCTTCCAATTTGAAGTGGACACTTCTGTCACCTCCAAAGGCCAGTTCGGGGAATAGTGTCCTCCAGTCCGACACCAGGGAAGACTGACAGTTCACATAGAGCGCGTAATCTCCTAGGGCCGACTTGTCCCTGTCTATGCGAACTGTCGTTCCGGATTTTGGTCGAACCGTCAGGTAGCTTGGTTGCCCCCATTTCAAGGTCTCTTCAAGCTCACCGACTTCGGCGTTTTCCTCCGCCGTTTCAAGGATGATCTGCCGTAAAGTCGCCAGGGCGCTTCTCAGTGCCTCAGGATAGCTGTCCAGCAGGGCGAGAACCGCCGGATTTCCTTTCATCGCTTTTTGCCCTCCAGCTGTTGAGTACCATATTCCGACCGCGAACGGGCAGTTTCAGCGCCCGACCTGTCAAGTCGGCAGGTACCCTGTGGTCAGTGCCCAGATGAATGCTGTGACAGTCACGATTGAGACAGCAGTTCCAACAAGAACGAAACTCGAAGCTCTTTGGACATAAGTTCCGTATTGTTGAGCAATGACAAACACGTTTGTTGCCGGCGGCAAACACGACATGAGAACCGCTGTTGCCACCCAACTTGGATCAAAGCCGCCAAGCCACATCAAAAGCGAAAAAATAAGCAGTGGGTGAACGACAAGCTTCACCATCAAAACAAGCGGCAATTCCGCGGAAAAGCGACCAATAGGCCGCAACGCGATACTAACTCCCATCGCGAACAGGGCACATGGTGCAGCGGCATTGCTGAGGTAGAGCAACAGAGTGTCGATTGCTTGAGGTGGGCGAAACTCCAAAGCAGCCGCAAGGACACCGGCGATTGTCGCCAGAATGAAGGGGTGCGTAAATATTCGAAAGCCGATCTGTTTCAGCGTGCCGGCAATTGTGTCGTTCTCGGTTCCCGCTAACGCCATTAACAGCGGAGCAAGAATGAACATGAGAGCGTTGTCAAAGGCCAGAATAAGTGCTGTTGGAACGGTGGCCTGCTCTCCCAGAACTGCAAGGGTGAGTCCGGGCCCCATGTATCCGACGTTCGAATACGCTCCGGCGATGCCCAGTATCGTGGATTCGCCAATGCTACCCTTCGTTGCCACCACACCGATGCAGAACGAAATCGCGAACACAATGTATGTTGTGAATGTTGTGGCCGCTACAAAAGAGACATTCGCAAGTTGCTCAAAGGGCGTTTCTGAAAGAAGTCGGAAAAACAATGCAGGCAATGCCAGGTAGATAACGAAGAAGTTCATCCAACTCAGGCCTGCCTCCGGCAGATTTTTCAGTTTTCCGGCCCCGAATCCCAGAAGGATCAGGCCGAAAAACGGTAGTGCCAGAGTAATGACGTCCTGCATTCGATTCCCGATATTTATAGTGACGACAAGCGTGAACGGTGCGATGTGCTCAAGGCGCTTGCATCTTGCGCCTTGCTTGGCTAAGGACGCGTGACACTGAGGTCAGCATGTTGAACTGCATTCCAAGCAGTTCTGAAGCCACATCGCAAGGGCCCTTTCATCAAGACCCGGTCGGAGATTGCTTTTCCTGAGGGAAGGCGTTGAAAACTGAGAGCACACCACGTTTATGTCGCGAAAACTAAGACAGCGTAACCATCCCAAACTCACGGTCTTTCAGAACCGTGTGGAAGGGATAGCTCTCAAAGCTGCAATACGGCTGTTCAGACTTATTCCGGTGGATATTGCGTCTTACGTGATGGGATCGTTCTGGCGGCGACTGGCTCCTCTCAACTCGCGCCACAAGCGCGCACTTCACCATCTTGAGATGGCGTTCCCGGAGATGAGCAAAAAGGAACGCGAACAGATTGTTCGAGGCATGTGGGACAACCTTGGAAGGGTTGCCGCAGAAACGTTTCATATCGATCGCCTTCTTAAGCAGGACTTTCGCTTTGATATCGATGCTGATGAAATGACCCAGTCGGTGCTTAACGGTGAAACAGGTTGCCTGTTCGTTTCGTTTCACAGCGCAAATTGGGAGCTTTGCGTTCAACCTGCCGTTCGCCAAGGTGTTGAAATAACCGGTGTTTACCAAGCGCTTCGAAATCCAAAAGCCGACAAGGCGCTGAGGTCGCTCCGCCAGGATCTTTACAAAGGCGGACTTTTGTCAAAGGGACACCAGACGGCACGAAAGATCCTCAGCACACTCAAGAGTGGCGGTGTTGTCGCAATGATGGGCGACCTCCGCGAAGCAAGGGGCGTTCAGGTTCCCTTCTTTGGTCACCCGGCCTACGCAAATCCTGTTCCTGCTTCCCTCGCCCGGTCCTGCAATGTGCCAATTGTGCTTGGGCGCGTTGTTCGAAAGAAAGGCGTGCACTTTCACATAGAAGGTCGTGCAATTTCAGTTCCTGAAACCAATGATCGCCAGGACGATATTGAAAGAGCGACCGCTGAAATCCATGCGGTCTTCGAAGCATGGATCCGCGAACATCCCGAGCAGTGGATGTGGATCCATAAGAAATGGGCGCCCCCCGGTAAGAATGCGGCGGACAAACATGCCAGACGTGCTGCCGCCAAAGTCAATGCCCCCAAAGTGGACAGCCCGTGACTTGACTTCTCCTTTCGGGGGATGGTTGCAGCGCAACATAGGCGCTATAGCTATTGTGACAGTCAGGAGGAGGATAGCTGTTTCATGAAGACCCCAAGCGCATTTTACAAGCCGCTCGCCATCGGAGCCCCGCCCCCTTTTCGCGACCGGCCAGTTTCTCTGGAGCGCATGATCCATTTTGTGCCACCGCATATTGAAAAAATGCGGGCCAAGGTGCCGGATCTGATTCGTAAAGTGGATGTGGTGCTTGGCAATCTTGAAGACGCGATCCCTGCCGATGCGAAAACCGACGCCAGGCGCGGTTTCATCCAGATGGCGCAGGAAAACGACTTCGGGGCAACCGGCTTGTGGACCCGGGTTAACTGCCTGAACAGCCCATGGTTTCTCGATGATTTGCTGGAGATCGTGCCCACTGTCGGAGAAAAGCTCGACGTCATCATGCTGCCGAAGGTCGAAGGTGCGTGGGACATTCATTATCTCGATCAGCTTCTGGCACAACTTGAAGCCAGAGCAGGCCTTTCCCAACCGATCATGATCCACGCGATTCTGGAGACCGCGGAAGGCGTCAAGAACGTGGAACAGATTGCTGCGGCCAGCCCCCGGATGCATGGCATGAGCCTTGGTCCAGCTGACCTGGCGGCCTCAAGGGGTATGAAAACCACGCGTGTTGGTGGTGGTCATCCGGACTATGCTGTGCTTTCCGATACCGCTGATGGCGCTCAGAGAACGGCCTATCAGCAGGATCTTTGGCACTACACAGTCGGCAAGATGGTTGATGCGTGTCTTTCATACGGTCTGAAGCCCTATTATGGACCATTCGGTGATTTTTCTGATCCGCAAGCCTGCGAAAGCCAGTTCCGCAATGCATTTCTGATGGGATGTCTCGGCGCATGGTCCCTTCACCCGACACAAATCGACATTGCAAAGAAGGTCTTCTCGCCGGATCCGGGTGAAGTCGCATTCGCACGAAAAATTCTCGAGGCAATGCCCGACGGAACCGGTGCGGTGATGATTGATGGCAAGATGCAGGACGACGCGACCTGGAAGCAGGCCAAGGTGATCGTGGACCTGGCAAAACTGGTTGCCACGAAAGATTCTGAACTGGCTGAGGTTTATGGTCTTTAGGAAATCGCAAGCCTCGTCGCGTAATGTTTAATATTACAACGCTTGCAAGCAGGTTGCCGACACGGTATCCCGGCATTGCATGCAGTAGGCGGACGAGTAACCATGCGAACGGCAAAATTTAGAATAGGTCAGGTCGTCCGGCACCGGATTTACCCCTTTCGGGGCGTAATCTTCGATGTCGACCCGACATTCAGCAACACGGAAGAATGGTGGAACGCGATACCGGAAGATGTTCGCCCCCGCCGTGACCAGCCTTTCTATCACCTTCTCGCTGAAAACGAGGAGACGGAGTACGTTGCCTATGTCAGTGAGCAGAACCTGGAACCGGATTTGACCGGTGAACCGGTCCGGCATCCGCAAGTAGAAGAGATTTTCGAGGAACAGAACGACGGCTCTTACGTGCCACGCAGTGTCGAAATGCACTAGAACGCGCGTTCCTCGATTTAAAATCGAATAGAACAAAAAAAGGCCGGCGCAATTTTGCGCCGGCCTTTTGATTTTTGCTTGCGCCGAAACCTACTGGCTTTCCTGTTGCGCGTCGATGAGCTTCTGGCGAGCTTCGTCAGCACGTTTCTGCAATTCGCTCTGCAGTTCTTCCTGACGCTTCTGCAGCTCTGCCAGGTTCATCGGTTCGCCGTCATAAACCTTTGTGAAGCCGATCAACGTCATCTTGAAGACGATTTCCTTGGCTTGCTGGTTGTACGGAGCAACCCGCATTTCACCGCCTTGCTTCATGGCATTGATGAAGGTGTCATCAATTGCCAGCTCGGCATAACAGGCGTTTGGCGCACAAATGCTGTACTTGGCCTGAACAGGTTTGCTGTCGTCGATCTGAATACGCAGACCCGGCTGGATCAGAACACCGGTCGGAACGGCCACAAGCAACTTCTTGCGAGCTTCGCCTTCAGTTTCCTGAATGGCGATGTTGCTCAAGAACTGGCCGGTATTGGTGCGTAGCTCAATCGAAATGAAGCAGATTTCCTTCTTCGTATTCGGATTGGTGTTGCATGCCTTCGTCCAAGGGCTTTTTTCTTCCTGGGCAATTGCTGGAGCACCTGCAAAAGAAGACAAGGCCACGAATGCAGCCGTTGCGCATCCGAATAATCCTCTTTTCAAAACACTCTTCATCGAAACGTCCTCAATCGTGCGTGTGCGAAACTTTCGCGTTGTTCTGAGGCATTCCGGATACAACCGCAAGGCCTGTCAGAACATTCGAACCGTGAAAACATGGTAAGGCACCTAATTTGGGCGATAGGGTGACCGATTTGCAACGCAGACCCTTCAAAAGATTCAAATCTGTATATCTTGGTCTTTATGACTTGTACGAGGCGCACCTCAATTAACCATGTGATATTCTCAGAGTTGAGAATCAACGGAATCTCAGGCGGTGGTTATGCGTTTCTTGAAAGATATCGACTTTTCTTTTGAATGCAAAAATGTCGGGCGACTTGCTGCCGCACTGACATTTCTCGTTGCAGCCGGAAGCTCGGCTACGCTCTTGGCCGACGACGAGTCCGTTCCCTGGACGCATGCCATTTCCATGCACGGTTCGCCTGCGCTAGGTCCAGACGAACCTTTTCCCTATGCCAATCCGGAGGCTCCGAAGGGTGGAACGATTACATTGGGCGTTCAGGGGACTTTCGACAGCCTGAATTCCTTTATCGTTCAGGGAGGCTGGACTTCCGCGCGCGGTATGCGTGAACGCCAGTTCGGCAACAACATTCTGGAAAGCCTGCTCGTCCGCTCCTACGCAGAGCCATTCTCGCTCTATGGGCTCATCGCACAGCGCGTTCGGATGCCCGACAGCCGGGAATGGATCGAGTTTGAACTCAATCCAGATGCGAAGTTTTCCGACGGCAGCCCCGTTACCGTCGATGACATTATCTTTTCACTTGAGATCATAAGAGACAAAGGTCGCCCGCCTTACCGGAACTGGTATGCCGCGATCAAGGAAAAGGAAGTTACCGCTCCAAACCGCCTCAAACTGGTTTTTGAGAACGGAGACAACCGGGAGCTTCCACTTTTGATCGCGCTCGCTCCGATCTTTTCCAAAAAGAACACGGATGCTGAAAATTTCGACAAATCGTCGCTGAACCCACCTGTCGGTTCCGGTCCCTACAAATTCAAGACAATCGAACCCGGACGTCTGGTCGTTTATGAGAAAAATCCCGACTACTGGGCGAAGGACCTAGCGGTAAAGGCCGGGTTTGACAATTTCGACGAAATTCGCGTCGAGTACTTCCGGGACGAGACAACGTTGCAGGAAGCCTTCAAGAAAGGGTTGGTGCAGGCTCTGCAGTTCAGAGACCCTGCCCGTTGGGCGACGGGTTTTGATTTCCCAGCAGCCAAAAACGGCGACGTCATACAGCTCGAAATTCCTCGTGGTGTGCCTGCTCCCATGCAGGGCATAGCGATCAACACTCGCCGAGAACAATTTTCCGATCGTACAGTTCGCAAAGCACTCAGAATGCTCTTTGACTTCGAGTGGGTAAATCGCAACCTTTATTACGGCCTCTACAAAAGAACTGCCGGATATTGGGACAATTCCGAACTGTCATCGATCGGGAGACCTGCGAGTGATCGGGAACGCGAGCTTCTGGCGCCGTTTCCCGACGCTGTCGATCCGGAGGTTATGGAAGGAACATGGCGGCCGGCAGACGCCGATGGATCGGGCCGTGACAGAAAGGTTCTTCGGGCAGCTCTGGCAGAGTTTGCAAAGGCGGGATACAGCCTCAAGGATCGGAAGCTTGTAGATGAAAAGACCGGCAATCAGCTGTCCTTCGAAATCCTCGCAAAGAACGAAGACGAAGAGAAGCTGGCGCTCGCCTATATCCGCACGCTCGAGCTGCTCGGGATAAACGCCTCAGTGCGCAGTGTAGATCCGTCGCAGTTTGAGGACAGAAGAACCAAACGGGACTTCGACATGGTGTTCAACACCTGGTACGCATCCCTTTCCCCAGGGGCAGAGCAATACGGCCGCTGGTCGTCGAAAGCTGCGGAGACCGAAGGATCATTCAACTTCGTTGGAGCAAGAGAGCCAGCAATCGACGCACTGATTGACGAACTGGTTGGAGCTCGTAGCCGAGAGAATTTCGTCGACGCGGTGCGTGCATTTGATCGTGTGCTCATTTCCGGCGCCTACGCCGTTCCCCTTTATCACGTCTCAGCAGATTGGGTCGCGCATTGGAAGCAGGTGGTGCCACCACAACATCATTCTCTTTACGGGCACGAATTTGACACCTGGTGGTCGGCAGACGCCCAATAATCGGACCAATGGACGAAAGATAATATGAAAGCCACGCTTGAGAGCCTGACCAAGGAGTATCATGAAAGCGGAGTTTGGTCCGATGTACCGCTTGATGAGTTGTTCCGCCAGACGGCTGCCGATCACCCGGATCGATTGGCTCTGGTGGATGCGTCCGACCGCGTCACGTGGACCGGGGGAACGCCCCGAAGCCTTACCTATGCCGAAGCTGACCGGGAAATTGACCGTCTGGCGGCATTCTTCAGCACCGTTGGATTGTCAGCTGATCATGTGATCGGCATACAGGCGCCGAATACGGTCGATACCGTAATTGCTTTGCTTGCGGCCCTGCGTGCCGACCTGATCATTTCTCCCCTGCCCCTGCATTGGCGCCAGAAAAACGTACTTGAGGCGTTGAACTCGATTGGGGCCAAAGGCTTTATTGCCGCAGATCGTGTCGAGACGAGAGACGTCGGCTCCGCCGCGCGAGATGTCGCCGCAGACCTCTTTTCCCTGCGCTTCGTATTCGGTCTTGGCAAGGACATACCGGACGGACTGATTGAACTCGCTCCGATGCTTGAGGAAATGGGGGACGATCTCCAGTTTTCACCGACCGAACGACCCGAGCCAGCGGACCACACCGCTACCATCTGCTGGAGCAGAAGCGGCGAAGAAAACGTTCCGGTCAGCCGATGTCACAACCATTGGATTTCAGCTGCCCAAATGGTGGTACAGGAAGCACATATCAAAGATGGCAGTGCCATCGTTGCTCCCTACTCCCTCAGCGGATTGACCGGTTTGGGCGCGGGTCTCGTGCCTTGTCTTCTCACAGGAAGCACACTCCATCTCCATCATCCGACCTCGCTTGCAAATCTTGCAGCGCATGCAAACGAGGTAAATGCTGACGTTGTCATCACGCCAGGGCCTCTGGCGCAGACGCTCGACAGAAAGTTAGAGAGTTCCAACACAACGATACTTGCAGCCTGGAACATCTCGGCGCCGCATCCGTCCACTTTCGTGGCAAGACGTCGGTTGGTGGATGTGCACGTGGCAGACGAATTCGCACTTCTGGCAAAGGCGAGAGGACCTTCTGCAAAAATGAAGGCAACTGCCCTGGGAAAGCATAGCGGGCCGAACGGGTGCGAGAGCGGGCCAGCCCTTCTGGAAATTGCAGTGACGGATGAAGTAGAGGAGCAAACTCCTACTTTGTTGGTCAAAGGTCCAATGGTACCCGATATCGGTTGGCGGACGATCAATGGTGATCAGCGCCGGGTGCGCTGGGAAGGAACGGGCTTTCTGAACACCAATATCAAGGTTGAATTGGTGGAAGACGGAATTTCCGGCTTCGGCATTCCCGGTTTGTATGCCCTTGGAACGGGCAACCTTGAAACAGTCGACGTGATCTACGCCGGCTACCCGGGCATTCGGGAAGCAGCCGCGTTTGTTGTAGAGGATCCGATCCTGGGAGCCAGAATGTATGCCGCGCTCGTTCCCGATGCAGGAAACGTTCCGGATGCGGGTTCGTTTTTTGCCTATCTGGATGCCGAGGGCGTTGATCTGGCCAAGATACCGCACAGGGTGCTGATTTTGCAGTCGCTGCCGAGGAACGCTGACGGAACAATTTGCCGAGAGCGATTGACGATGCGCACACAGCGACTGCCAGCGGCAGTGGCGTAAATCGTGACCCAAACGGGAAAAGAGCATGGATGTTGAAACATCGCTCTCCTGGCGAGGGCCTTATTGGTATGCCGGAAGACGTCCCAGACGCAGCGGCAATGTCGATGCACCGGAAGATCTGGATATTTCTCTGGTAAAAATGTTTGAACGCGGAAGCGTTCTACCGAGGGCGTTGCCGGCTGCTGTTGTTGTTGACGTGACCGCAATCAATCTATCTCAGCTTGGTGACTTTTTTGACTGGCTTGCTCCTCAGGTCAAGGATCTGCCTTGTGATGTTCCCTTTTATGTCCTGACAGGTAGCAAAGACGAGTTGCCGGAGGGCGTTCAGGCAACAGCGATCATCGACAAGGTCGTGCCCGACGATGTCTTGCTCATGCTGATTTGTATTCACCAGCGAGCGCTCTTGCGATCCGAAGAAGCTCAACTGCGACGACGGGTGTTCGGCCGGATTCCCGGTTTTGGTTCTGCGCCGCATCATTCAGGCTCAAGCAGCCTGTTGGTTGTCGGCCTGAGCGGTCGTTATCTGGAATGGCAGGATGCGAGCGAGCAAAAGGTCGAAGTGGTAGGTGCTTTCGACGGCAACATGGCCGTCGAATTCATGTCTCAACGAGCCTTTGATGCCGTTGTGGTCGACGCTCCTTTCGATGACGCTATTGACTATATGCAGCAAATACGCAGAGACGCTCGATTTGCCGGTCTCCCCGTTTTGGCCGTTTGTGAACACGAAGAAGATTCAATCCTGCTGTTTCGAAACGGTGCATCTGATGTTCTGGTCGGTGAAAATCGGCGGGAAACCCTGACGGCGAGGCTCGTTTCAGCGATACGTTTCGGAAAGAGACGACGCTTGGCAGATCGCATTCTAGCCGAGAGTCATGTCTGGCTGCGTCAGCAGATCAATCATGGCGGGCTGGACGTAGAACACTATACAAACTACCTGGAAACCTGCAGCAACGCACTGGCGGTCAAGGGGTTGGACCTTTGGGAAATGCGTTTGCAACCTGAAAATTTCGGTTTGGAAATCAGGACGCCCGATGATCTGGAAGAGATCTACAACACGTTGATTTCCATCGCCGATGCGACCAGTCGAGATGAAGACCTCGTATGCCTTGTGCGTGGACTTGGACCGGTCGCCGTCTTGAAAAACGAAGCCGGAACCAGCCGTCTGCAAAAACGGATCAACTCCATTTTGAGCCATACACAGCTTTAGCGGCAATTAGCCCTAATTGTGCCCTGAATATGAGATTGGAATATCTCAAGAATTCAGTAGGCTCTTAATTTGCCAGTTCAACATATGGAACCTCAATGAGCGAAGCTTCTCCCATTACCGTCGATGTCGTTTCGGATGTCATGTGCCCCTGGTGCTTCATCGGCAAAAGACGGTTGGAAGCCGCTCTGCGATCTTTGCCTCAATTGCCGGTCCTGGTCCGGTGGCATCCGTTTCAACTCGATTCAACACTTCCAAAAACCGGCAAAGACCGGCAACAGTACCTCAGTGACAAGTTCGGTGGCCTTGAGCGCGCCAAGGCCTTCTACAGCCAAATCGAAGCGGCGGGACAGGACGAGCAAATCGATTTTGCTTTCGATGCGATCAAGCTGTCTCCCAACACGCTGGATTGTCATCGATTGATCCTGTGGTCACGGTCCGACAATCTGCAGGATGAAGTCGTGGAACTTCTCTTCCGCGCCTATTTCCTGCAGGGAGAAGACTTGACCAGACCAGAAACCCTGGTCCGTATATCAGCCGAGGCGGGAATGCAGTCGGATCTCGTTGAGCAGTTGCTTGAAACCGAAACCGATCTCGACAAGGTTCAGGCTCAAATCGCTAAGGCTCAGGAGTCCGGGGTTTCCGGAGTACCCTGTTTCATCATAGATGGCCGGTTTGTCCTGGCGGGTGCGGAAAAGGCTGAAACTATCGCGGCGGCGCTATTGCACGCCGAAGAAACCCGTACGAACCCCGAAGCGGAGTTCTCGGGGTAAATTTCAACTGTCTTTGCTCACAAAAAAGCCCCGCCGTTCGGCGGGGCCTTTGTTTTGAATGTCATTGATTGAATCAACCGGGCAATGATTGATCAGCCACGAAGGATTGAGCGTCCGGCGTAGATGGCCTGCGGTCCGAGTTCTTCTTCGATACGGATCAGCTGATTGTATTTTGCCAACCGGTCGGAACGTGCAAGAGAGCCGGTTTTGATCTGACCGCAGTTGGTTGCTACAGCCAGGTCGGCAATGGTCGAATCTTCGGTTTCACCGGAACGGTGCGACATGACAGCAGTGTAAGCCGCCTTATGTGCAGTTTCGACCGCATCAAGGGTCTCAGACAGCGTTCCGATCTGGTTTACCTTGATAAGGATGGAGTTGGCGACACCCATGTCGATGCCTTTGCGCAGGCGTTCCGAGTTGGTCACGAACAGATCGTCACCAACGAGCTGACACTTGTTGCCGATCAAGTCGGTCGTGGCTTTCCAACCGTCCCAATCATCTTCGGCGAGGCCGTCTTCGATAGAGATAATCGGATAGCGGGATACCAGGTCGGCCAGGTATTTCGCCATTTCTTCCGGAGCCAGGGACTTTCCTTCACCTTCCAGGACATACTTGCCGTCCTTGAAGAACTCAGTGGATGCTGCATCTAGTGCCAGGAAGACATCGTCGCCCGGTTTGTAACCGGCGGTTTCGATCGCTTTCATGACGAAACCGATTGCAGCGTCCGTTGATTCCAGGTTCGGCGCGAATCCACCTTCGTCACCTACATTGGTGTTGTGACCCGCAGCGTTCAACGCTTTCTTCAGTGTGTGGAAGATTTCAGAACCCATGCGGACTGCGTCGCTCAGCGAGTCCGCGCCGACCGGCATGATCATGAATTCCTGGAAATCAATCGGATTGTCGGCATGCGCCCCACCGTTGATGATGTTCATCATCGGAACCGGAAGCGTGCGTGCGGACGTCCCCCCTACATACCGGTAAAGCGGAAGGCCTGAAGCTTGTGCGGCAGCACGTGCAACTGCAAGAGAAACACCAAGAATGGCATTTGCGCCAAGTCGGGCCTTGTTGCCGGTGCCGTCCAGGTCGATCATTGCCTGGTCAATTTGCAGTTGGTCTTCTGCCTCGAGGCCACCAATCGTCTCGAAAATTTCACCGTTTACCGCATCCACGGCTTGCTGCACGCCCTTGCCCATAAAGCGGTCACCGCCGTCGCGCAGTTCGACCGCCTCATGTGCACCTGTCGATGCACCGGAGGGAACAGCCGCGCGCCCGAAGGAGCCATCTTCCAGGAATACGTCAACTTCAACGGTCGGGTTTCCGCGACTGTCAAAAATTTGACGGCCGACAACATCGATAATAGCGGTCATGGAAGGACTCCTTGTCACATGGTCCAGAACATACGTTTAGCCGGTGGAAGGTCCGGCTACTTCGACAGCCGTTTCAACGGCCTGATTTCGCGAGCAAAGCTCAGCAAGAAAAAGCCGCATCAAACATGCGGCTTCACAACTAGACGGCACCACCGGGTGATTTGACGACTTCATCAAGCGCCTTCAACTGGCGCAGCAGCGATTCAAGGTCTTTCATGGGAACCATGTTTGGTCCATCAGACGGTGCATTGTCCGGATCAGGATGTGTTTCGATGAAGAGGCCAGCGACACCGACGGCAACAGCAGCACGCGCGAGTACCGGAACCATCGTACGGTCACCGCCAGTAGACGCACCCTGCCCCCCCGGCTGCTGAACCGAGTGCGTGGCGTCAAACACTACCGGTGCGCCGGTCTGTGCCATGATTGGCAGCGCACGCATGTCGCTAACCAGCGTGTTGTAACCAAAACTCGCGCCGCGCTCGGTCAAAAGAACGTTCGGATTGCCCGAACCGGTGACCTTGCCGAGGACATTCTTCATGTCCCAGGGAGCAAGGAACTGTCCTTTTTTCACATTAACCGTTTTACCGGTCTGTGCTGCCGCAACAAGCAGGTCTGTCTGGCGGCACAAAAAGGCCGGGATCTGCAGGATATCCACGATCTCGCCAACCGGTGCACATTGGTCCGCAGCGTGAACGTCCGTAACAACAGGCATGCCGAATTTTTCTTTGATCTCGGCAAAAATCGGCAAGGCGTCTTTCAAGCCTACACCGCGTCCTCCAGACAACGACGTTCTGTTCGCTTTGTCGAAAGACGACTTATAGACGGTCGCAATCCCGAGCTTGTCTGTGATTTCCTTGATGGCAGCAGCACATTCAAGTGCGTGGTCGCGGCTTTCAAGAGCACATGGCCCTGCCATCAGGCTGAAAGCTGCACTATTGCTAAACGTTACATTTCCAACAGCTACTTCGCGGTTAGCCTGCGTCATCACTCACCATTTTCAGTAGGTCGTCGTTACCGACAGAAATTTGCGTGTTCCATAGCGCCCTTTTGATCGCACCGCAATATCGGCGATTGTGAGAATTTGAGAACCTTAAATCGATTTAGTAGTGCCATGCCTCGATTTTGCCGAATATCAGCACAATCTTCTCGCCGAAGAGCAAGCCCTTCCAGGCTGGTCAGAAAATGAGTTCATTCGATCCATTGCGGGTCTTTTTTTCTTTCTGGTAATACATTTGGGAGGTCTTGCGGCTAGCATGATTGGATCTTCGATGGTTGTTTGAGTAACCGGTGACAGATGCTAATAGGGTTCACAAAAGACGTTAAATGGAAGTTTTCTTATGAATAAACCCATTCGAAAAGCCGTGTTGCCCGTCGCAGGGCTTGGTACACGCTTTCTGCCGGCTACAAAGGCTGTGCCCAAGGAAATGCTGACGATCGTTGATCGGCCAATCATTCAATACGTTGTCGATGAAGCGCGAGCTGCGGGTATTGAGCATATTGTCTTTGTGACCGGCCGGAACAAGCAGGTTATCGAAGACCATTTCGATATGGCGTACGAGCTTGAAGATACCCTGAAGGCAAGAAACAAGGCTGCAGCCCTGGAGCTGTTGGAAAAACATCGTCCGCAACCGGGTTCGACTAGCTTTACCCGTCAACAGGCACCATTGGGGCTCGGGCATGCTATCTGGTGTGCCCGCGACATCATCGGTGATGAACCGTTTGCCATCCTCCTGCCCGACGTGATTATCAAGTCGAAAGTCAGCTGCCTGAAACAGATGGTCGACCTTTACGACCAGACAGGTGGCAACATCATCGCGGTGGAAGAAGTGCCTGAAGACCAGACACATAATTACGGCATTGTCGAATTGGCCGAGGGCATCAACGCCAACGCCAGCCGCATTTCCAATATGGTTGAGAAGCCGGCTCCTGGCACAGCCCCTTCCAATCTGATGATCACCGGCCGCTATATTCTTCAGGCTGAAATCTTTGATCTTCTGTCTAACCAGAAACAAGGAGCCGGCGGCGAGATTCAGCTGACTGATAGCATGTTGACGCTGATGAAAGAGCAGCCGTTTTCGTCGATCAAGTTCGAGGGACGCAGCTATGACTGCGGCAGCAAGTCAGGTTTCCTGAGCGCAAATATCGCATTCGGTATGGACGATCCCAAGCTTGCCCAGGACCTGGTCCCCTTCATGCAAGAGATGATCCAGAAGCCTGTAGCCGCCGAATAGGAACTACGGACAGGCCCGTCAGCCAAGTGAACGCCAAACAACTTTCTCAATCAGGCCGGAGGCATGGAGCGTCCGGCTTTTTTGCAACCGCATAAGCATGTTAGCGAAAAAACGAGAGCACTCGTTTTGAACGAATGCGAGAAAATTGGTTTGGTTCCGGTTGTTGCGTGCCGCTCTCGTCACAAACAGATATGTGATGGATTGCCTAGCCACCTCTTTCGGTTGCAGAATTGGCTTACACACAGTTTCTGTAGAACACACGTTTCCTGGTCGATTGCCAGCAAACTGCTGGAGGGCACAATGCGATATGTCATTACAGACTATGATGAGTCTGAGTATCACCGTCTTGAGGCTTTGGCAGCCCTGCTTGACCCTTACACATTCCACATCCTTGAACAGGTAGGTATTCGACCTGATTGGCAGTGTCTGGAGATCGGAGCCGGCATTGGCTCCGTTTCGAAATGGATTGCCGATCAACTGGAAGAAGCGGGCAACATCCTGTGCACCGATCTGCAGACGAAATTTATCGACGAGATCGACCATCCGAAAATTCGAACCGAGAAACTGGACATCACGCTTTCACCGACCTACAGCGAGTGTTTCGATCTCGCAGTGGTCAGAACGGTGCATCAACACCTGGCCGATCACGATTCGGCTGCCCGCAATCTGGCCAAGATGGTGCGTCCGGGTGGACATATTCTGTATATCGAACCCGACATACATCCCGCCTTCAGTGATGATCACCCGGTCTGGAAACGCCTCTGGCAGGCGCTTTTTCAATGGGGCGCACGCCGCGATATCGACTACTTCACTGGAAGGAGAGTGCCGCAGAAGCTCGCCGAAATCGGATTGGATGTGATTTCAGTCCGCGGTGAAACGGCTCTGTTCAATAGCCGGAACACTGGCGATCCCGCCCACGCCGTGTATCGAATGACGTTTGATATCGTGCTGCCCGATCTGGTCAAGCAGGGATACCTGTCCAATGCAGACCGAGAGGAAGTAGGTGCGCTTCTCGATAATCCAAACGTCTGGCTGATGAGCTTCTGCTTTTTCGCCACCCATGCACGCAAGCCAAGTTCCAACAGCGCTTGAGGGATCTCCTCGGCCACCCTCGCAATGTCTGCTCGAGTTGTTTGGTCCGCCAAGCCTCTTGAATCGCGACCGTTCCAATCTGTTTTGAAATGATCCGAAACAGCCCGGATGGCGTATTATGATCGGGATCGAAAGAGGAGGTACCGATTATGTCGAGGGCTCGTTTCGGCAAATTTTTGCTCGTGGCCAGTTTGGCTTGGTTCCTCAGTGTGGGTGCTGGAAAAGCTGAAAACAATCTGGATGGTGATGCATTTCAAATGATCATCAAAAATCAGATGAATGCTTTTGCGTCCGGCAATGCAGAGAAAGCATTCTCATTTGCGACCAGGAGCCTTCAGCAACGCTTCCAGACCCCGGAGTTCTTCATGCAAATGGTCCGCCAGGGATACAAACCGGTCTATCGGCCCAGAAGCGTCGCCTTCGGTAAGTCCAAAATGACCCGCTACGGCCCGACGCAGGAAGTTTTTGTCACGGGGCCCAAGGGCGAAAACTGGCTCGCCCTTTACAGTTTTGAACAACAAGCAGACGGAAGTTGGCGGATATCTGGTTGTTACTTGAGAAAACTCGATGACATTTCAGCATAACGAGAACGCGTAAACCGCCGAGTTCTTTCAAAGTTCCGGTATATCGCCGCGCGCCCAGTCTTCCTTTGTCCTGGCGTAGAAGTCCTCAAACCTGCCTTCTTCGATGGCATCTCGCATGCCCTGCATGAGCTCCTGATAGTAGGCAATGTTGTTCCAGGTGAGCAGCATTCCAGCCAGTCCCTCACCTGCCCTGACCAAGTGATGCAGGTATGCGCGGCTGTAAGTACTCGATGCCGGGCATACGCTTCCTTCGTCCAGTGGACGGGGATCGTCCTGATGCCGGGCATTTTTGAGGTTCACTTTTCCAAACCGGGTGTACGCAAGACCGTGCCGTCCGGCGCGGGTCGGCATAACGCAGTCGAACTGATCAATGCCGCGTTTCACGCTTTCAAGAAGATCATCAGGGGTACCGACACCCATCAGGTACCGGGGTTTGTCCGCCGGCATCACGGGCGTGGTGATATCGAGCATTTTCAACATCACGTCCTGAGGTTCGCCGACTGCGAGGCCACCGACAGAGTATCCCTCGAATGGCAGTTTTCCGAGTTCTTCAGCTGATCTTATGCGCAGGTCAGGCTGATCCCCCCCCTGAACGATCCCGTAAAGCCCCTGCCCCTTTTCGGGGCCACCCATTTCCTCGAACTGTGTCCTGGAGCGCTCGGCCCACCGCAACGACAGCTCCATTGCCCGTTGGACTTCCTCTTTCGGACTGGGCAACTTGATGCATTCATCCAGCTGCATCTGGATATCTGAACCGAGCAATCCCTGAATTTCGATCGACCGTTCCGGCGTCAGATGGTATTTGCTCCCATCGATATGACTTTGAAACCGGACACCTTCTTCATCCAGTTTTCTGAGCTGTGCCAAAGACATGACCTGAAAGCCGCCGCTGTCGGTAAGGATCGTGTGCGGCCAGTTCATGAATTTGTGCAATCCACCAAGTCGGTCGACACGTTCAGCTGTTGGACGCAACATCAGGTGGTAGGTGTTCCCGAGCACCACATCCGCACCAGTCTGTCGAACCTGTTCAGGATACATCGCTTTCACGGTTGCTTGCGTGCCCACCGGCATGAAGGCCGGCGTACGAACGACGCCGTGCGGCGTGGTTATTTCCCCGCGCCGGGCCATGCCGTCGGTGGCGATCAGTTTGAAACCGAATTTCTTTTTGTTCTCCGACATGGACTTTCCTCAGATCGCATTTCTTTGCGGAAACAGAAGCGAAGCGTCTCCATAGCTGTAGAAACGGTATTCGCTGGAAATGGCGTGCTTGTACGCATTCTGCATGGTTTCCAGCCCCGAAAACGCAGAAACCAGCATAAACAACGTTGAACGTGGCAAATGGAAATTAGTCATCAGAGCATCGATCGCCTTGAACCTGTATCCCGGCGTAATGAAAATCGATGTCTTGTCAGCAAAAGGAGCAATCGTGCCTGTTTTCTGCGCAGAACTTTCAAGGATGCGGAGAGACGTGGTTCCCACGCTGACGACCCTGTTTCCCCTCGCCCGCACCTTCAGCAACGCACGTGCGGTCTCTTCCGAAACTTCGCCCCATTCAGCATGCATCTTGTGGTCATCCGTGTCGTCCGCCTTGACCGGCAGGAACGTTCCGGCTCCGACGTGCAGTGTCACACGATGTTGCTCAATCCCCCTGTCCGTCAGACTTTTGAGAAGATCATCCGTGAAGTGCAGTCCCGCTGTAGGCGCGGCTACTGCTCCATCTCTCTCGGCAAAGATGGTCTGATAGTCCTTGCGGTCCTGCTCGTCCTCTCCGCGCTTTTGAGCAATATATGGAGGCAATGGAATGTGCCCCACTGACGCGATTGCAATGTCGAGCTCGGGACCGGACTTCTCAAACGCCAGCAGAACCTCCCCACCCTCGGATTTTTTGATGACTTTTGCAGTTAGCGTCGCGTCGTCGTTCGAAAAGACAACGACATCATCCAGTTGGAGTTTTTTGGCAGGCCTTACGAAGGCGTGCCATTGGTCCGGCGCGGAACGCAAGTGCAATGTTGCACTGACACCGGCAACAGCGTCGCCTCGACTACGCTTTCCTTCCAGCTGCGCCGGAATGACTTTGGTGTCGTTAAAGACCAATGCGTCTCCCGGATCCAGAATTTCAGCCAGGTCCCTTACGCCCCTATCGCCTAGGACTTCGTCGTGATCCGGACGCACGACAAGCATACGCGCAGAGTCTCGCGGCCTTGCGGGCCTCAGCGCAATTCGTTCATTCGGAAGCTCGAAGTCAAATTGATCCACTCGCATGGGGTAGCAGTCTGGTCCGTTTCAAAGTGGGGCTTGCCGGTTGGATACTTTTCTAGATTTTTGGTCCAAAATCGGCTGCTCAGTCAGCGGCTCTTAGCTGGCGAGCAATGCGAGGTCAACTCTCGACACCGCAATTATTCCGAAGTCAAAAAAACAGCGCGGACAGAGGCCCACGCTGTTGAACTCTACCGTAATAGAACCAATCAGGCAGCGTCAGCGGCGACCTTCAGTGACACTATGTTGTCCGGATCAACTACCGGTTCGCCGCGCTTGATCTTGTCGACATTGTCCATGCCTTCGATGACCTCACCCCAAACGGTGTATTGGCCATCGAGCCACGGTGCGTCGGTGAAACAGATGAAGAACTGGCTGTCGCCGGAGTTCGGATCCATGGCACGTGCCATGGAACAAGTTCCGCGTACGTGTTTTTCCTTGCTGAACTCTGCCTTCAGTTTTTGTCCCGAACCGCCAGTGCCAGTTCCCTGCGGGCAGCCGGTCTGCGCCATGAAACCGTCGATTACACGGTGAAAGACGATCCCGTCATAAAAACCATCGCGAACAAGTTCCTTGATGCGCGCAACATGCGTTGGTGCAAGGTCGGGTTTCATTTCGATAAACACCGGTCCCTGGCTCGTTTCCATGACCAACGTGTTTTCGGCGTCTTTTATCTCAGCCATTTTTATCTCCTTGAGTTTATTCCGTTCTTTGCAGTTCTGCCTCAGCTGGCGTCAGCCGCGATCTGCATCTTGATGATCTTGTCCGGGTTCGCAGGAGGTTCGCCGCGCGTGATCTTGTCGACGTGCTCCATTCCTTCAACAACCTGGCCGAAGACCGTGTATTTGCCATCCAGCCAGTCGGCTTTACCGAAAGTGATGAAAAATTGGGAATTCGCGCTGTTCGGATCGTTCGTGCGCGCCATTCCAAGGGTACCTCGAACAAATGGTGTGTCAGTAAATTCTGCGGCCAAGTCGGATTCTTCAGATCCCCCCATGCCTGTACCTGTCGGATCCCCGGTCTGTGCCATAAAACCATCGATCACACGGTGAAAGACAATTCCGTCGTAAAAACCCTCGCGGGTCAGTTTCTTGATGCGTTCGACGTGCTGAGGCGCAAGGTCTGGACGCAGTTGAATAACGACACGCCCGTCCTTCAAATCCAGATAGAGCGTGTTCTCAGGGTCATTGTCCTGAGCGAAAGCGGTCGCAGGAATGGCAATCAGTGATGCCAGAACAGCGAAAACTGCGAATAATTTTGACACTGGGAACTCCTAACGTTCAGGTCAAAGAATGTTGTTGAATCATGCGTCTGGTCTTGCCCGCAGACGTAGTGGTTGCGCAACCGGTTCGGGTACAAACGCCGCGATTTCCCCGCCCATTTTGGCGATTTGCCTTACCAAGGTAGCCGTGATGTGACGCACGTTTGGAGACGCGGGCAGAAAAACAGTCCGGATTTCAGGGGCCAGCGTGCCGTTCATGCCTGCCATCTGCATTTCGTAATCCAGATCTGTTCCATCCCGCAATCCACGCACGAGATAGGCAGCTTCCTGTTCCTTGGCGGTATCGATGACGAGGTTGGAAAAAGCAATGACGTCGATGCGATTTGCTTCTTCCGGGCTGAACTCAGCACGCGCCGAAGCATGAATGAGGTCTACACGCTCTTCAAATGAGAACAGCGGTGACTTGCCGGGATGAATTCCGATTGCAACCACGACTCTGTCTGCCAGAGCCAGAGATTGACGCAGAATATCCATATGGCCGTTGGTAACCGGATCGAATGACCCTGGATAAAGTGCAATGCGTTTCATGGCTCTTCAATACTCTGACTATTGTCTGGTCACAAGGAAAACAGCTGATTTGAAAGGACTTTGTCATCAACTGACATTTTGTGATGGCAATCACATAAGTCTTTTCCGGGTTGAGGCAAAGTGGCTTCATCAAATTTGGATGGCGTGAGCAGGAGCCAGTGCAATGAGGAGCTACAACGAAACCACCCGGACCGCCAGCAGCAAAGCGGCAAAGCCCTTTGCGATTCAGGCCAAGGCAACGGATCCGGCAATGCATTTCAAAATGGCAGCCATTTTCGTCCTGGCCCTGTTGACCATGATCGCAGCAGGCGTGATGACGATGCATCCCAGCAAAGCTTCTCAGGCACAGGATTTAAACAACCTGGCAACTCAAGGTTTGACCGCAACCAAGTCGGATCGCGCAACCAAGGTCCCTTCCAGTGAAACGTGTAATTCGCAAGCTTGGGGGGCCTGGAGCGATGATTGTGCAGCCGCTCTGACAGGTGCGCGCAAGGTTCGGAACGTTTCTTTTGTCACCGTCCAAAGGGCATCGCCGAGCGTAAACGAAACAATTTTGGCAAGATACCCGACTTCAAACTGATCTAGCAGTTCCGAAATTCATCTTTGAAACGGCGGCCCGGCTTCCCCTGGTCGCTGTTTTTGTTTGTCCTAAGTTATTGTCTGTAAACGGAACAACAGGCGTGAACGTGCACCTGAGGAAACTGCAACTTGAAATTCTCGTCGGTGCATGATGAAATTTGTTCTTTCGTGAAACATGTAGAAATTACTTAGGTAGACCAAATGTATCGGATTTTCGATTCTGCGGTCTCGTCGATTGTTAAAAGGGGTGATCTGAACGTAACCGATCCGGCAGGCGTGGTTCATCGTTATGGCGATGGGTCCGGAGTTTCTGTCGGAATAAAAATAAACGCGACGGCAGCGGTCAAAATCGTTGCGGATCCAGACCTTTATTTCGGCGAGTGCTATGTCAATGGTGACCTCGTGATGACCGAGGGAACCATTTATGACGTGCTGTCAGTGTTCTTGCAGAACACCGGCAACTCCAGCACAACGGCTTCATCCAAGATGATGCATGGTATTCGACGTGCTATCAGACGATTGGATCAATACAATCCGGTCAGTCGGTCCAAGGCGAATGTCTCACATCATTATGATCTATCGAGAAGTCTCTACGATCTCTTTCTCGATTCTGACCGTCAATATTCCTGCGCCTATTTCGAAGGAGATGACGGCTCTCTGGAACGGGCACAACTGGCAAAGAAAAGACACATTGCATCAAAACTGATGATTCAGCCGGGCATGCGGGTTCTGGACATCGGTTCGGGTTGGGGCGGATTGGCAATCTACCTCGCCGAGGTATGCGGTGCCGATGTAGTCGGCGTTACCCTCTCTGAAGAACAGCTCGCGCTTTCTCGCAAGCGAGTTGAAGAACGCGGATTGTCCAACAAGGTATCGCTACTGCTGCGGGACTACAGAACGCTGAACAGCAATTTCGACAGGATCGTTTCAGTCGGAATGTTTGAGCATGTCGGTGTTGGTCATTACCGGGAGTTTTTTCAAAAGGTAAGCATGTTGCTTGATGAACAGGGCGTGGCCCTTCTTCACTCAATCAATCGTTCTGATGGCCCAGGAGCAACCAATGCCTGGATCAAGAAGTATATTTTTCCAGGAGGGTACATTCCGGCTCTTTCGGAAGTCGTTCCCCATCTGGAGCAATTGGGGCTTTGTGTTACAGACGTTGAAATTCTGAGACTGCACTATGCGGAGACCCTTAAACACTGGGCCTCTCTTTTCAACGCTAATCGAGATGAGGCAAAAGCAATCTATGATGAGCGATTTTGTCGAATGTGGGAGTTCTATCTGGCAGCTTCGGAATGCGCTTTCCGTTTTGGCGGAATGAACAATTTCCAGATTCAATTCGTCAAGGATCAGGAGGCTCTCCCCCTTACGCGTGATTACATGGTTCATGAAGAAAGTCGTCTCAGGTCGATCGAAGGTCGTCTGCTCTCGGACGCGGCCGAATGATCCGACAATAGTGTGCCGAGCCAGCAAATTCGATTGCGAGAAACCGGTGACACACTGAGGTGTATTAAATTCCGGCCAAGATCTTTTGAAGTTCATTGAAGGAAATACCGGCTGACACATTGCCAGGAGCGGTCTATGACGATCTCGCCTTTATCTTTCAAGAAGATCCTGATCTATTTCTGGATGCTTTGGTGGTTGATTGCCTTCTTGACCGACTTTGCCGGGGCTATGGTTCAACTTGGACTGGTTGACGGAGGTTGGCTTCCACATTCAAACTATCCATATCTCGTCAAGTCACTTGCCATTTATCACCCGCCGGCGTCCCTGCCCCCGTTCCTGTTTGCCGGGATAATCTGCTGGTCTTTTCTATCGACAATATTCTTTGTCGCGGCGGCATTCACTCCCACAACTCCGCGAGAGCGCTGGATGTCGCGGGTAAACACTGCTTACATCGTCTCGCTGGGGCTATGGCTGGCGTTTTTTATTGCCGACCAGATCGTGATGAAATTCAGTCTCGAGCAAAATCATATGGTTCAAGCAGGTTTTCAACTTCTGACCTTCATCGCGATTCATGTTCTTCCAGACGGCCACTCGGATTAATTGCTTTCAATCCGAAGGGCATAAAAAAAGGCGGTCCAATTGACCGCCTCTTGTCTACTTCATGCGAATGCTCGATTGTTCAGAGCTTGCGGTTGCGTGGAACCACTACTCGGCAGAGCTGTCACCTTCCGGTTCGCCAGGTTCATTTCCATTTGTTGGAGCACCCCCCTGTTCGCCTGATGCGTCTGCGTCGCCCGTTGTTTCGTCATCAACGTCCTCGTCATCGACTTCAGAGATGCCTTCCACCGCGACAACCTTCTCGTCCTTGGCCGTTTTGAAGACAATGACGCCCTGCGTCGCCCGTCCGGCAATACGGATGCCGTCGACAGGACAACGAATGAGTTGTCCACCATCAGTGACAAGCATGATCTGATGACTGTCCTCAACCGGGAACGAAGAAATCAGTCCACCGTTACGATCATTGACCGCCATGGCTGTGATGCCCTTACCGCCGCGGCCGGTGACACGATATTCAAAGGAAGACGTCCGTTTACCGTAACCGTTCTCGGAAATGGTCAAAATGATCTGTTCAGCAGCACTCATTTGAGCGTATCGTTCCTGAGGAAGATCACCTGCCACAACGCCTTCTTCATCGCCTCCATTGCCGTTTTCTTCAGCTTCGCCGCGCATTGCGCGGGATAGCTTCAGATACGCAGCTCTTTCTTCCGCATCGACGTCGATGTGGTGGAGGATTTGCATTGAGATGACACGGTCATCATCGGCCAATCTGATGCCGCGCACACCGACGGAGTTACGTCCCGCAAAGACACGGACATCTGTGACCGGGAAGCGGATGCACTGACCGAAATTCGTAGTCAGCATGACATCAGCATGTTCGGAGCAGGTATCTACTCCGACAATGCCGTCGCCATCCTCAAGCTTCATGGCAATCTTGCCGTTTCGGTTGATATTCACGAAATCGGAAAGCTTGTTCCGGCGTACCGTTCCGCGAACGGTTGCGAACATCACGTCGAGATTTGCCCAGCTGTCTTCGTCTTCCGGCAGCGGAAGGATGGAGGTGATCTGTTCGCCCTGTTCCAGGGGCAGCATGTTGACCAGGGCCTTGCCACGCGAGGTGGGACCGCCAAGTGGCAGCCTCCATACTTTCATCTTGTAGCAGATACCCCGGGACGAGAAGAACAAGACCGGAGTGTGCGTATTGGCGACAAACAGGCGCGTGACGAAATCCTCGTCCTTGGTCGACATGCCCGATCGTCCCTTGCCACCTCTGCGCTGTGCGCGATACGTGGCGAGCGGAACACGTTTGATGTAGCCGGTATGGGATACGGTCACGACCATGTCTTCACGCTGGATCAGGTCCTCTTCGTCAAAGTCCGCACCACCTTCGACAATTTCGGTCCGTCTCGGTGTTGCAAACTCTTCCTTGATTTCCAGCATCTCGTTGCGCACGATTTCCTGTATTCGTGCTCTTGAGCGAAGAATATCGAGATAGTCCGAAATTTCGGCGCCGATCTTTTTCAGTTCGTCGTCAATCTCATCGCGACCCAGGGCCGTGAGGCGCTGCAGACGCAGATCCAGAATGGCACGCGCCTGTTCTTCAGACAGCTTGTATGTGCCGTCCTCCTGAACCTGATGACGTGGGTCATCGATCAGGCGGATCAAAGGCTCCACGTCATGCGCGGGCCAGTCACGCTCCATCAATTGGGCGCGTGCGGTCGCCGGGTCCGGAGCCGTTCGGATCAGGTGAATGACTTCATCGATATTGGCAACCGCAATGCCGAGACCAACCAGGATGTGAGCTCTGTCACGCGCCTTCTTGAGAAGGTACCGGGTTCGCCTTTGAACGACCTCTTCGCGGAATGCAACAAACGCTCTCAGCATGTCTGAAAGGTTCATCTGCTCCGGTTTGCCGCCATTCAACGCAACCATATTGGCGCCGAAGGACGTCTGAAGCTGACTGAAACGGTAAAGCTGATTGAGCACGACGTCCGGAACCGCGTCACGCTTGAGCTCGATGACCACCCGCATTCCGGACCGGTCACTCTCATCGCGGATATCGGAGATACCTTCGATACGTTTGTCGCGTACGAGTTCCGCGATCTTTTCGATCATGGTCGACTTGTTGACCTGATACGGGATCTCCGTAACGATCAGCGCATTGCGATCCTTGCGAACTTCTTCGACATCAACCTTGGCCCGCATGACAACGGAGCCACGACCGCTCTCATATGCGTTGCGGATTCCGGCTCTACCGAGGATCATGCCACCTGTCGGGAAATCCGGCCCCGGCACGATCTGCATCAGTTCTTCCAGCGGCATTGCCGGGTTTTCCATGATGGCAATAGCCGCGTCGATCACTTCGCCGAGGTTATGCGGCGGTATGTTGGTCGCCATACCCACGGCAATGCCGCCGGCGCCGTTGACCAGCAGATTTGGAAACTTCGCCGGCAGGACAACCGGTTCGCTTTCGGAGTTGTCGTAGTTCTCCTGGAAATCGACGGTTTCCTTGTCGATGTCATCCAGGAGTTTGTGTGCAACCTTTTCCAGACGGCACTCGGTGTAACGCATCGCCGCGGCGGGGTCGCCGTCGATGGAGCCGAAGTTCCCCTGTCCGTCGATCAGCGGCAGTCGCAGCGAGAAATTCTGCGCCATGCGCACGAGCGCATCGTAAATGGCACTATCGCCGTGCGGGTGGTACTTACCCATGACGTCACCGACCACACGGGCCGACTTACGATAGGGCTTGTTCCACTCATAACCGTTTTCGTGCATCGAATAGAGGATGCGGCGATGAACCGGCTTCAGTCCGTCTCTCACGTCGGGCAATGCGCGCGATACGATCACACTCATGGCGTAATCGAGATAGCTGCGCTTCATTTCATCGACAATGGAGACCGGTTTGATATCCGACGGCAATCCGTCGGAAGGCGTGCTGTTGTCCTGGTCAGCCAAGGAAGACACTCATTTGATTGTTATTGCTGGCTCTTTTATATCCGATTCAAGTCACCGCACCAAATCGCAGGCTGTTTTCCGCCTAACGAATAACACTTTAGTTTCAATGACCTACAGAGAGTATACACAGGGCGATAAAATGATTTACGCAAACCGGGTCGCTGTATCGCCCAAACCCCTATAGTAAGACCGCTTTCGCACCGGAAAAACCGCTTCGGGAATGAGAAATGCTGGACTATTTTATCAATGCCTTTGCGACGCTTTTCGTCACGATCGACCCTGTTGGATTGGCACCGATGTTTCTTGCCGTGACTGCGGGCATGAGTCAGGCAGACAGGCGCCAGGTGGCTGTGCGGGCAACGCTCACCGCGGCGGGAATTCTTCTGATCTTTTATGCTTCAGGGCAGACAGTTCTGAATGTTCTCGGCATTTCCGTTTCAGCCTTCAGGGTAGCCGGCGGTATCTTGTTGTTTCTGATCGCGATTGAAATGATTTTCGGAAAAAGGCAGGAACGAAAAGCTGAAACTGCCGAAAAGGCGATTGAATCCGAGGCACATCACGGCACGGTCAACGAACTCGCAATCTTCCCGCTCGCCATTCCCCTAATTTCGGGGCCAGCAACGATCTCCGCCATCATACTTCTGTCCAGTCAGGCTCCCGACACGATCCACTACGCGGGGTTGGGTGGAGTCATCGCGGTGATTCTGCTCAGTTGCATGGGAGCATTCCTGCTGGCAGACAAATTGGAACGGCTGCTTGGAGACACGGCTCAGCTCGTGATTACACGCCTTCTTGGCGTTCTGCTTGCTGCTCTGTCTGTTCAGTTCGTCGCGGACGGTGTTCTGGCTTTCATTAACTCCTAGCGTGGAAGCGACAACCTGAATTCCTGCGGAGACATTCCGTGAACGCTGTCACGTGACTTGATGACGACCTCGGAGACATCATCCGGGATTTCCACTCCGGATAGCGATCTTGTGAATGGCTGCTCATCCACGTGAGGATGAAGCAGCACGCGTTCTCCCAACAGTTCACCCTCAGGAGTATAAACCTGCCAGAGATCGGCATAGTGGTCCCATCCGGTATCTTCATGCCGCAACGTTACGGAAAACGTCCAGCTGCCGCCGGACTTCCTGGCGGTCGCATCGACAATTTCAACGTCGTTTGCTTGTCCGGGAACCGGCCAGAGCGTCATCCAGGTCAATGTTGTCAATAAGGAGATTTTTGACGAAATCTTCATTGCAACTGCCTCAATATAGAATCTTTCGCGCAACCATGCAGGAGCGTGAAAGTTGATAAAAGTCACGAATACGTCATAGGCTCCGGCGCAAGACAACAATTCGCATTCTTTAGACTTTCGAGGGAGGTGATATGGCAGGACATGGGTCCAAAAGGGTCATATTTGCAGCGCTTGCCGGAAACTCGTTAATCGCAATTACAAAGTTTGCCGCCGCCGTCTACACCGGTTCGTCGGCCATGTTGTCTGAAGGCATCCATTCACTCGTGGATACCGGCAACCAGGGCCTACTGCTCTACGGACTGAAAAAGTCCAAGCAACCGGCCGATCAGCGTCATCCGTTCGGCTACGGCGCGGAGCTCTACTTCTGGTCCTTTGTGGTGGCGATTTTGATATTTGCCGTAGGTGCAGGCGTGTCACTCTACGAGGGAATCCAGAAAGTCCTGCATCCGCACCCTGTCTCAAACCCTTACGTCGCGTATGTCGTTCTCGGCCTTGCGATGATTTTCGAATCGGTTGCGTGGTGGATTGCCTACAAGGAATTCAATCAATTGCGCGGCAAAAAGACGATTTTTTCAGCTGTGCGCGACAGCAAGGACCCTACTGTGTTCACTGTTCTCTTTGAGGACAGCGCAGCCATGCTTGGTCTCATAGTCGCATTTTTCGGACTATTAGGTGTCCAATACCTTGGACTTGCCTGGCTTGATGGCGCTGCTTCGATCCTGATCGGCGTTATTCTTGCGGGTACTGCAGCTCTGCTTGCGTTTGAAACCAAGGGCTTGTTGATCGGCGAAGGCGCTTCACCGGAAGTTCTGGCGAAGATCGAGGCGATCATCGATGCGACGCCGGCAATCGATAATCTCAACGAGATCCGGACATTGCACCGTGGTCCCAGGGACGTCTTGCTCGCATTGTCTGTCGACTTCATCGATGAAGTTGTGGCGGGAACTGTTGAAGAAACAATCTATTCCCTGGAACGCACGATCAAGATGCAAATTCCCGAAATCACCCGCCTGTTTATCGAAGTGCAGGCCCAAAAACATCACGAGGAAATGCTGGCGCAAGAAAAGGCTGCGCTAAGCCCCCCAGACAACTAAACCTCGATTAGGTCTGGCCGAAACGCTGCCTCGCTTTTGGGGTGACTTGCGGAACGGTTCCGGCTTCGTCATTCTCGTAACCGGAGGTTGACGATGCCGCAAAGCAATGACGCGATCAGGAAAACACTGTTGGATCTGAAGCAGGAGCTGGAGGAACTCAGCGAGATTTCAGAGGATGCCAGGGCAACAGTTACCTTGGACCAGCAATCGGTTGGCAGGCTATCGCGCATGGACGCTCTACAGGGGCAGGCCATGGCACAAGCAGCAGAGCGGCAACGGCGCGCGGATATTCAAAAAATCTCGGCCGCCTTGCAGCGCCTTGATGATGGAGAATACGGATATTGCGTTGAATGCGGTGATGAGATTGCCGACAAACGGCTTGAAGTGGATCCGGCCGCGGCATTCTGCATCAATTGCGCCAGTTGATATCAGCGTACCACCAGGCGACGAAGACCTAGCAGAAATGCCGAGACGTCTTTTGTCATTCGATCAATCGGATAGTTCGCCAACTCATCCTCTGTCCAGTTGGGTACTGGCATCAGGTTCTTCTCCAACGTCTGCAGGGTACTGCGTTCATTCGCTTTCAAAGGCATCTTGCTGGCCATCGACAGCAGTGACAGTTGTTCGTGTATCCGGCGCAAGACCGACAATGCCTCGCCCATCCGATTTTTGATTGCAGGATTCTGACGCCAGGTCTTGCCTTTGAAAATATCCTGAGTGACACGCTGGCCTGCACCGTAGCAGTTGTAGGTGATGCAGCCTCTAAACCCCAACCTTTCCCTGTCCTTAAAGACACGGCATTCCATGTGGTCATTGAGATTCGGACAGACTTCGCCAGCAGCTTTGTCTATGGCAAAGGACTCTGATTTGTCGAACGCAAACACGACACAACATAACGCCGCGCATGCGGAACAATCCGGTGTCAAATCGATTGAGCTATCCATAGTTCTCGCTTCAAGGATCCTGGCGCGAAAGGTATCGCTTCAAACAAAATGGCCGCAGGTTGCAGTTTCTCGCACCCCGCGGCCCTTCGTTATTATTCCCACTCGATAGTACCCGGTGGCTTTGAGGTAATGTCGTAAGTTACCCTGTTGATGCCCTGCACCTCATTGATGATGCGAGTTGCCGTTTCACCAAGAAACTCATGACTGAACGGATAATAGTCGGCAGTCATGCCATCGACCGAAGTCACGGCCCTCAGGGCGCAGGCGTAGTCGTATGTTCGATAGTCCCCCATGACACCGACCGTACGCACCGGCAATATGGCAACAAACGCCTGCCAGATATCGTCGTAAAGACCGTGTTTTCTGATCTGGTCGATATAGACGGCATCCGCCTTGCGGAGAATTTCCAACTTGTCCCGTGTGATTTCGCCTGGGCAACGGATCGCAAGGCCCGGTCCGGGGAACGGGTGACGGCCGATGAAGCTGTTCGGCAGACCGAGTTCCCGGCCGAGTGCCCTCACCTCGTCCTTGAACAACTCGCGCAGCGGCTCAACCAGCTTCAAGCCCATCTTTTCCGGCAGGCCGCCGACATTGTGGTGCGACTTGATCGTTACCGAAGGTCCACCGGAAAAGCTGACGCTCTCGATGACATCCGGATAGAGCGTACCTTGAGCCAGGAACTCCGCCCCCTCGATCTCATTGGCGTATTTCTGGAACACGTCAATGAACAGCTTGCCAATGGTCTTACGCTTTGTTTCCGGGTCGGACACACCTTCCAGGGCGCCGAGGAACAAGTCCGACTCGTCTGCATGGATTAGCGGAATGTTGTAGTGGTCCCGGAACATGGAGACGACTTCATCCGCCTCATTGAGTCGCAATAAACCGTGGTCGACGAAGACACAGGTCAGCTGGTCACCGATTGCTTCGTGTATCAGAACCGCGGCAACGGAACTGTCCACGCCACCGGACAGGCCGCAGATTACTTTCTTGTCGCCAACCTGTTCCCGGATCTTGGCGATCGCATCGTCCCTGTAAGCGCCCATGGTCCAGTCACCGGTGAACCCTGCAAGACGCACGAAGTTCTCGTAAAGCTTCTTTCCATTCGGTGTGTGATGGACTTCAGGATGGAACTGAACGGCGTAGAACTGACGGGAAGTATCTGCCGTGATGGCAAACGGAGCATTCGGAGATGTTCCGTAAACTTCAAAGCCAGGCGCAATTTCACTCACATGATCGCCGTGGCTCATCCAGACCTGCTCACGAGCGTCCTCAAACCACCCATCCAGGAGGGAAAGCTTGTGCTCTCCAGGCGTGACGTAAGCCCGGCCAAATTCGGCCGTACCGTGCCCACGTTCTACCTTGCCACCGAGACAATGCATCATGACCTGCTGACCATAGCAGATCCCCAGGATCGGAACTCCTAGATCAAACACGGTCTTGGGCGGCATTGGTGCCCCGTCAGCAAATACCGACGACGGGCCTCCGGAGAAAATCACGGCTTTCGGCTTAAACTCGGCCAGAAAAGCGTCGGTGACATTCTGAAACGGGTGAATTTCGCAGTATACGTTCAACTCACGCAGGCGCCGGGCGATGAGCTGGGTCACCTGAGAGCCGAAGTCAATGATTAGTAAGCGGTCGTGCTGGGTCATGGCCAGCTTCTACCCGGTCTTTTGCGCAAATTGAACCCGATTTTCGCACGAATAACTTCGTCTCACAGGATTTTATTGCCGAATTCCCTCCCCAGAGAAGAAGCGGTTACCACATGGGCCAAATTATCAGCGGACAAGCTGCCTCAGGCGCAATTTCGTTTTGACCGCCGGTCTCGTGGTCATTTACCTTTATGGGGTTCCTTGTTCATGAAATCGAAGGCCGACGAAACGAGAAGGTCTTGAAGATACCGGAAATCAGATGACCGCCGCTGCCCGCAAAGCGTATGAAGAAGCCATTTCCCTGGAAGGCTCCGGAGATCTCGACAACGCACTCGTTTATTTTCTCAAGGCGTTGGAACTTGCTCCACAGGACACCGAAATTGCTTATCGGACGGCAACCGCGCTGCTTCAGGCCGGTTATCTGGACGAAGCGCAATCTCAATTGCGTCGGGTCGTATTCGCGGAACCTGAAAATCTGAAAGCGAGGGCAAGCCTGGGTAACTGCCAGTTATTGATGAACGATTTCGAGAATGCAAAGCAGAACTTCGACGAAGTCCTCGCCGCGACGCCAGACAATCTCAACGCGCTTTACGGGCTTGCCAGCGTAAATATGAAGATGGGAGAACCCTCGAAAGCTGCGGTGCCGGCCAAGCGCCTTCTGGAGTTATTGCCGGAGTCTCCTGAAGTTCTCACATTGTTTGCGGATACACACGCCAATGGAACCCAGATTTCTGCCGCTGTCGCTGCCTATCGCAAGGCACTCAAAATCCACCCGGATTTCCCCCCTGCTCTTCTTGGACTGGCCAATCTCCTTCTGCTCAGGAAAAGATTTGACGAAGTCATAGAACTTACAATTCGAGCCAACCAGCTAACGCCGACCGATCCGCTGACATTGGAAATCCTGGCTGATGCTTTATCGGGAAAAGGCGAACTGGAAGACGCGTTCGAGGCGGCAGACGCTGCGCTGAAGCTCAACGGGCGTTCACAAACCAACCTGGTACGGCTGAGTGTACTTTCTCGGAAACTCGGCAAGCACGATACGGCTCTCGAATACGCGTTGAAAGCGCACGACCTGACCGAATCCGCGTCCGAACCTCTGAACGCGCTTGGTGCCGCACTGGCTGCACTCAAGTTTGCCCCGCAAGCCCGCGCTGTCCTCACCGGACTGACATCAGGTCGCGGTCTCGATACGGACATACGAAAGCTCGCTGAAGACCTGATCGCCTCCAATCCGAGCAGGATATCGGATCCCGTTGGCGAAACGAAGAATCGTGTTGAAGAAATTGCTGCGACTGAGGCTACAGTCAATGTCGAAGTGCAAACACCGGGGTCAGACCGACCGGAACCGAATGTCGGCCGTGCAAAAGTCCAGGAAATCACTCAAACGCCGGCAGCAGACAAGCCGCTCGGTGTCCAGCTCGCAGATGATGATCCCCTACCCAATGTACTGGGGCTTCAGCGGCGGGACCGGACTTAGTTCCGCAAAACCGGACTTAGGACCTGCGCTCAAAAATTGCGATGAAAAATCCGTCTGTTCCAGTGGATGCGGGTGTCAGAAGGAGTTCTCCGCGTTCGTTGACATATTTGGGTTCAGGCAGGCCTGAAAGGGTTTGCCTCCAGATATCAAGCGCAGATTTTGAACTGAAATCGGGGTTCCTGTTCAAGAAACGAGCAGCCTGATCCTGGTTTTCCTGAGGCAATACCGAGCACGTAGCATAAACAAGGCGTCCACCCGGCTTCACATACTGACTTGCGTGATCCAGAACATGGCGCTGATCTTCAATCCGATCTTCAAGCGCTTTTTCAGAAAGACGCCATTTTGAATCCGGCCTGCGTCTCCATACGCCTGTGCCTGTGCAAGGTGCGTCGATGAAAACCAGGTCCATTTGCCGCTGCAGATCCTCAAGTGAGGAACTTGCGGGATCTCTGACCTGAATGTTGCGAACACCGGCCCGCTGCAAACGTTCGTGGATGGGAGCAAGACGCAACCGGTCCGCGTCATAAGCGTAGAGCTGCCCCTTGTTTTGCATGGATGCGGCCAGCGCAAGGGTTTTGCCACCGCCACCTGCACAATAGTCCAGCACCTGTTCGCCGGGCTTTGCCTGTGCAAGGTGGGCAGCCAGCTGACTGGCTTCATCTTGCAGCTCGAACCAGCCCTTGCGGTACCCCTCCTCAGCCTGAACATGAGGCATCCGTCCGAGACCCGGCTTGGCTTCAATGCGAACGCCAAGTGGTGAGATTTGTGACCGAATCGCGCCAGTATGTGCAAGACGCTTGAGGACCTTGTCACGGTCAGATTTCAGTGTGTTGGTACGAAGATCGACCGGCGCCCGTTTCGCCAGAGCCTGTCCTTCGTCTACTGCACTATCGCCAAAAATCGACTGAAGTTCCGGCCAGATCCAACTTGGAACATCGGCAGCTTCGAAGTCTTTCATCTCGGGCTGCATATCATCGCCAAGAATAGAAACCTCTTCATCGGTCAACGACTCAGGCGCATGCCTGTCTTGCGACAGCGCACCAGAAAGCGCTTCGAGGCCTTTTTCCCAGGTGAGCGCATAGGTACCCAACACGAGCGCGCGCGGTGTGGCACTTTTCATGCGCGCTGCTAACGACACCTTGTTTCTCAGCGCATCAAAAACGAGGTTGCCGATGACGGTTCGATCGCCCGAACCTGCAAATCTGTGTGCCGCCCCCCAGTCTCGGAGTGCGACTTGAACCGGACGATGGCGGTTCTCGATATCTGTCAGGACTTCTATTGCCGCCGCAAGGCGTCCGCCATCTTTCATGTCAATCCTCTGGAGCGGGTCAAGTAGCTGCCCGCTCCCTCAAACTACTTAAACGTTGGAAGGATAATTCGGACTTTCCCGGGTAATCGTCACGTCATGAGCGTGACTTTCCCTAAGTCCGGCGCCGGAAATCCGGACAAAGCGTGCTTTTTCCTGGAAGTCCTGGATGTTTTTGCCGCCGACGTATCCCATTGCAGCCCGCAATCCGCCAGCCAATTGGTGAAGCACACTTCCAAGAGCTCCCTTATAGGGAACCTGGCCTTCGATACCTTCCGGCACGAGTTTCAGGCTGTCGCGAACTTCTGCCTGGAAATAACGATCAGCAGAGCCGCGTGCCATTGCACCAACGGATCCCATCCCGCGATAGGATTTATAGGACCGCCCCTGGTGCAGATAGACCTCTCCCGGGCTTTCTTCGGTGCCTGCCAGCAGGGAACCAACCATCACCGAGGCAGCTCCGGCAGCAATGGCCTTGGCCAGGTCACCCGAATACTTGATGCCGCCGTCCGCGACGACAGGCACACCTTGCTTGTTGGCTTCGTTGACCGATTCCATGATTGCCGTGAGCTGCGGAACCCCGACACCCGCAACGATACGGGTCGTGCAGATCGACCCAGGACCGATGCCTACCTTTACGGCATCCGCACCTGCGTCAATCAACGCCTTTGTTGCCTCTGAAGTTGCTACGTTGCCGGCAAGAACCTGGACAGAATTGGAGAGCTTTTTCACCCTTCCCACCATATCCAGCACCTTCTGAGAATGGCCATGGGCGGTATCGACAACCAATAGGTCGACACCTGCATCGATCAGCCGTTCAGCTCGGGAAAAGCCTTCCTCACCGACACTGGTCGCAGCAGCAACGCGCAGGCGACCCTGACTATCCTTTGAGGCGTTCGGGTTGAGCTGCGCCTTCTCCATGTCCTTGACCGTGATGAGGCCGATGCAGTTCTGGCCTTCATCAACAACCAGAAGCTTTTCGATGCGATTCTGGTGCAGAAGACGTTTTGCGTCTTCCTGGCTGACGTTGTCGTTCACCGTCACCAGATTTTCGCTGGTCATCAGTTCGTGAATTTTCTGATCAGGATTGGAAGCAAATCGTACGTCTCGGTTGGTCAGTATGCCAACAAGCTTTCCTGTAACCTGTCCACCTGCACCGCCATTTTGAACAACGGGCACCCCGGAGATGCCGAACTGTTTCATGAGGTCGAGTGCTTCCTTAAGCGTCGCATCCGGGCCGATAACCAATGGATTGACCACCATTCCGGACTCAAACTTTTTGACCATTCGGACTTCTTCAGCCTGCTGGTCTAACGACAGGTTTCTGTGAACAACGCCAATACCACCTGCCTGGGCCATCGCGATGGCAAGACGGCCTTCCGTGACCGTGTCCATCGCGGAAGAAAGGATCGGAATATTGAGCTCCAGATCCCTGGTTACCTTCGTGCTCAGATCCACATCGCCCGGCATTACTTCCGAGTGACCGGGAATTAGCAGTACATCATCAAAGGTCAGAGCTTGCTGCCCGGTTGATGGGACAAAGAAAGACGCCATGGCCAATTCCCCTTAATAGAATAGCTGAGACGCAGGCTCGATTTCCATCGCCTGCATCTTTCGAGTCGCTTCGGCTGTGCCGGAGAAGTTGGCGCGGGTCAATAACACGCGGGTGACAGAAAGAAAAGAGCCTTGGAATTTCACTTGCCCGTTTACAAGAAAACTCAACAGGTCAATCGAAGCACCTGATCGCATACTGACGCAAAGAAGATTATGCAGGCTGATCAGGCTCCAGATCGCTTCCGCGAAAGCCCTTTGCGATTACATAAAGCTCCGGACTTTCCTTTCGGCTTGCCGGTGGTTTCAAATGCGCAACCGTCTTGAACTCGCGCTTGAGGTCCTGCAGCAGAGAATTTTCAGTACCGCCTCTGAACACTTTCGCCAGAAACGACCCGCCAGGAACGAGATTGCGGCGCGCGAAGT
Organism: Roseibium sp. SCP14; assembly: GCF_040329475.1. Taxonomy (NCBI): domain Bacteria; kingdom Pseudomonadati; phylum Pseudomonadota; class Alphaproteobacteria; order Hyphomicrobiales; family Stappiaceae; genus Roseibium; species Roseibium sp. SCP14. The sequence goes on from NZ_JBDZYH010000003.1 coordinate 657,031, forward strand.
CAATGGCGATTTCGAAAAGATGCGTGGTCCGCAGGTGATCGGTCTGCTTGTGCCCTGTTGTCGGGGCAGCCATGTCCGACAAGACCACATCGGGTCTGTGACCGCCGAGCGCCGTCATCAGTGCCGCCGGCGCATCGTCATCCAAAAAATCCTTTTGCAGGAAAGTCGCACCACGTACGTGATCCATTTCCAGGTAGTCGATCCCGACCACTTTCGGAGTTTCGACGCTTGACTGAACTCTTTCGACTGCCACCTGGCACCAGCCGCCGGGAGCACACCCGAGGTCCACGACCCTGTAGCCCGGTTTCAGCAGCTTATGCTTGTCGTCAATCTCAATCAGCTTGTAAGCCGCTCTGGAACGATACCCGTCCATCTTCGCACGGCGAACGTAAGGATCGTTCAACTGCCGCTGCAGCCAACGTGTTGATGATTCCCGACGGCCTGCCGCCGTTTTGACCTTTACGTGCAGGCCGCGATCACCCGATCCTTTTTTTGAACGGCTCATGTTCTGTTCCTTTGGCGCCTGCGGTCGTAACGTTGGCCGGAGTTCCTGCGAGACCAAACGCCATCGGCTGCCATCAATTCAGTTAAGATACCTTCACGAAGTCCGCGGTCTGCGACCCGCAGACGCGAACAAGTCCACCGCCTTCTGATCGCCTCCAAAATGGCACATCCGGCAAGGACAAGGTCCGCGCGATCAGCCCCGATGCACGGATTTTCCACGCGCGCCTCATACGGCATGTCTCGCAGCTGATCAATCATTCTTGAAACATCATGGTCATCGAGCCAGGTGCCGTCGACGCGCCTGCGATCGTAGCGTTTCAAGCCTAGGTGAACGCCGGCAAGCGTTGTCACGGTGCCGGAAGTGCCGAGCATATGTACCCGCCCGGAAGCAATTGCTTCGGAAAGTGTATCGGACAGGCTGAATGCCGAAAGATGCTCGGCGGCGTCTTCCACCATCGCTTCAAACACGTCGGGTGTGACATGCACACCGCCATGACGCTCTGCAAGATTAACCACACCTACCGGGAGCGAAATCCAGGATCGAATGAACCGGGTCAGAGCATATCCTCTGGCCCCGCAGCGGTTTCTTAGGTCAAGCCAGACAATTTCTGAGGAACCGCCACCGATGTCGAACAGAATGACACCGTCGGCTTCATGATCGACCAGGGACGCACAGCCTGCCACCGCCAGGCGCGCCTCTGTTTCCCGATTCACCACCTCGAGCGCCAGACCGGTCTCCGTTTTCACCCGTTCGATGAACTCGTCGCCATTTTCCGCAGCGCGGCAGGCTTCTGTAGCAATCAACCGCGAGCGGGCGACGCCACGGTCGGCGAGTTTGCGATGACAATTGGCCAGAGCTTCAATCGCCCGGTCCATGGCGGCATTGCTCAAGCGCCGGTTGGAACCGACACCTTCGCCAAGTCTGACGATCCTGGAATAGGCATCAACGACCCTGAAACCGCGCTCCTCGGGACGCGCGATCAGCAGTCGGCAATTGTTCGTTCCAAGATCAAGGGCGGCGTAAAGCGGAGAGTTGTTCCTTACGTTCCTTGGCCGATCCTTGTGCTGACCTGGTCGCCGGGGTCGAGCCGCGTCCCCGCGGTTTTTCGGGAGACGAATATCGGCATCCCGCTTCTGGCGTTCAGCCGGCTTACGCTGGCTTGGCTGGGAAGGTCCGCGCGCGGACGATTCTTGCTCGACTTGCGTTCCGCCGGCCTCGGCTTTGCCCGGTTGACCGTTTGTCGCCTTTTTCGACGCCTGCCACCGTCGACGCCCACGCCTGCGCGCGGCCTTCTTCCCTTTCAGGCTCGTAGCGGCTTCGCCGGCTTGCTGACCGTTTGGCGAGGTTTCGGAAGCTCCTGTTTCCACCACGCCGGTTTGCTGCGCAGTGGATTGTTTTGAACTTCCACGTCGGCGTTTTTTCCGTTTTCTATCCGGTGCAGATGCACCTTTCCCGTCTTGCGCACGGAAATCTTGCGCAAGCGTCGCATTATCGACGGATCCGGTACCAGCAGGGATCGGAGCTTGCCCTGATCCTTCAGGTCCATCAGTTGCAGTGACAGTCTCCTGCCCAGCAACATTGCCTTTCGGGCTTTTCCCCGAACGACGCTTTCTGCGCCGTCTGTTCTGGCCCTTGAACTCGGATCGAGTTCTGCTGTCTCCGGACACATCAGCGGTACGACGCCCGTGATCGGGCGGTTCCTGACCTGATTCAGTCACGCTATTGCCTTTCAGGCCCGGTGCGCCTGCCATTTTATGCGGCGTAGCCAGGGCCATATCTGTCGTTGCGAAAACTCTATCAGGTTGACCGCTGCCGGGAAAGCACTCGTTGACACAAAACACATGCGTGTTTCGCATCACCTGCGTGGGGGCAGATTTCACAAAAAAGTCAAAATCGGCTCTTGCATTCCGGATTATGATAGATGTATATGCCCTTCACCGACTAAGCGGCCCTCAATTGAGTGGCAACATACTTGGTCGTTGCCTCGGAATCCCGAGCATTGTTGGGGAATAGGTTAACGGTAGACCCGCGGACTCTGACTCCGTTAGTCCTGGTTCGAATCCAGGTTCCCCAGCCAACTCTTTTCTGAAAATTGTTGTGTTTTGAAGGCAGCGATCTGGCTCGCGCGTGAGAAGCTAAACGACCCGATTGTCATTCCAGGCTGTTGGTTTCGCTATTGAGCTTCTTGAACGCGTCTATTCAGCGTGTCGTGTTGCTCCTTGATATTTTCCGGCCAGGTGGATTTGATCCACGAAAGAACGGCGACTATTTCCTCATCCGACAACGTTTCTGCGAAGCCCTGCATTGGGGAGTTCAGATCTTCTATTTCCAGAACCTGGGCCGTGCCGAATTTCGTGATATTGAACAGCAATTCGTCAGCGTGATGCCAGGTGTGTCCGGTTTCGTCATGCGGTGGCGCCCGCAAAGAACCGTCCGGATTGGGCGCCTGCCAGTCTGGTTCGCCCCGACGGTCGGAACCGTGACAAGTGGAGCAGTAATTTTCATAGATTTCCGCTCCTTGGCGCACGAGAACCGGATTGTCCGGCTGCAGAACAAGGGTCGCGTTGTTCACTAAACCTGCACCATCGTCACTTTGGTTGGCCAGATAGCCCGTCAGGATCGCAACGAAAATCAAGAAACTTACTAAGAAAGACCAGAGAATCAGCGCTCTTTTCATTGTTCCATTAGAACCAAGTTTTTGGTCAACGAGAGAAGAGAATAACGCATGCCAACCCTTTCGGCATGCCGTTGACAAGAACGAGGGCGAAACCGGCACGAACCGCCCTCTTTTTCTTTGTTATTCAGGTTTTGAACCCTGTCCCAAGAACGATCATCGACCCGTCGTCAAGAAAGGTTCTGGCGTCTGAGAACGGGTCTCACCGAGGGAATAAACGGTGTATTCGGCACTCGGATCATATCCCATGCCCAAAGATCCCTGAGGCATGCCAGGAACGGCAATGCCACGGATATCCGGACGTTCGCTCATCATCTTGTCGATTGCTTCCAACGGAACATGTCCTTCGATGATGTATTTCCGGTTCATGCCGATCACTGCGGTATGACAGGCTTGCATGTCGTCTGGAATGCCGGCTTGTTGCTTGATGGAGGACAGATCCTCCATGTCTTCAACAACAACCTTGTAGCCCGCAGCTTCAACTGCTTCCGTCCAGATCTCACAACATCCACACCATGGCGACTTGTACACGGTCATGGTTTTTTCTTCATCGGCCAACGTTGGTGTCACCAGTGTCACCAATCCTGCAAGCGCGAAACATGCGGTGATACGTCTGGTCATTTTGAACCTCCTGCGTTTGAGGAACTGTGGCAAGGTTTGCCCATGAGGCGATGCAGAACAAAGTGCATACCAACGCACCCCAGCAGGGGAGCTGCAAGCAGCATTTTCTGGGCGAATGACTGGTCAGCCGGTGCGAATGCAACGTAAATGCCGGTCCCCGCAATCATGGCGGCACAACAGGCAGCCATGAACAGATTGTGTCCGGAGAGCAGTTTCAGATTTTCCGATCTTGAGTTTGATGTCGATTTTGTCTTCGCATCCGTAGACAGACTACGAGCGTCAATCGTCTCGTTTTCCATTTGCGTTTACCTGTTTGTCTGGCGAACACCAATCATCAGAAGCTGATGAGTCACAAAAGGATAGTGTTCACCTGTGTTTCCAAGAAGGATATCGATGGGCGGACATTTGCGCCCACAGCGGCAGGTCAACGCTGTTTGGGAGGATGGTCCGGCTGACGCAATATTACAGACAGGAAGCTGGCGAGCGGAACGATCTCGACAGTTGCTTCTGATACAAACTCGGACGAAAAATCGACAAGATAGAAGGTACCACAGTCAACACTGCAGCTTGCTAAGGAGCCCGCGCCGCCCGAGGTGTCTGCATCGCTACAACATTGGGTGTGGTGCGCCATTCCCATCTCGACGGTGTCAATCACCATAGTGTCGAGTTGTTGTTGGGAAGTGATTCCTGAAACGTCTGCTTGCCCGGCACTCAAAGCAGCGGCCGTGTGGACCCCAGCAAAAATTGTGATCAGAAATGCAATCAGCAAGCTACGCATAGGCATCATATAGATTGTTCTTGAATGGATTTACATGGGCCAGATTGGCGCAGTTGAACTCAACAACAAAGATCCATCGCCGCGATAGAAGTTCTATTTTTCAGTCTTCAATCCAATGCTATAGACTACTTTCTTCGGATATCTCTTTGTTCTTCAGCCCCGCTTTCTCCAAACTCAAGACCAGTCTTTCCTTGAAATTCTCATTCAACAGCCAGACAGAAAGCATGTCGTGAATATCAGTTTCCAATTCCGGCTGTTGCGCAATCAGTTCCGCTAACGCTTCTTGAGCGGAAGCGTCATTTCCCAACTCCGCGTTCAGCACAGTCCGCCAAAGATGCGTCCAGAAAAAGTCAGGCATCTTGATCTTGTCGAGCGTGGAAAGCGCCTCGCGATACTCCTGTCGTTCGTAGTGGTAGAAAACCCATGGAAAATGATACCAGTGCGGATGGACGGGATTGAGCGCAATAGCCCTGTCCATGATCGCAAGCCCCTCTTGCCAGGATCCGCTGAGTGCAAGTCTCAGGGCAAAATGCGCGAGAATTGCATTGTCGTTAGGGTTCAAGGATGTGGCTTTACCACCTGATTTTCGAAAGCCTTCTAGGTCACCGGCCACAAACCGCACATTTGCCTGCATGAGATGCGCGGAGGCAGAATGCGGATCCAGTTCAACAGCACGGCGAGCTGCCTCTTCCGCATGCGCGAAGAGCTCCTGCCTGTTGCCTCCCAGTGCAAAACGGATCTGCTGCAAATGGAGGTTCGACAGCACGGCCCAGGCTTCCGCATAGTCTGGTTCCAGCGCGATAGCTCTTTCAACGCAGGTCTTTACCTCGCCATGACGTTCAAGGTTTATCGTGATTTGATAACTGTAGTATTCCAGTACGCAATCATAAGCACTTCGGGTTTCGGGCGGGCGGCGCGCGGCTTCATTCATAGCTTCCTTGGCAAGGATGCCGTATTTTCCCGCCAGATTACCGATTACTTCCCGGGTGATCAGGTTCTGGGCTTCATATATTTCCTTCGGACTGCTGACGGTGTCGTAACTATGAACCCAAATGTATCGGTCTGTTTCCAGGTCCACCAGACGGGCAGTTATATTCAAGGTACCGACTGCGGCTGAGACGCTTCCCTCTAGAACATAATCGGCACCGAATTCAGATCTCAATTCACTGAGATCGGATTTGCCATGCCGAAAGCGTGCGACACTCCCCAACGGTAACACCCATAGGTCTCGAAAGCGCACCAGTTCCGTGGTCAATTGCTGTGTTATGCCATCTGCAACATAATCGGGCCCCTCCCCCAAAGGTGTAAATGGCAACACGGCAATAACCGGCCCTTTGGGTAAGTCCTCGTTATCTGATCCGATAAGCTCGTACTCCGGCAACAGGGCGAAAACGCCGATTAACACCGCACAGACCGCAACTGCAGCCACACTCAGCGCCAATTGCCACCGCCGAACTGAACTCGGTAATCCTGACCGTTTCTCAGCAGGTTTTTCAGGCTCGGCTTCAGAGCCATCGGTAATCTCTTCAAAGCGGGGAACATAGGTTCCTTTGGGGATTGAAATCCGGATCGGTTCATCGCGACCCGGTCCGGCATAGTAGCTATCGATATCTCTGCGAAGTCTGCGCGCTTCGAGTCGAACAATCGGATCGGTTTGCTGGTCGAAAGTGTCGTCTCGACCAAAGACCGACATGGCAATCGCCACACCCTTGATCTGGTCGGCCCGTCCTGCCAGCGTTTCCTCAACAACATAGGTCAAGAACGCTTTGCGCTGAGGTGTCGCTGGGAACTCCGGGTGATTCAGCATACGCTGCAATTGCATACGTATCGAGTGCTCCGACGTTGTCGGTCCGGTTTCAGCTGGCACGGATAAATTCCTAACAAATCAGAATTTTTTTCAAAAAACATCCCTTTGTAACACGTTCACTCGCCCATGTAGCAACATGTTCGTACTTCACGTTCCTCGAGTGGTGCATACGATGACCACGCATCTCAGCTTTCAGGCGAGCGCCGAGGTTTCGAGGAGGCCATCCTTCTTTGATTTTTCCAACTCAGTCGCGTTGCGGACCCAACCACTTTGCTGGTTCGACCGCACACCTTGGCGCTTGTTGTTATTCAAATTTATAGGAGTCGTTCCAACATGGTACGCCGCAATGCCCTTGTTCTTACAACTGCACTTTTAACTCTGACTGCGGGTACAGGGGCCGCACAGGAACATTTTGACGCCAAAGGAAAGTTGCCATCTGAATTCACTGTCGAATTTCAGGGAGAAATGCGCAACGCCCTCCCCTTCGAAGATGAAAGGGACTTCGAGGAAAGCCGGAAGGGTCTCATCGCAACCCCGGATTACAAGCAGATCAAGACCGAGAACGGCACGGTTGCGTGGGACATCGGCAGCTATGAGTATCTCCTTGAGGGCAAGGATTTCGATTCAATCCATCCTTCGCTGCAGCGCCAGGCCATCCTGAACATGAACTATGGCCTCTACGAAATTCTTGAAGGCAAGATCTACCAGGTGCGCGGGTTTGACCTGTCCAACATTTCCTTCATTCGGGGCGATAGCGGATGGATCATCTTTGATCCCCTTGCGTCCAAGGAAACGGCAGCTGCCGCGCTGAAGTTGCTGAACGATACGGTTGGCGAATTGCCGGTCAAGGCCGTTGTCTATTCGCATTCGCACGCCGACCACTATGGCGGCGTCAGGGGTGTCATTACAGACGAAGACGTTGCCAATGGTGTTGAGGTCATCGCTCCGGAAGGCTTCATGGAACACGCCGTTTCAGAAAACGTCTATGCCGGCAATGTCATGAACCGCCGTCTGTTCTTCCAGTATGGCGTGCTGCTGCCGCGCAGTCCCTATGGGCACGTGGATCAATCCATCGGCAAGAATATCTCCGCCGGCACGACCGGTTTGATCGAACCGACGAAATACGTGTCTGAAGACTACGAGGAGATCACAATCGACGGTGTGCGAATGATCTTCCAGAACACGCCGGGGACTGAGGCACCTGCTGAAATGAACACCTATTTCCCGGACCTCAAGGCCTTCTGGGCGGCTGAAAACATCACTGGCACGATCCACAACATCTATACGTTGCGCGGCGCTCTTGTTCGGGACGCATTGAGTTGGTCGAAACACATAAACGATGCTCTTTATGAGTTCGGCCAGGATGCGGAACTGATGTTCGCGTCACATTCCTGGCCTCGGTTCGGCAATGACCGCATTCAGGAGGTCATGCGTGCTCAGCGTGACACTTATGCCAACCTGAACAACGGTGTTCTGAACCTTGCCAACAAAGGGGTGACCATCAATCAGGTTCATAACGTCTATGACGTACCGGAAAGCCTGCAAAACCAGTGGGCGGCGCGCAGCTACCATGGTTCGGTTGAACATAACAGTCGTGCCGTCATCAACCGCTATCTGGGCTACTGGGACGCCAATCCGACAACACTGACGCCTCTTTCACCGGAAGACAGTGCTCCGCTCTATGTCGAAATGATGGGTGGAGCCCAACCCATTCTTGCAAAAGGTCAGGAACTCATCGGAAACGGCGAGTATTTCGCCGCCACCGAGATCCTGAACAAGCTGGTCTACGCCGAACCGCAGAACCAGGATGCAAAGGACCTGCTCGCAGATGCCTTCGAGCAAATCGGATATCAGAAGGAAAGCCCGTCGGTGCGCAATTCGTTCCTCGGCGCAGCCTATGAACTACGCAATGGTATTCCGGAAGGTGCGACGATCGAGACGACCGGCCCGGACACCATCAAGGCCATGCCGGTTTCTATGTGGTTGGATTTTCTGGGAATCCGCGTGAATAGCGCAAAAGCGGCTGGCATGGAGTTCACGATCAATCTCGATATTGCTGATCGTGACGAGAAAATCGTAATCGAAATGAGCAACGCAACACTGACACACATCGTCGGTCACAAAGCTGACGAGGCTGATTTGAGCCTTGCCATAAACAGGGCTGACCTGGAATCTGTCATGACGGGCGAGCAGAAGCTCGTTGATCTCATCGCGGAAGGCACTGTGAAGTCCGAAGGGGACACTAAAGTGATCGGTCAACTGGCCTCAACTCTCGATCAATTCGATCTGGGATTTGAACTGATGCCTGGAACGGGCGCTCAAGACCTGACAAAACCGGCAAACAATTTTGCGCAGCCCGCGCTCGCGAACTCGAACGGCGGGTGAGCTTATCGGCAGTCTCCGCAATCTCGCCTGATGCAACGCTCCTTCGCAATGTGTCGCGAAGGGGCGTTTCCACCATGAAACACGTATCCGCCACCAAGCAAAACCCTGGATAGAGGTAATGGGAAAAGATTAAATTTGATCTTCAATATTGACGTTACGGCAGTTTCAGCCTCTGATTGATTTGCCGACAACCAAGGCATTGGTGCATTTCATTTTTTCCAATTCGACACCAATGCACATGGGAAGGATTGAGCCATGCAATTTCGAATAAATTTGTTGGCCACGAAACTGGCCATTTGCGCCGTTGGGGTGTTTGCCCTTTCGGAGGTTGCGCCGGTTCTGGCGCAAGATGCTGACAAGCCGAACATACTGGTCATCTGGGGAGACGATATTGGCCAGTCCAATATTTCTGCCTACACGTTTGGCCTCATGGGCTACAAAACACCCAATATTGATCGGGTTGCCAAGGAAGGCATGATGTTCACCGACTATTACGGTGAGCAGTCGTGCACGGCAGGGCGATCCTCCTACATCATGGGACAGAGCGTATATCGCACGGGCCTCTCAAAAGTCGGATTGCCGGGAGCTGAGCTCGGCATGCAGGAAGAAGATCCAACGATTGCAGGCCTCCTCAAGGCGCAAGGTTATGTGACCGGACAATTCGGTAAAAATCACCTGGGCGACAAGGACGAACATCTCCCGACAAACCATGGTTTCGATGAATTTTTCGGCAATCTCTATCACTTGAATGCCGAAGAAGAGCCTGAAAACGAAGACTACCCCGGCGATATGGTGCTGGCCGACGGTAGAACGTTCCGTGAAGCGTACGGCCCGCGTGGTGTCATCAAATCTGCAGCTGATGGAACCATTGAGGATACAGGCCCACTGACAAAGAAGCGGATGGAAACAGTTGACGACGAGACAGTTGTCGCCGCAATCGACTTCATCAAACGGGCTCACGATCAGGGCAAACCATTTTATGTCTGGTGGAACGGAACGCGGATGCATTTCCGGACCCATGTGAAGGACGAACTGGACGGCATTTCCGGTCAGGATGAATATTCGGACGGTATGGTTGAACATGACATGCATGTCGGACAGTTGCTGAATGTCCTCGATGAACTCGGCATCGCCGACAACACGATTGTGCATTACTCGACCGATAACGGTCCGCACTACAACACCTGGCCCGACGCAGCTTCGACACCCTTCTTCGGCGAGAAAAACACCAACTGGGAAGGCGGATGGCGTGTACCGTCGATGGTTCGCTGGCCCGGCAAGATCGAAGCTGGTGCCGTGTCCAATGACATCATGCATCACATGGACTGGCTGCCTACTTATCTGGCTGCGGCTGGTGTCCCCGACATCAAGGATCAATTGAAGGATGGCGGCGTTCAGGCAATTGGCCGCGAGTACAAGGTTCACCTGGATGGCTATAACTTTCTGCCGTTCCTGCTCGGTGAAGAGGAAAAAGGCCCACGGGCGGAAATCTTCTATTTCTCCGATGATGGCGACTTGACCGCATTGCGTTGGAACGACTGGAAACTGGTGTTCCTTGAGCAGAAAGCTTACCAGACGCTGCGTGCCTGGATTGAGCCATTCACTCCTTTGCGTATTCCGCTTGTCTTCAATTTGCGCCGTGACCCCTACGAACGGTCCTATAGAACCTCCAACACCTATTACGACTGGCTGCTGGACAGGGCATATCTCCTGGTGCCTGCGCAGCAATATGTCGGAAACTTCCTTGAAACCTTCCAGGAGTTTCCGCCTCGCCAAAAGGCGGCAAGTTTCTCGCTTGATCAAGTGATGGAGAAACTATCCGACCCAGGCGGCGCACAATAAGAAACAGACATTCCTGTTAGCTGCGGCGGGCTACGGTCCGCCGCTATTGTCATTTGGCAAGCTGTTCAGCGCAGACGACTGCGGGAGGAGCAAATGCGTTTAATTTCTTTGATTGTTGTTCTGGTGCTATCAACCGGTGCCGCGTTCTCCGACTCCCTGCCCTCATGGAACGCAGGTGAGGCAAAAGCTCGGATACTTGCATTTGTCGACGCGGTTACCGACCCGAAATCCGAAGATTATGTGACCCCGGCTGAAAGGATCGCAGTATTTGACAATGACGGGACGCTCTGGGCCGAAAAACCCGTTTATTTTCAGTTGCTTTACGCCCTGGACCGTCTTAAGGAAAAAGCAGCAGCAGACCCCTCGATCCTGACGAGCGATGTCCTCAAGGCCGCGGCGGCCGGAGACCTTGAGAAAGTCGCCGAGAGCGGTGAAGAAGGCTTGCTCGAAATCGTCATGGTCTCGCACTCCGGGCTTTCGGTTGACGAATTTCAGAAAGACGTTGCCGATTGGTTGGGAACGGCCAGGCACCCCACAAAGCAGATGGCATATACGGACATGACCTACCAGCCGATGCTCGAATTGTTGCGTCATCTTCGGGACAACGGTTTCACTACTTACATCGTGTCAGGCGGCGGGCTTCACTTCATGCGGGCGTTTGCTGAAGAAGCCTATGGCATTCCCCCGGAACAGGTCATCGGCAGCACCGGCAATACAAGATATGAAGTCCTGAATGGCGAACCGACAATCTTGAAGGATCCGGGTATCGCCTTCATTGACGACAAGGCTGGCAAACCGGTGGCGATTGACAGCAGGGTCGGACGATTGCCTATCTTCGTTGGCGGCAATTCAGACGGCGACTTTCAGATGCTTGAATGGGCGACATCTGGCGATGGTCCTCGCCTGGGAGTCCTAATTCACCACACCGACGAGCAACGTGAATGGGCCTATGATCGCGACAGCCATGTCGGCAAGCTGCAGCGAGGACTGGACGAAGGTCCCGGCCGAGGATGGATACTCATCGACATGGCCAGGGACTGGGGCCGGATCTGGTCCGGATCGACAAACTAACCGACCGATACTCAGGCCGATTGGCGGCCTGACGCGTTTCTATTGCTTTCGTGGGATTTGTTTTCAATGTCAGATGTGCTTCCAAGGATAAAGGATCTCAAGCTGCGCATGCAGCAATCAATCATCGGTCAGGAAGACGTCATAGATCGATTGATCATAGGGCTTCTGGCAAACGGCAATCTTCTGGTTGAGGGTTTGCCCGGGTTAGCCAAAACACGTGCGATCAAGGCGCTGGCAAATAACCTTCAGGCTGACTTCAGCCGTATCCAATTCACCCCTGACCTGCTGCCTTCAGACGTTACGGGAACGGACGTCTACCACCAGTCAGGTGGTAGCGGGACCTTCCGTTTCGAACCAGGCCCCATATTTGCCAATATCGTACTGGCGGACGAGATCAATCGGGCACCGGCGAAGGTACAGGCGGCCCTGCTCGAGGCCATGGAAGAACGCCAGGTGACGGTGTCTGGCACGACGCACAAGATGGAACCTCTGTTCATGGTCATGGCGACCCAGAACCCTGTGGAACAGGAAGGAACCTACCCGCTGCCGGAAGCACAGATGGATCGATTTCTGATGCATGTGCTTATCAGTTATCCCCCGGTGGAGGACGAAGTTCAGGTCATTCGCCTTGTGCGTGGAGAAGAGGGTTCCGCGCTTCGTCCGGCTGAACAAAAAAGCGACTTGAACGAGGGTGAAGAGAACAACAATTCGGCGCGAGTTACTCAGGAAACGGTCTTCTCGGCAAGGTGTGAAATAGCCGACATTCATGTCTCAGAACCGATCGAGCGATACATGGCGGACCTTGTCTATGCCACAAGAACGCCGGAACTGTACTCAGAAGATCTGAGGCGCTGGATAGAAGTGGGCGCAAGCCCGCGCGCATCGATAGCTCTCGACAAATGCAGCCGCACGCACGCCTGGCTGGCCGGCCGCGACTATGTCGACCCGATGGATGTTCAGGCAATCGCCAATGACGTTTTTCGTCATCGCCTCACCTTAAGCTTTGAAGCAGATGGAGACGGAATTTCACCGGATAAGGTGGTCGATGAAATCGTCACTCAGGTCGCTTTGCCGTGAGGAGAAAAGAATGCGCGACCGCAACGCACGTCTCAGAGCAGGCCTTCACCCAAGTTATCAGTTGGATGAAGGACAACAGGATGTCCGGATACAAGTTGACCTCAACCATTTGAGGTCAATGGAAAACCGGGTCAGAAGCTTGACGTTTCTGCCACGACAACCTGCGAACAGTGTCCTCAACGGACGCCATGCTTCTCGATTGCGAGGGCGCGGGCTGAATTTTGAAGAGCTCCGCGGATATCTTGCCGGCGATGACCCAAGAACAATCGATTGGAAAGTCACCGCACGAACCGGTGAACCTCATGTGCGGGTCTACAGCGAAGAACGGGACAAGCCAGCCCTGCTGGTTGTTGACCAGCGGATGTCCATGTTCTTTGGAACCAGACACAACATGAAATCCGTAACTGCTGCAGAAGCAGCAGCACTTGCGGCCTATCGAATTCTGGACCATGGAGACCGGCTTGGTGGCATCGTCTTCGGAGACGAAATTCTCTGCGAGATTAGGCCCAAACGCAGCAAAGTCGCCATGGAGCGTTTTCTGACGGCACTGACGCGCGCGAACAACCTTCTGAGGGCGGATGCACCTGTCGTCGAGGCTCCTATGCTTTTAAACCTTCCTCTTGCTGCTGTCGCCCGCCTGGCAAAACGTGACCATCTGGTTGTCGTCATCAGTGATTTCGACGGGCTTGATGAAACAACTGAAAAGCTGGTGGCCAACCTGGCACGGCACAACGATCTAATACTGTGTCCGGTCACAGATCCGATTTCAGACGAAGTCCCGGAAGGCACGACACTTGTTGTTTCCGACGGCGAACTGCAGGTGGAAGTTGATACCACTGCCGGGGAAACCTATCGGCGCCTTGAAGAGTTCACAAAAGGTCGACTGACGGAAGTCCTGTCCTGGAGCCGCAAGTTTGGCGTGCCCATCTTTCCGTTGAACGCAGGCGAAGACACGGTTTTGCAGTTGAGCAGATTGACGGGGCGCCGGAAGCCCGGTGGAGGGCCACGATGAAAGACGAATGGAAGGGTCTCAATCTCGTGGATCTGCTGGATTTGCTGGAACCGGTTCCTGAACCCGAACCAGTCTCAATGTTTCCGCAGACCGCCGGTTGGATCTGGCTCCTGCTGGTCCTTATCGCCCTCACCGTCACCCTTGGCAATCAACTTGTTAAACACAGGAAAAGCAACGCATATCGCAAACAAGCGCTGAGCGAACTTACACGAAGCCCCGATGATCCGTCTGTTCTTTCCAACCTGATCAGACGCACGGCTCTGACGGCCTATCCGCGTTCTTCGGTGGCATCCCTTCACGGCAGCGACTGGCTGGAATTTTTGGACAAGACTTACGGCGGCAAGGAATTCACCAACGGCGCTGGTCAGGCGTTGGCATCTGCGCCTTACCGGGAAAGTTCTGGTTCTCAAGGCCTGAAGCCGTTGGTCAAGGACTGGATCAAATCACATCGGAGAGACCTCAAGTGATCGAGTTCAGTCAGCCACTGGCATTTCTGCTGCTGCCACTACCATTATTGGTCTATTTTCTTGTTCCTGCTCACAAGCAACAGGTGTCTGCCTTGCGATTTCCTTTTTTTCGCAGATTGGCAGAAGCGGCGAGCAAAGATCCCGCACCTGGTTCGGTCGTTTCAAGACGGTCCCTAACCCAGGAGCTTGTGGCTGCATTGGTTTGGTGCCTTTTGGTCACAGCCTTGGCCCAACCGGAACGCATCGGTGAACCGATCGTAACGGAAAATGCGGCACGAGATGTCATGCTCGCAATCGATATTTCCGGTTCGATGGACCAAATCGATTTCGCGTCATCCGACGGCGGGCGTGTTCAACGACTTGATGCAGTCAAGAAAGTCGTGGGCGACTTCATCAGTGCCCGCGACGGTGACCGTGTTGCTCTAATAATTTTCGGCGCCAAGGCATTCGTGCAGGCCCCGTTCACCGAAGATCTCGTTTCTGTTCGTTCCCTCCTTGAGCAGACGCAGGTGGGCATGGCCGGCCCCCATACAGTCATCGGCGACGCAATCGGGCTTTCGATCAAGACATTTCAGGCAAGCCAGACTGAAGAACGACTTCTAATTCTGTTGAGCGATGGAGGAGACACGGGCAGCCGTATGTCCCCCGTCAATGCCGCCGGCATCGCTGCTGGCGAGGGTATTGAGATCATTACGGTCGGTGTCGGCGACCCCGACGGCTCGGGAGAACAACGGCTGGACGAACAGGCTCTCAAAGACATCGCAGCTGCAGCCGACGGCCAGTATTTTTTTGCTGCTGATGAAGCGTCGCTGTCTGACATCTATGCGCGGATTAACGCGTTGAAACCGCGGGAAGTTGAAACAACCAGTTATCGCCCGCGTGATCAACTGAGCCATTACTTCCTGGGTCTGGCTGTCGCCCTTGGCTGGTCGACGCTGTTTGTTCTTCTGATCTTTCGTGAGCGGCGGAGGCCAGCATGAATTGGGATATTCCGGATCTATCTGTCTTTCATTTCATCCGCCCCTGGTGGTTAAGCGCCCTTCCCGCCATCTTCCTCATTTGGCTGCTGATCCGCAGAACCTTGTCCAGGAAAGCCGAACTTCCCAATGTTATCGCTCCACACCTGGCCAAGGCCCTTACGGTGGGAAAAAATGAAGCCTACCGCTTACGTCCCATTGATTGGGTATGCATCTTACTTGTCCTCATGGCCCTAGGGGCTGCGGGCCCAACGTGGTCCCGTGTTCCCAACCCTCTTCTTGCCAATGCGTCACCACTGGTCGTGGTTCTCAAAGTATCCAAGTCGATGATGCAGACGGATATCCCACCGAGCCGCCTTGAGCGTGCGAAACACAAGGTCCTGGATCTTATCGAAGAAAGAAGTGGCGCCAAGACAGCACTTGTCGCCTATGCAGGCACGCCTCATCAGGTTGTGCCGTTGACGGAAGACCCGGAAGTACTGAAACCCTTTCTTGAGGGGTTGGAACCGGACGTGATGCCCAAAGACGGCGAAACCGGTCGAGACGCGCTGCAAATGGCCCAAGAAATACTTGAATCGCAAAGCGAACCCGGCACCATCATATTTCTGCTTGACCGGTTGTCGGATGCAGATGTCCCTGCGTTTCAAAAATTCATCGAAGATACGGGTACCTCCCTGATTTTCTGGACGTTCAGCAGGGATCAAACCAACCTCACATCGATTGAGACTTTGCCGCAGACCCTTGTTGTTGGCGTAACGGTTGACTCAAGCGATGTCGTCCAGGTGTCGCGAAGCATCGTTTCCGCCTATCAGTCGGCGCTCACCCGCGACGAACGACTGAAATGGCGTGATCAGGGTTATGTTTTCGCCTGGCCTGCAGCACTGATATTGCTTTTCTGGTTTCGCAGAGGTTGGACAATGAACTGGGTCGTTCTTGTGTTTGCCTCAAGTTGCCTCCTGTCCACGCCGCAGGTGCGTGCCGAGGGTTGGCGGGACTGGTTCCTGACACCGGACCAGCAGGGACGCCTGGCATTTGAGGCCGGGGACTACCAAAGCTCCGTCGATCTATTTGAAGATCCGATGTGGAAGGCCTACTCGCTCTACCGCCTTGGCAACTACGAGGAAGCTGCGGAACTCTATTCCTTTCAGGAAAGTTTCGAAGCTGCCATGGGTGAAGGTATGGCGCTCATAAGGTCGCGGTCCTACCGGCAGGCGATTGCCGCTTTCGAAAAGGCCGTCGAACGAGACCCGGACAACAAGGCGGCCAGAAACAATCTCGAACTCACGCGCTATATTCTTGAGTATCTCGAAACAACACGAGAACAGTCCGATACCGGAGAAGAACGAGGCATCGGCGCAGACGACGTTGTTTTCGACAATGAATCCGCCCGCGGAACAGAAAGCATGCAGCAACAATCCGGCGAAACGTTACCTGAATCCGCGGAACAATGGATGCGGACAGTCGATACAAGAACCGGTGATTTTCTCAGGATCAGGTTTGCACTGGAAGCTGTGGAGCAATCACAATGATCCGCCTCGTATTTGCTCTGATGTTGTCAATTACGGCTGTGCAGCCGGTAGAAGCTCAAGCAACCGTCACACCGAAATTGAAAACGGCTCTTGAAGAGAACGCGGCCATTCCGGGACAGCCGCTGATCTATCGGATATCCCTGCTCGTTCCTACCTGGATGCCGACGCCACCGATCTTTCCGAACATCGAAGTTCCAAACGTCATGGTCAGGCTGCCCTCACGGGCCTCGGGGCCAACGAGCGAAACCATTGATGGAGAAACATGGTCCGGGGTGACACGCTCTTACAGGCTTTACCCGCTTGTTCCGGGGCGCTTTCAGATACCGGGAGGTACGATCAAAGTCGTGTTTGCGGATCCGGAAACCCGCCAACCGATCGAGACCGAAGTTGCTATCGAGCCCTTCGAGATTATCGGAACTCTGCCGGTCGGCGCAGAAGACCTGGTGCCGTTTCTTGCCGCGAACAAGATAACGCTGGACAGACAGGTTGAAGGTGACCCGACCACACTTCAACCCGGTGCCTCGTTGAAAGTTACCACCAAAGCCACAATCTCAGGCGCACCGCCGATGGTCCTTCCATCACTCGCGAACTCAGCAGAGTACGATGGAGTTTCGTTTTATCCGAACGAACCGGTGATCGAGGAAAAGGAAGATCGTGGTCTGCTGTCCGGAACTCGTGAGCAAGCGTTCACGATTGTCGCTGAAAGCGCCGGAAAATACGAAACTCCCGCGTATTCTCTGTCCTGGTACAACCTCAAGACCGGGGAGATCGAAACGGCCCAGGTCTCGTCCATACACCTGACCGTAATCGGAAGTGCCGATGCAGCTGCACCAGAGACAAGGGATCTGAACCTGCGATCACTGCTCACGACCGCCAGCACTGCCTTGATTGTCATCGGTATTCTGTTTTTTCTCGTCCGTTGGCTAGGCCCCAAACTGGCTGGCGTAGCAAGACAACGCTGGAGGACTTTCAAAGGTTCAGAAGCCTACGCCTATCAGGAACTAAAACGCCAAGTTCGTCGGCGCAATCTTCATGAAGTCTATAAAAGTGGAAATGAATGGCGCACACGGCTGAGCAAGCTGGATGCTGCGTTGGATTGGACGGACTATGAAGCCGCACTGATTGAGTTGGGAAAAAAACGCTACAGAAAAATAGCTCCCGATGATCAAGCGAGCTCGAATACCGGCTGGAAGAAACTGGTGACGGCAATCCGCAATCTTAGAAAGACCCGCTTAAACAGGTCGCGTCAGCAGCGACAAAACAGTTTGCCAACACTCAATCCGTCATGAATGGGCACTGGACTTATAGCAATCAGAGAAAAATATTCTGAAAATCCTAGTATATCTTCCCAGGAAGCTACTCGATTGAATTTCTTTCTACAGCACCCAATAGACTAATACTATTGAATAATCTTCATTTATATATTCTTCGTTTGCAACTAAAATTCTCTTTACCCTTCAGGAAGATAGAATATCCTCAAAATTGCTCAATCCTATTCTTTTCGCTGCGTTACCAATCCTTAATTTGAACCACAACTCCGCACCATCACTTCTAAGTACAGGTAAAACATCTGACCTGCACTTGAACTAGACTAAGCGGAGGAAAATTGAAATGAGAAGAATGACAGGCTCACTTGCCGCCGTGGCAATCATATTTGCAGCTTCGACAGCAACTTCACTGGCATCGACGCCATCGGCACCGCTGTTGCCACCTGAAAGCATCGAAGCGCAAAACAAGATTTCTCCACCTCCCTCGTTGGGAACGCCAAAGTTCCACGAAGAAATGTCCACTGTTCTCTGGCTTCAGGAAACCCGGACACCCAAGCAGGTTCTTTTCGTGGAAACGCCTCTCAACCTTGACCGCTTCGCCCCAATCGTTGGCGATGAGATCTTCAAAGTTGATGGTCCTGCCCTGAGGGCTTTGCTAGACAATGCCATTGATGAAGTTCGTAACGATTATGATGCCGTCAAGGCAATCTACGACTATCCCCGGCCGTTTGAAATCAGTGCCGCGGTAGAAGCCGTTGGAGACGCGCGTGCCGTGGCCTCTTATCCAA
The DNA here is from genome assembly GCF_040329475.1 of Roseibium sp. SCP14. NCBI lineage: Bacteria > Pseudomonadati > Pseudomonadota > Alphaproteobacteria > Hyphomicrobiales > Stappiaceae > Roseibium > Roseibium sp. SCP14. The sequence continues at coordinate 675,832 of NZ_JBDZYH010000003.1, forward strand.
GCGGACACTCAATTCGTGCCATCGTCTATGCCCGTTTATTGGCGGAAGTCTTTCCGGAAAAGAATGACGAATTGATGGATCTTGCGAACCGGATCGGCCACGGCCGGGTCATCGCCGGTGTCCATTATCCGATGGATGTCTCATCCGGTCAGGTTCTTGGCCATGCCTATGCAGAGGCAATTTTGGCAAATCCGGCTTTTCAGGAAGCCATAGCCGATATCCGGAAGGCTGACCGGTCCTGATGGTTAACCTGGTGCACTGGTTCCGTGATCAGTGCACCAAAAAGTTTTTTGGATTTTCGCCGACGAACAAAAAAGACACGCACGGTAGGAATGTGAGGTATCAGCTCGCCTTGGCTGCCTGTCCCATCAACGCCGGAACCACTTTTTCCGGCGGGCCCATCATGGCGATCTGCCCCGAGTTCAGCACGACAACACGGTCCGCCATCTTCATGTGACTTGGTCTTTGCGTGTTGATGAGAATAGTCGCCTTACCGCGCAATGCGCGAACCATTTCCATGAATTTCTTGTCGCCTTCGAAGTCGAGGTGCGTTCCAGGGTTATCGAACAGATAGAGAGGCACCGTCTTGATAAACGCCCGGGCAAGAACAATGCGCTGCTTCATGTCGTCGGGGATTTGCTTGAGAACCTCACCATTCAACCTGGTCTCAAGTCCTTCGAAGTTTTCCTCAAGATAAGGTAGAAGCCCAAGTTGGGTGGTCGTCTCAAAAAGACGTTCATCGCTGGCACCCGGGTCGGACAACAGAAGGTTCTGCTTTACCGTACCGTAAAAGAAATCAAGATCGTCCGGAGCGTAACCGATCTTCGATCTCCATTCGCCGGCATCCAATTGACGAACATCGAGGCCATCAAACAAGATGGAACCAACCTGCGGCTGAAATAGTCCTGTCATTGCCTGAAAAAGGGCTGTTTTTCCGGAACCGCTCGGTCCGGTTATGGCAATCATTTCGCCTTCCTTGACGCTTAACTCGATACCTTTCAGGGAAGCTTCGGTCGATCCGGGATAGCGGAGTACCAGCGAGGAAATTTTCAAGTCTCCCTGGATATCACGGGTAATGCGCGGCAGGTGACCAGGCTCTCTTTCAAGCGGAACCTTCATCAGGTTATTGATCTGATCGATGACGGTCCTGCTTTGAGCAAGTTGCGTAATGCTCAGGAATGCCTGATTCATCGGATTGAGAACACGCCAGGACAGTGCCATGGTCGCGATCAGCGCGCCAAGGCTCATCTCTCCGCCCATGACCTGCATGGCACCAATGCCGAGGACGAGCACGCCGCATATTGTCATCAAGGTCTGCGAGACCGTCTGAAGAACATGTGTCAGGTGACGTGCGTGTACGTTCATCTTGTTGAAGTTAACAGAGAGCGCTGAGAACCGGTCCAGCCAGATATCTTCGACCGAGAGGTTTCTCAAGGCTCGCTGATTGCGGAATGTCTCGATCATGAAGCTGTTGAGCTTGGATTTTTGCTCGCCGACGGCGGCCACTTCCCGCTGAACCTTTGGCAGAACATAGACGGCAATCAGGGAATAGACGACAAGAAGTGCCAGCGGAGGCAACGCAACGGGTCCTCCGATCAGGAAAATCGCGGTGATGAAGATCAGCGAAAACGGAATGTCTATGATCGCGTTGAACAGCGAGCTTTGAAAAATGTCGCGCACACTGTCGAAATATCGAAGTCGCATGACCTGGGTACCGATCGGAGCTTCCGACAGCATTGAATAGGGCAAATGCAAAATACGTTCGAAGGTCTTGTTGCCGACGATCGCGTCAATACGCCCGCCAAGATAAGATTGAAGTCGGTTCTTTGCCTTTCTCAGTGCCAGTTCGCAGACCAGAATGATCGCAATTCCAACCGCCATGGTGAGCAATACGTCAATGGATTTCGCTCCCATTGCCTTGTCGTAGATGGCCATGATGAACAATGGCGGGCCGAGAGCAAAAACGTTCAGAACAAAGCCGAGCGCCAAAATTGACAGAATGCTGCTACGGAATTGTTTGGAAGCAGCGGATGACCAGCTCCGGTTGTTCCGAACCTGGCTTTCTTCCTCTTTTTCCTCAAAGACCAGATAGATTTCAGACCTTGCGACTTCCTTCGCGGACAATATTACGGCTTCGCCGTCGTGACCGGAATATGCCCTGAATTCTCCTGATTCCGTCCTGCTGACCAATACTTGAACATCGCCGGCAGACACCCGAAGGCACGGCATTTGCGCTTCCGTAAACTCGGCAGCGCTTCCGCGGAACGAAGTGGTCTTAACGTGCAGCCGATTGAGGACCGTTCGCAACTCCTGAAACGTTTCGATGCGATCGAAATGCGGTAAAGCCTCGAACAAGAGCCGATCATTCCCTTGCCACCGCATTTCGCGAAGAAGCGGGATGAGACATTTCTCTGCCGGGGTCGCATCCAGTTTGAGTTTCTTGAAGGCCGAATCCTGAGGGGTGTCGGCGTTCAACCCTTCCGAGATGTCGTTCCATTGCCGATGTACCGGATTGTCCACGGAATGAAGATCTTCTAGGTCAAAGAGGGCTTTGCTCACGCCGGTATTCCCATTTTCTGAGGCAGGTCACACTGACCTCGCCCCCCCGTCCCACGAACCTGACCGTCACGAATTTCAAACTGCCGATCGGAAAGCGCCAGCATCGACGGGCGGTGACTCACAATGACCACCGTCAAATGCCCTTTTAGACGCTTCAAGGCCTCCATGAGCCCCCTGTCCGCCTGCTGGTCAAGTTGTGCGTTTGCCTCATCCAGAATCAGGATCTTCGGCTCACCCGCCAGAGCTCTGGCGATACCGATCCTTTGCAGCGTCGAGGCAGGAACCTTGCCGCCAAGATCAGCGCCCATCTGGGTCTCATATCCCTTCGGCAGCAGATGGATCTCTTTTTCAAGGCCGATCAGTTTCGAGGCCATTCTGGCATGCGCGATGTCGGAGACCGCGCCGAACATGGTAATGTTTTCTAGTATCGTGCCGTTGAAGATCGCCGATTGAGCATCAACATAGGCAATCGATCGCATGAGCGCGTACTTCGCCGGCCCGTCAAAGATCTGACCTCCAATCAAAACCTTTCCGGATTTCGGCGACATTTCTCCCGTCAGCAGTTTCATCAAGATGGACTTGCCACTCCCGTCCACACCCTGAAATCCGATAAACTGCCCCGGTTCAATTTTGAAATTGACGTTGGAGAATACCTGTCGCTTGCCTTCCGCTACTTCGGCGGAAACATCAACAAGCTCGATGGATCCGTCGACGTCGAGGTTCATGTCTTCCCGTTTTTCGATTTCGGGCAGTTCAAACAGGTTTTGCACCTGGCTGTAGTCGTGTTTCAACCGCTGCATATCGGTCAACTGATTGATCGCACGCAGAAACGGCTGGACGAACTGCCCCGACAGCAACGTGCTGGCTGCGACACCACCAATGCTGAAATTGCCGTTGATGACCATCAGCGCCCCGAACAAAACGACGAAAACCGTCGTCAGTGTTCCGAACATTGAAGAGGCGTCCCGGGCTTGGCCAGACAATCGCATATATTTCGCGCTGAGTTTGGCCGTCACCCGCTGCAGTCTTTCAAAGCGACGCATGATCAAGGCTTCCATAGCCTGAGACTTGACGGTTTTAGCGCCGGACAAAACCTCGAGGATGAAATCAGATTTGCGATCGTCCTGATCCGCACGATCCGCAACCACCTTCTGAAGAGAACGGTTGCGGTTCACTGCAAACAGAAGAAACAGCCCAAGCAAACACACAGGCACGATTGCGAGAGGTCCGGCAATGAAGATCAGGACGGCCAGGTAAATCCCGCCGGCCGGCAGGTCAATCGCCAGCAATCTACCCTGATCGCCATAGTGATCGGACACGGACTGCAAGGCTCTTAGCTGATGTACCTGCACGGATACGGGTGTCTTGGCAAACCGTGCGGGCTTGGCAACGAGAACGCGCCGAAACAGCTCCTTGTGCGCCTGATGATTGAAGCCTGCACCCAGCCGTCCGACCACGGCTGTACGCGCAATCTTGATTGCGGCGTCGGCAACGAGAACGCAGATCACCCCGCCCATCAGGACCAGCAATGTGTCGGTAGACGAATTCGGAAGCACCCGGTCATAGACCTGCAGGATCGCAAGCGGCATTGCCAAACCCAATACATTGGCAAAGACAGAGGCGACAACGACATCCCGGGGCAGACGAGGCGATGCGATCCAACCTCCGGTCACGGAATGCCTCACCCTCAAACGGGGTAAAAAGAATGATGAAAACGCCGATTTCAACATGTTTGCGCCAGAGTCGTGAATTTGCTCATTCAAACTCGACGGTTCGGGTTTAAAAACCGTTTACCTTAAGAGGCGATTTCAAAAATATCCCGACCCTAAGCATCAGAATCTTTGTCGGTTTTTCCGCTTTATTAAGCCGGGACGGGTTGAGTGCAATGAACGGAAATTGTGCGGACTTGCGACCGGATGGCAAACGATACAGAAAATCGGGACCAGCAAAACAAATCCCAGACTGGCAGCGAAAGTTCTGAAAGCAGAACCACGCTGACCTCAGATAGCTATCTTCAGTCAGGTATCCTGGATGCTCGCGACCGGCACCTCGACAAGGCGCATGATTATCACCTTGATCAGGATATGGGCGATTCTGCCGAGCAGGTGAATGCCAATTTGCATTTACGCCATGAGCAGAACACCCCGGACAGCCCGCCTGAAACGCAGCACTATGAGGCCGAGCAACAAAGCGCGGAATCAGATCCGGCGATTGAGATGGCGGCGCTGGAACCGAGTGTGTCGACCGATCTTTCTACCGCCCCCCCCTCCTCACCTCTTTCCTCCGAACCTCAGACAAGCGCCCATCCGACGAACGAAGCCGTCTTTGGCGGCGGTTCCAGTCACGCTCAGACAATCACTGGGTTCAGGGACCAGATAGACACTACAGGCACCACTGAAGGGTCCCGTCAAGGAACCGGCCTGCAATCAGACACCTCTCAGTCCGGCAACGATGCGCAGTCCGGCCCAGAGACCGACGCAACATTGCCTGAAACTGAAGTCGAAGCCACCGCGTCGAACCTCTCCGGCGTCACTGATGTCGATACACAAGAAAACGCAGTTTCGGAAAACGCGGAAACCGGAACGGTCACCGGCATCCAGGCATCAGCAGACGTGGCTGCCGGATCGTCGGTTCAATACAGCTTGGTCAATGATGCCGGCGGACTGTTTGCGATCGACCCGGACACCGGCATTGTAACCGTTGCAGGCGAGCTGGACGCGGAGACAGCGGGCAGCCACGAGATAGTTGTACTTGCGACGGCGTCCGACGGTGCAACAGAAACCGAAAGTTTCACCATCAAGATCCGTGATGTTGATGAGTACGATGTTTCTCTGGTTGCGACCACTGATACAAGTGGCGGTCAGATCCCGGAAAACGTTCCCGGAGGATCCTCAACCGGTATTTCTGTATTGGCAGAAGATCGCGATGTGTCTGATACAGTTACATATTCCATTGACGATCCCCGTTTTGATATAGATGCCAACGGTGTCGTGACGATTGCGGAAGACGCAATTTTTGACGCTGAGACGGAAGGCAGCGTCTCGCTTACTGTTACTGCGACATCGTCAGATGGGTCTGAAACGACCCAGCAATTTGATCTCAAGATTTCAGATGTGAACGAAGATGCCACGTCTGAAGTCATTGATACGAATAGCGCAGCAAACTCAATTGAAGAGAACGCCGCCGCCGGTGCTCAAATCGGCATCACGGCACATGCGTCCGACGCAGATGTTTCAGACACCGTCTCCTACTCTGTTTCCGATGATCGTTTCACAATTGCAGATGACGGGACCGTAACGGTTGCATCGGGTGCGAGCTTTGATGCGGAAACCGAAAACAGCATCGACCTGACCGTTACTGCTACATCCACCGATGGCTCGACGTCAGAGACGACTTTTACAATCTCCGTGTCAGACATTGATGAATATGATGTCTCCGCTGTCACAGATACGGATGGGTCGGCCAACACGATTGCAGAAAACGCGTCCGCAGGAACGCAGGTCGGCATAACCGCGCATGCGACGGACCCTGATATATCCGACAGCGTCACCTACTCCGTATCTGACGACCGCTTTGAAATTGCCGATGATGGGACAGTAACGGTTGCAGCAGGTGCGAGCTTTGATGCGGAAACCGAAAACAGCATCGACCTGACGATCTCGGCAACATCCATTGATGGTTCTACCTCTGAAGAGACCTTTACCATTCAGGTGTCAGATGTCAGCGACAATGCTCCGACTGATATTCAAATCCACGGCCAGACCGGCAACCTCATTCAAAACGGAAGTTTTGAAGCTTTTGACGTTGCTCATGGCTCTTGGACGCATGCAGGATCGGATCCTTCCGGCGCCTGGTCTTCTGAAGGCCCTGTCGAAGTCTGGGACAGTTACGGTGGTGTGAATGCCACTGAAGGTGACCAACATATCGAGCTCGATTCCGATCATGGCGTAAACTCAATCTCGCAGACGGTGGAAACGACCGTCGGGCGTGTTTACGACCTTTCCATGGACGCAAAAGCGCGCACCAGTTCAGCCACGAGCACTGTAGAGGTGTATTGGAACGGCGAACTTGTATCTACTTTCGATCCAGAAACCGGTGACTGGTCGACGTTTGATTTCCAGGTTGTTGGCACAGGTGGCAGCGATGTACTGGAAATACGCGAAACGAGCGAAGACAACGACAGTTACGGCGCCCTGCTGGACAACGTGTCGCTGACAGAAGTTCCGCTGACCATCAGTGAAGGTGTCCCGGGCGCGGTGGTCGGAACCGTAACCACCACCGATGCCGATGCAACTGACAGTCACACCTATATGGTTTCGGATCCACGCTTCGAGATTGTGACCGATGGTGACGGCAACGCGGTTTTGAAGTTGAAGGACTCGGTAAGTCTGGATGAGGAAAATGCCGGCGACATCGAAGTAACAATCACGACGACAGATGAAGGTGGTCATAGTTACTCCGAAGAATTTGTCATCTCGGTAGCTGACTTTTCCGAAAAAGAGGTCAGCGACGTCTCCGATACGGACAATGCGGCTAACTCGATCGCAGAAGACGCGACCGAAGGTACAGCTGTCGGCATTACGGTGCATGCGGAAGACGGCAATGCATCCGATACGGTTACCTACTCGGTTTCAGATCCACGCTTCCAGGTGGAAGCAGACGGCCGCATCACCGTAGCTTCTGGCGCAAAGTTTGACTTTGAAAGTGAACCGTCGATATCGCTGACTGTTACCGCGTCATCCTCCGATGGCTCGCAATCAAGCGAGAGCTTTGAGATCGACGTTGCCGACGTGTCAGAAGTATATCGCCTGCCATCCGGCACGACGACATTCGTAGATGAAGGCGTTGCAGAGACGTCCATCACTGGCAATTACACTTCAGACACGATAACGGCACATGACGACGGCAGCATGATCGACGGTGGTTCCGGCAACGACACGATTTATGGTGGCGACGGAATCGATATCATTACCGGAGGCGCTGGAAACGACAATATCCAGGGCGGTGGCGGAGACGACACGTTCAAGGTCGGCAAGGGCCATGGCGACGACACCTATGATGGCGGCGCCGGAACCGACCGCATAATCGCGACCGAAGATGATGTCGAAATCGGCCTCGCCGGCAACTTCGCAGCAGGCGCTGTCGAGGAAATCAGCGGCAACGGACATGACAATGCCGAGGTCCATGGCAACTGGCAGAACAACACCCTCGACTTCTCCGGCACCACCCTCACCGATATCGATGCAATCGACGGCGAAGGTGGCAACGACACCATCATCGGTACGGATCAGGACGACACGATCCGCGGCGGCACCGGCAACGATATACTCTATGGTGCTGACGGTGACGACACGTTTGAGGTCGGCAAGGGCCACGGCGACGATACTTTTGATGGCGGAGCCGGAACCGACCGCATAATCGCGACCGAAGATGATGTCGAGATTGGCCTGGCCGGTAACTTCACCGCAGGCGCTGTCGAAGAGATCAGCGGCAACGGACATGACAATGTCGAGGTCCATGGCAACTGGCAGAACAACACCCTCGACTTCTCGGGAACCACCCTCACCGATATCGATGCAATCGACGGCGAAGGTGGCAACGACACCATCATTGGCACGGACCAGGACGACACGATCCGCGGCGGCACCGGCAACGATACACTCTATGGTGCTGACGGTGACGACACGTTCGAGGTCGGTAAGGATCACGGTGACGACACCTATGATGGCGGCGCCGGAACCGACCGCATAATCGCGACCGAAGATGATGTCGAGATTGGCCTGGCCGGTAACTTCACCACAGGCGCTGTCGAGGAAATCAGCGGCAACGGTCACGGCAATGTCGAGGTCCATGGCAACTGGCAGAACAACACCCTCGACTTCTCCGGCACCACCCTCACCGATATCAATGCAATCGACGGCGAAGGTGGCAACGACACCATCATCGGCACCGATCAGGACGACACGATCCGCGGCGGCACCGGCAACGACACGCTCCATGGAGCCGATGGCGACGACACGTTCGAGGTCGGCAAGGACCACGGCGACGACACCTTTGACGGCGGAGCCGGAACGGACCGCATAATCGCGACCGAAGACGATGTCGAAATCGGCCTCGCCGACAACTTCGCAGCAGGCGCTGTCGAAGAGATCAGCGGCAATGGTCACGACAATGTCGAGGTCCACGGCAACTGGCAGAACAACACCCTCGACTTCTCCGGCACCACCCTCACCGATATCGATGCAATCGACGGCGAAGGTGGCAACGACACCATCACCGGCACGGACCAGGACGACACGATCCGCGGCGGCACCGGCAACGACACGCTTTACGGCGGTGACGGCGATGACACGCTGGAAGGCGGTTCCGGAAGTGACGCTCTGCACGGTGGTTCCGGAGCCGATACTGCCGTCTTTTCCGGAAACTTTGCCGATTACGACATAACGCAAAACGCCGACGGTTCGCTGACGATTGCCGATACTCGAGCTGGGTCGCCGGATGGAACCGACAAGGTCTATGATGTAGAATCTCTTAGGTTTTCGGATGGCGATCTGAGCGTGGACGACTTGTTTCCACAAGACGTGGGTGACGTAACCGACACCGACGGGTCGGCAAATACAATCGCAGAGAACGTCGCCGAGGGCTCATCGGTTGGCATCACAGCCTTCGCAGAAGATGGAAATGCCTCCGATTCTGTTTCCTACGCCCTGTCCGACGACCGGTTCAGTGTCGATGCTGATGGTGTCGTTACCGTTGCCCCTGGTGCCAGCTTCGATTTCGAGACTGAAAGCACGGTTGACCTGACGATCACCGCCACATCGACGGATGGCTCCACTTCAAGTCAGACCTTCTCGATTGCAGTTTCCGACGTTGCAGAAGATCTTCAACTCTCGGATGGTGGGATCAGTTTCACGGATATCGGGACGGCGGAGTTATCCATCACTGGCGGCTCCGGCAATGACACGATCACCGGTCATGATGATGGCAGCAGCCTCGACGGGGGGGCCGGTTCGGATCATCTCGTAGGTGGTGACGGCGATGACACGATTGCCGGCTCCGGAGGTGCTGACCTGTTGCAGGGAGGAGCTGGCAACGACACTCTCAAAATGTCGGGAGAAACGACCTGGAGTGGTTACGCAGCGCGGAACACCGAAACCGGTGACCTCGTTTCCTTAAGCGGAAAAACCCGCAATTCGGACGTTTTCCAAGGCGGTGAAGGAAACGACACGCTGGTAGGAACCGATCAGGCAGACGCAATTTTCCTGGATGACAGTTTCACCAGCCGGCATACGGACGCTTCAGGACCTCGTCTCGACAGCATAGAGACTGTCGAGCTGGGAGCTGGGAACGATCTGTTGGACATGACCAGCGACACCCACACCTACACCACAGACATGACGGTGGATGGCGGAACCGGGAACGATGTCATCTGGACCGGTGACGGCGATGACACGCTGAAGGGAGGCGAAGGAAACGACAATCTGTTCGGCGGCACCGGCAATGACACGCTTGACGGCGGTTCGGGCTCCGATATAGCGCTGTATTCCGGCAACTGGGCAGACTACGACATCACCGAAAACGATGATGGCAGCTACACTATAACCGACACGCGTACCGACAGCCCGGATGGCAGTGATACGGTTTCAAACGTTGAAACCTTCAGCTTTGCGGATGGTGACAAGGCCGCGGATGAGTTGATAGAGGCTGCGGCTGCTGTTGGCCCTGTCTCTGACAGCAATTCGTCTGCGAACACCATTCATGAAACGGATGGAGCTGGGACTCAGGTCGGCATCACAGCCTCCGCAAGTGATCCGGACGGAGATGTGGTCACTTATCAGTTGAGTGATGACCGGTTCGAGATCGATGCGGATGGCGTGGTCACCGTTGCGGATCACGCCTTCTTCGATAGCCAGGTCGAAAACTCAATCGACCTGACAGTAACAGCAAAATCCGCTGACGGTTCCGAATCATCGGAAACCTTCAACATCGATGTCACCGGCGACTACGACTATCAGTTCACCGGTGGCACCGGGAGCGGAACATTCAGCGGTTCGGGTCAGTCCTACTCGGTGGATGGCGTCGGCGGCAGCGACAACATCTCGACCGGTGATTTTAGTGACCGCATCGAAGGTGGTTCGATTGCCGGCTCTGATGTGATTTCCGGCAATGGTGGCCGAGACCTTCTGTTCGGTGAAGGTGGTCAGGATGTGATCGTCGGCGGTGCCGGAGATGATGTCATTGTAGGTGGCGCCGACGCTGACAACCTTGTCGGCGGTGATGGTTCCGACCTGTTCATGTACGGGCTGGGCGATGGCAACGACAGCATAACCGGCGGCACCGGTTCTGCGTGGACAGACGTCATCGACCTTGGCGGAGGACCGGGTGTCACAGCAGCTGGTGACTACGGCACTGACTGGACCGTAACTATTACCGAAGGATCTATCACCAACACCGATAGCGAAAATGGTCGTCTTGAGCTGACGGATGATGCCTATGGGACCATCGAATTTGCGGACGGAAGCAAGATTGATTTCGCCCAGATCGAGGAAATTCGCTGGTAGCTGATGTCACCGGACAGCGGAAACTGAAAAAGGCCCCTCCGGCGACGGCGGGGCCTTTGCATGTCTTCTCGTTGCTGCTGGTATTTCCGGAAAATTAGCGCTCGCTCAACGGATCTCCGATCGCCCGGGTGACGGGTTTCAGCATGTATTGCAGAACAGATTTCGATCCGGTCACGATTTTTGCATCTACCACCATTCCGGGAGAGATCGTTTCTGCCTGGCTTCCACGGCCTATCTGATTTGAGGTCAGGGGTATGGTCGCCTTGAAAAAGTAGTTTCCATATTCGTCCCGGAAGCTGGATGCCGAGATGACCGAGACCTCCCCCTTCAGAGTACCCTGAATGTTCGGGTCGAATGTGGTGATTGCGATTTCGGCCTGGTCACCAATTTCGACATGGCCGATATCGCGCGGCGAGATGCGAACGTCAGCGACAAGATCGCTGTCGCTGGGAACTATTTCTGCAACAACATCGCCGGGTGCAAGCACACTTCCAGGACCCTTGAGATAGAGAGCTTTGATGTGTCCGCTTGCGGGTGCCCGGACGAACAGACGATCAAATCGATCACGTTGTTTTTCGGCCTCAAAAGCCAGTTCACTACGCTCCTGAACAACCCGGCTGCGCTCTTCGGCAATTTCTTCCTCAGCAACTGCAATTGACCGTTCCAGGCTCGCTTTTGCTTCGGTCAGCTGAGCCTCGGCGCGCCCCTTTTGACCGACAAGTTCACTCAGTCCGCTTTGAGCTATCTGAAGGGAAGACTTGGCATCCAGAAAGCGTCTTCTGGATGTGTATCCTTGATCGAACAGCGTCTGTTGTATGGAAAACTTTTCCTGCTCGATTTCAATTTGCGTTTCCTGCAGCCCAATCCGTTCCACGATGCTTGCCAGTTCAGCTTCCTTTTCGCTGATCCGCGCCTTCAGGGCCTGCTGCTCCTGAGCCAAGGCTTTCCGCTGCGCCTCATGCGCGGCCAATTGAGCCTCGCTGAACTTCAGATCAGAGCCCAGACGCAGGTTTTTCGGGTCAACGTTGTTGGGATCAACTGCCAGTCTCTGCTCCTCCCGTGCAAGGAATTGCAGGCGTGTCCTCACCCGTTCCAGATCACTTGACGTTGCTGTTTCCTGTAGACGGACGAGCGGCGTCCCCTCTTCAACCAATTGACCTTCCTGGACCAAAACTTCAGCAACGATGCCACCTTCAAGGTGGCCAACGGTCTGAACTTTGCCGGCAGGAGCAATTTCACCAGCAGCTTTCGCGACTTCGCGAACCTGCCCGATCGCCGCCCAGCCAAGAAATGCTGCAGCGCCAAGGGACAATACTTGAAGAACCCTGCGATAGGCGACCGGCGGCGGCCCCTCTTCGAGCTCCAAAGGCATGTCAAGTGATTGGTCGTCGGAAGGAGACTTGCGAGAAAACATGATGCCCTGACGCTGGCGAATACTACTCAACTACCTATGGGGAATTAAAGTAAACATCTGCTGAATCGTACACTTAACCAAAGGTCGAAAAACCGGAAGGAGAGCGTTTTGGTTGGTGGTTGGATTTTATGGCGCTGCGTATTTTCCTGCTGAATGGTTCGATTCTGTTGAGTCGCTACCGCAGGAGAACCGTCATAAAACAAACTGAGCATAACTTGCATTTTTTGTCCTGCGAAAAACCGATCGGGATAAAATTCAAGGTCTGCTTCAAAACAGCCATGAATGCGCAAGTATGAGTCTACCTGTCCCAGAGAATGAAAAAAGAAGGCTCCAGTTTCTAAGGGACCTGCGCATTCTCGACACGGAAAGAGAACCGGGGTTTGACGCTCTCGCAGACCTGGCGCGGACGATCTGCGGCACGCCATTTGCCGCAATCACCTTCATGGAAGAGCACGAGCAATGGCTAAAATCTTCCTCCGGCGCAGAACTAGGAACCGTCCATCGACAAGATGCCTTTTGTGCACAAACTATTGTGGATCAGCAGACCCTTGTCATAGAAGACGCTCTTGCCGACCCGAGGTTTAGTCGTAGCGCCCTCGTCGTTAATGCTCCCAAGATCAGGTTCTATGCCGGCTGCCCGCTGGTACTGGATGGAGACCTTGCTCTCGGGAGCCTTTGTGTTCTTGACGTCGTGGCTCGTTGTCTTACTGAAGATCAGATCAAACAGCTCGAGCGACTGGCGGAAGCCGTTGTAGCACTTGTTCAAAATTACAGGACGGTACACCTGGCTGCAGAAGCGGCCGTGGAAGCCCGCGAATTGCAACGTGCGGCCGAAACCCGGCAAAAGCTCCTGGAGCAAATGGAGGACATCGCACAAATAGGTGCCTGGAAGTCCAATCTTCACACTCAGAAACTGGAATGGTCAGACCAGATTTACCGAATGTACGGGGCACCAATTGACGAGGAACCGTGCCTTTCGGTGCTATTGGACAGCTATCCGGAAGAAGAGCGAGCGAAGCTCGTTGAGTATATGGACCTCCTCGTTGAAACCCAGATTCGGCAATCGCTCGATGTATTTTTGACCCGGCAGGACGGTGTTGTAAGACGCCTCAGGATCATGGGTGAGGCTCAGAAGGCGGCAGATGGCACCCAGGAACTTCTGGGAATCGCACAGGACATTACCGAGCAGTATGAAATTGAAAGTGAGCTTTGGACTGCCGCGCATTTCGACAGCTTGTCGGGGTTGGCAAACCGAAAGTACTTCAATGCGGAACTGAAGGAGCAGACGGGAAAGGCCCTCGGCACCGGATCCGGCCTCGCATTGCTGCTGATCGACGTCGACTACTTCAAATACATCAACGACACTTTTGGCCATCTGGCCGGAGATGAAGTCGTGCGAGCAGCAGGCGTACGTATTGCAGAGCATTTCAACTCCGAGGCATTCTGCGCGCGCCTCGGCGGCGATGAGTTTGCCGTCCTGACTCCCTATAACGGAGACCGGATCGCACTCGTCTCAGTTGCCGAAGACTTTCAAGCCAAATTCAGTCTACCGATCCAGGCTTGCGGCAACTCCATTCCTGTCGACTGTTCCATCGGAATTGCAGTCTTGCCAGAGAACGCAAACACACCGGAAGACCTGTTGAAATTTGCGGATTTTGCCCTCTACTCGGTCAAGAGGCGTGGCAGGGGCGGTGTCGAAATCTATCAGCCGGCGCACCGGGAACTGTTTCTTTCTGCGATACCGGCTCAGAATCCCAGCCCAGGCCACTCGGGCTGATCCAACGTTTTTCCACCCAATTTTTTTGACAAACTGGCTTTGACCCGTCTGTTGTGACGTGCATTAATGTCACAGATATTTGGACGATTAGCCAAATCACGTGATGCTTTGGGAGGATGCATGGCTGATACAATTCCGGTTAAGGCGGAAATCAGAGACGGAGTTCTTTGTTTGACGCTAAATCGGCCGGACAAATTGAATGCCTTCAATGAGGCAATGCACCATGTGCTTCGCGAGCGACTTTCGGAAGCAGAAAACAATCTGGAGATTCGCGCTGTTCTACTGACGGGTGCAGGCCGTGCCTTTTGCGCCGGTCAGGACCTGTCAGACAGGGATATGCGCTCGGGAGGAAAGGCTCCTGATCTCGGAAACACCCTGGAGACTCTCTACAATCCGCTGGTTCGCCAGATCAGGTCGCTTCAGATGCCTGTGGTTTGCGCGGTGAACGGTGTCGCCGCCGGTGCAGGCGCGAATATCGCACTCGCCTGCGACATAGTGCTTGCAGCCCAGTCGGCAAAGTTCATTCAGGCTTTTTCCAGAATCGGTCTCATTCCGGATTCCGGCGGCACGTGGTTTCTTCCGCGGCTCATCGGAGAAGCGCGTGCCAAGGCACTTGCAATGACTGCCGAACCTCTTGATGCCAACACCGCCTCTGATTGGGGACTGATATGGAAATCTGTTCCGGATGACGAGTTGCAAAATGAAGCGATGTCTCTGGCGATGAAGATGGCCGGCGGACCGACAACCGGTCTGGCTCTGACGAAACAGCTCATTCAGAAAGCCTCTGATCAGTCACTTGATGAGCATCTGGATGCCGAGCGCGATGCACAGCGGCAAGCCGGAAAAACAGATGACTACCGGGAAGGCGTTACCGCTTTTCTGGAAAAACGCCTTGCCCGATTTACCGGTTCCTGACGGCAGCACGGGGTACTTCATGACACCGAACGAACTCGCCAACGCTTGCGCGCAGCGTATGTGGTCGCAGGATACCGCGTCGCAGAAACTTGGAATGCGACTGGATCTCGTGGAATCCGGCCGCTCCATCATCACCATGGCCGTGGTTGATACCATGACCAACGGACACGGCATCTGTCACGGCGGATACATTTTCACACTCGCGGACAGCGCCTTCGCATTCGCCTGCAATACATACAATCAAGTCACGGTTGCCCAGCATTGCTCCGTGACGTTTCTGGCGCCGGCACAACTGGGAGACATGCTGACGGCCACAGCCCAGGAGCGGTCTCGTCAGGGACGATCGGGGCTTTACGACGTAACAGTCAAAAATCAGGACGGAAAAGTAATCGCCGAGTTTCGCGGCAATTCGAGAACAACCAAAGGCACAATTCTGCCAGAGTGAGTGAAACGTTCGGCAGAGCGTTTCCTGGGAGGACACAATGGAAGATCTGGCACCGCATCCAGGTGACCTGGAACCGATTGAAACCGCGTCGCGCGACGAAATTTCATCCCTGCAACTTGAGCGCCTGAAATGGTCGCTCAATCACGCTTATGAAAACGTTCCTTTTTTCAGAGCCAAGTTTGACGAAAAAGGCGTTCATCCGGGCGATCTCAAGTCTCTGGCGGATCTATCGAAATTCCCGTTCACAACCAAGAGCGACTTGAGAGATCACTACCCATTCGGTCTGTTCGCGGTTCCGCGAGACAAGATCGTCCGGGTTCATGCTTCATCGGGCACGACCGGAAAGCCGACCGTGGTCGGATATACGGCCAGGGACATCGACATGTGGGCGCATCTTGTTGCCCGGTCGATCCGGGCATCGGGTGGCCGTCCGGGCGATATCATCCACATTGCCTATGGGTATGGACTTTTCACCGGAGGCCTTGGTGCCCATTACGGCGCAGAGAAAATGGGTTGCACCGTTGTGCCCGTTTCCGGGGGAATGACCGAGCGCCAGGTCACGCTCATTCAGGACTTCAAACCGCGCATCATCATGGTGACGCCCTCTTATCTTCTTTCCATTCTCGATGAATTCCGCCGTCAGGGCATCGACCCGCGCGAAACCAGTCTCGCAACAGGCATTTTCGGCGCGGAACCGTGGACCAACTCCATGCGGCTGGAGATCGAGGAAGCGTTCGACATGCACGCGGTAGATATTTACGGGCTTTCGGAAATTCTTGGCCCGGGCGTTGCCAATGAATGCGTAGAAACAAAGGATGGCCTGCATATCTGGGAAGATCACTTCTACCCGGAAATCATCGACCCGGAGACGGGAGAAGTCCTTCCCGACGGCGAAATCGGTGAGCTGGTCTTCACGACCCTGACCAAGGAAGGGTTGCCCATGATCCGTTATCGGACGCGAGACCTGACCCGGCTGCTGCCCGGTACTGCCCGATCCATGCGACGCATGGAAAAAATCACCGGCCGCTCCGACGACATGATCATCCTGCGAGGCGTCAACGTGTTCCCGACGCAAGTGGAAGAACAGATCCTGAAATGCGATGGCCTCTCGCCTCACTTCCAGATCGAACTGTCAAAATCCAACCGGTTGGATGTCATGACCGTTCACGTCGAGGCTCTGCCAGGATCATCGACGATCGACGCGCGCAAGGCATCTGCAAAGGAACTTGCACATCACATCAAAAGTGTCGTCGGAATTTCAGCGGTCATCGATGTGACCGAACCAGGTCATGTTGAACGATCGGCCGGCAAGGCCAAGCGGGTCGTCGACAATCGCATGAAAGACTAAGGCACACGCTTTTCAGGTCCTCCCCGGATCACTGGGGAAGACCTGACTTTCGGACCGAAGCCTCAACCGTGTTGAGGCCATTCCTTGGCGACGAGGGTCAGTACATCATACTGAGCGACCGGTTCATCATTCTGGTTGGTGACCAGGCAATCCCAGCGAACTTCTCCATAATCTGCCGTAATCCTTGGAGAAACTTCCTTGGCAGTGAGCTGAACCTTCAAGCTGTCACCGGCATTGACCGGGGTCATGAAGCGTAGGTTGTCTACGCCGTAATTGGCGAGCACCGGCCCCTCGTCCGGGTCGACAAACAGCCCCGCAGCAAATGACACGATCAGATATCCGTGTGCCACTCGCCCTTCGAAGAACGGATTTCTTTTTGCCGCGGCCTCATCCATATGAGCGTAGAACGTGTCACCGGTGAACTCGGCAAAATGCTCAATGTCTTCTAGCGACACTGTCCTGGATTTCGTCGTCAGCTGATCACCAATCCTGAGATCTGCCAATGATTTGCGGAACGGATGACGTTCACCGGCTTTTCCTTCGGCATCGGCCACCCAGCGTCCCGTAACGGCTCCAAGCATTTGCGGTGTGCCCTGCACAGCGGTTCGTTGCATGTAATGCTTGATGGAACGCAGACCACCCAACTCCTCGCCGCCTCCTGCCCGCCCCGGACCGCCGTGAACGAGCATCGGCAATGGAGATCCATGCCCGGTGGACGTTTTGGCACTTTGCCGGTTGCCGATCATCAAACGCCCATGGAACGGCGCCATTCCCAAAACCATCTCTTCGGCAACAACGGGATCGTTCGTGAAGACTGATGCGACGAGGGATCCCTTTCCCTTGTGCGTCAGTTCGACCGCTTCACCAATGTCATCATATGGCATGACCGTGGCGACCGGGCCAAATGCTTCGACCGAGTGTACTTTTTCTGACGTCAACGGCGCGGCGCAATGCAGAAGGACGGGTGCTTCAAATGCGCCATTTTCCAAGACCTTGTCTGAAGATGCAGAAATGATTTCAGCGTCCTCTTTGAGTTCCGCGATCCTTGCGTGCACCTCGTCACGCTGTCCCAGCGAAGCCAATGGCCCCATGGTGACATCTTCCTGCCTTGGATCTCCAACCACCTGACGGGACAATCGTTTACCGAGAGCGTCTGCGACTGCATCCACCTGATTTTTTGGAACAATTACCCGGCGGATCGCGGTACACTTCTGCCCGGCCTTGGCGGTCATTTCTCGTGCGACTTCCCGGATGAACAGATCGAATTCCGGCTCACCCGGAGATGCATCAGGCCCCAGAACGGCTGCATTCAGGCTGTCGGCCTCCATTGAGAAGCGGACCGAGTTCTGCACAACCGCCGGATGTCCACGGAGCATTTGTCCAGTTGCTGCCGAACCTGTGAAAGTCACCACATCCTGACCACCGACGTGGTCGATCAGGTCACCGGCAGACCCGCAAAGAAGTTGCAGCGAACCTTCAGGCAATATGCCGGTTTCCAGAATATGCCGGACCACCAGTTCTGTCAGATAGGCCGTTTGACTGGCCGGTTTGACCAGGCAAGGCATACCAGCGATCAACGCCGGTGCGATCTTTTCCAACATGCCCCAACAGGGAAAGTTGAACGCATTAATATGAACTGCAGTTCCCTGGAGTGGTGACAGAATATGCTGGCCCGAGAAGGTGTTATCCCTGGATAGAGGCTCAACCGCCCCTTCGACAAACACCCGGGTGTTGGGCATTTCCCGCCGTGCTTTTGAGGAAAAGGCGAACAGCGTTCCGATGCCGCCCTCAATATCTATCCAACTGTCCTTGCGGGTGGCTCCTGTCGCAAAACTCTCCTGATAGAAGATTTCTTTATTCTCCATCAGCGACTGCGCGAGCGTTTTCAGCATAAGTGCGCGTTCGTGATAGGTCATCTTGCGTAATGCATCGCCGCCCTTGTCACGTCCATAGGCGAGCGCCTCACCAAGATCCAGGCCGGTGGCGTCAATCCGCGCAACCGGCGAGCCTGTGGCTGCATCCAGAAGGTCCGCACCTTCACCGTGCCCTTTTCGCCAACTGCCGGCAAGATAGCTCTCCAGAACGCGGAACTTTTGCGGAACTACGGTCATTGAATTGATTCCAGATTTTCGATTTGGCCTGATTGTACTCAGGCCTCAATGGAGTGTGGTTGACGATTTCAGGCGTCGTAGGTCAGCACGAGTCGCTTGGAAATTGGCCTGGATTGGCAGGTCAATATGTAGCCGTCCCGGATTTCATCATCTTCGAGCGCGTGGTTCGCTGCCATTTCAACTTCACCCTCGAGCAGTTTGCCTCGGCAAGTCGAGCAGACCCCGGCGCAACAGGAATACGGCGCATCTATGCTGTGCCGATGCGCGGCCTCCAGTATGGTCTCGCCTGCTTCCATATGAATATCGCGTGTCGTACCATCAATCGTCAGTTTGAGGTCTGCCTCCTTGTCCTTGTCACCGGCCACTCGCGGCCGATCCTTCGCAGGCAATCTTCCCGGCTGATCCGACTTGAAGAGTTCATGTTTGATCTTACCCGGCTCAACATTGTGCCTTGCCAGGCTATCTTGAACAGTTTCCATCATACCGTGAGGACCACACAGGAAAGCCAGGTCGATATCCTCCGGGTCAATCAGTGTCTCCAGAAGCTCATCAAGCTTTTCAGCGTCCACGCGACCGGAAAACAATTCCGTATCCTGCGCATCGCTCTTCAGGATGTGAATGATCTGCAGCCGGCCGATAAACCGGTTTTTCAGATCCTCAAGTTCTTCCCGGAACATGATCGAGGAAACCTGCCGGTTGGCATAGACCAAAGTGAAGCTGGACTGAGGCTCGCGCGCCAATACGGTTTTCAAGATGGAAAGAATAGGCGTGATGCCCGACCCGCCCGCAAACCCGACATAAAATCGGGCACTTTCAGGTTCTATCGGCGCATTGAAGCTGCCGACCGGAGGCATCGCCTCGACCGTGTCCCCCGGCTTCAGGTTTTCATTGGCCCAACAGGAGAAAGCGCCACCATCAACGCGCTTGATGCCGACCTTGAGATCTCCATCCTCGGTCCCGGCACAAATGGAATAGCACCGCCGAACCTCATGCCCATCGAAATCGCGACGGAACGTGAGATATTGTCCTTGCGTGAAGCGGAACAGCTCCGTTTCTTCCGGCTGCGGTTTCAATGTCACGACAACAGAGTCCCTGGTGTCGGGTGCGACCTCCGTGACAGTCAGGGCATGGAACCTTGACATCTACTCCTCCCTTTTCCCTTCCAAATGCCCGTCAGTGACATTTGAAGTAATCGAACGGCTCCAGACACGCCTTGCACCGATAGGCAGCCTTGCAGGGTGTGGAACCGAATTGACTGACCTTTTCCGTGTTTTCAGAGCTACAACGTGGGCAAGCGACAACGAGGCCGCTCCCCTTGCCCAGACGGGCTAGCCGCCCTGAAACGCTTTCTGTTTCCGTATCGCGAACCGGTGGTGCAATTCCGTATTGGCGCAGTTTTTCCCGACCCGCCTGGCTTAACCAGTCGGTCGTCCAAGGCGGACTAAGCTTTTGCTCCAAACGCAGGTTCTCAATTCCGCAGGACCGCAGCTTGGTTTCTATGTCGAGATTTATGATCCCGGTGGCCGGGCAACCGGTATAAGTCGGGGTTACGGTGACGACCAGCGTGTCCCCCTGCCATTCAACCCCCCGGATTACGCCCAGGTCGATCAATGACAGCACCGGGATTTCAGGGTCCGGCACTTCAGCCAACCATTTCCAAACAGTGTCCGTTGAAACCTGCATGTGCTTACCAGGTTGCCCCAGGATAGGCCCGCTGCAAGAACTGCATTTCGGCCAGCAAATGCCCAAGATGCTCGCTGTGGCGACCGGCCGTACCACCGGAATGCGCGAATTCTGTCTGCGGCAAGTCCAGCGTCGCCTGAGCCATCACGTTCTCTACCGCTTCCTGCCACTGCGACCGCAAGCTCTCAGGTGCCGGGGCTATTCCGACATCAGAGAGTGCTTCATCGACCCGATCGCCGACAAACATCTCACCGGCATAGGGCCAAAGCGTATCGAGAGACGCCTGCATTCGTTTCCGGCTCTCCGGTGTGCCATCTCCGAGGCGAATGACAAGGTCGGCCGAACGATCCAGATGATAGGCAACTTCTTTACCGGCTTTCGCGGCGATTTCCGCGACACGCTCGTCTGCAGAACGCTCCAGGGCCTCCAGAAGCAATACCTGGTGTGCATCAATAAGAAATTGACGCATCAGGGTTTTTCCGAAGTCACCATTCGGTTGCTCGGCAAGAAGATAGTTGCGGAAGTCCCAGGCATCGCGCAAAAACGCCAATTCGTTCTCGCCGCGACCTTTTCCTTCCACTTCACCCGCGTACGAAAGCCACAGTCGCGCCTGCCCGATTAAGTCGAGAGCGACATTAGCGAGTGCGATATCCTCCTCAAGAACAGGAGAATGACCGCACCACTCGGACACGCGGTGACCGAGAATGAGAGCGGTGTCTCCTCTTCTCAGGAGCCACTCGAACAATAAATCGCTTGCGACAATATCGTTTTTGCCGGTCATCACATTTTCCCAACTTCATCGGGAATGTCGTAGAAGCTCGGGTGCCGATAGATCTTGTCCGCCGACGGCTCGAACAACGCATCCTTCGAGCCTGGATCCGATGCTGTGATCTGTGCCGATGGAACCACCCAAATGGAAACGCCTTCACGGCGGCGGGTATAAACATCGCGGGCGTTCTTGATCGCCATTTCAGCATCTGGAGCATGAAGCGACCCGACGTGTCTGTGGTTCAGGCCATGTTGCCCGCGGATAAATACCTCCCACAAAGGCCACTCTTTTTTCATTTCATCCTCCGCGTAAAAGTCAGACACGTCATTGAGCGCACACCGCCCAAGTTCGTTTCAATTCGGTTGTTCGCAAAACATATTTCCGACAGTGCTATTCTGCTGCCGATCTGGCAGCTTCCCTTTTGTCTGCATGCGCCATCAGCGCGTCCCTGACCCAGGCACCGTCGTCCCACGCTTTCACGCGCGCTTCCATGCGCTCCCGATTACATGGACCATTGCCTTTCAGCACTTCGAAGAACTCGGTCCAGTCAGGCTCCGAGAAATCGTAGCCACCCTTTTTCTCATTCCACTTAAGGTTTTCGTCGGGCACTTTCAGACCAAGATATTCCGCCTGCGGCACAGTCTGGTCGACAAATTTCTGCCGCAACTCATCATTGGTGTTGATCTTGATCTTCCAAGCCATCGACTGGGCGGAGTGAACGGAGTCCTTGTCCGAAGGCCCGAACATCATCAAAGAGGGATACCAGAAGCGATTGAGCGCATCTTGAGCCATGTGGCGTTGAGCGGGCGTACCGTTCGCCATCTTCATCATGATGTCGTAGCCCTGCCGCTGATGAAAGCTTTCTTCCTTGCAGATGCGGATCATCGCGCGGGAATAAGGTCCGAAGGACGTTCTTTGCAGCGGCACCTGATTCATGATGGCGGCACCGTCCACCAACCACCCGACCGCCCCGATGTCTGCCCAGGTAAGCGTCGGATAGTTGAAGATGGAAGAATATTTCATCTTGCCGGCGTGAAGCAGCTCGATAAGCTCGTCACGGCTAACACCCAGTGTTTCGGCGGCGCAGTAGAGGTAGAGACCGTGTCCGGCCTCGTCCTGAACCTTGGCCAGAAGGATTGCCTTGCGCTCCAAAGTCGGTGCCCTGGTAATCCAGTTCCCCTCCGGCAGCTGCCCAACGATTTCCGAGTGGGCGTGCTGACCGATCTGCCGGATCAGGGTCTTTCTGTAGCCTTCAGGCATCCAGTCGGTCGGTTCTATCTTTTCGCCGCAATCAATACGCTCCTGAAATGCGCGCTCCTCGTCGGACATTTCGGAAATGTCGCGCACTTTCTTGGAATCGGTTTTCACCATCTGGGCATACATGACGCCTCCTCCCCGTCATGTTGAACTCAATGGGAAGATAACGCACAAAGCATCACAGAAAAAGTGTATTTTTATACATTCTTGTGATGCTTGAAATTGCATCCCGGATTTCCGTGCAATTGAAGCAGCCCAAATGACTTTATGCGGCCAGTGAACTCAATCGTTCGACAACGGATTGCGGACGTGCAGGCAAGGGCCCCGCCTGGTTCAGGAAGCTTTGGCCAATGTGAGTATCTGCCAGTTTCGACAAGGCGATGTAGAGTTCCGCAAACAGATGCCTCGCCGCGAAACCGGGCCAATCCTGGGGCAGGACGGACTTCGGCAATCGCGGGTCTCGCAGCCGGATGTGGCGGTAAGCATGAACAAGCGCGATACGAAACAGCAAAGCGGATTGCCCCGCATTCACCAACTGAATCTCTTCCGCAAGTGGCTCAAACTTCTGTAGAAATCCGCGATACTCGGCAGCCAGAGGAGCAAGCTCAAAAGAGCTGTTAACCAGCTGTTTGAGCTCGTCACTTTCCGGCGTTACTGCCCGAGACCTGAAAGCGACGCCGGGATACGTACGCCCAGGCCGCTCGGCACCCGCAAACACATGACCGCCAAGCGAGACAAAGCCCTGCTTTTTCAATTCCGACTGGTCGGCCACACGCGGGCAATAGGAAAAAATCCAGTCACAATCCTCGTCAGGAGCACCGAAGAACAGATCAGCGGCAAGATGATATTCCTCACGCGCAGGCGTGGTCAGGGCGTAAAAGCTGCGTCGCCCTTCCCTTTGCCCTTCAAGCTGCCCTTTTGAGACAAGACGGGAGACCGCTGTCCGGACCAGGGACTCGTTCACGCCAAATCCGGCACAAAGTCCAATGAGATCCCCCATCCAAAGGACCCCGCCCCGAGGTTCCACGATATCGCCGTAGATTGTCACGATCAGCTGGGCTGCCTTGGGTGGGTATGGTTCCAGCAACCGGTTTACGGTCGCATCTGCGCGAAAGGACATGAAGCAATTGATCCGTCTTTTTTGGTGAGCTTAGCCTCGGCACATCAGCAAACCAAGCTCTCAGGTGGCATTGGTCAGGACAAACTCTCCATTCCTTCCTTGCGCACCATTTAGACAAACGTTATAGAGTAACGCGTTACAACATTACATCAGTGCGGAAATATCTCGAATGACAGTTCCCTCCCGTTCCAGTTCCTTCACTCGTCGAGCTCATGGCCTTGCCTTCTCTACTGCGCTGACCGGCACCTTTGTCCTTTCCCTTGCAGTGACACCGGCCATTGCCGCCTCACCTTCAGTGGTAACGACGATCAAACCTCTGCATTCCATTGCATCCGCTGTCATGGAGGGCGTCGGAACACCGCATATCCTCATTGACGGAGCGTCCTCCCCCCACGGATTTGCTCTCAAACCTTCTCAAGCCTTTTTGCTACAGGGCGCTGATGCAGTTTTCTGGATCGGCCCCGAACTCGCACCGTCACTTGAAAAGCCGATCGGGTCCATGGCCGGAGACGCCACGACCGTTGAGCTGATGGACGCAGCAGGTATTCAGCATCTTGCAATTCGAGAAGGTGCGAATTTCGACGCTCACGATCATGGTGATCACGAAGATCATGTTTCCGCCGATGATCACAACGGTCACGATGATCATGACGAGCACGCCGAGAAGCACGACGACCATGATCACGAACATGACGAACATACTGAAAAGCATGGGGACCATGAAGAACATGAGCATGCTGATCATGATGACCACGACCATGGAGACGAAAAAGGCGATCACGCGGAACACGCGGATGGCGATCACTCAGATGAACATGCTCATGAAGGCGCAAATGACGCTCATTTCTGGCTCAATCCGGACAATGGAATTGCAATTGCGCATGTAATGGCCGACACGTTGTCCCAGCTTGATCCGGACAATGCGGAAACCTACCAGAAAAACGCCGCGAACTTTGAAACCCGGATCGAGAAGCTTGAACAATCGATCTCTTCAAAGCTAGAGCCTGTGGCGGGCAAGAAATTTGTCGTGTTCCACGACGCCTACCATCACTTTGAGCACCATTTCGATTTTGAGGCCAGTGGCGCCATAACGCTGTCGCCGGAAGCGCTTTCCAGCGCAGACCGTGTTGCCGAAGTTCAGAACCAGATCAAGGAACTGAACGTGACCTGCGTTTTCCAGGAACCGCAATTCGACGCAAAACTGGTCAATGTTGTTCTTGAAGGGAGCGACGCGCGCAAGGGCACTCTGGATCCGCTCGGCACCGAACTTGCCAATGGAGCCGATCTCTATCCGCAACTGATTGAGGGACTTGCAGACTCGCTCGTCGAATGCCTTTCCGGGCAATCCTGACAACACAAAAAGAACGCCGGGAAACTATTCCCGGCGTTCTTTTGAACCAGCTTTCCACTCAAGAGGCTCTGGCCTTTGCGCGTGCAGCCTCCGTCTTTTCGAGCGCTTTCAGGAGATAGCGGTCCCGGTCATACACATCGGAATAATAGGCAATGCTGCCGTCCATCTCCGGCCAGGCCGTGAAATAGGACACGTAAACCGGGATGTCTCCGGCCACCTTCTCCTGCTCGTTCCGGCCTTCCGAAATTCTGGACGTGACATAATCCTTGGACTTCCCAAGCACGGCAGCCGCCATTGCCTTCGGATCATGCAGCCGGATGCAGCCGTGACTGTAGGCACGCATGTCCTTTTTGAAGAGGCTCTTGGCTGGCGTGTCATGCATGTAGATGTGATGCTTGTTGGGGAACAGTATCTTCACTTCGCCCAACGCATTCGACCTGCCTGGATACTGACGGACATTGATCGACTGCTGCTTGGAAGCCACTGCGTACCAGTCGACTGCCGTGGAGGAGATCTGACGCCCTCCTGGTGTGGTGACCTCATAGCCTGCGCGATCGAGATAGCTCGGGTCTTGCGCCAGCTTGGGAAGCATCTCATTGACGATGATCGAATACGGCACCCCCCAATATGGGTTGTATTCGACGATTTCGATCTTGTCGTAGAAGAAATTTGTCTGATTGGACTTCTTGCCGACGACAACCCGCATGGACAGCGGCACTTCACCCGGAGAGGTATAGGTCGCTGTAAAGGCCGCCTGGTTGATGAACACCTTCCGGTCACCAAGCTCCTCAGGGATCCAGCGGCTCCGCTCCATCGCAAGTTCGACTTTGGCGATCTTGGCCGCATTGGTTTCACCGACCATAGCCTTGATGGTGTTCTTGCCGACAATTCCATCCGGTGTCAGCTTGGCTTCCTTCTGAAAGGTTTTGACCAGATCGACGAGCTCCGGAGAATAAAGCTCTGCGCCATCATAGGCAGCGAGCGTTTCCGCATGTGCGGCCCTTAATTCATCGGAACCGTTCTTCTGCACCGCAGCCACAATGTTTTTCATTTCGGGACTGGATTTTCCCGCCTTCAGGAAGGTTCCCGGTGCGATAACGATCTGGTCCGCTTCCTCGTCTTCCGCTTTCAAGCGAGCCAGTTCCCCAGTCAGCTTCTTGAAGTGCTCGTTCTGTGGCTGGTGGGCTTCAAGTTTCCCGCCCATATCCGAGCTAGACGTGAACTCAGCCAAAGCGGCCGCAAGATCGACCTTGTGGCGGGGCAAGTCGTGGTACTGGGAGATTCGGTTCGGATCGACGCGGCCGCGCGTTGCATCAAGTACATAGGAAAGCGCCGCCGCGCTCAATTTCATTTCGAAGCGCATCAGGGCTTCATTGCGAGCCGCTTCATCGAGCCCGTCTGTCTCCGGCAATGAAACGAAGTAATCTTGCGGATTCAACGCGAACTTGTCTGCCCGAGCAAGCGCATTGCGCATGCTTTTTGCCTTGGAGCTTACCTTGCCATCTTCAATCCAGACAAACTGCGAATGTTCCCCGTAATAGGCTATGAGAGCGTCGCCGATTTCAGGCAATGCCATCACCGACATGCCCTTCAGCGCAGGCCGAGCTTTGTCGAATTCGCTCAAGACGACAGGCTCCTGGCTGGTCGTCTCACTGTCCACGACAACGGTCTCAGCTTCCTGTTGCCGATTTGTAGCTTCCGCGTCCGCAGGCTCAATCTCAGCCGGCTTCACTTCGGAGAGCGGCGTGAGCGACACTTTCTTCAAGGTATCAGGCGAATAATTCAGATACCGCGGCGCGGACACCTTGACCTTGGCCGCCTGCTCACGAAGCTGATCCTGACGTTCCCGCTCTCGCTGCTTGCGATGGTTCTCCGGATTGAAAAGCCGTTGGAACAGACCTTGGGCTGATGCCGGTTCGTATGTCATCGCGGAAAAACCGGATGCAAGCACCGTGACCATAAGGCCGGCCTTGATTGAATTTCCCAGTACTGCCCTGGAGCGTTTCATCAATGCTCCCTCGTCGCCGCTCTTCGGCATTTCGCGTTCCGTCATGTTTGCTCGCATCATCTAAACCCGAAAATTTATTAACTAGTGTCGTTTCCGGCACCGCGCCCTTTTTCGAACCGGACGTTTAATTCCCCTGCCTAGGAAGAGACCGCCGGGATTGCAGACATACCCGAGCGATTATGTTCAGCGCGCATTCTGCCGTTTCAAAATGGCGATTCTCGCTCAATTCCGGCGAATGACACGCATGGTGAACAGACTGATACTATATCAGGCCTGTTGATATGGTTAAGAGTTTCCCCCATACACAGATTGTGAATTCACATCACTGTGACGAATTTATCGCGCACCACCCCAACACCTATTGCACGATGCACTGAAGGGAATGCCTCAAGGCGACGCTTCGTGACCTCCGTCACGGTAATCAATGTCGGTTTTCACTATTCTTGGCAGGAAGACCCAACCGACGGAGATCGATGAGAGCGATGCCATTCCAGTTCAACATAGGAGACCATGCGTCGCCGATATCGAAATACACCAGTTTCAATTCGTCTCAATACAGCAAACTGAAATGGGCTCGAAACAAGCTCTTCAGGATGGTCAAGAACAATCCCGGCTGCGATGCCTATTTCAGGTCCCTTCCGGGCCGAAGAACGTTGACCAACATGATCGGCGACAGCAGCATCTGGGTAAATTACGGTCCGACAATTTCTCCCCTGCACGGGGAAATTCATACTCCGACGGGAGAAATTGCCGTCGGCGATCGCGCATTCAACATGGGAAGGTGGATGGTACTGGCAACGCTTATCCATGAGCTTGCACATCATAACGGCGCTCCTATCACAGGAGGAGACACCCGTGCGGAAGAAGCTGTCTATCATTGCGGTCTTGGGACCGCGAAAGAATATTATGACGGCGTGGACGACCCACGAACGCCATACGACCCGAATGTAGGCGGGTAATCCAAAGAAAACGGGAGCAACCCGATCGGATCACCCCCGCAAACAACATGACTTAAAACGGAATTTCGTCGTCCATCGGGCCCGCACCACCGCCGGAAGGACCTCCAAAGCCACCGCCACTGGAACCGCCGCCGTAACCACCGCCGCCGCTACCGCCGAAGTTCCCTCCTGAGCCGCCAGAGCCACCGCCGAAGCCGCCACCGCCCTGAGGATCGTTGCCGTAGTCAGGCAGGCCACCCGACTGACCGCCACCTTCACCGCGCCCATCAAGCATCGTCAGATTGGAATTGAAGCCCTGCAGAACAATTTCGGTAGAATACCGATCCTGCCCGGATTGATCCTGCCACTTCCGTGTCTGCAACTGCCCTTCGAGATAGACCTTCGAGCCTTTGCGCAGGTAATTTTCAGCGACCTTGCAAAGTCCTTCATTGAAAATCACGACACGGTGCCATTCGGTCTTCTCGCGACGCTCACCGGAATTGCGGTCCCGCCAGGTTTCCGAGGTTGCAATACGCAAATTGGCGATAGGACGGCCATCCTGCGTCCGGCGGATTTCCGGATCGGCTCCCAGATTGCCGACCAAAATTACTTTATTGACGCTGCCCGCCATTGTGAACTCCTGTTTGTTTGCGCGATCCGCTCTGAATTATTTGCTTCTATCAGCAGACCGCGCCGCAACCATCGCCGCTAGAAACCAGAACCCTAACGATCCGCCAACCGCTCTGTCTTCTTTTTTGCTTCACGGCCAGCATTTTCCACAAGGCAAGCCCACCTTTTGCGGAAAACAAGACTTTCCGACTATCCCCCCCTGAGAACCCGCGGGATTGACGGCCGCTGCAATCTATCCCGTTTTGTTCCTTTGTGGTTCCTGTTTCCTGTCAGGATGAATTTCAAGCCCACCGCTGGTGAGCCGACCAGAACAATTGAAACTTCCTGACGCCCCACGCTTCAATGTACTTGTTTTGTTCTTATCACTTCTGTAAAAACGATTCAATCGGACTTCGTATCCTGAAATTCTCCTCCTGCCGCAGTGAACCCCCCACTGGAAGCGCCGCGTTAAACTGCTATATCGGGACAAAGACAAAGCGGGAAACGAGCCCCTTCGAATATATCCACACGTGCACGAGCGCTGAATGTAACCGGCGCGCGAGGTCAGGAAGAGAGAGAATGACAACATCCAAGAGCCTCAAGGCGGATGAAAGCTGGAAAAGTGATCCAACCAAGGTCATCAGTGTCAAAGGGGCCAGGGAACATAATCTGAAGGGTGTGGACCTCGATCTGCCTCGCGACAGACTGATCGTGATGACAGGCCTTTCCGGCTCGGGCAAATCTTCTCTCGCCTTCGACACGATCTACGCGGAAGGCCAGCGCAGGTATGTCGAAAGCTTGTCCGCATATGCCCGCCAGTTCCTGGAAATGATGCAGAAGCCGGATGTAGACCAGATTGACGGTCTGTCACCGGCAATCTCGATCGAGCAGAAGACAACGTCACGCAATCCGCGCTCCACCGTTGGAACGGTGACCGAAATATACGACTACATGCGGTTGCTGTTTGCCCGCGTCGGCATTCCTTATTCTCCGGCCACCGGATTACCGATCGAAAGCCAGACCGTGAGCCAGATGGTCGACCGCGTTCTGGACCTGGAAGAAGGATCACGCCTCTACCTGCTCGCACCGATGGTTCGCGGCCGCAAGGGAGAGTACCGCAAGGAATTGGCGGAACTCATGAAAAAGGGGTTCCAGAGGGTCAAGATCGACGGAACCTTCTACGAAATTGCCGACGCCCCTGCCCTGGACAAGAAATACAAGCACGATATCGATGTTGTCGTGGACCGGCTGGTCGTGCGCGATGATATCGCGGGAAGGCTGGCAGACTCCCTTGAAACAGCTCTGAAGCTGGCCGACGGAATTGCGATTGCGGAATTTGCGGACAAGACCGAAGAGAACGGCGATCCGAAACGTCTGATTTTCTCGGAAAAGTTCGCCTGTCCCGTTTCCGGTTTCACCATTCCGGAGATTGAGCCACGTCTGTTTTCATTCAACAATCCGTTTGGCGCATGTCCGACCTGTGACGGCCTGGGGACGACCCTAGCGTTCGAAGAAGATCTGGTTGTGCCCGACCATTCCCTATCGTTGCGCGAAGGGGCCGTATTGCCTTGGGCCAAAACCGGGTCGACGTCTCCTTACTATGCACAAACACTGGAAGCACTGTGCAGCCACTTCAAGGTGTCAATGGCGACCCCCTGGAAGGATCTTCCGGTTGAGGTACAAGACGCCATTCTTCACGGCACCGGCAAAACTGCCGTCGAGTTCGTATATGACGACGGGGTACGCAGCTATCGGACGGAAAAGACATTCGAAGGTGTTATCGGCAATATCGAACGCCGGTGGCGTGAAACCGAGTCCTCATGGGTTCGCGAGGAACTGGCCCGGTTCCAGTCGGATCACGCCTGTCCCGCCTGCAGTGGGTTCCGCCTGAAGCCGGAGGCGCTCGCGGTCAAGATCGCTGACAGACACATTGGTCAGATCACCGAATGCTCTATAAGGCAGGCAAGTGACTGGTTCGAGGCTCTGCCGGCGAAGCTCAATGACAAACAGACGGAAATTGCCGGTCGTATCCTGAAGGAAATTCGCGAGCGCCTGAAGTTCCTGAACGATGTCGGCCTTGAATATCTGACGCTGTCGCGGTCCTCTGGAACGCTTTCCGGAGGTGAAAGCCAGCGAATTCGACTGGCTTCCCAAATTGGTTCAGGTCTGACGGGTGTCCTTTACGTCCTTGACGAACCGTCAATCGGACTTCATCAGCGGGACAATGCGCGCCTCCTTGAAACGCTCAAGCATCTGCGTGACCTCGGAAACACGGTTATCGTCGTGGAACATGATGAAGATGCCGTGTTGACAGCCGACTATGTAGTCGATGTGGGGCCCGGTGCCGGTGTCCACGGCGGCCAGGTCGTCGCTAAGGGCACGCCTTCAGAGATCATGGCCAATCCGGCCTCCCTGACGGGCGAATACCTGTCCGGCACCAAGATGATTGCGCGCACCGACGAGCGCCGCAAGATCACCAAGAAACGCCAGATTTCCGTACGTGGCGCGCGCGGCAACAATCTGAAAGACGTTGATGTTGACGTTCCACTCAGCACCTTCACCTGTGTCACGGGCGTTTCAGGCGGCGGAAAATCCACTTTCCTGATCGACACGCTTTACAAAGCCGCGGCACGCAGGCTCAACGGTGCCAGGGACAATCCGGCTCCTCATGACCGGATCGAAGGGCTTGAAGTCCTCGACAAGGTCATCGATATCGACCAGTCCCCGATCGGACGAACACCCCGCTCGAACCCGGCAACCTACACTGGAGCCTTTACGCCGATCCGCGAATGGTTTGCCGGAATGCCAGAGGCAAAAGCGCGTGGCTATCAACCGGGGCGTTTCTCCTTCAACGTCAAAGGCGGACGGTGTGAAGCCTGCCAGGGTGACGGCGTCATCAAGATCGAGATGCACTTTCTTCCGGATGTCTATGTCACCTGCGACGTTTGCAAGGGAAAGCGATACAACCGGGAAACTCTGGAAGTCGAATTCAAGGGCAAGTCCA
Organism: Roseibium sp. SCP14; assembly: GCF_040329475.1. NCBI lineage: Bacteria > Pseudomonadati > Pseudomonadota > Alphaproteobacteria > Hyphomicrobiales > Stappiaceae > Roseibium > Roseibium sp. SCP14. The sequence continues at coordinate 707,701 of NZ_JBDZYH010000003.1, forward strand.
TCGCCGACGTGCTCGACATGACCGTCGAAGAAGCTGCCGAATTCTTTTCAGCCGTTCCCGCGGTCCGCGACAAGATGGACACTCTTGCACGTGTCGGTCTTGGCTACATAAAGGTAGGACAGCAGGCCACAACGCTGTCGGGCGGCGAGGCGCAGAGGGTAAAGCTGGCGAAGGAGTTATCCAAACGCTCTACCGGACGCACGCTCTACATTCTGGACGAGCCGACCACGGGACTGCACTTTCATGATGTCGCCAAACTGCTCGACGTGCTTCACGAGCTGGTCGATCAGGGCAACACTGTGCTGGTGATCGAACACAATCTCGAAGTCATCAAAACGGCCGACTGGATTATCGACCTCGGACCGGAAGGTGGTGATGGCGGAGGCACGATTGTCGCCACGGGACGTCCGGAAGAAGTTGCTGACGTAAGGGAAAGCTATACCGGGCAATTTCTGCAGGAACTTCTGCAACGAAGGCCTCAACGCACACCTGACGCAGCGGAATAGTCGCTTCCGCAACCGCAGAGAATCTGTGTGCACCGCACACAGATTCGTATCGATCTGTTTTTGTTAACTTTTTCCACCAAAAAATCTCAGTCATTCAACAGCTTTTTTGCATTGCACCAAATGCATGTCTGACATGCGCAGATCGCGCTTCTTTTAATTCAGCTGGTGAATTATATCCTTGTTCAACGACGACGCGGAACGCAAGGACGATCCGCTGATTAAGGAATAAGAAGATGTTTGACACTGTGCGTCAGAAGTACAGCAACTGGGTAAACTACCGCCGTGCGGTTGACGAATTGTCCCGCCTGTCCACCCGTGAACTGCAAGATCTCGGCATTTGCCGTGGCGATATCAAATTTGTTGCCCGCCGCGGAATTTAGCTGACAAAAAACTAGAAATCGCGTCCCTAGGCACCCTCCTCCCAGCCGACGGGCGTGTGACACGCGGGGCATCCTCCTCCCAGCCCTGCCACGTCGAAACGACGCCCGCCAGTACCTCCTCCCACTGGCGGGCGTTCGTTTGTCTGGTATCCGGTTTTCTGCACAAGATCGCCAGGGTCAGCCCTCTTTCCCAATTACCTATCATGTGCGGTGTCTTTTGGAGCCGTGACTTCAATCAGCCACGAGCCGATCTATTACGGATCGTTGAAACGCTCTCAAAAACGATTTGTCAGAAGGCGCCGGTGCCGCGGAACGAACGCTTGCCTTGATATCCTGCACCAAGGCGATGTCCCGCCTGGTGATCGTACGGGCCAATGCCGCCCCTCTTTCAAAAGCAAATCCGGCTTCCACCACTTCATCAATCAATCCCGCCGTGAAAGCTTCACTGGCGCTGAGCACCGGCGACTCGAGCAGAAACAGCAATGTTCTGCCGTAACCAAGCCGTGACGGAAGTCGTTTGGTTGCTCCGCCACCTGGCATGGCGTCAAAGGACAGGTGACCATCCGTAAATCGGGCACTGTCGCTTGCCAGGATCAAGTCACAGGCAAGCGCTAACTCAACACCTCCAAGCCGGCAGTCACCATCCACACAGGCAATCGAGATTTGAGGGAGCGCGGCTATCCTTTCCAGGATTTCGCTCATGCGATAAATGGCGCCGGAGAACTTTGCTCTGTCCTTGAAACAGACTTCGAGCATTGCTGCGTCCAATCCCGTAGAAAATACCCTCTTGCTTCCTCGAATTACGAGACAGCCCAGATCATCAGGTCGCGTCTCCAGCTGCTCAAGGGCCACTTCCATTGCCGACATCGTGGCCTCGTCCACGCCGTTATCCGCACCGGGACGATCGAACTCCCAAACCATGAAACGTTCCTGAGCGGTCACGATCATGCTCTTTTCCCCGTTGTATCGGTGTCTGTTCTCGACGGCAGTCTAACCAAGCTCCCGAATTCTGCGAAGCTTGTTGCATATGTAGATGGAAACCTCGCGGAAATGGAATACCGGCACTTACCGAGATGCTGCGAGGCAGTTTTGTGGATCGTCGGCAACCAGGCATCGCAGGTGCGAAGTGGTCCTACAACAGGAAGTAATTCCAGCAACCAAGGATGACAACTACTGATCGTTAACCCTTTGGTGACTTGCACTTTTTGCATATCTGCTTCGCGATTTTGCTACTACCTCGCAACGCACAAATTCTCTATCTTCCAAATTGTAAGAGATGAACGGGCCAGACGCCGATCCGCGGTGCCATGGCCACTGAGATAGCGAAAGGCCTAAACCATGATCGACACCGTTGTTCGCAAATTCAACAACTGGAAACGCTTCCGTCAGACCTACGACGAACTGTCCAACCTGAGCAATCGTGAGCTGAACGACCTGGGCATTGCCCGCTCCGACATCGCTCGTTACGCTCGTATGTCTGCAAAGTAAAAATTCGCGGCCTGGAGTACTCCTCCTCCCAAACTTCGGGCTGCAAATCTCCACGCTTCTAGCGTGGAGCATATTAGAAACGCTTGCCGGATCCTCCTCCCACCGGCAGGCGTTTTTATTTTTGGCTAGGCAAACTGCAGTTCCGAATACATGCAGATCCCGGCTTGCAATCGTCAGTCTGCGCCCTGTGCAAAGACACCCTTGCAAAACGAAATGAATTTCTCACTCAATTCATCAAGGTCTCTGTCCCGGCGATGAGCCATGACAATGGGCGTGTTCGGCAAATCCTCCAAAAGCTCAATTGGCACCACTTCATTGCCTCCATACGTCTGGTTGGAAGCTGGACGCATGGCCAGGATCGAAACACCAAGCCCATTGGCGACGCTGCATCTGACCGATTCAATCGAAGTCGACCGAAAGGCGATTTTCGGTCCAATGCCGTAGCGGGCGAAAATTCTGAAAAAATACTCACTGCTTCCTGGCGCGTCGAACAGGATGTAATCCTCAGATGCGATCTCCTGGATTGAAGCCGACCTATTTCCGGCAAGCCGATGATTTTGAGGAACCACCAGATAGGGTTTAGCCGAAGCCAGTTCCTGCCAGGCAGTCGTCGCTGGATCCAGACCAAGATCGTACATCACTGCAAGATCGACTTCCTTCTTCAGGATCGCGGTTTCGAGTTCACTGTGAAGCATTTCCGATACTTCCAGCTTCACTCCCGGTTCTTCTTCCCTATAGCCACAAACAAGCTGTGCGAGAAAGAAGGGAGCGATGGATTGGAAACAACCCAGTTTGATCTTGCCGCAACGATTCGAAGCAATCTCCTCGGCAACGTCGCCTGCCCGTGTTGCGCATGCCACAAGCTCGTCCGCATACTTCAAAAACTCCACCCCATGAGGTGTCAGTTCCATTCCGCGGGCATGATGTCGTTTGAACAAGACGAGGCCTGTCGTTTCTTCCAACTTGGTGATTGCCTGAGCAATTGCCGGCTGGGAAACACCGATGGACTTTGCCGCGATGGTAATCCCGCCGCTTCTGGCAACCGTTTGAAAATACTCACATTGTCTGATTGTTATGCGGTTCATGCTGCCACTGCATAAGTTTTTCTTTTCTTAATGCAATGATAAAACAGTTTTTTCAATTTCAAAAATGCCGTTAGCCTTTCCCCGACTTGTCATGGAGGGGAAAGATGGAAATGGAAAACGTCATCGACCTAAACGCCTATCCGATTGCAAACATAAATTTTCGAACGAAGTGCCGGTTGGAGTTTGAAAGGACCGGCGTGCTTGTTCTACCCGGATTTGTGCCCGCTTCGACAATCGAGGGAATTCGTGACGAAGGCCTTGCCAACCGAGACAAGGTTTACGCAAAGACCGAGCAGCACACGGTTTATCTCAGTGCAAAGGATCCTGGCTTCGATGACGACCACCCACGTAATCGGATGGTCACTTCATCCAAGGGATGTATTACGGACGATCTGATGCCGGAAAATTCGGCTCTACGCGCTCTTTATGATTCAGAGCTCTTCCGGGATTTCTTGTGCGAAGTGCTTGGCGAACAGGCGCTTTACGAATATGCGGACCCTCTTTCATCACTCAACCTGCATTTTGCCGAAAAGGGACAGGAACTGGGTTGGCACTTCGACAACTCTTCCTTCTCGATCACGCTGATGGTTCAACCCCCGGAAGCTGGCGGACAGTTCGAATACGTGACACGGCTGCGCGACGCGGATTCCGGCGACATGAACTACGAGGGAGTTGCGGATGTTCTGGATGGACAAACAAAGGTCAGCGAACTCTCCGTAGAAGCCGGTACCCTTGTGTTTTTCCGCGGGAGAAATTCCATTCACCGTGTCGCTCCCAACCTTGGCGATCGGACTCGGATACTTGCGGTTCTGGCCTACAATACCGAGCCTGGAATCGCACTTTCCAAAGAGGCACAATTGACCTTTTACGGACGGACGGCCTGAAGCCCGGGAACCATGTACCAAACCGGATCCGGAAGTCCTTCTTCTGAAAGCAACAATGACAAGCTTCAATAACCGGGCCTTCGTGAACCGGGAACAGGCATTGCAGCAGTGAGGTGAAGGCAGTATTACGGGGCAAACATGAATTTGGCCGATGTTCGCGGCAAATCAGATGCATCAAGCGACCGGCCCATACCTCAGGGAAACATCATGCCCCCTATTCACGTTATCGGCGGCGGTCTTGCCGGATCTGAGGCCGCTTGGCAGATCGCACAAGCCGGATTGGACGTTGTTCTGCACGAGATGCGTCCAGTTCGCAAAACCGATGCTCATCAGACCGACGGTTTGGCAGAGCTCGTATGTTCGAATTCCTTTCGCTCCGACGATTCCGAACACAATGCCGTTGGCCTGATTCACCATGAACTGCGTCAGCTCGGTTCGCTGATCATGTCGGCCGCAGATGCGCATCAGGTGCCGGCCGGAAGCGCACTTGCCGTCGATCGTGAGGGATTCTCCGACGCGGTTACACAAGCTCTTGAAAATCATCCTAATATCAGGATCGAGCGCGAGGAAGTCTCCGGACTCCCTCCTGAGGATTGGAAAAATGTTATCGTTGCGACGGGTCCCCTGACCTCTCCTGCTCTTTCTCAGGCTGTGTTGGAGAAGAGCGGCGAAGACGCATTGGCGTTCTTCGATGCCATTGCTCCGATCGTGCACTTCGATTCCGTTGATCTTTCCAAAGCCTGGTTCCAGTCGCGTTACGACAAGGTGGGTCCGGGTGGCACCGGCAAGGATTATCTCAACTGCCCGCTCGACAGGGAGCAGTATGAAGCCTTTATCGATGCACTTCTTGCTGGCGAATCTGCCGACTTCAAGGAATGGGAAGCCAACACCCCCTATTTTGATGGCTGTCTGCCGATCGAGGTCATGGCAGCACGTGGACGCGAAACGCTGCGTCACGGTCCGATGAAACCGATGGGTCTGACGAACGCTCACAACCCGGATGTCAAGGCTTACGCGGTCGTCCAGCTTCGGCAGGACAATGCGCTCGGTACGCTCTACAACATGGTCGGTTTCCAGACGAAACTGAAATATGGCGCTCAGGCGGACATCTTCAGGATGATCCCGGGACTTGAGAATGCCCAGTTCGCGCGATTGGGCGGCCTGCATCGCAACACGTTCCTCAACTCTCCGAAAGTTCTCGACAGTTCCCTGCGGCTGAAGTCGGATCCGCGCCTTCGTTTTGCAGGTCAGATCACCGGCTGCGAAGGATATGTGGAGTCCGCAAGTGTCGGCTGCATGGCCGGCCTGTTTTCGGTTATGGAAGCTCGTGGCCAGACCTTCTCCGCTCCGCCGGAAACGACTGCAATGGGTGCCCTTCTCGGCCATATTACAGGCGGGCATATTTTCCGGGAAGAAGGTGCCGGCAAACCGGGTTCCTTCCAGCCCATGAACGTCAATTTTGGTCTGTTTCCGCCCGTCGAAACTCCCACGAAAGACGAGGAAGGCAAGCGCCTGAAAGGCAAGGAAAAAGCCAAGGCGAAGAAACTTGCGATGACCAACCGCGCCAAATCGGATTTCAAGGAATGGCAGGCAAAATTCGAGTTGCCAAAAGCTGCAGCTGAATAGCCTTTTTCCGACAGTTTCAGCCGCAACAGCCGCGGTGCGAAAGCATCGCGATTTTTATTTGATCTTGTCCAAGGTCTTGCCGGATGCACGCCAGAGTATCCATTGGCGTCTTAACTGTGAAATCTCCGCAACCTGTTTCAAAGGATCGAAGCCTTCATCTCCAAGTTTTTCCAGAAAGGACTTGATCAGGAATACAGGGAGAAACGCAGGGAGACATCTTGCAGGCACATCGTCAGCCGCCTGCCGGACACGCCCCAGATGATGGTGCACATGCTCCTGCATTTCCTTCAGCGCCGCTCTCAGTTCAGGGGTTGTCTCACCTCTGAATACCGTTGCCGTATCGACGTTATGCCGATCCAGGACATCTTTCGGCACATACATCTGATGACGCGCAGCGTGCCAGGGCAAGGCTCGCATCAGCCCGGTCATGCCATAGGCGACACCCGCATGTCCCGAAACTGTTGCTGTGCCGGGGTCTTCGCCATCGTTCAGGATCAGGCAGGCCAACTGAATGAGACCGGAAACCGTCTCTCCAGCGTAGCCCTCCAAGTCGTTCAACGTCGGCATCGGGTCGTTATAGAGGTCGAAAACACGGGCTTCGGTCATGGCGACAAGCCCTTGCCGCGGAAGCTTGTATCGCTCAATCGTTTGAAGAAGTGCGTTCGCAACCGGATTTGAGGCAACCGCACCGTGCTCAGTGCCTTCCAGCAAATCCCGCCACCACTGCAGCCTGACTTCACCGGGCAACGGTTCGGAAACAATTTCCCGAATGCGGCCGATTTCGGCACTAAAGGCGTAAAGCGCCATCAATCCGTCACGATGCGGCTCCGGAGCAAGAAGCGCGCTTAGATAGCGATCTCTGTCGAATTGACGCGCAACATCAGCGGCATGGTCGAAGTCAGTGGTCATGTGTGCCCGTATGGACCGAATACGTGCTTCAGTCTACGGCCAACAGTGCCGCAGCCACCGCTCGGTTTTCCGATAGCAGAACGTTGTAGGTGCGCACTGCCGCGCCGGTCGACATCGGATCGGCCAGGATGTTCGCTTCGCGGAACAATTCCTTCAACTCGCCGGGCAATGGCCGAAGATCCAAACCGGTTCCGACGAGAAGCACTTCTATGCCGTCCTGTTCATCCAGGACCCGCTGAAATGCTTCCTTGGAGAATTCGGTTGGATCTTTCAGGTTCCAGCCGTAAATCCCGCTCGGTATGCAAAGCAGCGACCCTCGATGCGACATATCGGCAAACCGGAAGCCACCGTTGCCATAAGCATCCAGCGGCGCCCGGCCCGGAAAATGCGCATCCCGGATTTCCATCAATCGGATCCTCAGACCGTCGCCTTGGCGTTCGGGCCCTTCTCTTCGTCATCATCCTTTGATGACAGCGCATCGGCGCGCAGATTGAGAAGGATCAGGAACGGCGCAGCAAGGAAGATCGAAGAATAGGTACCGATCACAATACCGAAGATCATGGCCAGCGTGAACGACTGGATGACCTCACCACCGAAGACATAAAGTGCGATCAGGGCCAACAACGTCGTCACGGACGTCATGGTCGTTCTGGACAGGGTTTCGTTGATCGACTGGTCCAGCAGCTCCGTCAACGACTTCTTCTTGTACTTCCTCAGGTTTTCCCTGATGCGGTCGTAAACAACCACGGTATCGTTCAGCGAGTAACCGATGATGGTAAGAACCGCAGCGATGCTGGAAAGCGAAAAGTCCAGCTGAAGCAAAACGAAGAGACCGATCGTGATGATCACATCGTTTGCGGTCGTCAGGATGGCCCCAACTGCGAATTGCCACTCAAAGCGGAACCAGATGTAGAACAGGATCGCGAGGAGCGACGCACCAACGGCGATGGCTCCGGCTTGGGCCAGCTCGCCCGACACACGCGGTCCAACAACCTCAACCCGGCGGAAGTCGACATTGTCATCTTCAAAGATGGTCCGGATTCGTGACACCACGGATTGCTGGGCAAGTTCACCGCCCGGCTGTTCTTCGACACGGATCAGGATGTCATCGGAGCCACCGAATTCCTGAACCTGTACATCTCCAAGATTGAGTGCTCCCAGTTCGGAACGTATTGCGCCGATATCAGCAGGACCATCTGTTTTGATTTCAATGATCGTGCCGCCCTTGAAGTCAATGCCGTAGTTCATGCCGATTGTGAAGAAACCGGCCAATGACGCAATGACGAGGACAATGGACAGCGGAAAGCTTACCTTCCGCAGCCACATGAACTTGATGTGTGTGTTGTCCGGAACAAGTCTCAGCAACATTTGTTTTTCTCCCGGATCAAATCGGCAACTTGGACGGACGACGGCGGCGGATCCAAAGAGCCACCAGCAACCGGCTGAACGTGAATGCTGAGAAAACGGTCGTGAAGATACCGATCGCCAGCGTCACGGCGAAGCCTCGAACAGGTCCGGAGCCAAGCTGGAACAGGATGACGGCCGCGATCAGCGTGGTGATGTTGGCGTCAAGAATGGTGCCGAGCGCGCGGCTGTACCCGGCATCGATCGCAGAGATGACCGATCGGCCAGCTCGCGATTCTTCCCGGATACGCTCAAAGATAAGAACGTTCGCATCGACCGCCATACCAATGGTCAGGACAATACCGGCAATACCCGGCAAGGTCAGGGTCGCCTGCAGGACCGTGAGTGCACCGAAGATCAGGAAGATGTTCGAGAGCAAGGCAAGGTCGGCGATGATGCCAAATCGGCCATATGCCAGGATCATGAACACGATCACGGCCGTGCCGGCGATGATGGATGCAAGCTTGCCCGCCTCGATCGAGTCAGCTCCAAGCCCCGGTCCAATGGATCGCTCTTCAAGTACTGTCAGTTTTGCGGGAAGCGCACCCGCACGCAGAAGGATTGCAAGATCGTTGGCGCCTTCAACGGTGAAGTTCCCCGAAATCTGCCCTGAACCACCTGTAATGGGTTCGCGGATCACCGGCGCGGAAATCACTTCATCATCAAGAACGATCGCAAACGGACGGTTCACGTTCTGCTGGGTGATCAAAGCGAACTTGCGGGCACCGGACTGATTGAACCGGAAATTGACGACCGGTTCGTTGTTCCGCTGGTCAAAGCTGACCTGTGCATCTACGAGATCTTCGCCGGAAAGCAACGGGGCTTCCTCAAGCAGATATGGGAACGGAGGATCGTCCACCGACATTTTCACGACCGTTCCGACCGGAGGCCGGGACTGCAGTGCCTGCTCGCCGGACATGGACTGATCGACCATGTGGAACGTCAACTGTGCCGTTTCGCCGATGATGTCCTTCAGACGTTCCGGATCACCTTCACCAGGTGCTTCCACGAGGATCCGGTCGGTGCCCTGCCGCTGAATATTCGGCTCCGTAGTGCCAAGTTCATCGAGACGGTTTCGGATAACTTCGATAGCCTGCTGAACAATGTAGGTAAGCCTGTTGTCCAACCCTTCTTCGGAATAGGTGAACCGAATGAGCCCATCGTCATTGACGGTCAGGTCGAATTCATTGACCGGCTGACCGCCGAAAAGATTGGAAACCAGCGGATTGACCAAAGGCTGCAAACGCTCCTCAGCCTCATCCAGCCTCGTCAGGTCACGAATGCGAACCTGAGCAGAATCGCCTTGGACGCCTAGACCGGTATAGCCGATGCGAGGATCTTCACGCAGTGTGGTGCGGATATCGCTGACCAGCCCCTGCATGCGTTTTTCAATGTAGTCCTCTTTGTCGACTTCATAGAGAAGATACGCGCCGCCTTGAAGGTCAAGGCCGAGTACCATCTGGTTTTTCGGCAAAAAGTCGGGCCAGCTTTCGAGCTGTTTGGTGGAAAAGAAATTCGGCAAAGTCATGAGGATGCCGGCAGCAACCACAAGCACGATCAGCGCGATTTTCCAGCGGGCGAAATGAAGCATGGTAAAGCCTTAAAAGCTGCCAGGCCGATCAAGAACCGGCCCGGCGTATTCATCCAAACGGCGCAACAAATGCTTACGCGTTGTCTTTTGCAGGCTCGGTCTTGGAACGTACTTCCTGTACCATGGAACGAACGACGCGAACCTTGACGCCTTCAGAAAGTTCCACCTGGAGCTCACCGTCGTCTACCACTTTGGCAACCTTGCCGATAAGGCCGCCGGTGGTCACAATGATGTCACCACGGCGCAGGTTGGAAACCAGTTCCTGATGCTTCTTCATGCGCTGACGCTGCGGGCGGATGATCAGGAAGTACATGATCGCAAAAATGGCGACGAAAGGCAGCAAGGACATGAGGAAGTCCGGACCTGCCGCACCGGCAGATTGCGCATAGGCTGGGGTGATCAACATTCAACTCTCCTAAGGGGCGCTCTTGTTGCCCTTGAGGCATGGAGCCTTGAGAACAAAAAACGCTCTAATTCTGGTGGCGCGGACTATAACGGCGGCGCGTGTCATTTCAAGCTTTGCAAGCACTTCCGGCGTACCGGTATGGGAATAACTGGCGTTTTCCGTCTGGTTTGTCCATGTTACTCCACCAGCAACTTACTTCAGGGCCTCAAATGGGCCTTTTTGACAAGGGTTGCAAGAATAATGAGTCCGCAAAACGATCTTGCCGCACTGAACGCAAAACTCGATTCTCTTATCGACTTGATCAGTCGTGCGGTGCCCGCATCACCTGTCGCTCCAGACTGGTCTGCGGCAGACGCCTTTATCTGGGCACCGGAACCGGGTGAACTTCACCCGGTATCAAAGGTAAACCGTGTAGATATTGAACTTCTTTGCGCTGTCTCTCACGTGCGCGACTTGCTTCTCGACAATACAAGACGCTTTTCCAGGGGACTTCCGGCAAACAACGCCCTGCTTTGGGGCGCCCGGGGAATGGGCAAATCGTCGCTGGTCAAAGCTGCGCATGCCGCAATCAATCTGGAAAACGGATCCTCCGATCTCAAGTTGATCGAAATTCACCGTGAGGACATAGAGTCCCTCCCCAGGCTTATGTCACAGATCGGCTCCGCCGGTCATCGCTTCATTGTCTTTTGCGATGACCTCAGCTTCGACAATGACGACACCTCCTATAAGTCTCTGAAAGCGGTACTGGAAGGAGGTATCGAGGGTCGGCCGGAGAACGTCATTTTCTACGCAACCTCAAACCGCCGTCACCTGCTGCCGCGCGACATGATCGAAAACGAACGCTCGACCGCGATCAATCCGGCTGAAGCCGTCGAAGAAAAGGTTTCATTGTCAGACAGGTTCGGGCTCTGGCTCGGTTTCCACAAATGCAGCCAGGACGATTATCTCGATATGGTGCGTGGCTACGCCGTGCATTTCGAGCTGAAGATAGGCGATGATGATTTGCGCTCGCAGGCCCTTGAATGGTCCACCACAAGGGGCAGCCGCTCTGGCCGTGTCGCATTTCAGTTCATACAGGATCTCGCAGGACGTCTCGGGAACACGCTCTAGCAAGTCAGTAAAGCAAAAGGCCCGGCAAATGCCGGGCCCTTTTTCTGATCATTGGTCGTGTCACCGCTGTGGCAGATGTTTTAGCGGATCAACGGGCTTGTTGCCTTTGCGCAGTTCGAAATGAACCTGCGGCTGACTGACCGACCCGGTAGCACCGGCTAGTCCGACGGTATCACCGCGCCTGATCGTGTCGCCGCGTTTCACCTTCAACTCGCTGTTATGGGCGTATGCAGAGACCCAGCCATCGCTGTGCCGCAAGAGCACCAGATTGCCATAGCCCTTCAATTCGTTTCCGGAGTAAATCACGGTACCGTCGTCTGCAGCCTTGACCGGTGTTCCCTCGGGTACTGCAAGGTTCACACCTTCATTCTTGCCGCCACCCGGCTTCGCGCCGAAATCGGAGATAATCCGGCCACGTACCGGCCAGCGGAATTGTGCAGAGGTGACATCCGCTTCCTCTTGAACACTGGCGACAACAACTGGCGTTTCGATAGGCTTGGTCGGGCGCCCCTCTTTGACCACGGCTGGTTGAGGCAATGCAGACTTTTCCACGCTTCCAGATGGTGCGGCGGCGACAGGTTGAGCGGAAGGGCTCTGCCTGCGCGGCGCCGGCGCGCTGACCGCAGGTGTTCCGTTGGAAATGGAAGCGGTCGTGATCGGACGGCTAACGCCTGCCGGCTTGCGTTTGGGTAAAGTGCTTTCGCGAATGACCTCAACGTCTTCAACAACAGTCGCGCTTCCGCTGATCTGCTTGAAGCTGGGTTGGCTGTACGGTTTGCGCTCCGGACGAGGCAAGGAACCGTTTGACACCGGCACCGATGCCGTAACAATCCGGTCTTCCCTGCTGGCCTTGGGAAGCTTGACCGGCCCCGTTTCACCCTCAGTTGCGCTCGCCAGACCATTCCGGTCGGAATAAACATATGTTGGAATGACGATGCTCTGCCCAGGACGAACCTTCTTCGGGTCCTCTATGCCGTTGACGGCGACCAAGGCTTGAATGGGAACGCCGTATCTGCGGGCCATGGAGTTGAGATCATCTCCCTGTCGAACTTGTACCCTCGTTCCTCCGGCAGATGTCCAGCCCTTCCAGCTTTTGGCATTGGCAGCAGAGACATTGCTTGCGCGGGCGACTTCCGGCGCCGGCAGCGTTGAAACCGGAGTTACACTGACTGGTGCCGGTGCCCTCGAAGAAGCGGTCTGCACCGGAGCCGGTAATGGTGCGGATTTTATCTCCGGAGCCTTTTGCGGAATGGATCCGGTCGTAACGGGTTGCGACGACGCCGGCGGCAATCCAGCTGCAGTCCCCCCGGGCCCGTTGACAATATCCTGATATGTCGGCTGCTTGGGAGCGCCGTTCAGTATTTCCCGCTGGTTCTGGGTGTTGCCTGTGTAATAGGGAGGTTCGCCAAATCGCTCAACAGCGCTGGAACATCCCGCAAGAAACACTGCAACCATGGAAATAGTTGCAACCTTGCCCATCAGATCCCTGCGGAGGGTACGCATCCGCTTCTTCATTGCCTCAACTCAAACCGCTAACAATGACTGTTATGGTTAAGATTAGAAGCCAGTAAGGTTTATAAAGACTAAAGACAGGCCAGTGATTTGAAGAAAGTCCCGGTTTTCCGGGCAACAATACCGATTGGAAATGAGAGGAGACCAAAGTTCATAGTAAACGGAGCGATGACCGTTTGCCGGCTGTTCCAACGCCCGTGAAAGTACTCTACGCCTAGAGTTTCAGCGCAATACCGGGTCTCAGCATGACAGTGCGGACAGTCAGCAGGGTTTCTGCCGTCATCACGTTTTCCGTTTTCTGGAATCGAATCAGCGACTGCACTTCATTTGCTTTTCCGACAGGTGCAATCAAGTATCCACCTGGCTTCAGCTGCTGCACCCAGACATCGGGAATCGCATCTACTGCAGCGTTTACAACGATTCTGTCATAGAGCCCTTTTTGCTTGAGCCCTTCAAATCCATCTGTTTGCCAGGCCTTCACGTTTTCAAGCTTGAGGGCGGCAAAGCGACGGGTCGCCAGGTCCGTTAACGTTGCGAAGCGATCAAGCGTTTCCACACGCTCTGCAACATGAGCCAGAACCGCTGCCTGGTAGCCGGACCCGGTCCCGATCTCCAGAACAGCGTGGCCAGCCTCGAGGTTGAGCGCCTGTACTGTGAAGGCAACAATGGAAGGCGCGGAAACAGTTTGTCCGCATTCGATCGGCAAGACTGCGTCTTCATAAGCGAGACCGTGATGCCTTGCGGAAAGAAACAGGCGCCGGGGCACGCGCTCGATCGCCGCAAGTACGTCTCGAGCTCCCACACCGCGCTGGCGCAACGCCAAAACAAGCGCTGCCCGGGCCTCCGCTTCATCGGGAAGCGCGGTTGAGCTGGTTGCCTGCTGTTTGCCGGGCGTGTGGCCGGCCATTGAAAACTCCCAAATGCGGGTCTACTGAAGAGCCCCTGCCAGGTGACTCACCAAATCATGGGCTGTCAGGTCTATCCGTAACGGCGAAATGGAAACATATCCATCCGCAATTGCCTGAAGATCGGAATTATCAAGAACGGATTTACCGCGATCCTGAAAACGAAGCCAGTAATAGGGATCTCCTCTCCCGTCCCTGCGCTCGTCGATCGACAAACCGCTTTGCTCATGATGCCCTTGAACGGTCACTTTCACCCCCTTTACGGCATCGGCCGGGCAAGCGGGAAAGTTGACGTTCAAAAGTGTGTAGGGCGGCAGGTCATAGCCAATCAGTTTGCGAAACAGTTCCGGTGCATGGGCTTCCGCGATTGAATAATCGGGACCGACATCATTGTCCCAGCTATAAGCCTGGGAAACAGCGATCGACCGAATTCCCAGGATCGCACCTTCCATGGCACCGGCAACAGTGCCCGAATAAGTAACATCCTCCGCGAGGTTCTGACCTCTGTTGATGCCGGACAGCACAAGATCAGGCATTGCCGGAAGCACTTTGCGAACACCCATGATGACGCAATCGGTCGGAGTTCCCTTCAATGCGTAATGGCGTTCGTCAATCTGCCTGAGCCGGAGCGGATCACTCAGTGTCAATGAATGCGAAACACCGCTTTGATCGGTTTCCGGAGCAATGACCCAAACATCATCGGATAGCGTCCGCGCAATTTTCTCAAGGCTCTTCAGTCCCGGTGACTGAATTCCGTCATCATTGGTAATCAGGATTCGCATGAACTGACTGCTCCTGTCCGAAATCAAGGGAATGGCTGTCACTCGATAGAGCGGCAAAACGAAAATCTCCTGACGGCAGAGAACTCTGCCGCCAGGCAAAAAGATCAAAGGCACCGTCTATTGGGCGGCACCTCACGGAAAGAGCGGCCAGCCCTACCCGATTTTTTCCAACCCGCCCATGTAAGGACGCAGAACGTCCGGGACCGTGACCGAACCATCAGCGTTCTGATAGTTCTCCATCACCGCGATCAGCGCACGTCCAACGGCGATACCGGAACCGTTCAATGTGTGAACATGTCCTAGCTGCTTGGACTCAGCCGGACGGAACCGCGCGTTCATGCGCCGGGCCTGGAAGTCACCGCAGACGGAACAGGACGAGATTTCCCGATAGGTGTCCTGCCCCGGCAACCAGACCTCAATGTCATAGGTCTTGCGTGCACCGAAACCCATATCTCCGGTACACAGTGTCATGACTCGATAGTGCAGTCCCAGCTTCTGCAGGATCTTCTCGGCACAGCCAAGCATGCGTTCCAATTCGTTGAGCGACTCTTCCGGCTTGGTTACCGAAACGAGTTCGCATTTCTGGAACTGGTGCTGTCGAAGCATCCCACGCGTGTCTCGCCCGGCGGAACCTGCTTCCGAACGGAAGCAATAGGTCAACGCAGTCACGCGCAACGGCAGTTGATCTTCCGCCAGAATTTCGCCGGCGACCAGATTGGTCAATGGAACTTCCGCTGTCGGAATAAGATAGTGACCTGTCGTGGTCTTGAACTGATCCTCTTCGAACTTGGGCAACTGGCTGGTACCGAAGAGCGGTTCGCTGGTGACAAGCAGAGGCGGAGACACTTCCGTGTAGCCGTGCTCCGACGTATGCAGATCAATCATGAACTGACCAAGCGCACGCTCCAGTCTCGCGATCTGTCCTTTCAACACGACGAACCTGGAACCGGACAACTTGGCCGCTGTGGCGAAATCCATGTCGCCCAGCTCTTCACCGAGCTCATAGTGTTCCTTCGGTGCTTCGTTGAAGGTAAATACCGGTTTCTCACCATGCGTCTTCAGCAGCACATTGTCGTTTTCATCCTCACCGACCGGCACATCGCCGTGCGGCAGGTTCGGAATAACGGCCATAGCCTCTTCCAGGCCGGCAACCAGTTTGCGTTCTTCTTCCTCGCCGGACTGAATGAACGTCTTGATCTGCGCCACTTCGTCAATCAGCTCCTGCGCCCGGGCCTCATCGCCCGACCCTTTGGCTTTGCCGATTTCCTTTGAAGCGGCATTGCGCCGTTCCTGGGCTTCCTGAAGCTTGGTGATATGGGAGCGACGGGAGTCGTCCAGCGCAATCAGTTTGGCGGAGGAAGCTTCATAGCCCCTTTTTGCCAGTGCCTGATCAAAGGCGTCTGCGTTTTCCCGAATCCACTTAATATCAAACATCTTCGCTTCCCGAACGACGGTCGTTTCTACTCATGTTCCGTCCGTCAAGAAGGAAAGCTCGAACCAGCTTGATGTTAAGCTGCTGCGTCCTCTGCTTCGCGCTTGGCTTCACGTTCCGCACGTTGGCGCTCCACCATTCTGACAGACAGAATGGAGACTTCGTAGAGAAGCAAAGTGGGCAGCGCAAGACCGATCTGCGAGATAGGGTCTGGTGGTGTCAAAATTGCAGCAGCTGCGAAGGCTCCGACAATGGCATATTTGCGCTTTGATTTCAGAGTATCGGAGCTGACCAGACCTGCACGTCCGAGCAAGGTAAGTACGACCGGCAACTGGAACACCAGACCGAACGCAAAAATCAGGACCATGATCAGCCCTAGATATTCACTGACCTTGGCAAGGTGCTGAATCGCCACCGTGCCTGCACTCGCTGCCTGTTCCTGCGAAAGGAAGAAACCCATCGCCATCGGCATCACGAGAAAATAGACAAGACACGCACCGATCAGGAAAAGTATCGGCGTTGCAATCAGAAACGGCACAAATGCACCGCGTTCATGTTTGTAGAGGCCCGGAGCAACAAACATGTAGATCTGGCTGGCAACGACGGGGAATGCCAGAAACAGAGCACCAAAGAGCGCCAGTTTCAGCTGCGTGAAGAACCATTCCTGCGGTGCGGTGAAGATCATCTCCACCGGCTGCCCCTCTCCTGCGGCGCGCAGATAAGGCACGGTCAGAATGTTGTAAATATCGGTCGCAAAATAGAAGCAGACCACAAACATCACCAGGATCGCACCGATTGACCACATCAATCGTTGGCGCAATTCAATCAGGTGTTCGATAAGAGGCGCCTTTGAGGCGTCGATATCTTCCTGGCTCATGCCTTCACATCTTCCGTGACCGGTTTTTCCACCGATTTTGCAGCTGCTTCAACCGGTGTTGCAGGTTCGGTCTGGGAAACAGCGGGCTTCTCCGGAGCTACTGGATCCGGTTCTGAATCCGAACTTGGCGTCTCAACCGATGCGGCCTTCGGCTTTGCTGCCTTCTTGGCCGCATCTTCTTCAATGGACTTCTTGATGTCGCCCAACGGATTGAAGTTCGCGACCTCTTCGACCTGCTTTTTCATATCGGCAATATCGGCCTGCTGCTCAGCTTCACGCAGCGCATCGTTGAACGTCGACTGGAATTCGCGCGAAAGCTTTCGCATTTTTCCGATCGTTTGCCCAAGTGTGCGCAACATGCGCGGCAGGTCTTTTGGCCCCACAACGATGATCGCCACGCAGGCGATCACCAAGAGCTCGGTCCACCCGATATCGAACATGAGAATACTCGTCCCTTAAGGAGACGCGATGCAGATTAAGATCAGCTCGCTTTGGTCTGATCTTCAGCTTTTGCAGTCGGTGCTGCTTCGCTGGACTGGTGATCGATAGTCTTCGGAGAGTCGGCTACGTCGTCTTCGGCCATGCCCTTCTTGAAGCTTTTGATTCCCTTGGCAACATCGCCCATAAGCTCGGAAATCTTGCCACGTCCGAACAGCAGAACCACCACCACTGCGATGATCAAGATCTGCCAGATACTAATGCCCATACGCCAAACTCCTGATAATTGGCTTGAAAGCCCTTAGGCCCTTGTACAAAAACGGCCGCGCCCCTGCAATATACACCTTAAGAACAATTTCTGCTCTTATACGGAATAACTAGCCGGGATCGCACTGATTCAGCTCATGCCCTAGATTTGGGACTGGTGGCGTGGAAAAACAAGCACATCCTTGGGATCTGTTGTTACCGCGACATCCATTCCGGTTTCCCAGGGACTGCCTGCTCGGACCCTTGCTTGCAACGATTGGTCCGTTCCTTCAATGACAATGGTCAAAAGATCCACCTCACCGACGAATCTCTTGTCCCGAACTCGTCCGCGAACACCACAAAGACCAGCCTCATTGACCAGTACGCCTTGCGGACGAACGCAGACATCGACGGTTTCGCCTGCCGTCAGACCGCTTGCCGCCAGCACACCGACAGGCGTCTCTACACCAGCAGAGGTCACCTGCCCTTCCAACTGGTTGAGTTCAGAGAAGAATCGCGCGGCAAACAGGTCCGCAGGGCACTTGTAGAGATCTGCTGCCGTTCCATGCTGCACCAGGCGGCCACGCCGCATCAACGCAATCTTGTCACCCATGCGCATGGCTTCTTCCGGATCATGAGTCACGATGATACAGGTTGCCCGTGTTTCACGGATAACAGCCAGAGTTTCGTCTCGAACACTGTCTCGCAAACGTTTATCGAGGCCGGAAAACGGCTCGTCCATCAAAAGTATGCCGGGTCGCGGGACAAGGGCACGAGCCAGAGCGACGCGCTGCTGTTCGCCGCCTGACAAAGCATGTGGATAGTCGTCTGCGTAATCCGTCAACCCTACCCGGCCGAGTGCCCCCATGGCCGCGGTCTGTGCTTCCTTCTTCGGCAGATTCGTCAATCCGAACATGACGTTGCTCAAAATGCTCATATGCGGAAAAAGAGCATAGTCCTGAAACATGAGCCCGACGCCGCGCTTCTCCGGCGGGAGAAAGACCTCTTCGTCTGCCACAACGCGTCCGTTGATCAGCACCTTTCCCCGATTTTGACGCTCGACACCGGCCGCAATTCTCATCAACGTTGTCTTGCCGCATCCAGAATGTCCCAGAAGGCAAAGGATTTCGCCCGGTGCGATTGCGAGGTTCATTTCCTTGACGGACGAAACACCATCGTAATCGTGCGACACATTTTCAAAAACGAGGCCAGCAGCAATCGTAGCCCCGGCGGTGCCCGGTGCACCCCAGCTCAACTGTTGGCCATTCCCGTTGGAAAATGACGACTTGTCTTTCTTGGACATGAAGCCGTGACCTAATTTCTCGCGGGCTCGTCCGCGGGTTCATCAAATAGCGAACCGTCTTCTAATGGATCTTCATCTTCGGTCAAAGCGTCTTCATCATTTGGCGTTGGCACGAGGAAAGAAGCAGGAACCGCGCTGTCCAGAAGCCCCGCTCCCTTTAGCTCTTCCAGACCAGGCAGATCTTTAACGCTTTCAAGCCCGAAGTAGATCAGAAACTGGTCCGTGGTGCCATATGTCACAGGACGGCCCGGGGTTCTGCGACGCCCGCGCATGCGGATCCATGTCGTTTCCAGTAGAACGTCCAATGTGCCCTTGGATGTCGAAACACCGCGAATCTCTTCAATTTCTGCACGGGTTACCGGTTGGTGATAGGCGATGATTGCCAATGTCTCCAGCGCAGCTCGCGAGAGTTTCCTCTGCTCCTCAACATTCCTGTGCATCAGGTAGGCAAGATCATCGGCCGTGCGAAAGCACCATTTACCCGCGAGCCTGACAAGATTGACGCCACGAGTGGCGTAAATCTTCTGCAGCGTCTCCAGCACTCCCAAAACATCGACGCCATCAGGCAATCTGAGCGTCAGTTCTTCAAGGGACAGGGGCTCCGAGGACGCAAACAGCAATGCCTCCGCCATTCGCTGACCCGAGAGGTCGTCACCGGCGTCGGTCCGAATTTGATTGCCGTTGTCTTCCAGTTCCGGGAACTCTGGATCAGACGCCATGATCCTGCTCCTTCACGATGGAGCGGATGTAGACTGGCGAAAACGGTTCTCCCTGCCTGATCTCCACCTGGCCTTCGCGAACCATTTCAAGGCTCGCGGAAAATGTGCTTGCAACAATTGTTGCCCAATCCTTGTTGTCGTAGAGGTATTCGCGAAGATAGGCGTTCAATGGTGCCCATTCGCTTACACGGCCAACCAGTTTGGTGAGGAGCTCCCGGGCTTCCTGCAGTGACCATACAGTCCGTTTCAAAACCCGCACCGACGTCACCGATTGTCGCTGTCGTTGGGTCGCATAGGCTGACAACAAGTCATATATCGACGCGTCCCAGATACTCTTGTGCTCAACCGACATTGTTTCCGGAGCGCCGCGGTGGAAGACTTCTTTGCCCTGCCGGCTCCGGACCATCAGCCTTTCAGAGACATCTCGCATGGCTTCCAGCCGGCGAAGCCTGAAGGCGAGCGCAGCTGCCAGTTCCTCACCGGTGGGTTCATCCTCGTCCTTTTGCTCCGGCAAAAGCAGCTTTGATTTCAAAAACGCCAACCAAGCGGCCATGACAAGGTAGTCTGCGGCCAGTTCCAAACGCATTCTGCGGGCTTCAGCCACAAACTCCAGGTACTGCTCGACAAGTCCCAGAATTGAAATTCGTGCCAGATCAACCTTCTGAGTGCGTGCGAGACCAAGCAACAGATCAAGCGGCCCCTCGAAACCATCGACATCAACCACAAGCTGGGGATCCGATGTCGCCCGGCTCTCGACAGAATTGACAGTACTCAGAAGATCGTAGGACCCATCTTCTGCAATCTGTCTGTTGTTCTCCAATTCTGTCATTTCCGCTCCGGTCAATCCCCTTGCCAGCCAGTGAGTTCCTGAAATTCTTCCCAGGCTTCGGACACCTGAAAACCTGGATCGGGCGATTTCAAACCCATGAGCGCCGTTTCGCATCGCCGTTTCGCATCGCCAGTCAGTTCCGGCACGACCGAGGCAACTGCGCGCATCTCCTCCATGTCGCCGTTACAATGCAGAACAATGTCACAGCCGGCGTCGATAATCTTGCGCGACCGGTCGTCGAAGTCGCCGCCAAGAGCGTGCATGGAGATGTCATCGCTCATGAGACAGCCATCGAATCCGATCTCGCCTCTGATAACGTCCTGCACAATCCTTGCACTTTGCGTACCAGCCGAATCCGCATCGATCCCTGCGTATACAATATGGGCAGTCATGCCCAATGACACGTGGGAAAGTGCCTGAAAAGGCCGGAAATCCACGTTTTTTAAGGAGGAATGATCGGCTTCGACCTTAGGGAGCTGCAAATGACTGTCGACACGCGCGCGACCATGTCCGGGAATATGCTTGATCACAGGCAAGACACCGCCGGCAATCGCACCATCAACCATTGCGCTGCCCAACTGCGAAACCACCTCTGGATCCGATGAAAACGCCCTGTCGCCTATTGCATCAACGGTGTCTGGAAACCGAACATCAAGACATGGCAGGCAATCGATACTGATACCAACATTGAAAAGATCCGCAGCAATCAAGCGTGCACCAAGCCACGCTGTTCGAAGCGCTTTTTCTGCGTTTGTTTCATAGAGATCGCCGTAAAGCTTTGGGGCTGGGTACTTCCGCCAATTCGGCGGCTTCAACCTCTGTACCCGGCCACCTTCCTGATCCACAAGGACAGGGGCATCCGCGCGACCCACAGCTGTTCGAAAACTCTCCGTCAGGTTCCTTACCTGCTCTGGCGTCTCGATATTACGCGCGAACAGGATCAAACCCCACGGATTTTCTTCCCTGAAGAATGCGACTTCATCCGCGGTTAGGTTCAAACCGGCACAGCCGGAAACAAAGGCTTTGGTCATGACTTCGGATTAAACGCCCCTCCTGCCCTCGTCAACAAAGGCTGATCTGCCTCTTGCGCGACATGATCGAACTTGCAATCTAGATGCATTCTATCAATGCCACGATCGGAGCCTTCCATGCGCGCGCGTCTAAATATCCCGGCTGGTACCCTTCACCGAATTTCCCACAGGTCGGAAATCCTTGGCAGCAACCGGCTCGGAGATACGGCAACACGAGAAATTGTCGTTTATACGCCGCATGGACATGACGGCAGCGGATTGCCGCTTTTGGTGGATATAGTCGGCTTCACCGCTGGCGGTCCGGCCCACGTCAACTGGAAAAACTTCGGTGAAAATGTTCCAGAACGCCTCGACCGCCTCATTCACGACGGTGAACTGCCACCAGTGGTCGTTGCCTTTCCAGATTGTTTTACCCGTCTCGGCGGCAATCAGTACATCGACAGTGATGCCATGGGACCGTGGGCGACCTGGCTGACCACAGAAATGCTGGAGGAAGTCGAAGGACGTTTCAAATGCGGCGGTACGGGAAAGCGTGGCATTTTCGGAAAATCATCCGGCGGCTATGGATCCATCATTCATGCAATGAAATACGCAGACGTCTGGTCCGCCGCGGCTTGTCATTCCGGGGACATGGCATTCGAACTTTGCTATCTGCCGGAAATGCCGAGCGCCCTTCGTGCAATCGCCAAAGCCGGCTCAATCGAAGCCTTTGTCAAGGACTTCGAAAAGGGGCCGAAGTTTCCGGGCAACTCCCTTCATGACCTGATGACTTTTGCAATGGCCGCGACGTATGACCCCGACCCGGATCCGGACGTTTTCTGCGGCGTTCGTCTGCCGGTCGACCTTGAAACGTGCGAAATCATCGAAGATCGATGGGATGCGTGGCTCCAATGGGACCCGGTTCACATTGTCGAAGAACATATCGACGCGCTCAAGTCACTGAAAGGTCTCTGGATCGAGTGTGGCGATGTCGATCAGTACAATCTGGTTTATGGTGCCCGCCGTCTCCACAACAAACTGGAAGCCGCTGGTGTTGAACATGTCTATCAGGAGTTTCCCGACAATCATTCATCGATCGACTATCGTCTTGATGAAAGCCTGCCGTTCCTGGCAAAAAAGCTGCTTGGTGAGTAGCCTCTGACAGGCCCTGGCTACAGGGTCTGCGCAGTTTTTTGCGAAGAAACAGGCAGCATCAGAACCAGTCCACCGACAATAATCAGCAATGCGCCAAGCGCAGCGAGAAATGTCGGAATTTCTGTCCAGAAGATGTACCCGACCACGGCAGACATAACCACGGAGCTGTAATAGACGGGGGCAAGGGTCGCTGCGCCTGCACGCCGGTAGGCTGATATGTTCATGGCTTGACCGAAAATTGCGAGCGGCCCGATCCAGGCGAACGTGAACAAGGCATGCCAGGAAATCTCGTAAGTGACGATCAGCCAAAGAACCGGCCCAGCCAACAAAATAGCGGCAAAGACGTTGACATAAGCCAAAATTGTCACAGTATCCTCACGCTGGGCGATATAGCGGATGATCAATGACTCACAGGCCATGAATACCGCTGCCATGAGCGCGGAGATCACGCCCGAAAGAGCAAGCTCGGAAAACTCACCAACCGTTTCCGTTGACCGCACAACCATCAACGCCCCGATGATGCATATTGCGCCGGCAATCCAATGCCTGCGCGATATCACCTCCTTGAGTATCAGTCCCGCAAGAGCAATCGCGACAACGCCCTTGGTAAGACTTATCGCCGTCGCGTCAGCGAGCGGCAGGACGCTTGAAGCATATATCGAGCACCCCAGGCCACTGACTGCGCATACGGCACGCATCAAATGGAGTTTCCACAAGTCGCTCAATCTATTGTGCAATGGAACCTTTTTCACAACGGCAATTGTTCCGATCGTAATCGCGCCGCCAAGAAAACGAAGCCACACCAGCACAACGACGGGCAACACGCCATCCGAGATTTTTCCCACGGCAAAAATCGGCGTAAATGCAGCCACGCCTGCGATGGCAAGACCGATCGCTGCGATGGTGTTCTCCGGACGGAAATATGCGAGATGCGGCTGCATGAAATAGATGACCTCCAAACGAATTCCTTTTTCTAGCAGGAAGGTCTCATTTGAATTAGAGGTCAGATTGCTATGCCGGGTATGCATTTTCGCATCTCATTGCACCTATCTCTGCATATCGGTATAAGTCGATCATGAATTGGGATGACCTAAAACTCGTAGATGCGGCAGCTCGGATGCGCTCACTTTCCGGCGCGGCGAAAGCCCTGGAACTGAGCCAGCCACAGTTGAGCCGCCGATTGAAAAGTTTCGAGGAACGGGTGGGTGCCCGGCTCTTTGACAGGACACCAACGGGTCTGAAACCAACGGAGGCCGGTTTGCGGCTTATCCCGTTGGCCGCAGAAATGCGTCAGAAAGCAGACGCGGCTTGCAGGGTTCTTCCGGATCTTTCAGGCGCCGCTCTCAAGGTCGTTCGAGTGGCGGTCGATGAAGTGCGCGCCAGAGTTCTCACCGACCGATTTCAAGACCTGACCCGGATGCTTGACGGTGTGGAACTGGAGATCATTTCAAGCCACCTTCATGCGGACCACCAGACAAGGGGTATCGAGCTTCAGATCCGCAATTGCCTGCCTGAAACGGATACGCTGATCGCCCGAAAGCTAGGTGAACTGGCCTATGGTGTTTACGGCTCAGAAACATTCGTGAACCGCCACCCTGCCGCCAGAACTGAAGCAAGGTATCTGGAGTGCAATTGGCTCGGATTTACACCTGATGATCTCTGGTATCCGTCGCACGTACGCTGGATGGAAGCTCACGGAGTTTCTCGTCCGCATCTTCGCACCAACACGATGACCACCTTGATGAACATGACCGTGTCCGGAGCCGGTCTTTCGCTGCTACCCGTCTTCATGGCGGATGCACAACCGGAGCTCGTTGCCCTGACCGGTCCACTTGCCGAACTCACCTACGCAGAACACATCATCGTTCACAGGGATGTGCGCCGGGAACCGGCAGTTCGCAAGTCGATCGACGCGATCGCACATATCTACAAGGATCTGAGCCCGGCTCTTACAGGGCGTCTCAGCAAATCGACACCGATCGCAGCCGAGTAAGCGCTCGAAACATGTCTCGACCACTCAACGGTTCAAGAAATCGGATGAAGACCCGTTACGGTTGGCGGCGAACAAAGCAATCCCCACCGGCTCCCTGGAGGCTTTGGCAAAGGGAATTGGCTTCGTCGCGCGACCCAGTTGGAATACGTGCCCGGTAAAAGACGCCCCGGTCACCGAGATCCGCCGGCACAATGACCGCGTTTCGGCTTCCCAGAATCGAGGGGTACCGACGTTGCAGGCCTGCATATGCATCAGTTGCTGCGGCGGCTGAACGTTGCGACGTAACCTGAACGATGTAGGTTCCAGACGGAATGCTTGCCGAAGATGACACCGCGCTGTTCGTAGCAGCTGGCACCGGAGCCGGCGCACTTGCCGATTGCGACAAATTGAGCGGCCCATCATTCTGAACAGTTTGAGCCGGAGAGGTCTGCGCCACAGGTGCACTCGCCACCTGAACCGGCGCTGCGGGTTTCTTGCGCGGTAAAACAGACGGCACTGGAGCAGCCGGTTCGGTCACAACAGGTTCAACCGGTGTTTCATCCGCAACAATAGCAGGCGTTTCCGTAGTTACGGGCAAGGTTGGTGCGGGCTCGGCTTGTGCTCCTGAAACAACAGGCTCAGCAGGTGATGAGACGACTGGTTCTGGACTGGAAACTTCAGGCTCCTGCGCGGCAGGTCCTGCAACCAATGGTGTCGTCGCAACCACTCTCGGCGTTCCCGCTTCGGTAGTTGGCGTGGCTGTCACCGGGGTTGGGGTTGGAGTTATTGTCGGTGTCACGGTAGCAGGTGCTGCCGCTTCACTTTCCGAAACAATCGTTCCGTCCGGCAGAACCTTGTAGGTCGTCACCCGCTTCGGCGCCCCTGGTACAAGGTCGGCACTTCCATTGCTTCCTGCCGGTGCAGGCGGCAGTTCAGCGGGCTGAGGAGATTCCGCCAGTATCAGCTCGTCCGGAATAACTTCACTCGTACCATCAACTCGATCGTAAATAAGCTTGGATGCACCATCGGTCGCCTGAGCCTGGGATTTCTCAGGATAGACTTTCAATGGTTCTTGCAAACCACTGATGATCGGCGGAGGTCCGCTTGGCACCTGGACGGAACCGCCATCATAAAGGAAAAATCCAGCACCACCGAGAGCAGCGACGCCCAAGACACCGGCAGCCACAAACATGCCTCGCCGTGACTTTTCCTTGGCCTGCGGCACGACGGCCTCTTCAGCGCTCGGATGCGGAGGCAACACCCCTGCCCCCGTCAGGCTTGGATCGCTCTCCTGCATGGCACGTGCAACGGCATCCAAATCATACCCTTCGGGCGGCGGCGGCGTTTCATCATCTTCTGTCTGCGGCACAGCTTCCACTGCGGCGGGCCACGTCATGTCGTCTATTTCCGCAGCCGATGCTTCGGAAACAGCTTCAGGTTCATGAGTTTCAGTTGGAGCAGTTTTTCTGTCTGCCGGATCGGGAAACTCAAGGTCAGCGAAAAGTGCGTCTATACCTGTGGTTTTTTGCGATTCCACTTCAGCTGTTGCGGACGTTACCTGCTCGTCCGCCTCAAATTGAACCGGCGCCGGGTTCAATGCGGCAAACAGATCATTCTCGTCGATGGTTGGTCGTTTTGGCTCTTCGATTGGCGCTGAGGTGCCAAAATTCTGAGGGTTCAAGTTGATGACTGGAATGTCAGTTGACGGCGCTGCCTCTTCCCCTCCAGGCACATCGTGCTGCACCGGTGGAACCACCGATTGAGGAAACGCATCAGTGGTCACTGCATTCAGGTTGATTTCTTCTTCTTCAGAAATCTCAACAGTCGACCGTAGTGATGACTGTTGAGCAAACTCCGGAAGTTGCCCCTTCAACTCGGAAGCGGCGACCGGGTAACTTTCGACTGTATCGCCGGTCTGCGGAATATGCGGAGTCCAGTTTTGCTCGTCATCAGCTGTTTCGTCATCGGTTGTCTGACGGAAAGCACCAACAAGTTCATCCTCGAGCTCTGCAGTCAGGCTTTGTTCAAGATCCAGCGAAACGTCCGGAGCGAGATCGGTCCCCTGAGTCGAGGCAGCCGCATCCGGCTGCTCTGTATTAACCTGATAAGCATGTGCCGATGAGCCGAAGTCTGGCTGGATGTTCACCTGCGCAGCAGACGAAACTGCACCACTCAGGTTTTGCGGTTCAGGCGCTTTCGGCCATAGCGGCGAAACATTTGTGGTTTCCGGCTCAACTTCTATTGGCTCAGGTATGGTTGCAGGGGGCGTTTCGGACCGAAGAAAAGGCTGAATCTGCGCGGTTTCTTCGGTTTCCGGGAGAACGGCTTCAGCTGTCGGCTCCGATGCGCTTACGACACTTTGATCATCCACATCTGGCTGATCAGCCGCCTTCGTGAATGTCGGTTCTACGCGTGCAGTAGTGCCGCCAGATGCGTTATCGTCGTCACCTGCAAAATCATCCAGATCTGCAAAGTAATCCGTGTTGCCTACGCGGCCACTGTTCACATCAGCCCCCGATTGCTTGTTTTTATGGACAATCCGAGCCAGTTCCACCAGCGGATCTTCCACAACCGGTCGATCTCCACCCGGTTTGTTTTCGGGTGCATGCAAGTCAGGTCGCTTAGTTTCGTTGTCTTCCGACATAGGCTTTACGAAAACCGGTCCAGTTCAGTCATTGTGCCTTTGGTTCCTGGGCACGCAAGACTATGTTTAAATCTAGCGCATTTCTTCAGGAGCATTAACGCCGAGAATCGCAAGACCTGAAGCAAGCACCAGAGATATTGCACGAACCAATGCAAGACGTGCCAGGGTTAATTTCGAGTTACCGGCGTCAATAAATCGTAAATGCGGCATTTCCTTGCCACGATTCCAGTGTCCATGCAAAGAACTTGCCAGTTCATGCAGATAAAAAGCGATTCTGTGCGGCTCGTGTGTTTCTGCTGCAGCTCCGACCACTTTGGGCCATTCTGCCATCTTCGAGATCAGTTCAAGTTCACCGCTATCTTCCAGCAGAGTAAAGTCAGCCGCCGACAGATTTACCTCACTCAAGTCCGCACCTGGAAGCTCCTCTGCAGCCTGCCTCATGACAGAGCGGCATCGAGCGTATCCGTACTGAACGTAGAAAACCGGATTGTCTTTCGACTGCTCGGTGACTTTCTTGAAATCGAAATCGAGCGGCGCGTCATTCTTGCGGAACAGCATCATGAACCGGACCGGATCGGGGCCGACTTCGTCCACCACTTCCCGCAGAGTGATGAAATCACCGGAACGCTTCGACATTTTGACCGGCTCACCGTCGCGCATCAGCTTCACAAGCTGACAGAAACGAACGATTACGTCGGTCTTGCCATCCGAAACGGCCTTGCCAACTGCTTGCAAGCGTTTTGCATAGCCGCCGTGGTCAGCACCGAGAATGTAGATGGCTTCCTGGAAATCACGTTCAAACTTGTCCTGGAAGTAAGCAACATCAGCTGCAAAATACGTATAGGAACCGTCCGACTTCTTGAGCGCTCTGTCCGTATCGTCACCAAAGTCGCTGGCTCGGAAGAGCGTTTGTTCCCTGTCTTCCCAGTCTTCCGGCACCTGTCCTTTCGGCGGCGGGAGCGTTCCTTCGTAAACCAGCCCTTTCTGGCGCAGGCCGTCCAACATGTGGTCGATCTTCGAACCATTGCCGTTTTCGCGTGCGTGAAGGGACTTTTCGGAGAAAAAGATCTCATGCTCTACGCCGAGCGCGGAAAGGTCTTCACGGATCAGATCCAGCATTGCAGCCATTGCCCTCTCTTTCACGAGGGGCAGCCATTCGGCTTCTTCTTTTTTTACGAGTGTATCGCCAAATTCCTGCTTGAGCTTATCCCCAACGGGGATCAGATAGTCTCCCGGGTAAAGTCCTGACGGAATCTCACCAATATCCTCACCTAGTGCCTCGCGGTATCGCAGGAAGGCGCTGCGAGCCAGCGTATCAATCTGGGAGCCGGCGTCGTTGATATAGTACTCCTTGACCACATCGGCTCCTGCAAAGGACAGGAGATTGGCCAATGCGTCACCGACGACCGCGCCCCGGATATGGCCGACATGCATCGGCCCTGTCGGGTTGGCCGAAACATATTCGACATTCACTTTCGGAGCAGATAGCTTTTCAACGGAACCGAACTGCTGCCCTAGATCCAGAATGCTTCCAAGAACTCGCTGCCATACCACCGGTGCGACACGGAGGTTGATAAATCCAGGCCCAGCCACGGTCGCCTCGGTCACGTCTGGGTCTTCGTTCAGTTTTTCGACGAGCTTTTCTGCAAGATCTCGCGGCTTCATGCCTATCGGCTTGGCAAGCACCATGGCCGCATTGGTGGCAAAATCCCCATGAGCGGGATCGCGAGGAGCTTCAACCACAACACGTGACAGGTCCGGCGTGTTTCCGCCAGAGTCTTTCAAATCAAGTTCTTGAAGAGACTTTTTAACACGTTGAGTGAAGTCCGCGAAGATATTCATAGAGCACCGATCGGCTTTGGTATTACAAACACAAATTCCCCGTGCGCAGCAGAACACGCAGTCTGCGGCGTTACGGGGAGGTCATTTCGCTCAAGCGCCTACCCTAAATCCGGGGTGTCGTCAAACAATCTGCGATGTTCTTCAATTGCATACCTGTCCGTCATTCCGGCTATGTAATCGCAGACCCTCCGCGCGACTTCGTTTTCGCTCAGGCTGGACAGGCCAATGTTCCAGGGTTCCGGCATCTGATCTGGATCGGTTTGGAACTTCTCGAACAAGTCTCTCACGACCCGAGCAACCAGTTTTCGCACTGCAAGAACATCCTCATGACGATAGACCCGCGCAAACAGAAACCGCTTCACCTCCTTTTCCGCAGCTGCCATTTCGTCGGAAAATTTGACGAGGCAGCGGCCAGCCAACCGGATGTCTTGTGCGCTTTGCGGATCGAGCGCTGAAATGTTCCGCATCCCTTCCCCGATGACGTCTTCCACCATTTTTGTGATCGAACGCCGGACGATTTCATGGATCCTTCGGCTTTCCTCCAGTCGAGGATACTTCCGATCGACCTCCGACAAGATCTGCGCAAGATAGGGAACCTCACGCATGTCCTCGATGGCAAAAAGGCCAGCTCTCAGCCCGTCGTCAAGATCGTGGGCGTCATATGCAATGTCATCGGCGATTGCCGCCGCCTGGGCTTCGGCTCCTGGCCAAGTGTGCAAAAGAAGGTCCTGTTTTTCGGCATAGTCACGAATGGCGAATGGCAGCTCGCCATCTTTGAACTTCCCGAGCGGCGCACCGCTTTCATCCACCAGGGGTCCGTTGTGCTTGACCAAACCTTCCAGTGTCTCCCAGGCAAGGTTCAGCCCATCGAACTCCGCATAACGCTGTTCAAGATGGGTCACGACGCGCAGGGACTGGGCATTGTGATCAAATCCTCCGAAGGGCGCCATGCACTCATGCATCACGTCTTCTCCCTCATGCCCGAAGGGCGTGTGGCCGAGATCATGAGAAAGCGCCAAGCATTCAGCAAGATCCTCATCCAGTCGCAATGCCCTCGCCAGCGATCTGGCGATTTGCGAGACTTCGATCGTATGAGTCAGCCTGGTTCGGAAGTGATCGCCTTCGTGATAGACGAAAACCTGGGTCTTGTGTTTCAGGCGTCGGAATGCAGACGAATGAATGATCCGGTCGCGGTCGCGTTGAAACGGTGTTCTTGTGGGACTTTCAGGTTCCGGATAAAGACGCCCACGGCTTTCAAATGGATTTTCCGCATAAATCGCACGGGATTGCGCACCAAATCCAATGTCCGTTTTCATTTGTTTCCAGCCATCGTTCACAGCCATTCCCCGTGTTTTAAACTATCACAGCCAAACTCAGTACATTGACGTGGGCGATCCCAAAACTTACTTATCTGCGTAAATCAGATTTACCGCTCTTTCGTTATGAAGGAGCTTAGCGAGTCGGTAGAAGATGACCGAAACACTTGAAAATCGAGTAACAGTCAGCGACCGGGCTGCCAAGCGGATTGCAGCAATTTTGTCCAAAGAACCTTCCGGCAGCATGCTGCGTGTCAGCGTCGAAGGCGGTGGATGTTCTGGGCTGCAGTACAAATATGACGTTGTCACCAACAGTGAAGATGACGATTTTGTCATAGAAACAACTGATGCGACCGTCCTGATCGATGCCATTTCCCTGCAATATATGGGTGGCTCGGAAATCGACTTCGTCGATGATCTGATCGGCCAGTCGTTTCAGATCAACAATCCGAACGCAGTCGCTGGGTGCGGCTGTGGAACGAGTTTCACCATCTGACACATATTGCACGCTCACCCGACAAGGCCGGTAGCCCCGGCTCGCTGAAACTCGAGGCTACCTTGCTTATGAAAATCGCGACCTGGAATATCAATGGCGTCAAGGCACGGATCGACACTGTTCTGGAGTGGCTGAAAGAAACTTCACCCGACATCGCCTGTCTTCAGGAGATCAAGTCGGTTGATGAGAACTTTCCTCGGCAACCCTTCGAAGATCTCGGCTACAACGTTGAAACGCACGGCCAGAAAGGCTTCAACGGTGTGGCTCTCCTCTCGAAGGTACCACTGGAGGATGTCCAACGCCGTCTTCCGGGAAACGATGAAGACGAACAGGCGCGCTATATCGAAGCCAGCGTTTCAACCGAACAAGGCGCCATCCGGTTTGGGTGTTTGTACCTTCCCAATGGCAACCCGCTTGGAACCGAAAAGTTTCCCTACAAGCTGGAATGGATGGATCGACTGATTGCTCACGCCGAAGCGAGGCTCAAGGACGAAACCGCGTTTCTGTTACTGGGCGACTATAATGTCATTCCAGACCCGATCGACGCAAAAAACCCGAAAAACTGGCTCGACGATGCTCTCTTCCAACCCGAAAGCCGCCAGCGGTTTCGAACGCTGACCAACCTCGGACTGACAGAAGCGGTACGGTCCTGCACTGAAGCTGCCGAAACTTTCACTTTTTGGGACTATCAGGCTGGCGCCTGGCAGAAAAACAACGGCATCAGAATCGACCACATCCTGATGTCTCCGCAGGCAACCGATCGCATGACGGGTTGCGGTATCGACAAACATGTTCGAGGTTGGGAGAAGCCTTCGGATCACGTTCCAGTCTGGGTCACGCTAGCCGAATAATCCGATTCCTGCTCTGCAGACATTGCCACGCTCTCACTCGTGAAATTGTAAGCGGAAAAGCCAGCATTTGCGGTGTGGACTTGCAGTGACCGGTCACCATGGTACTCTTTCCGGATCATGGGATAACGCACGACCACTCCAAATCCGCACCTGCAGCATGCGGAAAAACTGTACCCCCGGCAGCACTTCAGCGGGCCGGACGGAGCAACTTGGTCGGTGTCACAGCATGGTGCAAATTAGCTTTTGCCGCTGCAACATTCTTCTTCTCCCCGATGGCGCATGCTCAGAACGTTTCCTGCACGTGCAGATACCAGGGTGAGGACTATGGTCTCGGCGAGTCGATCTGCCTGAAGAGTTCGAACGGTCTAAAGATGGCGACTTGCGAGATGGTTTTGAACAACACCTCGTGGCAAATAAGCAACGCTCCATGCCCGGTCACTGATCTCAGGGACACGCCCCTTAAGGGCACAAAAGATGCCATTCCCCTCCGCACTGCCCCGGAGACACCGGACAGTATGAAGGCAGGCTAAACCATCTGCCTGAATTAGCAGCTGCTGAAAACTCATAGAAGAAATTGCTTGGGCACGTCTTACTGAGTGGTAAGTTGCTGTGCGGTCAGCATATCCGGTCGATTTTGCTCGATCCAACCATCAGCGAGCGAACGGGCCTTTTCACGAACGGGTTCGGGGGACACCGCGAAATACTGTTCATGCATATCGTGAATCCATCCCGCTTCGGAACCTGTTGCCTGTTCACGCGCGACGGTCATCCACATCAGTCCTCTGGCCTTTTTCTTTTCCGAAGAACCGAGCGTATAAAGGGTTTCACCGAGCCGGGCCTGGGCGCCCACATGCCCCTTCAAGGCGGCAAGATTATACCAGCGAACCGCCATACGGCTGTTGCTGTCCTGGTACATGCGCCCAAGTTCATATTGAGCTTCGGCATCGCCAAAATAGGATGCTGCATGCGTGAAAATATGGCGCGCGCGCGCTTCGTTTTTCGGCACGGCGCCGTCGATACCATTCAGATAATAGGAACCGAGGGCAACAAAGGCACTTGAGACAAAGGGGGCATCCGGGGCGTCCGGACGATCCTCACCGTGCTCGCGAACAATCTGGCTATAGTACTGAAAAGCCTTGAGATCGTCTTCCTGGACGCCGTCGCCGGTCGCATACATCTCGCCGAGTTTCCAAGCCGCGCTGGGCTGCCCGTTTTCAGCAGCATAGCGCAAAGTGGTCAATGCTTCGGTTTTCCGGCCTTCATTGTACTGCCGCACACCAGCGCGGAGCGCTTCGGTTGGAGACAAGTCTCCTGGACCAATCGAGCTGTCAATCGCAGGCTGCCCATCAAATGCCAACGCAGGGCCTGCGAGACCAACAACGATCAACGCGCTAAGCAAAGCTCCAGATTTTCCGAGGCGTTGAAGCATTGAACTCTTCTTTTGCATCCCTGTTACATTATTCACCATCGGCCGAATATCTTCGGTGCGACGGACGATCTTTACGATCTTGTTCTTTGTCCGCGCCAAGCGCATTTGTCATCTCGTTGGTACAAATAGCTGCTCGTAAGCGAACCACTTGATCACAAGGCCTAAAATGGCCAATCAATTCGGCCTAAGTTGGGCCATTCTGGGCCCAAATGAGACCATTTACTGTTTCCTTGGCCCGATCCATTTCAGTCATCGCCACATTTGAAACGTGGCCGGTGGATCAGATCATAACGCAACGGGTGATGGTCAAACATGGCCGAACATGGGCAGCCCGCTGTTTCGGACTGCTCCAGCACGACTCTGTTTTCAGGTGTTGCCGAATTAGCACAACTTTAGCCCCTGGCCCTACTTGCGGCATTTGCTTCATCCAAACACAATCAGGTTGACGATCGGTTTCCAGGACGATTTTGACAAGTTCGTTGTTGAAAACGAGGGGTTTTGGCCAAATTCCTTTCTCGTTCTATGTTTGTCCTTCAAACTTGAGTGTGATTCGGTGTAGGTATCGGCGCTGAAACTTCGGGAACCAGAATTACAAACCCCATCAGGCGATTTGGAATGAGCGCAAAAGACGATCTATTTGCTGGCAATGCAGCGGTCTCGGCCCCTATGACGCAGGAGGTAACTGCTCCTGCGCCGCAGAAATCGCGTCCAGTGACAGCCGTTCCGGTCCCGGATGAGTATTCAGCAGCGGACATTGAGGTCCTGGAAGGCCTTGAACCGGTCCGGCGCCGGCCGGGCATGTATATCGGCGGCACTGATGAAAAGGCGCTGCATCACCTGTTCGCGGAAGTCATCGACAACTCGATGGACGAAGCTGTTGCCGGTCATGCAACCTGGATCGATGTCAATTTGTCATCTGATGGCTATCTGACGATTACCGATAACGGCCGCGGCATACCGGTGGATCCGCATCCGAAGTTCAAGGACAAGTCCGCCCTTGAGGTCATCATGACGACGCTCCATGCAGGCGGCAAGTTCGACAGCAAGGTGTACGAGACCTCCGGCGGTCTGCACGGCGTCGGCGTTTCCGTCGTAAATGCCCTTTCAGAAGAACTTGTCGTCGAGGTCGCCCGAAGCCGCAAGCTCTATCGGCAGACTTTCAGGCGCGGTCATCCTCAAGGTGCGCTCGAGCTGGTCGGTGACACCCAGAACCGCCGGGGAACGCAGGTTCGCTTCAAACCTGATGAGCAGATTTTCGGCAAGGGAGCCCGCTTCCTACCAGCACGTCTGCTCAAGATGGCACGTTCCAAAGCCTATCTCTTTGGCGGCGTCGAGATTCGCTGGCGTTGTTCGCCGGACCTTGTTTCGGAAAAAGACGAAACGCCCACGGAGGCCGTTTTTCACTTTCCTGGCGGTTTGAAGGATTTCCTGGAAGAACGTCTGACAAAGGAACGCCGTGTCGTTGACGAGGTCTTTGCAGGCCGGACCGACAAAACCGGAAAACACGGATCCGTGGAATGGGCAGTCAACTGGTTCGCAGGTGACGGTTTTGTCAATTCCTACTGTAACACCGTCCCGACGCCGGAAGGAGGAACCCACGAAGCTGGTTTCCGCTACGCTCTGCTGCGTGGATTGAAGGCGTATGGCGAGCTTACGAATAACAAGAAAGCCAGCATCATTACCGGTGATGACGTGATGACGTCAGCCGGCGGCATGTTGTCGGTCTTTATTCGCGAGCCCGAATTCGTCGGTCAGACCAAGGACAAGCTTGCGACGAATGAAGCCACGAGGATTACCGAAGCAGCAGTCCGCGATGCGTTCGATCACTGGCTGACCGCATCGCCGAACCAGGCCAACAAACTTCTGGAATGGGTGATCGATCGGGCCGAAGAGCGCCTCCGACGCCGTCAGGAAAAAGACGTTGCCCGCAAAACGGCGGTGCGAAAACTCCGCCTACCCGGCAAACTTGCTGATTGCTCCGCCAATCAATCTGACGGAACCGAGCTCTTCATTGTGGAGGGCGACTCGGCGGGCGGATCTGCAAAGCAGGCAAGAAACCGGTCCAATCAGGCAGTGCTCCCCTTGCGCGGCAAGATCCTGAACGTTGCGAATGCAGGACGCGACAAACTTGTTGCAAACCAGCAGCTTGCAGACCTTATTCAGGCTCTCGGGTGCGGCACGCGTTCACAGTACCGGGAAACTGATCTGCGATACGAGAAGATCGTCATCATGACGGATGCGGACGTTGACGGCGCCCATATTGCATCACTTCTGATTACCTTCTTTTACCGGGAAATGCCGGAGCTCATTCGCGGCGGACACCTTTATCTCGCGGTTCCCCCACTCTACCGCCTGAGCCAGGGTGGGAAGACGCTCTATGCCCGTGATGATGCACACAAGGACGAATTGCTGGGGACGGTCTTCAAAGGAAAATCCAAGGTAGAAATCGGCCGTTTCAAAGGCCTCGGCGAGATGTTGCCTGCGCAGCTGAAAGAAACCACCATGGATCCTGCGAAGCGATCGATGCTGAAAGTCGACGTGGACGAGGAGGCTATTGCAGTCACCAACGATACGGTTGAAAGACTCATGGGCAACAAGCCTGAAGCGCGGTTCCGCTTTATACAGGAGAACGCAGAATTCGCTGAGGACCTTGATATCTAATAGCGACCAAGCGTAATTTGTTTGAAATTTGATTTTCAGATGGAAGCGGTCGTTTTCAATCGGGGCCGCTTCTCATTTTAGCCACCGGGCCTGTACTATGTTGAACAGGGTTT
Organism: Roseibium sp. SCP14; assembly: GCF_040329475.1. NCBI lineage: Bacteria > Pseudomonadati > Pseudomonadota > Alphaproteobacteria > Hyphomicrobiales > Stappiaceae > Roseibium > Roseibium sp. SCP14. The sequence goes on from NZ_JBDZYH010000003.1 coordinate 743,622, forward strand.
ATGCGATGTTTGACAAGCGGCGGCGACCGCTTAGAAACCATGTTTATCTGGCCTTTCCGGATCATGACATTGCTTATGCCCGTGCAACCGAACCAGCGTTTCAAGTCCTGGCTCCTGTCCTGAATTGTCTCGCCGGAAATTACAACGTAACAACGCCAGGGAGCGACGTCTCACTGGAGCGGTGTAAGCTTGAGCGTCTGGTGTTTCACGGAAATGTCGAGTTGCTAACGGCACGAGAACTGAAACGCCGCTACCCGGAAATGAAAATTGTCGCCTGGGTGCAGGACCCGCTTCATCGACTTGCGTATTGTTACGAGAAAATTATCCTCACCGAGGAGGCCTTGCCCTCTTATTACAACGAGCGCTATTTCGATAAAACGATGTCACCGGTGGACTTCGTGACGCATGTCTCCGGTATCTCGGATCTGGATGCAGATAACCTGTTTCGTAGTCAAAAGGCGACGCTGACTTACAAAGGTGCTTTGACAGCCGATATTGTTTTGAAGCTTGAACAGTTTGAGGATTCACTCGAACGGTTTTTGTCTGTAAGCTTACTTGAACAACGCCCGACCTCATCAACTAGCTATCGAATATCGGACTATGTTTCTGCGGATACCTTGAGTTCTTTCGCAGATGAAGCCTTGGGAAAAATGCTTCATAGGCGCTACAAGCAGGACTACAACCTGTTCTACTCCCAACCGGCGCTGTCGGCCTGACAAGAACTCAAATTTCACCGGATGATGCTTTGCAGACCAAGCTAACCCGTCGGATCGTGCTCGTCTTTCATCCCTCATTTAGTAATGTTCCGTACGGATTTCATAATGCAACCAAGTTGCTCTATTAACTGAGTTGGCAAATTCAGAACAGAAATACTCGATTTTCTTGATATTTTACCTCAACGGCGCATTGACACCTGTGCACATGAATGTAGGGTGTGCGCACGTTGGCGCCGACGGTTTCCAAGGTGCTTACAGATTACAATCACAACATCTGGGCAAAGCGCTCCATGGCATTTGATACTCTCGGTCTTAGCGAGAAGGTCCTCGCTGCAGTCGAAGCAGCAGGTTATAAAGAACCCACCGCAATTCAGGCCGGGGCGATCCCGCAGGTGCTGGAGCGCCGTGATATACTCGGCATCGCACAGACCGGAACCGGCAAGACCGCAAGTTTTACGTTGCCGATGTTGACCCTGCTGGAAAAAGGCCGGGCGCGGGCAAGAATGCCGAGAACGCTCATTCTCGAACCGACACGAGAACTCGCGGCTCAGGTGGAAGAAAACTTCGAAAAGTATGGCACCAATCACAAGCTGAATGTGGCATTGCTGATCGGTGGTGTCTCATTTGCCGAACAGGACAAAAAGCTTGACCGTGGTACAGATGTTCTGATTGCCACGCCCGGCCGCCTTCTCGACCATTTCGAGCGTGGCAAGCTCCTCCTACAGGGTGTCGAAATCCTGGTGATTGATGAAGCAGATCGCATGTTGGACATGGGCTTCATCCCCGATATCGAGCGAATCTGCAAACTGATCCCCTTCACCCGCCAAACCCTGTTTTTCTCGGCGACCATGCCGCCAGAAATTCAGCGTCTTACGGAAACGTTTCTGCAGAACCCTGCGCGAATCGAAGTCGCGCCGACGTCGTCTACTTCTGACAACGTGACCCAAAGGCTCAAAGCCTCACCTTCGAAAGACTATGAAAAGCGGGCTGCTTTGCGAGAGCTCCTGGAAGGTGCCGAAGATCTCAAGAACGCGATCGTTTTCTGCAATCGAAAACGAGACGTCTCGACGCTCTTCAGATCTCTGGAGCGACATGAATACAATGTCGGTGCGCTGCATGGTGACATGGATCAACGCACTCGCATGATGATGCTGGACAATTTCCGAAAGGGAAATATCAAACTTCTCGTTGCCAGTGACGTTGCCGCCCGTGGTTTGGACATTCCGGAAGTCAGTCACGTATTCAACTTTGACGTTCCCAGCAATGCCGAGGACTATGTTCATAGAATCGGCCGAACGGGTCGCGCGGGAAGAACCGGATCTGCATTCACGCTGGTGACAGGCGAAGACCAGAAGTATTTGGAAGCAATCGAAGCGCTCATCAAGAAGTCTATCGACTGGCAAGGCGATGCGATCGACTTCGAAGCTGCTGCCAAGGAGCGGAAAGCCAGACGGAAAGCCGGCAAATCGGCGAAAAGCAACACCACCAGCAACGACAACGACGCAGAACAGGCGAAACCCGCAGGGCGTCGCCGTTCGCAATCGAAATCACGCGACACTTCCAAGAACGTCATTGAGGAGCAAAAGGACGCCTTGACCCCGGCCCCAGTTTCCAGCCTTCCGCAAAAGTCTTCCGGCAAAAAATCAAGAAATGAAAAAATGGAACCGGCATTCAGTCCCGGCGTCCATATTCCTGCATTCCTTCTACGTGAGCCTCGGCCGAAAAAGGCTTCATAACTGCAATTTTTATCAAGGTTCCGCCTTAAGCTTAACGGCTCCTTAAGCGTTACATCAGCATTTTAAACTTAGACTTTGCGACCGTGTGGGGCGGATTCGCGGAGCTTAAGTGAGAGATTTTTATGGCGGACGAAGACGACCATAAGCGGACCATCAAGTACGGTGAGTCCGCTATTAGTTATATCAAGAAGAATACGCTGCCAGCATATCCGCGTTCTTATGAACTCTGGTACACCTACGCTGCTGGCTTCAATCAGGGCCTGAACCGCGCGATCAACGACACGGTCAAACAAAACGGCCGGATCAGCACCGACGAGATGCTGACACTTTACGGACGCTTTTTGTCCCCTACTCGCTTGGGAGATCGTCTGGATGAGGTTGGAACCAAAGTTTCCCGGGAAGTCGAGGAGCTCGTCGATTCGATCAAATTATGTACCGACGCCACATCCGATTATGGTGCTGCTCTTGAGCAGGCGGGCGAAAAAATCAAAAGCGTTGCCGACCCTGAAAAGCTTCAGATTTATGTAACGCATCTCGTGAAGTCGACGCAGAATGCGGTGTCTTCCAATCGGAAACTGGAAAGTCAGCTTCTGGAGTCGAAAAAGCATATTGAAAGCCTGCAATCCGCGCTTGAAGCAATTCGATATGAGTCACTCACTGACGAATTGACAACCCTCAATAATCGCAAGCACTTTGAAAATTCGATTGAAAAGATCACCGATCAATCGAACGAGAGCGGTCGCGGCTTTGCATTGCTGATGACCGACATCGATCACTTCAAGAAGTTTAATGACACTTACGGTCATCAGACTGGTGATCAGGTTCTTCGACTTGTCGCACTGGCCGTGAAGCAAAACATCAAGACTCAGGATGTCGCATGCAGGTATGGCGGAGAAGAATTCGCGATAATTCTTCCACATACCGACCTGGAGGAAGCGAAGAAGATCGGCGAAAGTATCCGCACCGCCGTAATGTCGAAGGAACTGGTGAAGCGCTCAACAGGTGAAAACCTCGGTCGTGTCACCATCTCTGTGGGGATCGCCTGCTATCAAAATATGGATACCCCGCATTCCATTCTGTCGCGCGCGGACGAGGCACTCTATTCAGCCAAGAATGCCGGCCGCAATCTGGTCAGGACGGAACAAGACCTGGATCCATCATCAAGTCGAGAAAACGTCGCTTAAAAACAGGAGGTTGCCCGGCAACTTTGCAGTTCCAGACCTTGGATCTAAGCCGGGCGAGCCTTTGCCTAGCGCTGAGCGTTCAATCCCATTTGCCAGAAATCACTTTCGAGCCGAGAAGCCTTTTCGAACAGTGACAACACCCTCGGATAGCGGCTTTCTGTGAGTACCTGTTCAGCGGTTTCGTCAAACCAGCTGGCAAATCCTCTCGCGAGGTCCTGGTATCCTTCGCCTGCATATTCCTGGATCCAGCGTCGGTATGCATTGCCTTCCCGGTCAGCCCCTTGGCCGGTCAATCTGGAACCGATCTCTGCATATCCGATAATGCACGGCGCCAGCGCTGCCTGCAGGTCCAACAGGTCACCAGACATGCCGGCATCGAGGACAAAGCGGGTATACGCCATTGTGGGAGTGTCTTCCGGAGCATTCTCGATCTCCTCTCGCGACATTCCCCATTTACCACAGAGCTCGATATGGAGGTCCAGCTCGATATCGAGAATCGCTTTCACTCCTTCAAGAGACTGCCGCATATCGGAAACGGACGGACTCTTGTAAACACCCAGAGCATATGCCCGGGCAAACTGGATCAGAAACAGGTAATCCTGAACCAGATAGTGCTTGAAACATTCCAGAGGCAACGAACCTTCACCGAGCTGTCGGACGAACTCATGCTGAGTGTAGTTCACCCATTGCGGCGCCGCGTCGGCTTTCAGCCGTTCGAAGAGTTTCATAAGGTTCCTCTGGAAAGAAACAGCCAGGTTACGGGCGTATCAGCGCGCGAAAGCGCTTAAGTCCGCAGCCTGGAGTGAGACGGATTCCCCGCAACCGCAGGCAGAAACTTCGTTCGGATTCTTGAATACAAATCCGGAGCGAAACTTTGTGACTTCGTAGTCCATTTCCGTTCCGAGGAGGAACAGGACTGCGGACGGGTCTATGAAAAGCCTTGCGCCTTTGTCTTCGACCACATCATCACCCGGCTTGGCCTCTTCGACCATGTCCATGGTGTATTCCATGCCCGCACAGCCACCTTTCTTGATACCGACGCGCAATCCAACAACGCTCTTGTCCGAATTTTCGACAAGCTCGCATACGCGTTCAGCAGCAGTGTCGGTCAATGTCATGACCTGAAATTTTCCGGCAGCAGCCATGCTTTCCTCGTTTGGTCCGTGCGCTCCAAAACCTGATATAGGGTTTCAGCTTATCGGAATAAAGGTCGACTACTCAATACCAGTTGAGCGCGACCTTGGCTTCATCGGACATGCGGTCCGGTGTCCAAGGCGGATCAAAGACCATGTCGACATTCACAGGTCCCACACCGGCGACCGCCGACACGGCGTTTTCCACCCAACCAGGCATTTCTCCTGCAACAGGACAACCGGGCGCGGTAAGTGTCATATCAATATTGATGGACCGGTCGTCATCGATATCAACCTTGTAGATCAAACCCAACTCGTAGATATCGCAAGGAATTTCCGGATCGTAAACAGACTTCAGAGCGCCGATGATATCGGTTGTCAGCCTGTCCAGTTCGTCTGCGGGAATTGCGCTTTTGGCAGAGACTTCAGCCTGCAACTCTTCGCCATTCGCATTCGTGTCAATGGTGGTAGCATTTTCCATAGGGGTTCGTCCTTACCCGAAAAAGCTCTGAGCTTTCAAAAGGGCCTCATACAACGCATCGACTTCATCTCGCGTGTTGTAGAGCCCGAAACTTGCCCGACATGTAGAGGTTACACCGTATCTTGCCAAGAGTGGCTGCGCACAATGTGTCCCTGCCCTGACAGCAACTCCTGCACGGTCGATGATCGTCGCGACGTCATGTGCATGTGCGCCCTGGATTTCGAAGGAAACAATTGCGCCCTTGTCCGGAGCATCCCCAAAAATGCGGAGCGAATTGATCTCTTTGAGCTTCTGGTGAGCATATGCTCTGAGGTCAGCCTCATGACGAGCAATATTGTCACGTCCGAGGGCATCCATATAGTCAAGCGCGGCACCCAGACCAATCGCCTGAACGATCGGGGGCGTGCCGGCTTCAAACCGGTGGGGTGGATCGTTGTAGGTGACGACGTCCTCGGTCACGTCCAAAATCATTTCACCACCGCCGTTGAAAGGACGAAGTGCATTCAACCTTTCAGGCTTGCCCCAAAGGACACCGATGCCGGAAGGGCCATAGACCTTGTGTCCTGTAAATACATAGTAGTCACAGTCCAGGTCCTGTACATCCACAGGCAGGTGGACTGCAGCCTGACTTCCGTCCACCAGGACCGGAACACCACGCTCATGCGCAATCCTGCAGACTTCCTTGATCGGAACCACCGTCCCCAGGACATTCGACATCTGGGTCATCGCAACGAGCTTGGTTCTGTCGCTCAATGAATCCTGGAAAGCATCCAGGTCGAATGACCCGTCTTCTTTTACATAAACCCACTTCAGCTTCGCGCCATTGCGTTCGCGGTGGAAATGCCACGGCACAATGTTGGAATGATGCTCCATGATCGACAGAACGATCTCGTCACCTTCCTGGAAGTAGTCAGGGCCCAAGCCGTAGGAGACCAGGTTGATCGCTTCCGTGGTCGATTTCGTGAAAACTATCTCGTCAACGGATTTCGCATTCAAGAAGCGGCGTACTTTTTCCCGGGCAGCTTCGTAGTTATCGGTTGCTGTATTGGAAAGGTAATGAAGGCCTCGATGAACGTTGGCATACTCGTGCGAATACGCCTTCGTCACTGCATCAATGACCGCCTGCGGTTTTTGTGCAGATGCGCCATTGTCCAGATAAACAAGCGGCTTGCCATAAACCTCTCGCGAAAGGATCGGAAAGTCCTTGCGGATGGCTTCAACGTCGTAGCCGCTTACCTGTGTTGCCTGTTCTGCAGTCGCGACGGTCATCCGGCGCTACTCCTTCGTAAATCTAACCTTGAAGCCGTGCCACGGTTCTCCGGTGGCACTTGACCAATTCCTGCCGTTCCGAACCGAAGTCCGGAAACGGCTGATATATGCAAAGCCGAATCTCCTTCGGCAATGACCTGGCGCAAGTCGCCTGTCAGTGTCCTGCAAGCCAGTCGCGTACGCGCTCTTCCAGCCTGTCTGTCACGTCCTCTTCACCGTATTCCTCAATCGCCTCGGAAAGGAATGCCAGAACCAGCAACGTTTTGGCTTCATCCTCGGGAATACCGCGGGCACGTAGATAGAACAGCAGATCTTCATCGATCTGACCACTTGTCGCACCGTGGGCACAAATGACGTCATCCGCGAAAATCTCAAGTTCAGGCTTGTTGGCCATCTCTGCTTCTTCGGAAAGAAGCAGAGCCTGGGTCATCATTTCGCCGTCGGTCTTTTGAGCGTGTGGTGCCACGTTAATGCGGCCCTGGTAGACCCCCTTCGAGCGGCCGTCGAGCACGGTCTTGAAGAATTCGCGGCTGTTGCAGTGAGGTACTGCATGATCGACGATCAGCGTCTGATCCGCGAGATCATCACCACCTGCCATGGAAACACCGTAGATCTTCGCTTCGGAATTCTCGCCGGTGAAGTTTACGAACTGCTGATTCCGCGCGAATTTCGGACCGGCAATGAAACCAAGCGACTTGAATTCAGCTTCCGCACCGATCGTAGCGACCGAAGTGAAGAGACGCGCGGCTTCTGTCTTGCCGGTGATCAAACGCGTCGTTGCCAGAAAGGCTGTGTCGGCAACGTCATAGTCGAACACCGTGTTGAGCTCACCTGCCCCGGTATCACCAAGGAATGTTTCCAGCAGACGAAGCTTTGCTCCATTTCCAACAGAAATCCTGTTTCTCGTCGCCTGGCCTCCAGCACCTGTGGCGACCTGGACGAGCTCAACGGGTTTTGAAAGCTCCACGCCGTCGTTGACGGAGATTATGACACCACCCTGCAAAAATGCAGTGTTGAGCGCAATGATGCCATCATTGGGTCCCGATTTCGGTGGCGCGATCAACTGAGCGCCATTTTCTCCGGACAAGGCTTCAGCAATGTTCGCGAGGGACGCACCTTCGGCGGCCAACGCGTCCACATCCGAGAGTTCGGCAATGAACCGGCCGTTTGCGATCACGACCCGATACCGGTCCAAATCACCGTAGCTGTCTTCCGCATTCATGAGCGCTGTTACAGCGTTCATCTCGGAAGCTGCCGCCATTGGCGCCGCCGATTTCAGAAAGGCACGCAAGTCGGAATACTTGTACTCCTCGACACGTCGATGCGGCAGACCCTTTTCCCGAATCTGATCAATTGCAGCTTCGCGCAACGCAGCCACGGCAACCGATCCGGGCAACGCCTCCTTCACATCGTCAAAGCGATCGAGAAGATCGCTTTCAGCCTTCGTATGATTGATGGGTATGCTAACGTTCATGTCCCGTTGCTCCCTCAGGCAGCCGTATCGACGTAATCGGCGTAACCATTTTTCTCCAGCTCAAGTGCCAGGTCCTTGTCGCCCGTCTTGACGATTCTGCCCTTGGACAGAACGTGCACAACGTCCGGCACAATGTGATCGAGCAGACGCTGATAGTGCGTGATCACAACCATGGCCCGCTCCGGTGACCGCAGCTTGTTGACACCTTCAGAGACGATCCGTAGCGCGTCGATGTCGAGACCGGAATCAGTTTCATCGAGCACGCAAAGCTTGGGCTCCAGCAGCGACATTTGCAGGATTTCGGCGCGTTTCTTTTCACCGCCTGAAAATCCGACGTTCAACGGGCGTTTCAGCATTTCCATCGACACATTCAGATGAGCCGCAGCAGCCTTGACGCGTTTCATGAAATCGGGAATGGAAAGCGGATCTTCGCCACGTGCCTTGCGCTGCGCATTCATGGCTGTCTTCAGGAATTCCATGGTTGCCACACCCGGAATTTCGATCGGGTACTGAAACGCCAGGAACATACCAGCAGCCGCGCGCTCGTCCGGCTCCATCTCCAACATGTTTTCGCCGTTGAAGAGGATCTCGCCTTCGGTGACTTCGTAATCGTCCTTGCCCGCCAGAATGTAGGACAAGGTCGACTTGCCGGAGCCATTGGGGCCCATGATCGCATGGGTCTCACCAGGATTGACGGTCAGGTCGATGCCGCGCAGAATTTCAGTTTCGTCTTCCGCAATGCGCGCATGCAGGTTTTTGATCTCAAGCATTGAGATTTTTCCTTGTAAATCTTCGGGCGTGCTCAGCCCCAATCACAAAATTTGAAAGCAGGCTTTAGCCCACGGATCCTTCCAGACTGATCGAGATCAACTTCTGAGCCTCGACGGCAAATTCCATCGGCAGTTGCTGAATCACGTCCTTGACGAAGCCGTTGACAATAAGGGCAACGGCTTCTTCTTCCGACAGACCGCGCTGCAGGCAGTAGAACATCTGGTCGTCCGAGATCTTCGAGGTGGTCGCCTCGTGCTCGAATTGCGCAGAAGCGTTCTTGCTCTCAATGTAAGGCACCGTATGGGCCCCACATTCCTGACCAATCAACAGCGAGTCACACTGGGTGAAGTTGCGCGCGTTTGAAGCCTTGCGGTGGGCGGAAATCAAACCACGATAAGTGTTTTCCGATTTGCCTGCCGATATGCCCTTGGAAATCACACGGCTGGATGTGTTCTTACCCAGGTGGATCATCTTGGTGCCGCTGTCGATCTGCTGATGACCGTTGGACACTGCAATCGAATAGAACTCGCCACGCGAATTCTCCCCGCGCAAGATGCAAGACGGATATTTCCAGGTGATCGCGGATCCCGTTTCAACCTGGGTCCAGGAAATCTTGGAATTTCTGCCCCGGCAGTCGCCACGCTTGGTGACGAAATTGTAGATTCCGCCCTTGCCGTCCTTGTCGCCCGGGAACCAATTCTGCACCGTGGAATACTTGATTTCAGCATCATCGAGCGCGACGAGCTCAACCACTGCAGCGTGCAGCTGGTTTTCATCGCGCTGAGGCGCCGTGCACCCTTCAAGATAGGACACATAGGAGCCTTTGTCGGCAATGATCAGAGTGCGTTCGAACTGCCCGGTGTTCTGCTCATTGATGCGGAAATACGTCGACAGCTCCATCGGGCAGCGTACGCCCTCGGGGATGTAGACAAAGGAGCCGTCGGAGAAGACCGCAGAGTTCAAAGTCGCGTAGAAGTTATCCGTTACCGGAACAACCGATCCCAGATACTTCTTTACCAGATCCGGGTATTCGCGCACTGCCTCGGAGATAGAACAGAAAATGACACCGGCCTTTTTCAGTTCGTCCTTGAAAGTAGTGACCACGGAAACGGAATCGAAAACCGCATCGACCGCGACCCGGTTCTTCGGCTCAACACCTGCAAGAATTTCCTGCTCAGCGAGCGGAATGCCGAGTTTTTCATAGGTCGCCAACAATTCGGGATCGACTTCATCCAGACTTTTCGGGCCTTCGACCGACTTGGGAGCCGCCCAATAGTAGAGGTCGTCAAAATCGATCTTCGGATATGAGACGCGCGCCCATGTGGGCTCTTCCATCTGCTTGAACCGGCGCAAGGCGTCCAGGCGCCATTCCGTCATCCATTCCGGTTCGTTCTTCTTGGCAGAAAGAAACCGCACGGTCTCCTCGGATAGGCCCTTGGCACCTTTCTCCGACTCGATATCCGTTACAAAGCCGTATTTATACTGGTCAACATCGATGGCTTTCACCTGATCGATGGTTTCCTGTACAGCTGGCATGTTTTGCCTCCATTCAGCGGACCCCGCGTCCGCTCCTTCTATTTCCGCAAGTGGATTTTCCAACCTGCTCATTCAATGGCGAGTTTTCGCCGAACCCTTACCTATGCAGCCTTGTGCCGTGCATCCGGATTGAGGCGATCAACGATCTGCGGCCAGATCTCCAAAAATCGGTCGATGTCCGACGCCGACGTATCCCACCCCATGCTGATCCGCAATGCACAACGTGCGAGCTCTTCATCAACATTCATTGCCGTCAACACGTGCGACACCGACACTTTGCCGGAGGAACAAGCCGAACCGGATGACACCGATACGCGTTCCAGGTCAAAAGCGATCAATGCCGTTTCAGCCGGAATTCCAGGGACAGCGAAACAGCTGGTATTTGCCAGTCGTTCCGCTGTTTCTCCAAAGATGACTGTCGAGGGGCAAACAGCACGCAGACCATCTTCCAGTTTGGCCTTCATATCTGCCAAATGGCTTGTGTCGGACGCTTCTTCAAGAGCAGCCTGTGCAGCAGTGCCGAACCCGCTGATCGCAGCGACGTTTTCCGTTCCTCCGCGATGCCAGTTTTCTTGTCCGCCGCCAATCATCAAGGGCGCTGGAACGCGCGCAGTACTTCTGGCGACAACAGCGCCAATTCCCTGGGGGCCACCGAACTTGTGGGCAGATAGGGTGATGACGTCTGCTTGCCAATCGTCCAGATCAATCTTCATTCTGCCTGCGGCCTGAACGGCATCCACATGGAAGAAATGGCCGTTTTCTTTGGCGACGGCGCCTATTTCCTTCAAAGGTTGAACCACGCCGGTCTCATTGTTGGCTGCCATGACGGAAACAAGACCCGGCTCCATTCCCCTGACGAGTTCATTCAACGTGTCCACCTGGACGATTCCGTCGCTGTTCACGGGAACAACAACCTGATCGGCAGCGGGAAAGCGGCCTCCGGTCACCACCGAGGGATGTTCAACTGCACTGCGATACAATTTGTCCAGGTAAACCGGTGCCCCCTGATCCCGCCATGCCGGCGTCAGAGCCGTCATGTTGGCCTCGGTGCCTCCGGAGACGAAGGTTACAGCGCGGCTTTTTGCGCCGCAAAGAAGTCCAACATTCTCCCTTGCGGCTTCCAAACGTCCCCTCGCCCTGCGGCCGTGAGAATGCACAGAAGAAGCATTTCCGGTGTCATTCAGAACTTCGATCATGGTCTCCCGGACACTGTCGCGCAAAGGAGCGCCAGCGTTGTGGTCAAGATAGATCGGAGCGAAACGACGCGGCATGACACCTCGAAACCTTAGATCGACATTGAGTTCAGGTCGAAAATTTGCTGAAATGCCAAACACATGTTCGAAAAACTTGAAATTTTCCGCTGTGATGACGATAACACCCCCAACCGGTCGAACCGAGTGTCGTCTGCCTTCGGGGGATGATGCGAACTTTCGAATAATTCTAAACAGGGTTCTAGAAACTTGGAGGCTAAGAGTCAAGTTTAGACTTACGGGAAACCACGTATCCTGAACCCGATTTCCCGCGCCCCACTTCCCGGCGCGACAAAATGACAAGGACATAGCGCTTCATGCCTGAGGTGATCTTTAACGGTCCCGCGGGCCGGCTTGAGGGCCGGTTCCACCCCGCAAAAAAACGCAACGCCCCCATCGCACTCGTATTGCATCTGCACCCGCAATTCGGCGGAACAATGAACAATCAGATTGTTTATCAGATGTACTACATGTTCGCGCGGCGCGGCTTTGCTGTGCTCCGGTTCAATTTCCGCGGTGTCGGGCGCTCACAAGGCACTTTCGATCATGGCCAGGGAGAGTTGTCCGATGCGGCGGCAGCGCTCGACTGGGTTCAGACGGTACATCCTGATGCAAGAGCCTGCTGGATTGCCGGCTTCTCTTTCGGCGCATGGATCGGGATGCAGCTGTTGATGCGCCGTCCTGAAGTTGAAGGCTTCATTTCCGTTGCCCCGCCGGCAAACCTGCACGATTTCTCATTCCTGGCACCTTGCCCTTCTTCAGGTCTGATCGTTCATGGCGACAACGACAAGGTCGTGCCGCAAAAAGACGTCCAGACGCTTGTCGACAAGCTGAAGACCCAAAAAGGCATTGTGATCGACCACGAGATCATTCCGGGTGCCAATCACTTCTTCGAGAACGATATGGATGATCTCCTGGGGCGTTGTGGAAATTATGTCGACGGTCGGCTCGGGCTAACGCCAGAGGATTACATCGACGTCGATTAACATCAGCGTTCAGGAAAACCCGCCAATTGGCGGGTTTTTCTTTGTTCTGCTTTTCGCCGATCTGATCCGCGCGGCTGAGCCACGCCAACTTACTTCCCCGTGAACTTCATACGAACCGGCCAATGGACAATCCAGAGATCCGCCCAGCCAGGCTCGAGGATTTTGATGAACTCCTGGAGCTTTACCACCATCTCAGCTCCGATGACCACGCTGCCGATCCAGAGCATCGGAAATGCACATTTGAGCGAATACTCGCGCATCCGGGGTTGACGATCCTGGTGGGCGTGCAGAATGGAAAACTCGTAGCAACTCTAACCCTGGTCGTGATTCCCAACCTGACCCGAGGCTGTGCGCCTTATTCACTGATCGAAAATGTCGTAACCCGAACGGAATTTCGGGGCCTGGGCATTGGAGCAAAACTGATTGAAGCTGCTCAAGAGCTCGCCTGGCAGGCAGGTTGTTACAAGATCATGTTGATGTCTGGTGCGCAAAATGCAAAAGCCCACGCGTTTTATGAGTGCGCAGGCTTTCAGAGAAGCAAGACCGGGTTTGAACTAAGACGATCCGAGTATCCGAGCCGCAAGCCAGAATGAGTTGCGTGGCCGCTATCCCTGGAATGGTTTCTTTCGAGGCACGCCCGGGCCACCGTTGACACCATCGTCCGGACCGGCAAGAGGATCTTCCCCTTCGGCGACAACACCCTGTATTGGCGGTCCGGCATAGTCTTCCGGCGGCGGTACAGTCGACGCCAGTTTGCAGTTGGTCAGCCAGATGTCATAAACCGCATGCTCAACGGCATGAAGGCCGGGACTAGCCGCATACATCCAGCCTGAGAAAATCCTGCGGACTTCATTATTTAGCGTAATTTCGTCGACTTGGACGAACCCTGTCGTCAGCGGTGATTCTGTTTGCGGGCGTGTGTGGCAGACCCTCGGCGTAACCTGCAGCGCTCCGAATTGAACCGTTTCTCCAATGTAGACATCGAAAGAAATGATACGGCCGGTAATCTTGTCGAGACCGGAGAAGACAGCGACCGGATTCTCGATCTTTTCAGCCGAAGCAGGACCTGTAAGTCCGAGAGCCATGGAGACAGCAATCGCTGTTCCTGCCCAAATTCGTTTCGCTGTTTTCATAGTGTCAGACAAATCAGCCATGAATTCTCGAAAGATTCTCTGGTACCAAGCATACTTAAGTTCTTTGCCGACGCGCTAGCACCTAATTGCGGCCCGGAAAAGACAATCACCATTTCCGGGCCTGCACGGACAGTTAGCCGATCTCAGCCAGACGGTTGAGCGCGACCTGAACCTTTTCGAGTTTCTCTTTCGATTCGGCGACTTTCTCACGTTCGCCTTGAACCACCTCGTCCGGTGCCTTCTCGACGAATTTCGGATTTGCGAGTTTTTTCTCGACCTTGGAGATCTCTCCCTCGAGCTTGCCAACCTCTTTCGCAAGCCGGGCCTTTTCAGCGTTCAGATCGATGACACCGGCCAGAGGCAAGCAAATGGTGGCTTCGCCGACGATTATCTGCGCGGAACCTGACGGTGCGGTGTCTGCAAGACTTACTGTTTCTGCACGTGCCAGACGCAAGATCGCGGATTCATGAGTCTTCAGGCGCGCTTTTGTCTCGTCGTTGGCTCCGGTGATGACAACCGCGACCTTCGCCCCGGCCGGAACATTCATTTCTGCGCGAACCGAGCGAATTTCGGATATCAGCGAAACCAGCCAGTTGATCTCAGCAGCTGCTGCCTCATCGGATACACGAGCTTCCGGCCAGGCGGTCAGCATCAGCAGATCTTCTGCCTTCACGCCTTCGTCGCCAAGACGTTCCCAAAGCTCTTCTGTGAGGAACGGCATGAACGGATGCAGAACCTTCAGAATCTCGTCGATTGCCCACGCCGTTGTTGCTCGGGTTTCGGCCTTGGCCGCTTCATCATCTCCGTTGAAGATCGGCTTTGCCAGTTCCAGGTACCAATCACAGAATGTGTTCCAGGTGAAGCGGTAGACTGCACCCGCAGCGTCATTGAACCGGTAATCTTCAAGCGCGGCGGTAACTTCGGTGATGCAGCGCCCCATCTCTGTTGCAATCCAGCGGTTCAGCGTGTGCCGCGTTGCTGCTGGGTCAAACCCGACAACACGTGCGCAACCGTTCATCTCCGCAAATCGCGACGCATTCCAAAGCTTGGTTGCAAACCGCTGACCGCCTTCGGCCGCCTGGTCGGACATGCGCAGCATTCTACGTGCTTGCACCTCCTGGCTTGCAAGGGCAAAGCGGGTCGCATCCGCGCCGAAGCGGTCGATCAGGTCGAGTGGGTCGATGACATTACCGGTCGACTTGGACATCTTCTTGCCCTTGCCATCGACAACGATCGAATTGAAATAGACCGTGTGGAACGGAACTTCACCCATGAAATGGATGCCTTGCATCATCATCCTGGCAACCCAGAAGAAAATGATATCGAGGCCCGTAATCAAGACATCGGTTTTGTAGTAGCGTTCGAGTTCGGGTGTTTCATTCGGCCAGCCCAAAGTCGAAAACGGCCAAAGGGCTGAAGAGAACCACGTATCAAGGACATCTTCGTCCCTTGTCAGAGCTTTGCCGCCTGACATTTCAACGGCCTGTTCTTCTGTCTCGGCGCAGTATTCGTTGCCTTCTTCGTCGTACCAGACCGGGATCTGATGTCCCCACCACAGCTGGCGCGAGATACACCAGGGTTGAATGTCATCGAGCCAGTTGAAATAGATCTTGTCGGCGTTTCCAGGGATCAGTTTTGTCGAGCCGTCCTTGACCGCCTGCAAGGCAGGTTCGGTCAGTTTCTTGGCGTCAACGAACCACTGGTCGGTCAGCATAGGTTCAATGACAACTTTCGACCGGTCGCCATACGGCTGCATAATCTTCTTTGCCTCGACCAGCGGAAGTTCGGCTGGAGCATCGGCATCTTCTTCAAGCGGGCGGATGATTGCACGTCCAAGTGGGTGCCACTCAGGCGCCTGCCCCTTCATCCAGGCAACCTCGGGATGGTCGGCAGGGACCGTGACTGCAAGGCCTTCCGCTGTTATCTGATCGATGACGCGCTTACGCGCTTCGAAGCGATCGAGACCGCGCAGGTCATCAGGAACGATGTTGATGAGATCGATCTCGTTGATCGTCATCTCGGCGCCGTCAATGATAGCCTGTGCCTTTGCCGCCTCTTCCGCATATGGGGCACCATCGGAACGCATGGCTCCCTTGGTATCCATCAGACGATACATCGGGATCTTGTTTCGTTGCGCGACGCCATAGTCGTTGAAGTCATGCGCACCGGTAATTTTGACCGCTCCGGAACCGAAATCCGGGTCGGGATACTCGTCGGTGATGATCGGAATCAGGCGACGACGTTCCTTCGGGCCAACGGGAATTTCGCAAAGCTTGCCGACAATAGGCTTGTAGCGCTCGTCATCGGGATGAACGGCAACCGCGCCGTCGCCGAGCATCGTTTCCGGACGCGTGGTGGCGATGGAGATATAGTCGCGGGTCTCACGGAGGGTGATGTTCCCCTCTTCGTCCTTCTCGACATACTCATATGTTTCGCCGCCGGCCAATGGGTACTTGAAGTGCCACATGTGGCCGTCAGATTCGATGTTCTCAACTTCAAGATCCGAAATTGCGGTTTCGAATTTCGGGTCCCAGTTCACAAGGCGCTTGGACTTGTAGATCAGCCCCTCGTTGTAAAGATCGACAAAGACCTTCAGAACGGCCGCAGAGAGATTGGGCGACATGGTGAACTCGGTCCGGCTCCAGTCACACGATGCGCCAAGCCTTTTCAGCTGACCGAGAATAGTGCCTTCGGATTTGCGCTTTTGCTCCCAGACGCGCTCGACAAAAGCTTCGCGCCCCATTTCGCGGCGTCCCGGTTGCTGAGATTCCATCAGCTCGCGCTCGACGACCATTTGGGTGGCAATACCAGCGTGATCGGTCCCAGGTTGCCAGAGAACGTCAAAACCCTGCATGCGCTTCCAGCGGATCAAAACGTCCTGCAGCGTGTTGTTCAACGCATGGCCCATATGCAGTGAGCCTGTCACGTTCGGAGGCGGAATTACGATGGAAAAGGAAGGCGCGCCATCCTTGGCGCCGGCACCGGCCTTGAAGGCCTCCGCTTTTTCCCAGGTTTCGTAAATCCGCGGCTCAACGCTGGCCGCATCGTAGGTCTTATCCAGCATTTGGGTCACTCAAAGGGGAAAGTTTCCAGAAAATCGTGAGTTCCCGTGTAAATCGGAAGCGTCCGCTCAAGTCAACAGCCTAAGGCACCCAAATTCATGCTTTTGATTTGAGAATACCCTAGCGGTCAGCGAGTGGACTTGGGTTGCCCGCCGATTCCTGCCATAAACGCGGCATGACCGTTTCAATCCGCGCTCATCATCTGCTTTGTATGCTGACCTATCTCGGCAAGGGATACACGCCTGCCTTCGTCGACAACTACAATCGCGTTGTCAATCGTCTGAACGCTGGTGAAAATATTGCACTGGTCAACGGCCCGGACGAAATCTGCAAGCCAATGCTCGAGGAACCGGAATGCCATTGTTTCAACCAAAGCATTCGAGATCGGGACGATCAAGCATTGGCAGATATCGGGCAAAATCTGGGCAGGTGTTTAAAACCCGGAGAGGTTTTTCTTCTCACACCAAAAGAACTGGAACAGCTCAGGAATAAATTTTCCCGCGGTTCGTTGCGAGGCGCTTGCAATGGCTGTGAGTGGTACGAGCTGTGCAGCGAGATTGCCCAAAATGACTTCAAGGGCTGTCGTCTCCGACTGCCCCTGCAATAATTCCACGTTCGGCTTACTTACCGGCGCCGCGTAACTCGCTGAATTTCCTTTTGAACCATTTGCTCCACCATTCCGGGCAGGTTCTGATCCAACCAGGCTTTCAGCATCGGGCGCAGCATTTCCTTGACCAACTCCTCCACGGTCTGTGCCTGGGAGCCGACAAACATGT
This sequence comes from Roseibium sp. SCP14, assembly GCF_040329475.1. Lineage (NCBI taxonomy): Bacteria > Pseudomonadati > Pseudomonadota > Alphaproteobacteria > Hyphomicrobiales > Stappiaceae > Roseibium > Roseibium sp. SCP14. Next base: position 761,129 of record NZ_JBDZYH010000003.1, read on the forward strand.
TTGCAAGATTGTCAAATGCCGCATGCACAGCTTCACCGGTGTTGTTGGAGGTGAGCGGTGCATCGTCAGCTACGTTCGGCAATTCTTCAGGAACCGGCATGGTCGCCATTGTCGACACAGGCTCGGGCGCTGGATCAAATTCCGGCTCGGCTTCAAATGCCGGCTCTGTTTCAGGTTCCGGCGCAGGAGGCTCTGCAAAGGACAGGTCTCCTTCCGGACTGTCAAAGTCCTCTGCCAGACCCTCGACCATTTCCATGGTGTCGTCTTCTGATACAGCCAGTTCTTCGGTCAGTTCGAGAACGTCGTCTTCTGCTTCATCTTCAGCGGCATCCGCTTCCATGGCCGCAGCCATATCGTCCGCGTCGTCAGAATCGTCCTCAACAGGATCGTCACCGGAATCAGTGTCCATATCGAACAGCTTGTCCAGATCGTCCTGAGACATTTCGGAGGCACCGTCCATATCGTCTGCCGCCTCTTCTGCTGGAGTTTCGGTTTCTTCGCTTGCTTTGGCCTCTTCAGTCTCCGCTCCCTGGGCGTCCTCATCGGAGATGATCCGGCGTATCGATGCGAGGATTTCCTCCATCGACGGCTCTTCAGCCTTCTTCGCCTCTGCCATGACTTCCCCCGTACTTCGCGGCCACTCTACGCAACACCCTGTCGCACCTGAATGATTCGTTAACCGAAATTATGCGGTTCAATGCCAAGCCCGCAAAGCGAGCACATTCGTTAACAATGCCTTTTCCCCTTTTAAGTCTTCAATTGCTACGACCTGCAACAGGAACCGACTACGCAAGGCTGCAAACCGCAAACTCGCACAACACACGTTGCATCAAACAAAAAAGCGGCTGAAACGCATCTCGTTTCAGCCGCTTTTTGTAAATTTCTGAAATTTGCCGAGTTACCGGCCGTCAGGTGTCCGCAGACCGAACCACTGATCGCGAACAGCCTGGTAATGCTGTTTCGGCTCATATCGTGCCACGTTCAGGCCGAGTGATCCTGCATCGAGCTGTCCAACAGAAGCAACCAGCTGATAGCCACCAACGATACGATTACGCTGCGCGGTTACCAAATTGGATTGCTGCGTGACCAGCTCCCGTTGTGCATCGAGAACATCCAACGTCGTCCTTTGTCCGACACGCTGCTCCTCGATAACACCTTCCAGTGCCAGTTTCTGCGCTTCCACGGCAGCCTGTGCAGCGATGATCGATGCTTCAGCAGCCTGATAATTCCCCCAGGCGGAGATAACGTTTGCCCGGACCTGATCCCGTGCCACATCGAGCTGCAAGCGCGTTTGACCCAGAGACTCCTTCGCCTGCCGGACGCGCGATGAAACGCCACCACCCTGATAAAGGGGGATGCTGACATTACCGAATATCTGGGCATTGTCCGTGATATCGACGCTGGCAGAAGACCCCCAACTGCGGGAGATGCTGCCATCCAAGGTTACGGTCGGCAGAAGCTCACCTTCGATAGCCTTGATATTGAAGATGGCTGCATCCACCTGATGCTCTGCCTGGCGTATCAGAGGTTGATTGGTCTCGCTGAGCTGAAGAGCTTCGTTGACCGACTTTGGAACGTAACGGCTGATTCTCGTATCCGCCGAAAGATTTTTCGCTTCAACGCCAACGACCTGCCGGTAAATGGCTCGGCTCGTATTCAAGTTGGCGAGAGCTGTGTTCAGGCTCGCCCTTGCTTCAGCTGCACGGGCCTCTGCCTGACTGACATCAGTCCGCGTACCTTCACCGACGTCAAACCGGTCACGCGCTGCCCTCACCTGCTCCTGAAGGAAGGCAAGGTCACTGCGCTGCAGGGAAACAAGCGCCGTATCCCGAATCACGTCCACATAGGACGTGGCTGCGTCCAGAAGAGTGTCCTGCTCGGTCGAGTTCAGGCTTTCGCGCTGAGCCCGAACAACTGCCTCTGCCTGACGTGTGGAGTTGATCGTACGGAAACCGCGGAAAATGGTTTGGCTGATCGTCATCGAGATCGACGCATTGTTGCGATAGTCAACAAAGTCATCGATTCCCTGACGGATTCGACCGGCAGACGCGCCTGCCGTTACCGTCGGCCGCCATCCGGCGAGAGCCTGCGGAACATTTTCATCGACGCCGCGCAATTGTGCACGCGCCGCATTCAAAGTGGGATTATTGGCATACGCAAGCGCCAGAGATTCCCAGATCGTTTCCGCTTTGGCAGCGGAAAAGGATGCACCTGTCAAAACGCTGGCGGCTACCCCACCCATGAGCCCCAACGTTACAACCAATGCTTTTGGTGTTGAACGGCCAGACACCCCACACTCCTTCCGGGTCAACGTCAACCTACTTGAACATGTTGAGTAAACTGACAGCTCTCATTGTTCAACCGTTTGCGAGCTCGTTGATCACAAGATTGTCGGATTTTCAGAAAGTGCGGCCAAATGGCAACAAATCCGTTAACCAATTCGCTGATTTCCTGCCAATTTTAACAAGAAACGCCCACCGGGACCGGCGGGCGTTCACCAACTCAACAAAGCGCTTCAGGCTTAGAACTCGAACTCGGCTTCCTTCGCAAATCCGGGAAGAATTGCCACAGAGGCGTTAAATCCGAATCGACTGCTCGCAACGTCACCGGACTTTTGGTAGAGCCGCGCTGCACCTGCGCCTCCACGTCCCTCAATGACAGCAAGCCGACCGTCATCTTTCAATTGCTCGGTAAAGGTATCGGGAAGGACTTCGACCGCACCATCGACAAGGATTACATCGTATGGCCCCTCAGCGGCGTACCCCTTCAGAAGCGGACCTTCGACGACAACTGCATTTTCAATACCCAGATCAACAAGGACTTCGGTGGCGGCTTTTGCGAGATCCTCGTTTTCCTCCAATGCAACGACGGAGGCCGCCAGTTTTGAAACGACTGCAGAGCTGTAACCGGTACCGGCGCCGACGATCAGAACCACGTCGTCTTCTTTAATTTCAGCAAGCTGGACAAGCTTGCCGAAAATATGGGGCTTCATCAGCACCCGTCCGGATTCAGCCGGACCAATCGGAAGATCTTCGTCGATGTAAGCAATAGCCTTTTTTGAAGCAGGCACGAAACGCTCCCGCGGCACCAGTTCCATCGCGTCGAGAATCCGGTGGTCGGTCACATCGTTGGTTCGCAACTGGTTATCCACCATCTTGCGGCGGGACTGGCTAAAGTCCGTCATATCGGCCCTCACTTTGACATGCCGGTTACCCGGCGCCTCTTGAGACCGTTCATTAACGAGGCAAAGTCGGCCTGACAAGCTGTCGGCACAACAGTTTCTCGCAAAACCGATGGCAATTGGGGGAAACTGGCCGCGTTGTATTGATGCAGGCAAAACAATTCAAGGCCTGCTTTCGCAGCGAAGAAATAGCTGTAACTGAATGTCTGGAAAGTGGAGGCCCCGACCGGAATCGAACCGGTGTACACGGATTTGCAATCCGCTGCGTCACCACTCCGCCACAGGGCCCCTCGATGGTGTGCCGCGCCTTATCAATCAGTTATGAGGGAAGGTCAAGAGCCGATTTCATTTGAAAGCTGATTTTCCAAAGACAGTCCGGAACTCACGGGTTTCTACCTGTGGAATTTTTGACCGGACAATCGCTAATGACTTCACCACATTTGCAGATCTCAACCGAAGTGAAACATCACCTTTTTCTTGACCTCGGGTAAAAAAATTGCCGATGCTGTTGCGATGAAAGAGCCCAGTTTCAGTATCGGCGTTGAAGAAGAGTATCTTCTTGTCGACAAGACAACCAGGAAATTGGCGAGCTCCCCGCCTCAGGAGCTGTTCTCAACTTGCGAAAGCGCACTGGAAGGAAGGGTCAGTCCCGAGTTTCTTCGTTGCCAGATTGAGGTTGGCACACCTGTATGCATGACGCTGTCGGAAGTCCGCGCGGAACTCGGCTACTTCAGAAAGACCATCGCCCGGGAAGCTGCAGCCTACAATCTTGCGCCGATCGCGTCTTCAACGCACCCGTTTGCGGAATGGACGGACCAGCCGCATACCGACAAGCAGCGCTACAATGAAATCGCCCGCAGCATGCAGGTGGTGGTCAAGCGCATGGTCATCTGCGGCATGCATGTTCACGTTGGTATTGAAGATGAAGAATTGCGGATCGAGCTCTTCAATCAGATGGCTTATTTTCTCCCGCATTTGCTTGCGCTGAGCACCTCGTCCCCATTCTGGCGAGGTCGGCGAACCGGGCTGAAATCCTATCGCCTGTCGGTTTTTAACGAATTGCCGCGGACAGGACTGCCTCCAAGGTTCGAGAGTCATTATGAATATCAGAACACTGTCGACATACTGACACGAGCGGGAGTGATCGAGGATGCCACCAAGATCTGGTGGGATCTGCGCCCCTCGGACCGCTTTCCCACATTGGAGATGCGAGTTACTGACGTCTGCACCCGGCTTGATGACGCAATAGCCATCGCCGCCCTTTACCGGTGCCTTTGCCGCATGCTCTTCCGGCTGCGCTGCGCAAATCAAAGCTGGCGCCGGTATTCACGCTTCCTGCTGGCGGAAAACAGATGGCAGGCACAAAGGCACGGAACGGAAGCCAAACTGATAGATTTCGGCCGCAACGAACCCGTAGCGTTTATGGATCTGGTCGAGGAGATGATTGAACTGGTCAGACCCGACGCTAGCTTCTTTGGCTGCGAGGCTGATCTTGAACATGTCCGTGTCATTGCGCAGCGCGGGACTTCTGCGGAGCAGCAGCTGACAATCGCAAAAACAGCTGCTCCAGAAGGTTTGTTACCTCAAGACACACTCAACGAAATCGTCGACCACCTGATTGGCGAGACCCAAGCCGGTCTCTGACAAATGGTGTCAGTCCGACTTCCGGCCGATTCTGGCCGGTGTTCCGTGGGCCTTCAGGTGAAAGTGATCCGTGGTCCCGGTCAGAACATAGACAAAATCGTCAATCTCCGAAATTACGGCTTCCGCCGAGCGGGAGAGCCCTGATCTGGGTCTCATGTTTCGCCTGGCTTCGATCAGTGCCGCCCGAGCTACAGACAATGCGAGCAAGACCTCCTGCCGTTCGATATCCTTCAATTCCCGGCTACGTCGGCTGGCTCCCATTTCTTGATCCCTCTTCAATCGCAAACTTGAATGTTCTTATTTTGTTCCGTTATCTGATTGAAAGATTCTCTGTCAATTTGCGTTTCTGACAATGAGGTGTCGCTTCCGGCAATGATCTCTTCGGCCAAATGAGATAGTTCTGGCTAAAATCCGTAACCTGCCATTGAATTGAATGGCATATTTCAGCTTGTCCAACTGCGAAAAGGAGCATTTCGTGGAACACGGTGGAGACCTCACACTTGCGATCGAGCGCTTCGGTGGCATGCAGGACAGCTGGCTGGACCTCTCAACCGGGATCAACCCGCACAGTTATCCGATCCCACAGGACATCTCCCTGAAGTCCTGGACAGCACTCCCCACGAAGGGAGCGGAGGAAAGACTTATCTCTGCAGCGCGCCACGTCTACCGCGTCCCGGACAATCTGGGTCTCGTGGCTGCGCCCGGCACCCAACTTCTCCTGTCACTTCTGCCGCTGATACTGCCTGAAGGGCCCGTCGCCCTCACCTCACCAACCTACAGCAGCCATAAGGCTGCCTGGACACGCGAAGGCCGTGCGCCAGTGGAGCTTTCAAGCATCTATGCGCTTCCCGCCGATGCCAAGGTGGTTTTGCTCGTCAATCCGAACAATCCGGACGGTCAGCTCATTGATGTCAAAAGTCTTCTGGAAATTGCACGGACACTGACCGAGCGCGGAGGGTATCTGGTCGTCGACGAAGCCTTCGCAGACGTCATTCCCGGCGCAAGCTTGTTGTCGCATATCAGCAACGAAAACGTCCTGGTGCTCAGATCATTCGGCAAGTATTTCGGCCTTGCCGGTCTTCGCCTCGGGTTCCTTGCAGGTCCCCACGCCATTACCAGGCGTGTTTCCGATCTGTTGGAATGCTGGTGTCTAAGCGGCCTGGCACTGGAAATCGGCACCAGGGCTCTGCGTGACAAAAACTGGCAGGACCAGATGACCCGTCAACTGATCGAGGAAATGGCAGATCTCACGGTTCTTTTGTCTCAACGTGAGTTGAGCGTTTTCGGCGGCACTCCCCTTTACGCGCTGGCAGGGTTGCGCAACGCCAAGGGCCTGCACGAAGCTCTTGCCCGTCGACACATCTGGACGCGCATCTTCGATTATGCTCCCACATGGATACGTTTCGGACTTCCCGGAAGCCCGGAAAACCTAGAACGCCTTTCTGATGCACTTGCGGATGCAAAGAAAGAGCTCTAACGAGCTCGAATGCTGATTTACGACCATGCCTTGTGGCTGCTCCTGGCAGCCCTGTTGCTTGACGCGATCGTCGGAGATCCGGATTGGCTGTGGCGCCGCCTGCCGCATCCTGTTGTCTGGATCGGTCGGACGATCTCATGGTTTGACACGCACCTGAACAAGTCCGCCTTGTCGTCACAGCAACGGAAGCTCGGCGGCTTTCTGACCTTGATGTTTCTGGTGATCGGTGGATTGCTTGCAGGCGCTGGATTGCATGCCATTTCCGGGCGCATTCCCCATGGCGACATAGTTGTCGTGATCATTGCAGCTGTATTCATTGCCCAGAAAAGTCTCTATCAGCATGTGGCTGCAGTTCGCGATGGGTTGAACTCGGGAGGCCTCGAAGGGGGGCGAAAGGCTGTCTCGATGATTGTCGGCCGTGACCCGGACCGGCTTGACGAAGCTGGTATTTCGCGCGCTGCAATCGAATCTTGCTCCGAAAACTTTTCCGACGGTGTCGTCGCGCCGGTTTTCTGGTTCGCGGTACTAGGGCTGCCGGGACTTCTCGCCTATAAGGCCGTGAACACGGCCGACAGCATGATCGGGCACAAGAATGAGAGATATTCCGATTTCGGCTGGGCTGCAGCTCGATTTGACGACTTGATCAACCTGCCGGCGTCAAGACTTTCCGGGCTGTTCATCGCATTGAGTGCCCCAATGGCCGGCGGCTCGATCAAAAATAGCTTTTCCTGCATCTTGAAGGATTCAGCTCAACATCGCTCACCCAATGCCGGATGGCCGGAAGCGGCAATGGCCGGTGCCTTGAACCTCGCTCTCGCAGGACCGCGGGTCTATCCGGGATATACCGTGGAAGATCCTTACATGAACGCTTCAGGTAGGAAAGATGCATCCGCGCGTGACATTGCCCGTGCCTTGGCTGTGATGGTCACTGCGTCCGCGATCCAGGGCGCACTGATTGCTGTCACTGCAATCGCAACACTATTCTGATCCGACGCGCTTGAGCTGACCCAGCTGGGTACATCAGCACAACCACAACAGAAATCGGCAATCAACAAATCCGAAAGGCGTGAATGAACTCCTTTTGCTCGATCGTGTCAGGCACCGCTACGCCACGCGCCTGCGACACCTTTTCGATTGCTGCACCCGGTGTTTCTCCGTCTGCGATCAGGGCGCAACAAACGATAAGACCGGAACGTCCAATTCCTGCGCGGCAATGTACTGCAACGTTCTTGGCTGCATTCAAGTTTTGGTGGATGGTTTGAACAATAATTGAGGCAGTTTCAACACCGGGCAAACCTCTGTCACGAACGGGAACGCTCGTGAACCTAATATCAAACTCGCGGCATAGTCTTGCCTCTTCCGTCAGCCCGAGGCTCGCAGCTTCGTCAGGTTCCAGCATTGACACGATATGATCAACATCCAGCTGCTTTAACTTTTGCAAGTCGTTTCGCAACCACTCTCCGGACGGCTTCGGCATGATGAACAAGTTGCCGTCAGTTCTGGTTGGAACGATGTACAGCGACGGCGTCATGTTGAGAGCCTCACGCTGTTTGTTTCAACGATTGCGGGCGATCTCAAACAACGCTGAGACATCCATTGTGTCTTCCAGATGCACGGCCAGGTCGTCCAGGATCTTGTCGATGCTCCGGTCATATGCCAATTCGGAATTTACGCCGAAACTCCCAAGATATGCAGAACGAAAGGCATCCTTTGAAAACAGTCCGTGAACATAGGTTCCATAAACACGCCCGTCAGTCGATACCGCGCCGTCAGGTCGGTTGCCGGACAATCGCATCATGGGATTATCGCAATCAGTGCCGGTCGTGTGGCCAATATGAATTTCGTACCCTGAAATAACTGCGCCGCTGGCAACGTGAACTCCTTCCGCCGGAACAGTCGACTTTTCCGAGGTGAGCACCGTATCAACATCCAGAAAACCCAGTCCCTCAACGGTTCCTGGCGCTCCCTCGATGCCTTCCGGATCTGAAATTGTTCTGCCCAGCATCTGATAGCCACCACAAACGCCGAGGACATGCCCGCCACGCCGATGGTGAGCTTTGAGATCAATGTCCCACCCTTGCGCCCGAAAGAAGGCAAGATCACCGACGGTGGATTTTGATCCTGGCAAGAGAACGACATCGGCATCACCGGGTAAAGGATGCCCAGGTTGAACAAGTTCAAGGGTGACCCCTTGCTCCAGACGCAACGGATCCAGATCATCGAAATTGGCGATTCTCGAAATCACCGGTACAACGACTTTCAATCCGCCGCTCCCGAAACCATCCGCCAATCCCAGGGCATCTTCTGCAGGCAGTTTTGCCGCATCGCCAAGCCAGGGCACAACTCCAAACCCATGCCAGCCCGTACGATTGGAAATTTCACGCACACCTTCGTCGAAAAGGCTCGGATCTCCTCGAAATCGGTTGATGAAAAAGCCCTTGATCCGCTGCTGCTCATGAGGCTCCAGCACTGCATGAGTGCCGACGACGGATGCGATAACACCACCCCGGTCGATATCGGCACAAAGAACAACAGGGAGACCCGCCGCTTCCGCAAAGCCCATATTGGCAATGTCTCCCGCGCGCAGATTGATTTCCGCCGGACTGCCGGCACCTTCCACGATAACAAGATCCGCTTCTGAAGCAATTTTTGAAAAACTTTCCATTACCTTCGGAAGCAATTCTGCTTTTTGCTTTCCATACTCGCGCGCACGCATAGTCCCAAAACGTTTTCCCTGGACGATGACTTGCGCACCGGTATCCGTTTCCGGTTTCAGGAGCACCGGATTCATGTGAACGGAAAGCGGCACCTTGCAGCCCATCGCCTGCAATGCCTGGGCGCGGCCGATTTCGCCTCCGTCAGCGGTTACGGCAGCGTTGTTCGACATGTTCTGCGGTTTGAAGGGTCGAACCGACAAACCACGATTGGTGAACAGCCGGCACAACCCGGCAACGATCAGACTTTTTCCGACATTCGACCCCGTTCCCTGGATCATTAATGCTGGAGTGGATTTGCGCTCAAAACCTTTTGTCATGAAGGCATTTCTTGTTTCAACGGCGCAGCGCCGTACGGGCGAAACTCTTGTGGCACCGGAAGATTTGCAAGGCGGAGTTCGAGCAACAGCCGAATGCTCGGTCGAACGGCAAAGAGGATTGAACCGATCAAGAACAGCCAGGTGCCCGCGAAAACAAGGTTGGGATAAAAGAAAAAGATGCTACCGACGACGAACAGCGCCGCGGCCATAAATTCAACCATCGTGCGATACAACTCGTATTTCCGAACCATTTCAGCATGTGCTGGTGACGCCGTTCGAATGCTGTGATCAAAGAGCTTGCTCATGATTACAACGCCTTTCTAAATTGCCGACACATCATTTCACGGTGCAGTTCAACCCGTCCCGTCTCCGAATATCCGATGGAACGGTAGAAATTCTCGGCCGTGCAAGTGCTGTTCAATATCGATGATGACAGCCCCCGATCGCGAAAATAGTCTTCAATTGCGTTCATCAGCATTTTGCTGACACCGCAATAGCGTGCTTCGGGAAGAACATAGTTCAGCACCACTTCACCGTCCGGTGTTCCCATACTGATGCCGACAACTCGTCTGTTCTGATCGACTGCGCTGAAAACGCGACCCGGCCCACGAATCCAGCGCTCGACGTTTTCAGCCGTTTTGTTCTTCAGCCAGGGTTCATATCTCTCAGGAGAGTTGCCGTGATCGTTCTGACACAGTTCAATGATCGATCTACGCAAAAGAACTGCGATCTCTTCTGCATCAGTGCAATTTGCGGGAACGATCGTAAAAGGCATTCGGATCCGGCTTAGAACTCAATGCCTTCCTGTGGCTTCACACCTGAGCGGAACGGGTGTTTCACCTGGGTCATGTCCGTCACCAGATCGGCGATTTCAATGAGATCATCCTTGGCATTGCGACCGGTAATGATGACGTGCACATCTTCCGGTTTTTCGTTCTTGAGGAAGTCGACCACTTCCGCAATGTCGAGATAGTCATAGCGTAGAACGATATTCAGCTCATCGCACAGGATAAGCTGGTATTCGCCGGAGGTAATCATCTCCTTGGCGGCATCCCAGGCCTCACGCGCCGCTTCGATGTCGCGCTGACGGTCCTGCGTTTCCCAGGTGAAGCCTTCTCCCATGCGCTTGATGGTCACCAGATCGGAGAAGCGATCGAGTGCCATACGCTCGCCGGTTTCGATTCGCCCTTTGACGAATTGAACCACACCTACCTTGTGGCCATGTCCAAGCGACCGGAACACCATGCCGAATCCAGCCGTGGATTTGCCCTTGCCTTTTCCGGTGTGAACGATCAACAACCCCTTTTCGATGGTCTTGGTCGCCATGATCTTGTCGCGCGCGGCCTTTTTCTTGCGCATTTTCTCAGCATGGCGCTCATTCAATTCTTCTTCGGACAGTTCCGGCTTTTCGCTTTCGGCGGTCACGGTCTCTCACTCCCCTCGAGTGTCAATTTAAGTTCGTTAAGTGCAGAATGGGTCGAATTACGCCTCGGCGTCCAGAGGCCTCTGTCAATTGCCTCCATAAACCGCGCGAGCATTTCGTTCAGCCCGGCCGGATTTGCCTGTTGAAGAAACTCACGCACGTCATCGTTACCCAGATAGGCATCGTAGAGCTGATCGAAATGGTGATCTCCCACCGCACGTGTGGTTGCGGCAAACGCAAAGAGATAGTCCAGGGTCGCGACCATCTCAAAGGCACCCTTATAACCATGCCGCATGACCCCGTTGATCCATTTGGGATTCGCAGCCCGGCCACGCACGACCCGACCGATCTCTTCCGACAACGATCGTACCACCGGGCGCTCGGGACGCGAATGGTCGTTGTGATAGACCTTCGGTGCATCGCCTTTGAGAGCTTCGACAGTAGCAGCCAATCCACCTTCAAACTGGTAATAGTCATCGCTGTCTAGCAAATCATGTTCGCGGTTGTCCTGATTGTGCAACACCGCATTAACCGAGCTCAGGCGTGTTTTCAGCTCACCTTGTGCTCCTTCTCCCGACGTTCCGCCTCCATATGCATAACCGCCCCAAGTGAGGAAAGCTTCGGCGAAATCACCGCGCTCTTCCCAGATTCCCTCGTCGATCAGGGCCTGGAGCCCCGCGCCGTAGGCACCCGGTTTTGAGCCAAATACCCTGTACCCCGCCCTGCGAGAGGCGTCTGCAGCGCCAATCCCTTCAGCTTGCAACTTTGCAGTTTCGGCTTTCATTCGCGCCGCAACAGGATTGGCGGCTTCCGGTTCCTCCAGCGCTCCCACAGCCCGGACGGCACTGTCGAAAAGGTCCATCTGATGAGGAAATGCATCCCGAAAAAAGCCGGAGACACGCAGTGTAACGTCGATACGCGGCCGTCCGAGTTCGGAGAGTTTCAGGACTTCAAACCCGGTCACACGGCCTGATCCTTGCTCCCAAACCGGCCTTGCACCAATCAGAGCCATTGCTTGCGCGATATCGTCTCCACCGGTCCGCATATTGGCCGTTCCCCAACAGGTGAGAACCAGAGACTTGGGCCACTCACCTTCTTCCTGGAAGTAACGTTCAGCGACCAGTCCCGCAGACTGCCAACCAAGGCGCCATGCGGTTTCCGTTGGTACCGCGCGAACGTCGACGGAATAGAAGTTCTTGCCCGTTGGCAGGACATCCGGACGTCCACGGGACGGTGCCCCTGAAGGACCAGGCACAACAAAACCACCATTGAGCGCTGTTAACACTGCCTGTGTTTCCGCAACTCCGGAGGTTGTGACCGCAGGTCGTAAACGATCTTCGATTTCACCCAAGACCGCGCGCACCGATGACCATCTCTCGTCAGCAACCTTGTCGCGCGCGACAAGACCGCGCGCCAAACATTCGATCCGTTCGACCGTGTCTCCATTGGATCGCCACGTATCGTCGGAAACGCTCAGCAGAGCTTCTGGCTGATCAATTGTCCAGGGCAGTGAAAAGTCGCAGTCGAGCGGATCGAAATTTTCCAAACCAAGATCTTGGGAAATTGCCCGCTGCAGGCTTTCCTGTTCCGGCAGGTTTCCGCGCGGGACACGCGCCAGCGCAACCAGAAGGTCGGTAAGCTGATCCCCTGTCGGGCTCTCCCCCAGGACATGGAGACCATCCCTGATCTGCAGTTCTTTCAGGTCACACAGATGGGCATCGAGACGCGCCAGACGCGTTTCCTCGTCAATGTCTTCCGAAATGCCGATATCCTTGTCGAGCCCATGTCGCGCAGCGGCGTCCAGAATATCACGGGTAAGCGCTTTCAGGCGGCGTGGATCAACACCGGCGGCAAGATAGTACTCGTCCAGAAGCGTTTCCAACTCTTCGGCCACGCCATGGCTTTCTGCGCGCGTCAAGGGAGGCGTCAGGTGGTCCACGATCACGGCCGAGGTTCTGCGCTTTGCCTGAGCTCCCTCCCCCGGATCATTGACGATAAAAGGATAAATGTTCGGCAGGGAACCGAGCACCGCTTCAGGAATACACTCCTTTGACAGGGCAAGCGCCTTGCCAGGCAGCCATTCCAGATTTCCGTGCTTGCCCAGATGGATTACGGCATCCGCCCCGAATTTCTCTCGAAGCCAGAGGTAAAACGCAAAATAGTGATGCGGCGGAACGAGATCCGGGTCGTGGTAGGTCTCTTTCGGATCGATATTGTATCCGCGCGCAGGCTGTATTCCAACGACCTGATTGCCAAACCGATGCAAAGCCAATCTGAAGCAACCATCAGCAATGTGGGGATCGTCTTCAGGCTTTCCCCAACGCTCGCAGACTGCATTTTTTACTGCCTCCGGGAGTCTTTCGAACGAACGCAGGTAGGTTTCTAGCGTAAGCGTCTCAAAACCATTTCTTTCTTCCCGGCCATCCAGTGCGTTCGTCACACCTGACGTCAGGATTTCCATCAATCCGGCAGACGTTGTCGGTGCGCCTCCTGTTTCGTAGCCCGCCGCCTTCATTGCTGCCAGGAGCGTGATGCAGGATGCTGGCGTGTCCAACCCGACGCCGTTCGCCAGGCGACCGTCCTTGTTCGGATAATTTGCCAGGATCAGCGCTGTTTTCTTGTCTTCAGGCCTTATATGGCCAAGCATTGCCCAGTTGGCGGCAAGTTCTGCGACCAACCGGATGCGGTCCGCAAGAGGCGTGAAGCGCACTGGTGTCGATTGCGTCGCCTCATCAAACGTTCCCTCTTCCTTGAAGGACACGGCCCGCGTGAGGATACGGCCATCAATCTCCGGCAATACAACGTGCATGGCCAGATCCCGAATCGAAAGACCCTGATCGCTTTCCTCCCATCCTTCACGGGAAGATGAGGAAAAGACCACCTGGAGCACAGGCCTGCCCGGGCGATCCAGCGGGGTCGATTGATGCGCCACACCTGCCTTTGAAACCGCGAATGCAGTTCCGTTCAGCACGACATCCGGCTTTGCGTTCTGAAAGAGGCTTTCCAGCACGGCTACGGACTCGGTTTCCTTCAGGCTGGAGACAAAGATCGGCAACGCGTTCACACCAGCCTGATCGAGTGCATCTATGAGGGCATCGACGGGTGCGGTCTGTGCACCCTGAACCAGTGCCCGATAGAAGGTGATCGCGGCGACCGGTCGCAAAGGATCTGTCCAGGTCTGTTTCAAGGTGGTCAGATCCGGAGCGGAGTGCCCTTTCAGATGGATCCCTGCCCGTGGAAGCGGCACCGGGTGCGCCGGTTCTTCCTCGCTTCCGATCAGGAAAGACGCATAACGCAGAGCATTGGCATAATTTTCCGCTCCACCTTCAACGCAATAGCGCCAGAACCTGTGCACCTCTTCTTTCGACCTGGTTGAACGTCCGGTCAGGTCGTCGTCCCATTTGTCGTCTCCCGGAATTACAATCAGATCAACGCCTGAAGCGCGAACTTCCTCTTCAAAGCGTTCCAAGCCATAGCGCCAGTATTCCACGCCGCCCAGGATGCGAAGGATCACCAGCTTGGAACCGCTTACGGTTTGCTCGGCATAGAGGTCGACCGAATAAGGATGTGACAATGCCATCAGATTGGCCAGCCGCAGGCTTTTCCGATTGAAGTCCAAGCCTGCATGCGCCGCAGCAAAGCTGCCGAGTTCCGTGTCGGCTGCAGACAGAAAGAGGATGTCGGCAGGTGACTGCCCCAGATCCACCGCATCACCGCCATCATCGATCCGGCGCGTTTGACTGGCAAGAATGTGCATTTAGCGTATCGCTTTGAATCTACGGGCTTTCCGGGCGTGTAAATCCCGGAAAGCGAATTTAATCTGGAAAGATCAAGTATGTATCAGGCTGCGGCTTTTACACAGCCGAGAGCGGAGCGCACGGTAGCCAGGTCCATTCCCTTGAGGCCGATGACCACGAGCCGTCCCGCGCTTTCCGCCCCTACAGCAAACCATGATTCCACGCGCGGTCCGACTGCCTGTACCATCGCCGGCGCTGCCTTCCCATCAATGTTCACCGCGCCCTTGATGCGCAAAACTCCCTTCAGGCCCATGGCTTGGAGAACCTTTTGCTCAACCGCTTTCATGCTTTCGAAAGCCGGAATTTCCAGGACGTGACTTTCAAAATCGTCGTGATGATGATGGTCGTGGTGATGTTCGTGATGATTGCCATCTTCATGTTCGTGCTCGTGGTCATCATCATGATGATGATGGTGATGCTCATGGCGAGACGCCATGTCATCCTCTGCGGCGGCCTCCCGACCAAGCAGAACTTCAATCGGCAACGTTCCCTTTTCCGACGAGACGATATGTACTGTTGGCCTGACGTCTTCCGAAACTTTCCTCTGAACGGCGCTCAAGGCATCTGAAGACACCAGGTCGGCCTTGTTCAACACAACAAGATCGGCACAGCGAAGCTGGTCGTGGAACAGTTCTTCTACGGGACTTTCGTGATCCAGCGCTTCATCTGCAGCGCGTTGCGCCTCGAGAGCCTCCTCGTCCAGTGCAATCCGGCCTTCGGCAAGTGCAGCAGCGTCCAGAACAGTCACCACCCCATCCACGGTGACCTTCGGCTTTACACTCGGCCAGGAAAACGCCCGAACCAGCGGTTGCGGCAATGCGAGACCGGAAGTCTCGATGACAATATGCTCAGGTGGCGTATCGCGAGCGAGCAGCATTTCCATGGTCGGCAGAAAATCGTCAGCCACCGTGCAGCAGATGCAGCCATTGGTCAGCTCCACCACTTCTTCAGCCGAGCAATCCGGATCCGCGCAGCCGTTCACAAGCGATCCGTCGAACCCCATGTCACCGAACTCATTGACGATCAGAGCAATACGCTTGCCGTTTGCGTTCTGGAGAAGGTTCCGAATGAGTGTCGTCTTGCCTGCTCCCAGAAACCCGGTGACGATCGTTGCCGGAATTTTCTGGCCCGGCTGCAAGGTAGAAGTGGTCATAATCTGATTTCCGGTTGAGTATTGGGTTTCAAAAGCAGCGGTTGCCCGGCGGCGACAAACACCACCTGACTGCAAACCTCCGCAATATCCTGATTAAGTCGGCCCTGCGCATCGCGAAACGACCTGGAAAGTCGGTTCTCCGGCACGATGCCCATCCCGACCTCGTTCGAAACGAAGATACAAGATCCTGGCAAGTTCCGGATTGCTTCGCAGAGCCGGTCCGTTTCCAAGCCGATGTCTCCTCCGGAGAAGGTCAGGTTCGAGAGCCAGAGCGTCAGGCAATCCACAAGAACGACCCGCTGAGGGGCACATTCACGCTCCAACGCCGCAGTGAGATCCATTTGTTCTTCGACGGTTACCCAGCCAGGGCCTCGTTGTTGCCTGTGGGCCGTGATCCGCTCAGCCATTTCAGCATCGAATGCGGCCCCGGTTGCCACATAGACCTTTTCAAGGCCCGATCGAACTGCAAGGGTTTCTGCAAAACGGCTTTTTCCGGAGCGGGCTCCGCCAAAAACGAGCGTTGCTCGCGGGCTGTTCTTATCCGTCACCTTGTTCTCCCGACCGTCCACCCGACAGCGCTTGAGGTTGCTTCAGCGACGGCCGGTCTCCTGGCTCGCGGCTCATCGCGTTCTGCACTCCTTCCCGGCCGGACAGGGCCAGTGGCTCTTATGCAGGCGCTCACCGCTCACAGTTGCGGGGGCAGCTCCGGATCAGGGTCTCGATGCCCTTACCGGATTCCCGTTTCATCCGGATTCGGCAAAGCCGTCTCCAGAACCGTCAAATCCCTTCCTAACCGGATTGTGGCGATGAAACAAGAAGGCAGAAGCAGCTCATCTATAAGGAAACTAAACCTGGATCCGGTCTGCGACATGGATAGCGAGGCTGACACCTGTCAGTGTCGGATTGACGGCCATTCTCGTCGGTATCAGTCCGTTGGTGGCAAGGTACAAGTTGTCATAGCCCCACACACGACCCTGGTAATCGCTGACACCGGTGCCGTTGTCATCTTTCGACATGCGGGTCGTTCCCGTCATGTGTGCAAAACCAAAAGGCATCCAGGTCAGCGAACACCCGTCCCGGGTGCGTCCGATCAGATCCGTTAGTTCTTCAGCCTCCTTTTCCGCGTCGGTCATTCTGGCAAGATCAGCGGCCGACAACGGAACATCGAAGGTCACGCGTCCATCCTCGTGGAAGATCGCCCGCTTGTGTTCTTCATT
The DNA here is from genome assembly GCF_040329475.1 of Roseibium sp. SCP14. Lineage (NCBI taxonomy): Bacteria > Pseudomonadati > Pseudomonadota > Alphaproteobacteria > Hyphomicrobiales > Stappiaceae > Roseibium > Roseibium sp. SCP14. The sequence goes on from NZ_JBDZYH010000003.1 coordinate 778,055, forward strand.
GTCGACCGGGCAGATTGACTGGATCTCAACCAGACGGTTTGATCCGATCTCGACATCGTCACCGGCGGGGGTGAATGGCGAAACATCATGCAGGATCAGCGTGTACCAGGGCGCGGTTTCGCTTGGCCGAACCTGTATGCGCGGATCGATATCCGTCTGACCGTCTGCACGGCAGAACTCGGGATCAAGAACAACCTGACACACAGCCAAGGGATGATAGGAAAGATACCGACCCAGTGCTTTTGGCCGAATGCCCGACAGGAACAACAATTGGGGCGTGGCGATTGCGCCACCTGCAATCACGTAACTCGCCGCCTCGATGCGTCCGGATGCCGTCTCCAGCCACTTGACCCTGTGACCCTCATGCACAACACGAACCACCCGGTCCCGTCGTATCGACACATTCTTACCAGCCGCTGCATCTGCATCCAGAATGTCGATTGATCCGGTGTATCGCAGCTTTCCGTCATCCCGATAGTGCCCGGCTACAGGAAGTGCTGAGACAACACGACCCGAGGCTTCGGCGCGAGGTTTGAGCGCCGCCGCGATGCGTTGCTGACGGACTGAACGATCGAGAGTGTCGGCCTGTACACCGAGATACTTCTCCGCCAGCAGGTAGCGCTCTGACCACACCTCTTCGCTCATCAAGGGCCATAGCGCGTCCCCGCGCGGGCACAGGTTCGTCCAAATCACTCCCTGGCCACCGACGGTGCGCGTGACCGCGGCCCCGGGAAGTGCGTCGCGGGGTACGCTGTCGTCGAAAAACTCCAGGTATTGCGTAGCAGCCGGGAGGTAGCTGTCCGGTTGCCTGATGAACCGTTCCGAGTTGCGGTAATGCGATCCCGGCGGCTCCGAAATCGGTTCTCCCTGTTCAAGTACAAGAACCTTTGCCCCTCTTTCGGCCAATCTGCGTGCAGTGGCAATTCCAAGAGGGCCGCTTCCGGCAATGACAACATCATGCTGCAAAGACATCGTGACCTCCTACTCTGGGTGGAGCTTATCATTTCCGCACCAGTCAAGCCACGGACCACCTCGCAAGGATGATCTGCCCACGGAACGGAAAAATCCGAAGCAGTTCAAAGGCCGAGAGAAATCTGTGCGCCCCTAACTGCCCTTCAGCGAGCTTCGATCTTCCGCGCAAAACCCGGTTGAGACAGACTTTCATTGAAACCCGGTTTGTCCTTTAATCTGGTTTGGCAGCAGGGAGCACGACGAGCATGTGCGGCCGTTACACACAGATCAGACCCTGGCGGGAGATCGTCAGATTGTACAGGCTGACGGACAAGTTCAAGGAACGAAATACAGCCGCACGCTACAATATCGCTCCGACACAGGAAGTGCTGTTCATCAACCTCGACAGGGACGGCAATCAGACCGTGTCGGGCGGACGCTGGTGGCTGGTTCCGCATTGGGCCAAGGAAGTGCAATCCAAGTACCCGATGTTCAATGCACGTTCTGAAGACGCAGAGAAAAAGCCGTCGTTCCGAGATGCCTACAAATCAGGGCGCTGCCTTTTACCTGCCGATGGCTGGTACGAGTGGACGAAAGGTGAAGACGGTGGTCGGGATCCCTGGTTTGTCCACCTTTCCGATTTGGCACCATTCTCCTTTGCCGGGCTGTGGGCCTACAACAGCACGCTCGAAGTCACGTCCTGTGCGATCCTGACCGCCGCCGCGGTCGCACCGATCAACCGGATCCACAACCGCATGCCCATCGCGCTTGAGCATTCCGAATATGACGCCTGGCTGGATCCAGAGACGCCAGTCATCGATGCCAAGGCCCTGCTCAGCCACAATCTTGGACCTGAGTTTTCTTTCCATAGAGTTGGGCGCGCGGTGAATTCTTCAAAGACCGTAAACGATCCGAGTCTGATTGAACCTTTGACAAAGCAGCCAGGATCAGATTGAAGCAACCCGCTCAATCACCCGCTGCAAAAAGAGGAACGCTCTTGGTAATCACGACCTTGCTTGTCGTGTAGGTGCCTTTTTGGCGTATTTTCCAATAAGCTCTGTCCCGCTTGGTCGATTTCGGCTCCTGGACGATCTCGTAGACGCGATCATAGTCGACACCCTTTTTGGACCCGGCCGACTGGGCCACATAGAACGACGATCCGTACTGCTCCCAGCATTCTATGATTGCGATGTGAGACTTGTTGCCTGGATTGGGCCGAACCTTTGCATTGCCGCCATCGACATTCGCCCACAAGATCGCGTTGTCGTAATAGATGTCATCAATCGACGTCGCAACATCGGCAACGACCTTATATTTCGGTATGTATTTCAACATCTTCTTAAATTGACCGAGAGCTATGAGATAGGTGCTGACGAAGCCCACACAGTCCATGCCGAAATTGACCCAGGCCCACTGGGGCAACTCGGCGATCGTCTTGTATTTGCTCTCAACCGCCAGACAACAGATCAACGAAATCTCCTCCGGCATCCCTTGCCCTGCGAAACAAGAGACAACACGTGACTGACAGGTTCGGGTCCACTCGCCTGCCTGCTGGTAACGGCTTCCTGGCTGGTCGCAGAATTTCCGCGCTGTTCTGAGAAATGCATTGCATTCCTTTCTGCGCTCAGCGGTGTAATTGGAGCGATACCCATCTACGGTCACATGCACAACGCCACTTTCTGTCGGCACAGGAAGCGAGTTGTAGTGGCGGCCATAGTCCGCTGGATACATGTTCGGGCTATGCTGGAAATAGGTAGATTGCAAATAGGACAGTGCCGGATGCGTCCAAAACTGTTGCATGGTTTCGCCCTTTGAGTAACTTGATTAACCTATTCTTCGGTTTCATTTTCTCGATAATTACTTTCACTCACTAATATACATCCTACCCCCAACAATATAATTGAAGACAGTTATTTGAATGAATCATTTGAAAATATTGACAGTGGACCGCCGTTACTACTGTGACTGTTGTCACAGTCGCATCGATTCCAGCCACAAACTAAGGGCAGGAACTCTCAGGCTCTGCAAATCAGCTAGAAAATCACAAGAGGGCCAGAAAAGCAGATACTTCATTTTCCAGTCTGGTTGAGCACGGCGGTAGAGCTGCTGAAGCTGAATTGCAGGCTCGAGGACCAGGCCAGGCTTGGTGCTATTCGACAATAGAGCGTGAATGGTGCTTGGCTGCCAGATGAACGCGAAAATGACAAACAACGCAGAACGGACTAGGTTTCATCCGAAGTGAAAATATCTACCGGAGATTGTAGCATGAGGCACATCGATGAAGACCTGGTGGCACATCTCATCGAGCGACAATTTCCGAACCTAAATCACTTACCGGTTGCTCCGGTCAGGAAGCAAGGCTGGGACAACAGAACCTTCAGGCTTGGCGATGCTCTATCCGTTCGCCTGCCGAGCAATGCGTCATACGCTGACGCAGTGATGAAAGAAGCAAATGTACTGGCGGCGCTCGGCAATCACTTGTCTGTTGAGGTGCCTGATGTGGTCGCGATTGGTGAACCGGATGTCGAATTTCCATTGCCGTGGTCCATACGACACTGGATTGAGGGCGACACCTTGGAGCATTCCTCAGAAGTAAATCAGGACGAGTTTGCAAGTTCGCTCGGCAAAATTCTCTCTGATATGAGAACCATCCCAACCAACGGCGCCCCCATTGCCGGAAAACACTCCTTTTATCGAGGCTGCCATCTGAGCGTCTACGGCGATGAAGTGCAAAAGAGCCTGGAAATTCTTGAAGGAAAAATAGATAGCGCTCTTTGCCTCGACATTTGGCAACGCAGCATAACCTCGGCGTGGAGAGACAAACCAGTTTGGTTTCATGGCGATGTTGCAGCTGGCAACATCATCGTTGAGAACGACGCCGTGAAAGCACTGATCGATTTCGGGATATGCGGGATCGGCGACCCTGCATGCGATTGCACCATGGCTTGGACATTTTTTGACGTCGAAAGCCGTAATGTCTTTCGATCGGCTTGCGCCGTTGATGAAGATACTTGGCAAAGAGCACGTGGCTGGGCTTTGTGGAAAGCACTCGTCTGTTTGTCGGGTCTTTCGAGCCCCGACGTCGACGGTGTGCAAGCCCGAGCTCTCCAGCAAATCTGTGATGAAGAAGCCTAGCCGGCGCCAAAGCCGATTTCACTGATTAAAAGCCAGAAACTGGAAGCAAGCTTCCAAGCATGACATTTCCAATTTCTTCTTGAATCGATCACCAACCCGACACTGGTGGTCGTTGAGGCGATCAATACCCACACGGCGTCCAGATACCGAGCCAGGCTTCTACGAGTTCAAAAAATCCGTCAAAGAAAAGGGTGACCACCGGGATGTAGGGATGGGTGCCAGCGGTGGGATTGGCAGCAGAGGTGGCAACGAAGGCCTGGGGGCGACCGGTTTCAGCGGGGGACGTATTTTCATCGGGGGCATCGGCCCGCCGGAAGGTTCACCGAAGAAAGCAACGGCATGCCCTTTCCGATCTCTGATCCAGCCATCTCCCACGTGGCCGACGTGGCGCTTCTTGAGGTCGTAGATCGCACCATTCTGAATGTAGGCAGCCGGACTACCGTTCCAGTTCAGTAGATAACCATCGAGGATGTAGCCGACAGCTTTCCCCTCCCTGTCGTAAACGTCCATCGCCTCCCCCGTGTCAGCAATTGAAGTTGCGTGAAGTTCTCAACGACGCCTAGAAGAGCATACGCCTCTGCTCTTGCCGAGGAAAAGCAGCTTTCAGCTCGTGAACAATGCCAGACGTGCATTCAGGCTCCCGGATTTTTCTTCAAGTTTTCGACCGAGTGCCGTACCCGATTGAGCTGCAGTAGACTCGATCCGTCTCTCCTCAACACCTCATCTTAGCTCCGATTGCCGGTTGCGGATTCTCAATGGCGAAAGTTTGAATTGCAACTTGCCGTCCGCGCGCGCCGTCGAGTTATCTCTCGGGGGCCGGTTAAAGCTCACATTTGCGCGCAGGTCTCGATGATTTGGTAGTTGCAAACATTTAAGGCGGGTTGCACGAGGTCAGGGATTTCCGAACCGTCCGAGAACAGACTTCAGATCGCACCCCTTGGTGAAATCCATGACGAATGTGATTCTTTGCCGAAAGACCGTAACCAGCGAGCCCCATCAATCGTTAGAGCATAACCTGCCCACAGATGAAATCGAGTACGGGGTCAACACGCACCACGAACACCGAGGATGCAACAGAGGCAACAAATTTTCACTGAAAAGAAAGGGTGGTGATGGCTCCCCAGGCCGGACTCGAACCAGCGACCCAGCGATTAACAGTCGCTTGCTCTACCAACTGAGCTACTGGGGATCACCACGTTGGAGGTCGGTGCGTCACCGCCCCCGTCGATGAAGATGCGTATAACAAAGGCATGATCCGTTTGCCAAGCCCCTAGCTGCGTTTTTTTCCTTCAGTCGTCATTTTTTTGTCGACCATGTGGAAAACTCTTTATTTTTCATACAGCTAGAGGTGCGCATTGAATTGGAAAACAACGCAGAAATGCTGGCCTTTTCCAGCAATTTCGCAAACTTCCAAGCCCTTTATTGGCGCGTTTGCACTGAACGAGGCAGAGATGTCAGAACCCGGAAAGCGGCGTTGGTCGGCGTAAAATCAGACTGCGCTGCCATTCATCCAGACAGACTTTACCGCGAAGTCGTCACCGAGATGAACAAAATCGGCAGGTCGACCTTCCACAAACCGCCCCATTGGGCGCCCCAGGTAATCCGCTGGATAAGCGGTTGCCATTGCAAGTGCCGTTTCAAGCTTCAGTCCAACGACGCCGGTCAGATATTTCAGGGAGGACGGCAAATCGATGTCGGCACCTGCGAGTGTACCGTCTGCCAGTTTCAGCATTCCGCCGCTGCGGAAAATTTCCCTCCCCCCCAGAAAGAAGGTTGTCACGTCCGTGCCGGTTTGTGACATCGCGTCAGTGACCAGAAAGATCCTTCCGGGTCCGGATTTGGACTTCAGTGCGATCTTGATCGCAACCGGATCCACGTGGACACCGTCTGCTATAAGCCCTGCGCTCAAGCCCCCCAGATCCAGCGCCGCGCCGACCATTCCCGGTTCGCGATGTTGCAACGGGCTCATGGCGTTATACAAATGAGTGACGCAGGATGCTCCGGCGTCAACTGCTGATCGGCATTCCTCGTAGGAAGCCCCGCTGTGGCCCAGGCTTACGCGAACGCCTGCCTTTGAGAGTGTCGATATCTGGTCCGCACTTACCGTTTCGGCCGCAAGCGTGATGATCAGGCTCGGCAGCTGATCTGCAGCTTTAAGGTAAAGCTCGATATCCTCATCCGTCATGGGTCTGATCAGATCGGCGTCATGCGCCCCCTTGCGACCGGCAAAGAGATGTGGTCCTTCCAGGTGCAGGCCATGAAATCCCGGGACACGTTCATTCCAGGCCGCTATCCCCAACTCCACCACCTTGCGGGTCACTTCCGGAGTGTCGGTGATCAAGGTCGGTGTAAGTGCTGTTGTCCCCAGGCGAACATGCGCGCTGCAAATCCGCTCAACGTCGGCGACGCTCTCAGCGTCCCCCAACATCAAGCCGCCGCCTCCGTTTACCTGCAGGTCGACCAATCCCGGAGAGAGGAAGCCTTCATCCAAAGAGACCTGGATGAACTCCTCCGGGATATCCAATGGCGATACCACTCTTGAAACACGTCCGTCTTCAACGAGTAACGCCGCGTTGGAGTGGATCTGTTCGCCGTCGAAAATCCTGTGGCAGATGTAGGCGGTTCTGTCAGTCATACGGTCTGCGTTACTTTCTTAAGATGTTTCGGCACATCCGGATTGAAGCCACGCTTGCGCGCGAACCACTCGATAAATGCATAGAACGACACGATCTGGACAAGGGCATCGGTCAAGGGATGTCCAGTATCTTCAAACGGCAAATTGTCAGCCCGTTTTACCATGTTTGTTGTCGCAAAGACGCTGCCTCCCTGGTCCGCCATCCGGTCCGCAGCCTGTGCCAACCCTTCTTCGGCGGCATCCCGGACACCAAGCGCCAGGATCGGATAGCCATTTTCGACGATTGAAACAGGACCGTGCATTACCTCCGCAGAAGAATATGCCTCCGCATGTACCTGACAGGTTTCCTTGAACTTCAGCGCGGCTTCATTCGCGATAGCGAGGCCCGGTCCTCGTCCGATCACATAAAGTGAGCCACGCTTCTCAATCGGCTCGGCGAGTACACCCCAATCTTTACCGATCGCGTTTTCGAAGTGATCCGGCAACTCTTGCAAAGCACGATCAAGATCATCGTCGTCCGCGACCTGTGCCAATAGAAGCAGACCGGCCAGTACCGAATTTACAAAGGTTTTCGTCGCGGCAACACTGAGCTCCGGTCCCGCGCAGATATTGATCGTTGCTTTCGACAATTTCGCAAGCGGGCTATCGGCAGTGTTGGTCAGCCCGACGGCAAATGCCCCTTGCTCAACTGCGTTTTCGACCACGGACAGGATATCAGGACTCGCGCCGGATTGAGAGATCGCGATTACAAGTGCACGGTCAAGCTTCACCTTGCCTCCGTAAACGGAGGACACCGATGGACCAAGTGAAGCCATTGCCAGTCCGAGATAGATCTCCGATGCATATTTCAGAAAAGTTGCCGCGTGGTCGGAGGACCCTCTGGCAACGCTTGCCAGAAACACCGGTGTGCCGGCTTTGCCTGCTATATCGTTGATCAGCGGCTTTGCCTCTGCAAGCAACCTTCTGGCTGCGTCGGGTATCTCTTCGATTTCCCGCCGCATGTGTGTCGGAGCGACAGCTCCCGTAGTATCGGTCATCCAGTTAATCTTTCGAGATTTGGAGTTCGGCGACGAAATCATATGCATCGCCGCGATAAACGGATCGGGTAAACTCAACGACGTTTCCGGACGCGTGATAGGATACCCGTTCAATTTTCAACCCGGCGGACCCGACCGGAACGTTCAGAAGCTCAGCATCGACAGCTTCAAGGATACGCGACGAAATTCGCTGGATCGCGCGTACAGGCTGCATTCCGGTGGATCGCAAGACGGCATAGAGTGAAGACGACACTCGTTCCGGGTTCGGCAACACCGTTTCAGAAAGCGAGGCTCTTTCGATCGCCATTGGAACATCGTCTGCCTTGCGCAGACGGTCAACGCGGGCAACTTTCTGCCCGGCGCTCAAGCCGAGGGCAAATATCTCTTCCGGAGAAGCGGGAAACAGACCGCGTCGCAACCACTCGCTGCTTGCCACAAGCCCCCGCCGCGTCATGTCCTCACTGAATGAGGTCAGGCTCGACAGGCGCTGCTCAACCTTCTGTACCTTGGGAGCGACGAATGAACCGCTGCCGCGCTTTTGAACGACAATCTGGTCCTCCACCAGCCCGGCGACAGCTTTACGGACAGTCACCCTGGAAAGATCGGTGATCGCTGCAATTTCTCTCTCAGACGGCAGAGACTCGTTTTCTTTCAACACCCCTTCGTCAATCGCCTGCTGAATGCACCGCCGCAATTGCAGGTATCGAGGTCCGCTGGAGCCTGCGAGCCAGTCACCGTTTTCCAGCATGGAAATGAAGTCTGTCATAGGGTATGGCGCCTCAGGGTGAATATAATACCTTTCAGATACCAATTTAAACGCGCCCAATTACGAAAATCAAGTGGTAAAAACCACCAGCTTTTTCATTTCGACGCTCCGTATGGCCTGAAAAATCTGAATTGGTAGCCTTTTCCGCACATCGGCAATAGATGCCCCCCTTCGCGACCAATCAAAATACAGTGTGATCTATCGGTCATGACAACCGGCGAATGGTGATACGAAAATGTCACTAATCCGGCCTCCTCACCGCTCACACCTCACATAAATACTTGAACCCTATTCCAATCGCTGAACGAGGGCTTTTGGCGCTATTGCGGGATTGTACCAAGTTGCAGCGCTGACGGAGCGACAAGATTGGACTAGCGATCAAATGGCATCAAATGGCTTTCGTCTTGTCCCGATCACAATCGCATTCAACCAATCGATCGCGAAATTGAATTCCAGTCGATTTCACTCTTCGTCCCACTTCACTGAAAAAACTTCCCTCAATTCCTCCTCTGGAGAGGGAACCGTTTTCCTCCAGCTTTCCAGCTGTTTGTGGCGCCAGCAACAGGCGCCCAGTTCGTTAAAAAAGCCATGCCAATTAATTTTTTGGTTTACTAACAGCCTCATTGGTTGCATTTTGGTATTACAAGAAAAATTGAATAATTAGAACCAGAGGCATTAAACAGGCGATGATCTCCTGTTTCGACATTGGCGGATCTTTTATCCGCCATGGTGAACTCCGCCAAGACGGCACGGTTTCCGAAACCGGCCGTGTTGCAACGCCCGGTGCTGACTGGCATGCCTTCGTCCAGGCAATCGACAAATGCTCCAAGAAAAGCCAGGAACCCATCTCAATTTCTCTCGCGGGCGCCTATGACGAGCGCAGCGGAATTGCGGATGTGGCCAACATCCCCTGCCTGCACAAGCGTCACGTTCAAATGGACCTCGAAGCAGCTCTTGGTCGTCCGGTCGTTATCACCAATGACGCAAATGCCTTTGCGCTGGCTGAGGCTATCGATGGAACGGGGCGCGGGAAACCCGTCGTGTTCGGCATCATTCTGGGTTCCGGTGTTGGCGGTGGACTGGTCGTGAACGGTTCTCTCGTCACTGGCGTGGGTGGAATGGCGGGTGAATGGGGGCACGGCCCGGTCATGGATCCGACCGCTGGCGGGCAGATCACCGGATTGGAGCATTATCCTTGCGGCTGCGGTCAGGTCGGGTGCATCGATGCGACATGTTCCGCCCGGGGCATGGAACGCATTCACGCTTCCTTGCATGGTGCCCAGCTCGCAAGCAGAGATATTACCGCCACCTGGCACGACGGCGAAACACAGGCCGCCGAAACGATCGAGGCCTTTACCACGCTCTTGGCCAGAGCGCTTTCTGTACTCGTGAACACGCTCGGACCAGACGTCATTCCTGTAAGCGGTGGCTTGTCAAATGATGCGATCCTGCTTGATCTGATCGATCGGAAAACACGAGCGCTGGTCCTGGCAGACTACGCCTCCCCGCTGGTCGTGAAAGGACAATTCGCTGAGAACGGGGGGCTTCACGGTGCCGGTATCGTCGCCCGAACCAAATTCCGGAGGGAGAAGGCATGACCGCTGTCCGTCTGGAAGTATGTGTCGATACGATAGAAGGAGCATGGATTGCTGCTGAAAACGGCGCGAACCGGATAGAACTCTGCGCTGCTCTTTCCGAAGGCGGTCTCACGCCGTCAGCCGGCTTCATGACCGCAGCCTCCAGGCTTCCGATCCCAGTTTTTGCAATGATCCGGCCGCGTTCCGGTGACTTTCAATATTCCGACGCCGAAAAAGCATTGATGTTGCGCGACATTCAAACGGCGGAACAAGCCGGACTTGCAGGCCTTGTCATCGGAGCAACCACAGAACAACGAAAGCTTGACGGCAACTTCCTGTCAACAGCGCTTGAAGGCACAAATCTTCCGGCAACGCTACACCGGGCCTTTGACACCCTTCAGGATCCCTCGGAAGGGGTCGAAGAAGCTATTTCTCTCGGTTTCGAACGCATTCTCACTTCGGGTCAGGCCCAAAGGGCGGAACAAGGCCTCGACGTGCTTGAAGCAGTCGTCTCACGCGCTGCCGGAAGAATTTCGATCATGGCCGGGTCCGGTGTGACCGAGACAAACGCCGCTCGGATCCTCCGGTTTTCCGCAGTCAACGAACTGCACGCCTCCTGTTCCAGTTCATATGAACCCCTTCCCGCAACAACACCGGAAGTTCAGCTGGGCTTCACACCCTCCCAAGGCGCAAGGCTCACCGACGCAAGCAGGGTTCAGGCCCTTAAAATGGCAATAGATCAGTATTTGGAGACCGCAGAATGAAGACAGGTTATGTCGGCCTGGGTGCACGCATTGCCAATGTCAGCAGCTGTTTACAGAACGTATCGACCGCAGTCGATCCGAGCGCATATGTCGACCCGACCCCCGCGGGCCTGAAGCACGTTGAAACGAAGAGCGGCAACAAGCTGACTGCCTATGATGACCTTCAAGGCATGCTGGACGCGGAAAAACTCGATCTGCTCATGATCGGATCTCCGAACTTCATGCATATGGAGCATCTGCGAACCGCGCTGCAGTCAGATGTCCGGTACATCTTCTGCGAAAAACCGATCGTCACCAGCGAAGCGGAAACATTTGAGCTGCTGGAATTGATGAAACAGCACAATGGTGCTGAACGCGTGATTGTCGGCCTGGTACTGCGTTACTCCCCACTATATGTCGAGCTGCAAAAGAGCCTTGCCGCCGGTCAGATTGGCAAGGTTGTCTCTATTGAAGCGGCCGAACATATCGCGCCGTATCACGGTTCGTTCTTCATGCGAGACTGGCGCCGCTATGAGAAGAATTCCGGCGGTTTCATGCTGGAAAAATGTTGCCACGATCTCGACCTTTACCAAGGTGTTGTCGGCTCGCGTCCGAGATACGTTTCCAGTTTTGGCGGACGAAAGAGCTTTGTGCCGGAAAACAGGCCGGATCAGGATCACAGCTTTCCCAAACCGCACTATCCGGACCGTGTCGATCCCTTCACACCCAGATGGGGTGGTGCAAATGCGGACTTTGATTCAGATGGCGACCTGATCGACTACCAAACTGCGCTGATCGAATACGAAGACGGTGCAAATCTTTGTTTTCATACAAACATGTATGTGCCGGACGAGTTCCGCCGGTTCGCCGTCATGGGTACCAGAGGCATGGCGGAAGGCGATTTTATTCGCAACTTCTTCAAGGTCCACGACGCTCTGACCTCAAACTGCCTTGTTGACATCAAGGCGCTTCCCGGCGAGCGGGACGGACACTACGGCGCCGACGATGCCATGGCCAGAGACGTCAATCATTACTTCACACACGGTGGAAGACTGCCGGTAGGCGTCATGGACGCTCTCGAAGCTGGGCTGACTGCGATCAAGCTCGATGAGGCCCGACGCGCACGAACCGTGCTCGACCTCGCGGACACATGGCAGCAATTTGACAGCTACGGCGTGGCTTAAGGGGGGACCATGGCGCATACGGCGAAACAAAAAGACTATTTCCCATATCTGTTGCTGGTGCCGGCGACGGTCGTGATGGTTTCAATCGTTGCGTATCCGCTGTTTGAGACCTTCCGGCTGTCCTTTACCAACACCAGCATGAGCCCGAAATTCGAGTATGTCGGGCTGGCGAACTACGAAAAAATCATGTCCCGCCGTTTTCCGGAAGTGATCGCCCGCACCTTTTATTGGATGGGTCTTTCGGTCGCCCTGAAAATGCTGATCGGCACGCTTGGCGCCGTTCTCTTGAACGCAATGGTTCCCGGAAGAGCTCTGTTCCGGATCCTCGTGATGCCGCCCTGGGTCATTCCGATCGCGATCGGTGTGTTCATTTGGGGTTGGATGTACAATGGCCAGTTCGGCATGCTCTCTGGGATGGCTCAACGCCTGGGCATTTTGAGCGGTCCGTTCGAGTTTCTGGCCTACAAGAACTCGGCCTTCATGGCGACCATCGTTACCGACGTCTGGATCGGTGTTCCGATGGTCACGCTCTATCTCCTGGCAGCCATGCAGTCCATTTCCAAGGACCTCTATGAGGCAGCCTGGGTTGACGGCGCGTCCCGCTTCTATCGCTTCCGCAGGATCACTTTGCCGCTGATTTTCCCGTCAATTGCGACGATGGCCCTGCTATCGGCAATCGCGACCTTCAATTCGTTCGACATCATCTGGATCCTGACCGAAGGCGGCCCGCGCGGCGCCACGACAACAATGATCATCGATACCTACAAGACGGCCATCAGCCGGTTCAAATACGGCGAAGGCGCTGCGCGAACCGTCATGATCGTGTTGTTCCTCGGCTCCTTCACATTCATCTATTTCGTGCTGCTCTCGCGCCTTGCCAAAAGGAGCCCGAACAATGCTGCATAAGTATCGCTGGTACGAATATGTCCTGATCTATTGCGGGGTTGCGGTTTTCCTGACCTTCGTGCTTGCCCCCTTCGTGGAAGCCTTTGTCGTTTCGCTTCGCCCACTGAGCGGCCTCTTTTCCATCCCGTACAAGTTCATTACGGACGAGATGAGTTTCGATGCCTACTTCTCCATGTGGAAGAACGTGCCGCTGCTCTGGCGATACATGCTCAACTCCTTCTTCATTGCGACGGTTGTGACCGCACTTGGTTTGCTGTGCATCATTCCGGCGGCCTATGCGTTTGCCCGGTTTGAATTTCCTGCCCGAAACTCCCTGCTCGGGATTTTCATCGCGGTGAACATGTTTTCCGGCGCCGTTCTGATCATTCCCTTGTTCAAGCTGATGCAGCAATACGGATTGTTGAACACATATTTTGCAATGATTGCGCCCGGCACTGCATTTGTCATTCCGACCGGCATCTGGCTGCTGCGTTCTTATCTGGTCCGCATACCGAAGGAGCTGGAAGAAGCTGCCTGGGTTGATGGTGCGGGAAAGATCTACACGCTCGTTCGCGTGATCATTCCCGTGGCTCTGCCGGGGATCGTCGTCGTCACCATCACCGCGTTCATCACGGCCTACGCACAACAATTTATCTATGCACTGACCTTCAACTCCGTGAACGAGCTCAATCCGCTTCCGGTGGGCTTGTTCCAATTCTTCGGACGGCAATCGGTCGTCTGGAACGAACTCATGGCCGCCAGCCTTGTGGGGATCCTCCCCGTTCTGTTCGTCTATGTGTTCTTGCAACGCTACATCGTCGCCGGGCTCACCGCTGGCGCTGTCAAAGAATAACAATAATGAAAAATCCAACCAGAAAGGGAAACAGATGACATTGAAATCAATGCTCTTGGGTGGCGCATTCGCCATGACCTTCGTCACTGCCGTTCAGGCGGAAGACAAGACGATTCACATGATCAATTGCGGCGACAACACCGGTGCCGGAATTCCGATCCAAGAAAAACTGATCAAGGACTGGGAAGCCTCAAATCCCGGTTACAAGGTTGAAGTCGAATTTGTGCCCTGGGGACAATGCCAGGAGAAATCCACGACCCTCGCCAGCGCAGGCAACCCGCCCGCCGTCGCCTACATGGGTTCCCGGACGCTAAAACAGCTTGCAGCCAACGATCTCATCATCCCAGTCGACATGACCGAGGAAGAAAAAGCCACTTACGCCGCGCCGATCCTCGGCACGATCACGGCGAATGGCCAGCAATGGGGCCTGCCGCGCGCATTCTCGACCAAGGCGCTTTACTGGAACAAAGACCTATTCAAGGAAGCCGGTCTCGATCCTGAAGCACCGCCCAAGACCTGGGACGAGATGTACAACGCAGCCAAGGCAGTCAAGGACAAAACCGATGCCGATGGTTTCGGACTTGCGGCCGCGTCCTTCGACAACACGATGCACCAGTTCATGAACTACGTGTACACGAACGGTGGTGAAGTCATCAATGCAGACGGTGAGATCGTCTTCAACTCGCCAAACAACGTCGAAGCTCTCGCCTTCTACGGAAAAATGGCCGAAGTCTCGCAGCCAGGCCCGGTTGCCTACGACCGAGCGAAACTTCGTCCTTTGTTCTCCGAAGGCAAGATCGGCATGTTTATTTCCGGTCCCTGGGAGCGTGTTCGCGTCAAGGACGTCAACTGGGGCGTAGCCCCTCTCCCGCATGGTCCGAACGGTGGTGCCGGAACCCTGCTGATCACCGACTCCCTCGCCGTATTCAAAGGCTCCGGAGTGGAAGAGCAGGCTCTTTCTCTGGCAAAACTCCTGACCAACCCGGAAAACCAGATGGCGTTTGAGATTGCCGAAGGTTACACGCCGCTGCGCGACATGCCGCAGGTGCAGGAAATCGTGAAGGAAGATCCGACCTGGAAAGCCTTCCTCGATGCGATCCCGACCGGTGGTCCGGAACCGTTCGTAACCGATTATGTCGGTCTTCAGGACACGATCAACGAGGCTGTTCAAGGTGTCGTTCTGGGTGAAGTAGAAGCGGCTGAAGCCGTTGAAATCGCCGCCGAGCAACTTGAGGAATTCAAGTAAGACCTTGGGCACTGACCGGACCCTCGGCATCCCACGCCGGGGGCCCGGCCAACTCTTATCAGAAGGAATGACCATGGGTGAGTTGCTGCTGCGCGACGTACGCAAAAGCTATGGCCTGATGGAAGTCATCAAAGGCGTTGACCTTGAAGTCGAACATGGCGAGTTCATTGTCTTTGTCGGCCCATCGGGATGTGGCAAATCAACATTGTTGCGCATGATTGCCGGGCTGGAGGAAATTACAGGCGGTGACATAACGATCGACACAAAGGTCGTGAACGACCTACCACCGGTCAAACGCGGCATCGCCATGGTGTTTCAGTCCTATGCGCTCTATCCGCATATGTCGGTGTATGAGAACATCGCCTTTCCACTTCGCGTGGAACGCCTCTCCAATGACAAGGTGGAGGAAAAGGTTCAAAACGCAGCTGGCATCCTTCAGCTAACCGAACGTTTGCAACATAAGCCAGGGGAGCTATCCGGAGGACAGCGGCAGCGCGTTGCCATCGGTCGTGCGATCGTCCGCGAACCATCGGTCTTCTTGTTCGACGAACCACTTTCCAATCTTGATGCGGCACTGCGCGCGGAAATGCGCGTCGAACTGGCAAAGCTGCATAACGATCTGGATGCGACGATGATTTATGTCACGCACGATCAGGTCGAGGCCATGACTATGGCCGATCGGATCGTTGTGCTGGATCATGGCGTCATTTCTCAGGTAGGGACACCGCTGGAGCTCTATCACAAGCCTCAGAACCTCTTTGTCGCAGGCTTCATAGGTAATCCGAAGATGAATTTCCTGCGCGTCCTCGGCAAGCACTCTGATGAAGGAGGTGTCGTGGTCACGCTGCCTTCCGGACAAGACCTGAAGGTAAAAGTTGCTGCAACGAGTGACGTCGCCGGCCGCACTCTCACCCTGGGGATCCGGCCGGAGGACCTGACACTGAAACCGTCCGATGCGGCCATAGAAATCATCCCAAACGTTGTGGAACACCTTGGCATCCATACAGTGACCTACAGCTCGGTTGACGGAGCAAGCAACATTTTCTGCGCCTTGCTGCCAGGATCTGCGCCCGCGAAGGTTGGCACCCCGATATCCATGGGGCTCAACGGTACGGAATGCCATCTGTTCGATGAACAGGGAATGGCATACGACCGGCTGCTGTCAGTCTCTGCGCTCGATCCGGCTGAAATGCATCTTTGAGATCAGACACATCTTCAAAAAAATACGGCCGCTTTGAGAGCGGCCGTTTCAGTTGGACTGCAAATAGGCGGGCAAGCCCTCTGGAGGACTAGACGACTTGCCCACGGGCGGCGACGTTTTCAATTCGTGTCACCACGCCGTCCCTGTGAAACACCAGTCTGTCGAACAAGTTCGACACCACGCAGGTGTGGTTCGGGATAACTCTGATCCGCTCGCCGATTTCCGGCTTTGCTCCGGATTTGCTCAGATCGACAACGGCATGTTCTTCGCTCAGGGCGGCAATCGATGCATCCGGATATTCAACGATCAGTCCGTGATCGCTGAAACCCAAAAGATCCGAAGTAAGTGCTTTCGATCCCGCATCGAGAACGGCACGTGTTTCCGTCGGACGCGATACGACCGTCGCGATGATATGCATCGCGCAATCGTCAAAGTCGCACATTCCAGCCCGCACCATGGACCTGTCATTGAAGATATAAGTGCCGGCACGGTGTTCCGTCGCGCTTGGTACCAGGTCAGAATCGTAAAGGCTCGGCGAACCTGCGTGGGAAACCACGGCGCATTCAAGTCCGGCCTGCTTCAACAGGCCGATGGCCTCGGAGAAGAATGTTTCGACCGCAGCCTCGGAAGACGGTTTCGGATAGGTCAAAAGGCCATGAAACTCCAACCCCGGAGATCCGGCAATCTTCTTCGCAAGGTCCAGTGCTGCCGCAGGCGATTGCACCCCGTTTCTCCCAGCACCGGTGTCGCATTCCACAAGTACTTTCAAGGGAAGATCATCGCCGAAAGCCTGTGCGAGAGCCTCAACGACAACCTCATTGTCGGCAACAACTTGCAGATTTACACGGGCTTGAAGCGCCTTGAGCCGCTCCAATCGCGCATTTCCGAGCATGTTGAACGTGATAAGGATGTCGGTAAATCCAGCATCAGCGAACACTTCTGCTTCACTCACCTTCTGGCAGTTTATGCCTTTGGCTCCTGAGGCGATCTGTTGAGCGGCCAAGGCAGGTATCTTGTGCGTTTTGATATGCGGTCGAAAATTCCTGCCGATCCGGTCGAAGTATTCCTGCGCGACCGAAATGTTTGTTTCCATAATCTTTTCATCGATTACGGCCACCGGCGTGAGCAGGTCATGAATGGAAAGTCCAATGGTCATTGCTCAGCCTCCCTGCCTAACAGCAATTTTCACTTCAGCGTCCGGTATCTGCGCCAAGTCTGGTGCCTCTTCGCAGATCGGCCAGATATCTCGTGGCGCTTTCCGGTAGGGCGTTGTCTTCGGATCATTCGGATATGGTCGACCTGCAGCACAATAAAGGATCAACGGGCTTACCCGGGAGAAGGACTGGTGAAAGTGGTTTGTGGACTTGACCACCAGTATTCTACGGTCCTTCGGCTCGATCCCGAAATTGGAAAACAGGCTCGTGTCGAAACACTGCGCCCTCGTCGAATTGAGGATCACCTCGATATCCCCCACCTTGATCAGGCTCGCATCTCCAATAGGCACTCGACTTTCACCGAACCACTGTTCGGCATTTCTGATGTTGCGGATCACTTCAATTTCAGCGTCGATCGGCATCCCTGTCTCAGGCGCCGACTTTGCCCCGAAGCGCAGTTGCATCCGTGCCCTCTCACCTGCAGCGTGACAAAGCTGAACCGCAATCGGGTCCCAGATGGTGCCGAACGCGATGTCGGACAATCCACGTTCGATAGCCTCCTGCAGCATAACGGTTGCATCACCAGCAGTGCCACCACCGGGATTGTCCCACATATCCGCAATGGTTACTGGCGTTTCCTGGAACGCAAGCGCTCGGTCATAAGCTTCCGATGGACTTAGTTCAGTGCTTCTGACCCGGCCGCGCAACGTATAGAGCGCTTCACCGAGATCCTGTGAAACGGTCGAGCCGAGATTTTCATCATTGTCGGTGACGGCAAGAACCTTGGTTCCCATTTCAGGAACATCGCCTGCCATGAACCCGTGAATGATCGAAAGCGACAAGACACCGGGCGTGTTCTTCTCCCGTTTGATCATATCATCCACAAAGCTGCGCATCGGTTCGGTGGAGGTAGGAAAGACCTCTATCATTTTGGGATCGTAGACACTCATGACCGGCTTCACCTCACCGGAGACGGTTTGACCGGCAATCCTCCAGGCGTCGGTGGCACGCTCGACAAAATCAGAGTGTGGAAATTCCTTGAAGGCGATCAGGACATTCGCTGCTTCCAGTCTCTTGCGTGTCAGATGGCTGTGGGGGTCTATTGTTGCGATGATTGGCGTTTCCGGACCAACGATCCGGCGAACTCGTGCCAGAAGGTCGCCTTCCGGGTCGTCATACCCGTCTGCCACCATCGCGCCATGCAATCCGAGCATGATCACGTCAAAGGGCTTGCCAGCCTCTAGCTGAGAAAGGATCTCATCGCGCAAACTTTCATAGGTGGACCTTGCAACGAGACCTGCAGGGTCTGCCCAGGCAGCAGTTCCTTCCACCAGCTCCCAATCGTTCTGGTGCGCAAACCGCCTGCCCTCGGTTATCACAGCTGAGCACAAGGTCGGCGTGTCGGGATGCTCGCCCGGACGCGCCAGGAGAGATGCCTTGAACGCGTTCAGATCAATCCGGATTGGAGAGAACGTGTTGGTTTCCGTTGCAAGGACCGCCGTAAATGCGCGCACTCGGGCCATGATCAGTTCCCGACGCCAAGAGGATTGGGCAAATATCCTGTGAAACTGCAAATCAGCCAACGGCCTTCCTTGCGAACACAATAATAGAGTGTTTGCCAAAGAAGGCGATCTACACCTCCATCGGATTTTCTGATCTCGCCGTCGAATTTCTTCCGAGCGATTGCGCGATCGCCATTGATCTCGATCTCGGTCAAACGCGTCGCATTGAAGATGGCTGACCTGGCGTCCTCGGCAAATTCGGTTTCAGCAAATTCTCCTGCCTGGCGAAGCCATTCTTTCCTGTACGTTTCCAGATCAGGAAAACCGAGCTGCCAGTCATCAGGATTAGGGATCTTGCAGGCGTCGATCCCGAAAAAAGCACTTTCGTCGAAGTCGTTAGCCACCATCGACCAGTCTCTTGTCACAAACGCGTCGATATCACGCTGAACCAGCATGTCCCAGATCTCGGCACGATCAGCATCCTTGCCTGTAAAGGGATTGAGTTGACTATCGACTTCATTTCGCATTGCGGAAACCATTTTCATTTTGATGGTTGCTTTTTCAAAAATATAGGAGTGAAATAAAACCAATGTCAAACCACTATGTAAATCATTTTCAAATTGGAGATCAGAATGACCATTAAGCGTTATGGTGCAGATAAGTCTGGAGCTGGCGGACAGAACCTGCCTTTTGCCCGTGCGGTGGAAGCTGACGGCTGGCTGCATGTTTCCGGTCAGGTCGCCATGAAGGACGGCGAAATAATCAGTGGGGGCATTGTCGAGCAGACACATCTGACCATCAAGAATGTCATCGCGATTCTTGAAGAGGCGGGATACGGACTGGAGCACGTGGTTCGCGTTGGTGTGTGGCTTGATGACCCGCGCGACTTCTGGTCGTTCAACGGCGTTTATAAGAGCTATTTCGGTGAACATCCGCCAGCCCGCGCCTGCGTCCAGGCGTCGATGATGGTCGATTGCAAAGTTGAAATCGACTGCATCGCTTACAAGAAGCCGGATTAAGCAAATGCGAGACATCCTGTCGGTTTTGCAGGACGTTGAGCCTGACCTTTCAAAGTCGGAACGAATTCTGGCGACGCTTTTGCGCGGAGAAGCAGATTTCATCGTCAATGCAGGCATTACCGATGTCGCCGAACGAGCTGGAGTTTCCCCTCCCACTGTGACACGGTTTTGCCGACGACTGGGCTGCGATAGCTTTACCTCCTTCAAGGTTCAGGTCGCACAGGTCGCCTTCGCCGGAACCCGCTACCTGCAGGCAAATGCGACTTCCGTAGCCCCACGGGATGTCGCCGACAGTTTACTGATCCAGTTGCAGGAAGCTGCGACCAAGACGCGGGAGACCCTGGACATTGATGCTGCCTCGCGCGCAGCGGATGTCATCAGCAATGCAGGGCTCGTGGCAGCATTCGGGGCTGGTGGAACGTCGTCAATGATCGCTGATGAAATGCAGAACCGGTTGTTCCGTCTCGGGCTGCGTTCCATCAGTGTTACAGACCACGCCATGCAGCTGATGCAGGCAGCCACGCTCAGCCACGGTGATGTCATCGTTGCCTCTTCGGTGTCCGGTCTGAACCAGCAATTGGTACGCGCTCTCGAGGCAGGCAAGACCTATGGCGCCACGGTTATCGCCCTCACCCGTCCCGACCGACCTGTTTCTTCCATGGCTGACATCACCATCGCCATCGATCTCCCGGAAGGCGAAAACATCCTCCGCCCGAGCACCAGCCGGTACGCCTATCTTTACGTGACAGATCTCCTTGCAACATTCGTCGCCATGAAGCGCGGCGAGGAATCCAGGGAAAGTCTGAGGCGCGTCAAACACCAGCTCAGCAATTCACGCGATGAAGACGACAAGGAAGCACTCGGTGACTGAAAAAATCCTAGAACCGGTTGCCGTGGTCACGGGCGCGGCGGGCGACATCGGGTTCGCGATTGCATCGCGGCTTGCGGCTACCCACCAAATTGCTGCCGTTGATATTGACGGCGACGCGGCGGCAGCAACTGTCAAACGCCTTCAGCAAAGTGGCGCAAAGGCATTGGCCATTCAGTGTGATCTGACAAATCCGGAAGATCTTGCGCACATGGCTGAAACCGCAATGCGTCCAGGGCCTGTCAATGTTCTGATTAACAATGCAGGTGCAGCCAGCGCGCTTTCACTGCACTCCATGACCGCGGAAAACCTCTCTCATGATCTTTCCCTGAACCTGGCTGCGGCGCTGAACTGCTTCAAGGCTCTGGAAGATGCCTTGATCGAGAGCCGCTCTGGAAATGTGGTCAACATCGCGTCGGTCAATGGTCTCGGTACATTCGGTCACCCGGCTTACAGCGCCGCAAAGGCCGGGTTGATACATGCTACAAAAGCGATTGCCGTCGAATATGGCAAATATGGTGTCAGAGCCAATGCGGTTGCTCCCGGAACAGTCAAAACGCAAGCCTGGAAGGCCCGTGAAGCCGATAACCCTGGCGTCTTTGACGAAGCTCTGGCCTGGTATCCCTACAAGCTTTTGCCGGAACCTGAGGATATTGCCGCAACCGTTGCATTTCTGACCAGTCAGGCAGCCCGCTGCATTACCGGAATTTGCATTCCTGTCGACAGTGGACTTACAGCCGGATCAACGGCGCTTCCCCGAACCTTCACTCAATCATCCGACTTTGACGGAACATGAATCATGACCAGTTTTGTTCTCGACAGCTACTACTTACCGTCTGAAAAACCTGAAGATTCTCGTCTCGAACTCGCACTTACCAATCTCGGCACAAAACCCCTCAAGAACTTCATCATTGCCTTCACATCCGTAACGCGTGCCAGCTCCGATGCGGTTTTGGAGAACGCGGAAAGCTTCACCCGAATAGCGAATTTCCACGAAATAAAACCGCTGGACAATGCGGAACTGCGGCCTGGAGAGACCTGGAATTTCGCGATCAAAGGACTGGTCAATTCCGCAAAGCATAGACTTGATGGCCCAAAGTCCGGTTATGTTTCGACGGAGGGCAAAGTTCTCGACGTTCAATGTACCGACCTTCGAGCTCCTGACGACCTGACCACCGGCGAGCGAAAAACCGTTCCGGAAGGAGAGCTGCGGGAACCACTTTATTTGAGCCCTTGGCCGCAGTCTGTGCAGATCACTGGATACAGTGAAGACACCCACGCGTTCGTGCTGACAAATGCCGAGCAGGAAGACCAGAGCGCCGCAGCCAAGATCAATGCGCTTTCCAATCGCCTATTCCCCAAAGCCCCCTACCCGTTTCAGTTCTCACAATCACCAGATCTGCAACAGTTGCGATTTGAAAAGAGCGGCGGCATGGCCAGGGAAGGCTATCAACTTAGTTGGTCGCTGGATGGTGTAACGCTTCGCTATGGCAGCGCGACCGGGCGCGACTATGGGCTGACGGCACTGGCGCAAATTGCATATGGCGTCTACAGCGCTCCGGAAAGCTACAAATTTCCTTCAGCTGGTGTCATTAGCGATGCTCCCCGTTTCTCCTGGCGTGGAACACATCTGGATGTGTCCCGACATTTCAGGGGCGTCAGCGATATTCTGCGCTTGCTCGATATCCTTGCCTGGGCCCGGATGAATATCTTTCAATGGCACCTGACTGACGATGAGGGTTGGCGACTGGAAATCAAGGCCTTCCCGGAATTGATCCAAAACGGAGCAAGACGGGGACCGGGATGTCGGCAGGTTCCTCAGCTCGGCTTTGCCTCGGAAGTGCATGAAGGGTTTTATACCCAGGAAGAGGTACGAGAAATCGTAGCGCACGCAGCCAGTCTGAACATAGACATCCTGCCTGAAATCGACATTCCGGGCCATTGCACAGCGGTCCTGAAAACTTACCCGCACATGGCAGACCAGGCCGAACCGCCGGAAAGCTATCATTCGATCCAGGGTTATCCGAACAACGCACTCAATCCCGCGCTGGAGGGAACATATGACTTCCTGAAGAAGGTCTTCACCGAAGTCGCGGAGCTGTTTCCGTTCGATTACATTCATATCGGGGGAGATGAAGTGGACACCAGATCCTGGTTGGCCTCACCCAAAACCCAGCGTCTGATGGAAACTGAAAACCTCAAAGACACAATGGAGGTGCAGGCCTACTTCATGTCCCGCATCCGGGGAATGCTGAAGACACTCGGGAAGAAGCTTGCCGGCTGGGACGAAGTCTCGCACGGCGGCGGCATCGATCCGGACGGCGTATTGCTTATGGCGTGGCAAAAACAGGAGGTGACCAGAGAACTCATTGACGAGGGTTATGAAGTCATCTGCACGCCAGGTCAGAAGTTCTACATGGACATGGTTCAAGGTTCTTGCTGGCTGGAGCCGGGAGCAAGCTGGGCCGGCATTGCGACACCGGAGGCAAGCTATCAATACGAACCCTCAGAAGGTCTTGCGGAAAACAGCCTGAAACTTCTGCGCGGCGTTCAGGCTTGCATCTGGTGCGAGCACATGACCAACAACGAGATTTTCAACCATATGGTCTTCCCGAGGCTTTATGCCGTCGCCGAAACCGGCTGGACACCACCAGGAAACAAGGACTGGCAACGTTTTTCCTATCGAGCCCCACTTTTTCCAACGCTTTGAGAAACTTTGGGAGATTGACGCATGAAAATCGCGGTTGGCGGCATCCACACTGAATGCAGCACTTATTCACCGTTGCTGCAAACCACTGATGATTTCACCGTCACCCGCGGTTCAGATCTGTTGAAACAGACCGGTCTCACCGACACCCGGTTCACGAACGCCGTGTTCCAGCCCCTGTTTCACGCCCGATCTGTGCCAGGTGGACCTGTTTCCACCTCCTGCTATCAGGAGTTCAAATCTCAGTTTCTGACAGCACTTCAAGATAACCTACCTGTCGACGGCGTACTGCTTATCATGCACGGAGCGATGCACGTTGAAGGGCTGAATGACGCCGAAGGCGATTGGATCGCTGCTGTTCGAGAGGTCGTTGGGTCTGAGGTGCCAATTGCTGTCAGCTATGATTTGCACGGTAACGTCACCCAAAAGATCGTCGATCAAATCGATGTCTTTTGCGCCTACCGGACCGCGCCACACATAGACGTCCTGGAAACCCATCAACGGGCCGCAGAAATCCTGATCGATCAACTTTGCGGTGGCCCCAGGCGATTTGTTGCCTGGGCTCCAATTCCGGTTCTATTACCTGGAGAAAAGACCAGCACGGAAGATGAACCAGCAAGGTCTCTCTATCTTTCCCTTCCAAACTACAATCAAAGGTCAGGCATCTCCGATGCGAACCTGATGGTCGGTTACGTATGGGCAGATACTGAAAGAGCCACCGCCGCCGCTGTGGTAACCGGAACGGACATCGATGACGCAGTTTCAACAGCAAAAGAGATCGCAGGTACTTATTGGGCAGCACGAACCGCATTTGATTTCGGAGTAGAGACAAAATCTCTGGCGGCATGTCTGGAAGACGTGTCGAACACAGCCTCATTTCCCGTAATTCTGGCTGATAGCGGCGACAATCCAACCGGCGGCGGTGTCGGCGATCGAAGCGACGTTCTCCATGCCTGGCTCGAACGTGGTTTGGAAGGAGGGATCTTCGCCGGCATCGCAGATCCGAAATCTGCGCAAAAGGCCTGGGACACCCCGGTAGGAGAAACAGTCGACCTTTCGATTGGGGGTGGGTTCGGCAGCACCTGCCCGCCTGTAGTCGCCGGGGCGGTTGTCGGCAGCAAAGCAGGCAGTGCGAGTGATAGGAACCGAGAGGTTCTTGTTCATATATCCGGGAACCTGGTGATACTGACAGAACGCCGCCGTCCGTTTCACAATCTGAATGATTTTAGACGATTTGGAATTGAGCCCGCTGAAGCCCGGTATCTCGTGGTCAAATCAGGCTATCTGTCTCCAGAACTCGCCCCACTGGCAAATCCTGCCAGAATGGCGCTTACCGACGGGGCGGTTAATCAGAATATTCCCTCGCTGAAAAACGTTTATCGTGCCGTTCCCTGCTTTCCGTTTCATGATGATTTCGACTGGACGCCCGTGGCGCGGGTTTCCCGACGGGCTTACATGTTTCCCTCCAAACCAGCCGAGTAGCTGCAGGAGGGAACGCACAACACTTCTCCGCCTAACAAACGTAATTTCGGGTCGAATGCTTTCTCCCGCTAACCGTGCGTTTTGAACAAAACTCTCCGGTGAGTACAAGCCACTTCTCCAACACATCGATGAATGCGGTGGCAGCTCAATATTTGGCCTTATTTATTTAAGTAATCAAAATTAGGCAGGTCTCGATGAACGTGCAGAAATTGCCTTTTCTTTTCTGCACGTTACTGACGCGTACCAATCGCCAAATTGCCACATTTCAAACAGAATTGTCATTTTTGTCAGGGTTGAGTAACGCTTTCGCGTCGTTTTCAGTTGGCTTGTAGGCAACTTGCAAAAGAATTTGACGCGAATTTCTGAAAACAACTGCCAGTCTTGTTTTTCTGCCCACAGAAATTGTGTCAGATACGCTGCGTTGTTCTAAAGCCCGGCGCAAGTTCCCTGACCAGATGATGAGGAAATTTCTCAAGAATTCCAGTCACCTGCCCCATCGACTACTTGGTTTTCAAGTCCGCGCTCCGTCCTTGTTCTATCGGCGGAGCGCTATTTTTTGTCTGTTGAATTGCCAGTTTTCTTGAACTGAGTGCGCGAAAAGGAAACTCAAATAATCCTACCCTTCCTTTCGGTAAGCTACAAAGCACTCAAAAACCACAAACAAACACCACAAATTGAAACCAAACGAAATGTCACCCGAACTCAATTCATCACATAGTCAATTTGACTATCGATCCAATGATTAACATCAACTTTAAGCACTTTTAACAATGAAAAAACGTTCACGTCGGGGTGATTAACCTTGATTCTTCGACCATCGACCACACTTATTATCGAAAAGTAACCAAAATCACTTCATTTTGTGATTTTTATTACACCCGATCGGGAGATCATGGTGCAATAATGGCAAAATCGTGACTGCGCTAAGGGGCGCTGAAAAAGACAAACGAGAACGGTGAACCAGAGTCCAAAAGGACCAAAAGCGAAAAAGCCCCAACGCGGTAAAGTTAGTTGTATTAGCCTTGGGAGGCGTACATGCAACGGAATACCAGAGTAGGAACTTTTGCGCTTGGCCTCATCCTCGCCTTGGCGGGCAGCGCTGCAGCATCCCCATTGCCACAGGAAACAATTACCTTGCCTGAGGACAGGCTTGCAGTAACCGTCGCGTCAGCATCCCTCGACCAGAAGGATCCGCTTGAGAGCGAACTGACAATTTGGGTCGGTGAAATCGAGATTGAAGGACGCAAGACCGTTTGGGTCGAGTTGATCGATTCATACGGTGAAGTCATTTATGATTCCGAAGTAAGCACCAACGAAACGCATTTGCTTCCAGATGGACGCGCTGTTGTTGTGCGTTCCATGGACACGGACACCGTCGTCGCCGGCAAGGATGAATCCAGACTTGTGAGTGAAGGTGCCCTGATGGTCACGCGTCGGGTGGTCAATGAGGGTTCCGAAGCGACAACTGTCGAACTCATTGAGACCGGAGAGGAACCGGTCAAGCGTGGAACCATGCTCCAAGTCGCTGATTTCGGGCAATTGGTTTGGGATAAGATTGTTGCCTTTTTCGACGCTGCAAGGACGCGTGTGGAAGTCGCTTGGAATTGGCTGGTGGATACCATCCAGGCATAAGAACCAAAGATGTTGCAGAACGTGGCCCGCTGCATGCGGGCCGCCTTTTGTGTGACTCGGTTCAAAGTCGAAGCCATTACGTTAGATTGCCCAGATGAACATCTGGCCGTTCCTCCCCTCAGAAGCGGATGAAATGAGCCTCTCGGCCAATTTATTTTTTGATTTCATAAACCTGCGTGATCCACCCCATTCCGATCACCGTAAGCAATCCAGAACATAACCTGTCCCCACTTGTCGCGTCTCCGTCCCCTTGGAGTCGATGAGATCAATTTGAAGGATTGAAAATGCGGATTGCTGTCATCGGTTCCGGCATTTCTGGCAACAGCGCTGCCTGGGCGCTCAGCAAAAGCCACGATGTGGTTCTGTATGAAAAGAGAGCACGACCTGGTGGTCACAGCGCAACCGCGGACATCGATTATGACGGCACGCCCATGTCGGTCGACACTGGGTTCATTGTCTATAATGAAATGAACTATCCGAACTTTACTGCTCTTTTGGACCATCTTGGCGTTGCCAGCGAAGTCAGCGACATGAGTTTCGCGCTTTCCGCCGACAACGGTCTGCTCGAATGGTCCGGACACACATTGAATGCACTGTTTGCGCAACGAAAGAACCTTGTCTCGCCCCGATTTCTATTCATGCTGCGCGATATTTTCCGGTTCAACAAACAAGCGGTGAAGGATCTCCAGGCCGGATTGTTAGCCGGAGAAACGCTCGGCGGCTACCTTGACCGAGAAGGCTATTCAACGGGCTTTGTAAATGACTATCTCCTGGCAATGGGAGCAGCTATCTGGTCGACGCCGATAAACGAAATGCGGGACTATCCTGCAGAGAGTTTCGTCGCTTTTTTCGATAACCATCGATTGCTCGGTTTTGACCGCCCATTGTGGCGCACGATTTCCGGCGGCAGCAAGAACTACGTTTCAAAGCTGCTGGAGCCTCTCTCAGGCCAAATCCGCCTCGGATCTGGGGTGGTCGAGATCCTTCGCCACGACAGCAGTGTCCAGGTAAAAGACGTTACCGGCAACACGGATGTGTTCGATCAGGTGATCCTCGCCAGCCACACGGATCAAAGTCTGGCGATGCTGGGAGACCCAAGTGCGCAGGAACGTGAGATCCTCGGGTCCATCCGATACCGGCCCAATGAAGTCTATCTTCATCGGGACGAAAACCTGATGCCCAAACGCAAACGTGTCTGGGCATCGTGGAACTACATGTCCGATCGGGACGCCGGTGAAACACGGGATGTCACCGTGAGCTACTGGATGAACCGGCTGCAGAACCTTGATCACAGCAAACCGGTTTTCGTAACTTTGAACCCATATCAAGCTCCTTGCGCAGAGAAAACTTTCGCAAGATATGTCTATGACCATCCGCAATTCGATGCCCCTTCCCTTGCCGGCAAAAACCGACTTCAGGAAATTCAGGGTGTCAACAGGACCTGGTTCTGCGGTGCCTGGGGCGGGCATGGTTTTCACGAGGACGGCTTGGTGTCAGGCCTGAAGGTCGCGAAGGCCCTGGGCGCGCACCTGCCCTGGGAAACTTCACAATTGCAACATCAGTTTCTGGAAGCCGCAGAATGAGCAGGACATTCGCCAACCGTGTTCGCGACAATGGTCCGGCGCCGGATACACCGGTCACGATTTACACCGGGTCGGTGATGCATCACCGCATGAAGCCGAAACAACATCGCTTCAGCTATTCGGTCTTCTCGGTGCTTCTGGATCTGGACCGGCTGGGAGAAGCAGACAAGGTCAGTGGTTTGTTTTCGATCAACAAATTCAATCTGCTGTCATTTCATGAGCAAGACCACGGCAAACGAGACGGCTCCGACATCCGTCGCCATGTCGAAGAGCAACTGACGCAAAAGGGCCTGTCCGCACCGACCCGCATCCTGCTGCTGGCATATCCAAGAATTCTTGGATACGGCTTTAATCCGCTGAGCGTCTACTACGCATTCGATGCGGGTAATGCTCTTTCGGCCATCGTTTACGAGGTCCGAAATACGTTCGGGGGCATTCACACTTACACTGTTCCCCTCGAGCCCCATCAGGTAAGTGACGCAGGTGTACGTCAGGATCACATCAAGTCGTTTTACGTCTCTCCCTTTATCGGCATGAAGCAGCACTACTATTTCCGCATGCTGCCTCCGGGGCAGTCTGTCAGGGTAAGAATCCTGGAAAAGGACCCCGACGGACCACTGCTTTCAGCGACTTTTTCCGGAGAACGCAGGCAAGCAACGACGGCAAATATTCTAAAAGAGTGTCTGCGCGTTCCTCTTCTTACTTTCAAGGTTATTGCCGCAATTCATTGGGAAGCCTTTAAAATCTGGCGGAAGCGTGTACCATTTCATTCCCGGCCCGCAATAGATGCAACGAACAAGGGACCGGAAAAGAGAAACCGCTGGATATCGCTGGCGTCAAACAGATGACATTTCAAGAGGTTCTGCGATGAATGAGCCTATTGTTCTGACAAGTGACAATTTCGGCCATGAAATGAAAGGGTTCCCCCGGCTTGCACGAATGGCGGCGAACCTTGCGCTAAAGATCCGTTACGGATCACTGCAGATAACTTTCCCCAACGGACGGACGTTCCTCATTCACGGCCGAGAAAACGGCCCCAGCGGCGTCCTCAAGATTCATGACTGGCGGTTTTTTCGCATGGTCGTTCAGGCTGGCGATGTCGGTGTCGGCGAAGCGTTCATGGCCGGATACTGGTCGTCTCCTGATGTAACCACCTTTCTGGAGCTGTTCTGCATCAACCAGGAATCAACGCTTGAAGCTCTTCAAGGACGCCCCTTCACGCGCCTTCTGATGTCGCTTCGCCACTGGCTCAATTCAAACACCAAACGCGGTTCCAAGCGCAACATTTCAGCGCATTACGACCTCGGCAATGAGTTCTATAAGGAATGGCTTGATCCGTCGATGACCTACTCTTCGGCGATTTACAGCGGTGAAGCAAGCAACCTTGAACAGGCTCAGGCAGAAAAATATGCATCTCTTGTTCGTCAGACCGGCATTGAGGAAAACCACACTGTTTTGGAAATCGGATGCGGTTGGGGGGGCTTTG
Source organism: Roseibium sp. SCP14 (assembly GCF_040329475.1). Taxonomy (NCBI): domain Bacteria; kingdom Pseudomonadati; phylum Pseudomonadota; class Alphaproteobacteria; order Hyphomicrobiales; family Stappiaceae; genus Roseibium; species Roseibium sp. SCP14. The sequence continues at coordinate 807,701 of NZ_JBDZYH010000003.1, forward strand.
CGGAACATGTTGCCAAAACAGTCGGCGCCCATGTCCGCGCCCTGACCATTTCCAAAGAGCAGTTTGACTATGCCCGCGAACGCATTTTCAAGGCCGGGTTGACGGAAAAAGTCGACGTGGTTTTTCAAGACTACCGCGATGAAAAAGGCGTCTTCGACCGGATAGCTTCCATCGAGATGTTTGAAGCCGTAGGCGAAAAATACTGGCCAACCTATTTCAAGCAGCTTTCAAGGTGCCTTAAACCCGGTGGAAAAGCGGGGCTTCAGATCATCACCATTCAGGACCGGATGTTTGACGACTATCGCCGCGGTACCGACTTTATTCAGCGCTACATTTTTCCCGGAGGGATGCTGCCGCCGCCAGGCCGTCTGCGGGAAATCGGCAAATCCCTCGGCTTGAACCTCACTGATCAGAAGATTTTCGGTCAGGACTACGCGCGTACACTGGCAGAATGGCGTCAACGGTTCAGACAAGCCTGGCCGCAAATCAGCCCACTTGGGTTTGACGATCGGTTCAAGAGACTGTGGGAATTTTACCTGCACTATTGCGAAGCTGGTTTTCGCTCAGGAAACATCGACGTCCGTCAAATGGTCTATGTGAAAGAGCCTTGAGTCTTGACCAGCATTTCGGGCACGCAATGGACAGGCCGTTAATCGGCCTGTTTTTTGTTCCACCCCGTCACCTTCGCGATCAAGGGAAAATAGAGTTCGTACGGAAGCAGTTTAAGCAGCTTCAATTTCCAGACAAATGCGCGCGGGAAGGCAATTTCGAACTTCCTTTGCCGTTCCAACCCTTTGCGGATCTCCCGAACCGCGTCTTCCACGGAGAGCAATTGAGGCATGGGAAACGGATTGCTGCTCGTGGCCGGCGTGTCGACGAAGCCCGGGTTGATAACCTGAAGGCGAATTCCGCTTCTATCCAGGTCAAACTTCAAAGATTCGGCCAGATTGATCAAGCCTGCCTTGGTTGCTCCATACGCCGAGGAAGTCGGCAATCCTGTATATCCTGCGACCGATGAAACGATCGCAATCTGTCCTTTGCCCGCTTTCTTCATCGAAGCAATCGCCGGCAACAGAACGTTGACCGTTCCCATCAGATTGACTTCGAAACTCGTGCGGAATGCATCGGCATCTGCATTCAGACCGTCTTGAGGCAAGTACACGCCTGCATTGGCGACAAGAAGCGCAATTTGGCCGAGCCTTTCATGAATCATCCCGGCACAGCCGGCCATGGCTTCAGTGTCGGATACGTCTCCCGGAAAAGGTTCGATTGCCCCCGGAAGATCCCGTGCCTCGTGCTGGAGAGCAAAAAGCGCATCAGCAGATCTCGCAGTGACCGCAACGACCCATCCGAACCTCGCCAGATCAAGCGCAAGAGCTCTTCCAATTCCGGAACTTGCCCCTGTCACCCAGGCGCTGCCGTCTTCTGGCTGTGCCGCAAACGTGTTCATATGCAAACCAGTCTCCTTAACCCGATGCGTTGTTTACGCATCAAGGCCGTGAGCCGGATTTGTGCTTATCTGATAAAAGGTGCAAACCAGCGGCCGACAGGCCCGGTCAATTGCAAGCGCCCGGCCGTAACTGCGAAACAGATGCAGTCTTCGCCATCGTCCGCAATGGGCTTGTGGTCCACCTCACCGTCGGCATAAGCAACATCGCCCACGACAAAGTGGCCATCCTCGTCACGGAACCCGCCTTTGAGGACAAGCGTCAATTCGGTCCCGTGGTGGGTATGCGACGGCATTGCACGGCCAGCCCTCACCCACAACAAGCTGCTCGAACAGCCGTCTATTTCACCGAATTTGCATTCCTTGACACCTGGAAGAAGTGTTTTCCAGGGCAATTCTGCCAATGAAGAACCAACAATGGAATGCAAGGACTCAGGAACTTCTCCTTGTCCCGCGGTCTCATTCGCCGTCACGATTTCGTTGAGGATTGGAGCATTGGAATTGAAGATAGCTGAAAGCGTTGCATCGCGGTCCGACAGAGCGACCGGTTCGACTTCGTCCAGGCCGGCACCGGCCATTGCTTCCAGGGAAGATACGTAGCCTCGGTTCTGATCGCTCAGTTCCAGATGTGCTCCGACAAGCGCTTGTGCCGGAAAGGACAATGTTCCAGCCGCGTATCCGGCCAGTAACTCATCCATGCCAGTCACATTCTTTTCCATTACCGCTCTCATCAATCTCCGGGTGTCCAGGTTGCTCTAACGCCGATACGTTACACAGCAGCCTGTAGATCAACTCTTACACCATAAATATTGGTTTTTGAATTTTGATCTAGGTCTCCTGCAGAACAACTCAGCGACAACTTTCAATCAACGTACGGGAAAACAAACGCTCCTGGGTCTCAGACGCTGGTATTCCGGCGGTGATGCCTTACATTGCAAGCTTGATCCCTTTGGACTGGACCATTAGCGTCCAGTCCTCATCAGATTTTATCCGGTCTGCCGTAGAAACAGACCGGATCAGCCAGGAATGATTACATGTCTGTGTCCGCTTCCGTTGTCGACGCGATCGGCAACACGCCCCTGATCCGATTGAAAGCCCTGTCAGAAGAAACGGGCTGCGAGATTCTTGGCAAAGCCGAATTCATGAATCCCGGACAATCCGTCAAGGATCGCCCTGCCCGGCAAATGATCCTCGAAGCCGAGGCAAGAGGCGACCTCAGACCTGGGGGAGTCATCGTGGAAGGTACCGCCGGAAACACCGGTATCGGGCTTGCTCTTGTCGCAAGCGCACGTGGCTACAGGACGGTGATTGTCATTCCTGAGACCCAGACCCAGGAAAAGAAAGATATGCTGCGCCTGTGCGGCGCCGAATTGATCGAGGTTCCCGCAAAGCCATTCAAGGACCCGAACAACTATCAGCACGTCGCCCGCCGCCTCGCTGAGGAAATAGCCAAGACAGAACCGAATGGCGCCATTTTTGCTGACCAGTGGAACAATCTGGACAACCGGAAGGCTCACTATCTCACAACCGGACCTGAAATATTCGAACAGACCGGCGGCAAGGTAGACGGCTTTATCTGTGCCGTTGGTTCCGGCGGCACGCTCGCCGGCGTTTCCACTTACCTTCAGGAAAAGAAACCCGGCATCGTTATCGGTTGCGCCGACCCACGTGGTGCGGCAATGCAGTCGCTCTTCACAACCGGAGAAGCCAAGGCGTCTGAAGGCGGATCGATCTCTGAAGGTATCGGCCTAGGCCGCAGCACTCCGATCGTGCACGATGTAAAAGTCGACCACGCCTGGACAATTTCCGACGAAGAAGCTCTGCCGCTCGTTTTCGACGTTGCGCAGAACGAAGGCCTCCTGCTTGGAGGATCAACCGCGATCAATCTTGCCGGTGCCTTGCGTCTCGCAAAAGAAGTGGGTCCCGGCAAGACCATTGTCACGATCTTGTGCGATCACGGTACGCGCTCGCAGTCGAAGCTCTATAATCCGGAATTCCTGCGTTCCAAAAATCTCCCGATTCCGGAGTGGCTGGAGCGGCCCGTAACCATCGAACCACCCTTCGCCTGATCAGGCTGAACAGACCATTGCCATATGGAGCCCGGTGATCCAACGCTAGCCAAAGACGACGCCGCAGCGAAAGCGGTGATCCAGGACGCTGTGGCCGATGTCGGCATACTGGACATCATGGCCAACAATCTCGGACTGGTCGCGGCCTTTGTCGCGGCCATGTACATCACGGCGGGGATCTGTGCGGTCAGAGAGGTAATGAACTCGCGCACGTCGCAAGGTTCGGTCGCCTGGCTTCTCTCGTTGTTCTTCCTGCCCTATCTGACAGTCCCGCTCTATTTTGTCTTCGGGTGGCGCTCGTTTTCGGACTACGCAAAGATCCAGGCCACCCTGGGTCGTACCGAAAGAGCAAGAAGAGCGGATGAACTCGGGTTGACGGATCACGAGGAAACCCGGGAATGGCCGGTCCTGTCGCGAGTTGCGGGCGTACCGTTTCTTGCCGGCAACAAGGCTGATCTGTTCATTGACGGAGATGCCACATTCACCGCAATCAAGGAAGCAATCGCACGTGCGCGCCACGTCATTTTCTTCCAGTTCTTCACCATTCACGACGACAAGCTCGGACGGGAAATGGCAGACGCACTTATCGCTCGCGCGAAAGACGGCGTGCGTGTCTGTCTCCTCTACGATGATGTGGGAAGTCATTCACTGCCTCACGCGTTTCTCGACAGGTTGAAACGAGCGGGTGTCGAAGTCTGCGGTTTCAACGAGAACCACAAATTTCTGCGTCTGCTTGGTCCCATGCGGTTGAATTACCGCAACCATCGCAAACTTGTGGTTACAGACTACCGTGAAGCATTTGTCGGGGGCCACAACGTAGCCGACCAATATGTCGGACGTGACAAATGGTTTGGCCGCTGGCGGGACACGCATGTGAGGGTCGAAGGACCTGCGGCTGTTGCCTGCGCCCTTTCCTTTGTCGAGGACTGGCTATGGGCAAGCGGGGAGCGGATCGAGCTTCCACAGGTCAACGAAATTCCGATGCCGGGCGACGAGGCTGTTCTGGTGATGCCGACGGGTCCTGCGGACAAGCTGGAGGAATGCGCGATCGCGTTCGTTGAGGCTGCTGCGCAGGCGAAGAGACGTTTCTGGATCACCACCCCTTACCTGGTGCCCTCGCTGGATGTTCAGACTGCACTCTGTTCTGCGGCGATGCGCGGCGTGGATGTTCGTATCATGTTGCCGGAAAAACGTGATCATTGGACGGTCTGGCTCGCCAGTCACGCCTACGAGGACACTCTCGTTCAAAGAGGCGTGAAGGTCTATCGCTACACGGATGGCTTCCTGCACCAGAAAGTCACGCTACTTGATGATGACCTTGTCTCGATCGGCACAGTCAACTTCGACAACAGATCCTTTCAAATCAATTTCGAGCTTACGCTCTGGTTCACGCATGAACGCATGATCCGCAACGTTGAAAAAATGCTGGAAACCGATTTTCAGAATACGAAACTCACCTGGCCGGATGCGTTTCAGTCGCAAAGCTATCTGTTTCGAGTGCTTGCTCAGGGTGCAAGACTGCTGTCTCCGATACTCTAAATTGCAGTTTTCTTTGACCAGTTAAGCATTCCGGGGTTTGCTGTTTGAACTGGCGCTCCTTTCTGTCGTCGAACGAAGTGCCGTGCGAGAGTGGAGGTAAGTCAATGGACACACAGGTTGCTATCATTGGTGGCGGCCCTTCGGGGCTAGCGGCGGCTTTGACACTTTCCCGCTCCATGTTCAAAACGACTGTGTTGAACACAGTCAAACCTCCAAGAAACGCAGCTTCTCCCATTGTCGCCGCACTGCCTGCTCTGGACCACAGAGTGCCCGCGGAAGTACGCGCCGAAATGCGCCGGGATATACTTTCCTACCCCTTTGCCCGTTTTCTCGATGAAGATGTCATAGATGTTCAGCAACGAGGCGGCGACTTCATTGTTCGGCTCGGCGACGGCAGTCAATTGACGGCTCAGGTCGTTTTGCTGGCGACGGGCATGCAAGATACCCTTCCTTCTCTGGTTGGTCTTGAAGAGTGTTGGGGGCGAAGCATCATCAATTGCCCTTTCTGCCACGGCTATGAGTGGAAGGACCAGAAGTGGGGCATTTATGCCCATCGCCCTGAAGTCATTGATGCTGCGGAAATCTATCGAAACTGGACGTCCGACATTACCTACTTTCTTGATCCATCGATTTCGGTGCATGAGGAACGCCGTCAGCAACTTTCCGGCATGGGCATGACGCTCGTATCCGACTTGCCGACCAAGGTTTTGATCGAAAACGAGACGTTGTCCGGTGTCGAGTTGCCCGACGGAAACCGGTTCGATCTGGAGTGCATGCTGATTTTCCCTCATCAGAAACAGGTCGATCTTGTTTCAAGGCTCGATGTTTCACTCACCGAAACGGGTTACATTGCGATTGACGAAGGTTTCAGGACAACAGTTCCAGGGATCTATGCTGCCGGTGACATGACCTATGGCGGACATCAAAACACACCGACGGCCATTCACATGGGTAACATGGCAGCAGCAACCATCGTCATGGACGCCTGTTTCCGGTCCTAGCTTCAAATGCGTTCTTCAGGAGCTGTCCCTTCTTTCAGCGAGAGTACTCCTTCGGGTGTTTGTGCGATTGCGGGATGTGGGCTGATCTGCTCTTCATAACTTTCTATTTTGGAAGGAGACACTAATGACCACCCCATTGTTTCGCGACGACACCTATCTCCGAACTTGCGAAGCTGAAATGTTGGGCGTGAACGATCGGGGCGGCATCATACTCGACAGGACCGTATTTTATGCAATGGGTGGCGGTCAGCCGGGAGATAGCGGCTACCTTGAGTTTGAAGACGGGAACAGGATCGAGATAGCAACGACGGTCTACGATGACGACAAAACCACAATCGTTCATGTTCCGGCTGAAGGTCAGACACTTCCCGCACCGGGAACAAATCTGACAGCCCATATCGACTGGGCCCGCCGCTACCGTTTGATGCGGGTTCACACCGCATTGCATCTTCTGTCCGTTGCTCTTCCGTTTCCAGTTACCGGTGGCCAGATCGGGGAAACTGAGGGTCGGTTGGATTTCGACATGGGCGATGAAACGGTCGACAAGGAAGCGCTGCTTGAAAAGCTGAATGCACTTGCTGCAGGAGATCATGAAGTCAGGTCGGAATGGATCACTGATGAAGAACTCGACGCCAATCCGGGCCTGGTCAAGACCATGTCGGTAAAACCGCCGCGTGGCTCCGGTCGAGTCAGGCTGGTTCGAATCGGCACCGACGTCGACTTGCAACCTTGTGGCGGAACGCATGTTTCACAGACATCCGAGATCGGGCCTCTTTCTCTCGGAAAAACCGAGAAGAAAGGCAAACAGAACAGACGTGTGCGCATAAGGTTGACGGACTGACAAGCCATACCAACAGGCGCTTGATGCCGGGAGGGGGAAATGAAACTATCAGGAAGTTGTCATTGCCGTGCCATTGAATTCGAGATGGAAAGCAAAACCCCCTACCCCTATATGCGATGTTACTGCTCCATCTGCCGAAAGATCGGTGGCAGCGGAGGGTATGCCATAAACCTGATGGCGGATGCCGGCAGTCTCAAGATTCAAGGTGCAGAAGCAAAAGAAACCTACAATGCGGTCATAGACGGCAAGGTCAGTCAGGCGGAGCGGCATTTCTGCAAGTTCTGCGGCTCGCACGTTTGGGTCTGGGACCCACGTTGGCCGGGGTTGATCCATCCTCATGCCGGCGCAATCGATACCGTATTGCCAAAGCCACCCGAGACCGTCCATATCATGCTTGACTACAAACCGGATTGGATCGATGTGCCCGAGGGTCCCGGTCACATTCATTTTTCGAAATACCCGGACTTGTCCATTGAAGATTGGCACAAGTCCAAGGGCCTTTATGAAGACTAAGGAGAGGTAATGTCCGATCATCCACTCGTATCCACCCAATGGCTGGCCGAACACCTTTCGTCTCCGGACCTGGTCGTCATCAATGCCTGGATGCCGCCGGTCACGCACCCTGATGCTCCACCGGTTTATCCCCATGCCCATATTCCTGGCGCCGTGTTTTTCGACGTAAACGAAATCTGCGAGAAAGACACCGACCTCCCGCACATGCTTCCGGCACCGCACGTATTTTCATCAGCGATGCGAAAGCTCGGGATCGGGGACGGTCAGACGCTCGTCGTCTATGATGACTTCGGATTCTATTCCGCACCGCGCGTCTGGTGGACCTTACGTAGCATGGGAGCAGAACGTGTGTTCGTTCTTGATGGCGGATTCCCCAAATGGCGTGCGGAAAATCGAGAGGTCGAGGATCAAGCGCCACGCCGCGTGCAAAGCCACTTCACCTCCCGGCTCAACCATGGCGCTGTGGCAGACATAAATCATGTTCGGAATGTGATTGCATCAGGCTCCAGACAGATCCTTGACGCCAGATCCGCAGACCGTTTCTCAGGAGATGCACCAGAGCCCCGCGCAGGACTTCGCGCGGGACACATGCCAACTGCACTGAACCTGCCATTCACTCAACTGATCACCGAAAACGGAACTTTCCGCTCCAAGGATGAGTTGCTGGCAATCTACAAGGAAGCCGGTGTGGACCTGGAAAAACCAGTCACCACGACATGCGGCTCAGGGGTAACCGCGGCAATTCTGACACTTGGACTGACCGTTTTGGGCGCACGAGATCTCGCCCTTTACGATGGTTCATGGTCTGAGTGGGGTGCCAGGGAGGACACTGAAGTGGTCATAGGCTAGACCGCGACTCGCCAAATGAGGCGGCCGGTCCGTTCAGCAAGTTCGGACCGGCCTTTCACACAATACCGGCAAAGGCTAGTCACCCGTCTGCGGCACACCTGCCACATCGGTCGACGGCTTGCTTCTATCCCCAAGGCGGATAAGAAAATCTCCTCTGGATCCGGCAAGATGGTGGCCGGGCCATATTTCAAGTTCCTGCCGCAAGTCCCCCTTGGGATGTTCTTCCAGTACCCGGCGTCGCAAAGACTTGTCGATCCGGCGCCGGCCCATTCCAAACACGTCGCACATGGCACCACGGGACAGAAGGTGTGCTTCTGCACCATAAACCCGGCTTGAGACGTATCCGTTCAAATGCAGCCCGATTGCATCTGCAATTTTTCCAACTTTCTGCCTGTCATGTCCCTGCCCCACAAGATGATGCTTGCAGCGTTCGGCTCCATAGACGACAAAACAACAATCCTTCGGTTCTGAGGCTCTTCCTCGAGCCAGCCCCACATCATGAAGAATCGCAGCGGCGAAGAGCAATTCCCGGTCTACATCGAGTTTCCGATAACCCGCCAACAGCATTGCCCAGTAATAGGTCCGCCAACTGTGGCGCATGAGCTCAATTCCCTGGACATCGTCGGCAAAGTCGAATGCGTCACGCACAAGCGTTGTGTCAGGCGGCTGCAATCCTTCCAGATCGGTTCCATAGGCTTTTATCAACCCAAGACGATCGAGGATAACGTCCCTCGCTTCAAGCGAAGAGATCCGAGCGAGGTTCATCAACACCTTGACCTTTTCTGAACGCGTCAACCGCCCCTTGCTGAAAGACCCGGTGCGCCGTCCCCACTTCACCGTCCCCAAGGGCGCATCATTTTCAGACATCACACAAAAAGCCTCCATAATTATCTCCATTTTTGTACCGTATCGCATAAAAATAGACAGGTCGATCTTTTTGTGCGAGTTGGTAAAAAATGAAAACGGGAACGAAGCGAGGCAGGCCTCGCAAATTTGATGAAGATGAAACCCTTGATCAGATCATGCAGGTGTTCTGGAAAAACGGGTACGCGGCGACAAGTCTGGATCAGATTGCTGAAGTGACCGGACTAAACAGACCCAGTCTCTATTCGGCCTTTGGCAGCAAGAAAGACATGTACCTGACAATCGTCGACCGATTTGCCGACCGGATGCATATCTACCTGAGAGAGGCAGGAGGAAAAGCCACTGGCGTGAGGCCACGCCTCAAGGCCATTCTTGCAGCTGCAATAGATCTCTATACCGGGCAAACCGAACTGAATGGCGCTCCTTACGGCTGTCTCGCAATCTCAACCTTGCAGACGGAGGCCGTACAGGATGCCGAGTTCCGCGAAGCGCTTGACGCAGTTATTACGCGCATGGACAAAGGCATTGCAAGCCTTATCCGCCACGAAACCCAGGGTTCCATGGCCGAAACGGACATAAAGGAGGCGGCGCAACACCTGGCTCTGATCCTGCACGGTCTGTCCATCCGCGCCCGCGCCGGCGAAGCTCCAGGCGTTTTGAAGGCTCTGGCGGAAAGCGCAGTCGACAAGATCGTCCCGGCTTCGACCGGCAACTGACCTATAGGGAATTGTGCAGATCCAAGGACAGGTCAAGCGTTAGAGGCAAGGGTGTCCAGAAGCCTGTCTTGAGGCCCGCCAGGCGCAACATTCGCGCTGTCCAGGTGTTACAGCCCATCAACGCATTGAAGCCACCAACGGCCGGGAAAAACATGTCATGCGCATCATAGGCTGCGCCTGGTATCTCTTGAGGAGGCAAGCCGTCTTCAGACTGAAAACTGCCTCGGATCTCCTGAAGCAGTATCGAAAAATCCTCTTCGGTCAGTTCAACTGCGCGAACGTCCGGCATATCGGATGAAATGGCACCTGCCCTGCGGACATGCATGACCGATCGGTCCCACGTAAACGCATCAAGTACCGGTTTTACCTTCAAGTCTGCCCAGGTCGGAGTTTCGACGTAAAAGGACCGGCTTCCCCACCCAAAGACAATCCAGAAAACGCCGGGGTAATCCAGCTCCAACCCGGCGTCCGAAACAAAGTTCATTGCCTTCAAGACGTCGGGATCAGCGGGCAAGGCGATGTCGGTGTGGATGGGATTTGAAAGCACCAATATCCGCCGTTTCTCACTTGACGGCCGATCCTGGTCGTCTGCCTTTGCAGAAAATGCAATGGGCCTCGGCACCAATGTGCCGAGGCCCATGCCAACTACAACGACCATCGCAATCAAGAAAACTCCGAGAAAAACCTTACGGGTCAACTTGATCACGAATTTGTCCTTCACCCTGGATCAGTGATGCAGGATCTGGCTGAGGAACAGCTTCGTACGCTCATGCTGCGGATTGGTGAAGAACGGCTCCGGCTCGTTCTGTTCAACAATCTGTCCGGCATCCATGAAGATAACGCGGTTTGCAACCTTGCGCGCAAAACCCATTTCGTGGGTCACGCAGAGCATGGTCATGCCTTCTTCAGCGAGACCGACCATAACGTCGAGAACTTCCTTGATCATTTCCGGATCGAGCGCCGAAGTCGGCTCATCGAACAGCATGATCTTCGGGTTCATGCACAGCGACCGGGCAATCGCCACACGCTGCTGCTGTCCACCGGAAAGCTGACCGGGATACTTTAGTGCCTGCTCAGGAATCTTGACGCGCTCCAGGTAGTGCATCGCAATCTCTTCGGCTTCCTTTTTCGGCATCTTGCGAACCCAGATCGGAGCCAGCGTGCAGTTTTCCAGGATTGTCAGATGCGGAAACAGGTTGAAGTGCTGGAAGCACATGCCGACTTCACGGCGGATTTCATCGATCTTTTTCAGGTCGTTTGTCAGCTCAATCCCGTCAACCATAATCTGGCCTGCCTGGTGTTCCTCCAGGCGATTGATGCAACGGATCATGGTGGATTTGCCCGAACCGGAAGGCCCGCAAATAACGATACGCTCGCCGCGCATAACTTTCAGATTGATGTCGCGAAGCACATGGAAATCGCCGTACCACTTGTTCATGGTCTTGATTTCAATCGCGACGTCAGTGTCGGAGATCTTCATCTTCGAACGATCGGCGGCAAGCTCTTCCGCGTTTACAGCATTCTCAGTCATGAGTTTATTTACTCCAGAAATTCTGTTGTCCGGGGCGCTGCGTTAATACCCGCGCGCCCCGGGGGTATGTCCCTAGCGTTTGTGTCCCGTATGCAGCCGTTTCTCCATGAAGATGGAGTACCGTGACATGCCGAAGCAGAAGACGAAGAACACGATGGCGGCAAACAGATAGCCTGTGTGTCCTTGGCTTGGCGTCGACCAGGTCGGGTCGGTGAACGAGGACTGAATCTGACCGAGAAGGTCGAACATGCCGACGATCAGGACCAGTGTCGTGTCCTTGAAAAGACCAATAAAGGTGTTGACGATACCCGGGATCACGAGCTTGAGCGCCTGGGGCAGGATGATGAGATACATCATCGGCCAGAACCGCAGGCCCAGAGCCATTGCACCTTCATATTGCCCCTTGGGAATTGCCTGCAGGCCACCGCGCACCACTTCCGCCATATACGCGGCGGAGAACAGCGTCACTCCGATAAGGACGCGCAGAAGCTTGTCGAAGGTAACGCCTTCGGGAAGGAAGAGCGGCAGCATCACGGAAGACATGAACAGAACCGTGATCAGCGGAACACCCCGCCAGAATTCGATGAAGATAATCGAAACCAGCTTGATGATCGGCATTTGCGAACGGCGTCCAAGTGCCAGGGCAACACCGAGCGGCAGCGAGGCAACAATACCGGTTACGGCAATGACCAACGTGACCAGCAGACCACCCCAAACAGCCGTTTCAACGATCGGAAGAATTACCGCACCGCCGATGACCAGGCCGGTCAGCAGGAAGTAGGCAACGATCGGGAAAACGATCAGGAACAAAATTGCGTTTGTTCTTTTGTAAGGAGCGCTCGGCATGGCAAGCGGCACCAGTAGAAGTGCAAACAGCGCATAGACGATGTTTACCCGCCAGATCTCATCGGTCGGGTAGCGTCCGTAAATGAACTGCGGGAAATATGCCTCCACATAGGCCCAGCAAGCACCGCTGTGACCACCGTCCTGCGGCAGGCACGCCTCACGATTATCACCCGTCCAGACCGCATCAACAAATGCGAACTGGATGAAAGGAGCTATGATCGAATAGGCGATCAGGATACCGATGAAGGTAAGAACGGCGTTGGAGATGGATGAGAAAAGGTTCTTCCGCATCCAGCCAATGACACCGGTGGTCGAGACCGGCGCCGGCAGAAGCGGTGCCTCCTCGGTTCTTATTTGAAACGTATTGTTATTCGTCGACATGTTGCGCTCCTTACCGTTCCACGAGCGCCATGCGCTGGTTGTACCAGTTCATGAATGCCGAAGTGATCAAACTGAGCGACAGATAGACTGCCATCCAGATTGCGATAATTTCGATGGCCTGACCGGTCTGGTTGAGAACGGTCCCGCCAACGGACACGAGATCCGGGAAGGCAATCGCAACAGCAAGCGACGAGTTTTTGGTCAGATTCAAATACTGACTGGTGAGCGGCGGAATGATCACGCGCATTGCCTGCGGAATGATCACCAGACGCAAGGTCGGCCCCTGACGCAGCCCCAGGGCATGCGCGGCCTCGGTCTGGCCGTGGCTGACGGCCTGAATACCGGCTCGCACAATTTCGGCAATGAACGCGGCCGTGTAAATCGACAACGCCAATGTCAGAGCCAGGAATTCCGGAATCAGATTGAAACCGACATTCAGCTCAAACCCGCGCCGCAGAATCGGGCCGGTTTCAACAAAGTTCGGGTGTTCCAGATACATCGGCATGCCGGTCACGAAATACGTGATCACCGGGAGTCCGATGATAAGACCAAGAGCCGTCCAGAACATCGGGAACTGCTGACCGGTTGCGTCCTGACGCTTGTGCGCCCATCGGCTGACCAGATAAGTCAGAACAATACCAAGGATCAAGGCAAAACCGATGAACTCGGCGCCCGGTTCCCAGATTGGTTTAGGACCACGCAATCCTGCGATGTTGAGATGGAAATTGTCGAAGAAGAACGACCACTTATCCCGTTTCCCCGGAACAGCGCGGAGCACCGCGAAATACCAGAAGAAAATCTGCAGAAGCAGCGGCACGTTGCGGATCAGTTCAACATAGCAATAGGCCAGTCTGCTGATCACCCAGTTATTGGATAGCCGCGCGATACCGACAACGAACCCAATGATGGTTGCCAGGAAGATGCCGACAACTGCCACCAGGACGGTGTTCAGAAAGCCGACAAAAATCGCTTGGCCATAGCTCGAAGTTTCCGAATATGGCGCAAGCGACTGAATAATGCCGAAGCCGGCAGTGTTATCTAGAAAGGACCAACCGGACGCAATGTTTTGCCGTTCCAGGTTGTCGATCGTGTTCGTAACGATAAAATACCCAAAGGAGACCAGCGCCCCGATCAAGACGAGCTGATAGAACAGCCCGCGCACTTTGGGATCATTCACCAGCGAAGCACGCGCCGGCGCCCCCGCCGAATCCTGCTCCATTACTGACATAGAACCTCGCCCAGGTTTTTTACGGAAAGAGCCCGGCCCGAAGCCTCTCCTCTTTCGCGTCTTTAACTGCTTCTGCTGCACGCTTGCGCGCGCTCCCCTATCGGCAATTGAAGCAGTTGTTCCCCCCACGCCTATATCGGTATTTTCCGATTTTTCATGCGTGGAATTTATTGAGGGTTCCGGCAGTGCAAGCCGCCGGAACCCCTTAAATCCTCAAGCTAAACGAGGATTAGCGAACCGGCGGAGCGTACAGGAAGCCGCCTTTGTTCCACAGTGCGTTCACGCCGCGGGAGATGCCGAGCGGAGTGTCCGGACCAACGTTGGCATTGAAGGTTTCTTCGTAGTTACCAACGCTCTTGATGATGTTGTAAGCCCAGTCATTGGAGACGCCGATGGCTTCACCAAATGCACCTTCAACACCCAGAAGACGCTTGACGGACGGATTGTCGGAAGACTTCATCTCGTCAACGTTTTCGGAGGTAACGCCGAGTTCTTCAGCGTTGATCATGGCGTTCAGCGTCCAACGAGCGATGTTGAACCACTCATCATCACCCTGACGGACAACCGGGCCAAGCGGCTCCTTGGAAATGATTTCCGGCAGAACCATGTGGTCGCCCGGGTTGGTCAGCTTCAGGCGCTGAGCGTACAGGCCGGAGGCGTCAGTGGTGTAAACGTCACAACGGCCAGCGTCGTATGCAGCAACAACTTCGTCAGCTTTTTCGAAAGCAACGATTTCGTACGGCATGTTGTTGGCACGGAAGTAGTCAGCAACGTTCAGCTCGGTGGTTGTACCGGTGTTGGTGCAAACAGATGCGCCGGACAGTTCCAGAGCAGAAGTGACACCGAGGTCCTTGCGAACCATGAAGCCCTGACCGTCGTAGTAGTTCACGCCAGCAAAGTTCAGACCCAGCTGAGTGTCACGGGACATCGTCCACGTGGTGTTACGAGACAGAACGTCAACTTCGCCGGACTGCAGAGCGGTGAAACGCTCTTTTGCGGACAGCGGAGTGAATTTTACAGCGGACGCATCGCCGAACACTGCTGCTGCCATTGCACGGCAGAGATCAACGTCGAGACCGGTCCAGTTCCCCTGAGCATCCGGATTGGAGAAGCCCGGGAGACCCTGACTCACGCCACATTGGATGAAGCCCTTTGCTTTGACGTCTTCCAGCGTCGTTGCACCGGCAGCCGTCGCGGCGACTCCCATAGCAGCGCCGAGTACGAGCGGAAGGAATTTATTGGACATGGATATGCAGCCTTTTTTGTTACCCATACTTTATTTTTATGTCGGGATAGACCGGAAGAAATCTTCTTCGTCTCACGTATCGGACGATTGCCAGCCTTGGCGGCTGCTTCCTCCAGATAACTTCAGTCCCACCCAACGACCCCATACGATTGCATTTAACCGTTCGGGTCAAGTACTTGCTGCCGTTATCTTGTCAAAATTCTCTAGTTCGCGGCCGGTTACTACCAATTTTGAGGTGCAATCCGCAAACATGCCCAAATCGAAATCATTCAATGCCTTAAAAGGCTTCAATCCATTTAGTCCCGCAAGAAACAGCGTTAACGATAAACTAATTTTTCTCGAGAAATTGAACCTGAACAGACCCGTTCAGATCCTTGTTGCAGGCAAATAGCGATCAGCTAAAGTGTGCCAAATTTCGGGTCCACTGCCCCGGAACGTTCCTCATACCCACAGCAATGAGCTTCAATGTCCAGTTCAGATAAAAATCTGCCGCTTAAGCCAGATACAAAACTTGCCCACGCGGGGCGGGATTCGCGTGCTTTTCATGGTTTCGTCAACCCGCCTGTTGTTCACGCCTCGACGGTTCTCTATCCCGATATCGAAACGATGGTAAAAGGAGGCCAGACGTATTCATATGCCCGGCGCGGCAATCCCACGACCGATTCCCTGGAAGCGGCAATCTGTGAGATGGAGGGAGCCGCCGGCGCGAAACTTGCCAATTCCGGTCTGAATGCGATCGCACTGGCGATTTTGTCCTGCGTCAAGTCCGGCGATCACATTCTGATCGTGGATACAGCGTATGGGCCGACCAGATACTTTGCCGACACTGTGCTGCCGAATTACGGTGTTTCGGTTGAGTATTACGATCCGAGCCTGGGCGCCGAAATCAAAAAACTGTTCAGGCCGGAAACGACTGCCGTGTTCACCGAAGCTCCCGGGTCGCTGACTTTTGAAATGCAGGATGTTCCGGCAATCGCAACGGCTGCACACGAGATCGGCGCAACGGTGCTGATGGACAACACCTGGGCAAGCCCACTTTACTGTCAACCGATCGCCATGGGTGTCGACCTGTCCATTCAGGCCGGCACCAAATACCTCGTCGGTCACTCTGATGCGATGCTTGGCACGATAGCGGCGAGCGAAAATGCCTGGGAGAAGCTTGATGCGATTTGTGGCGCCATGGGCAGTCACGTTGCACCTGACGATGTGTATCTGGGCCTGAGAGGACTACGCACTCTTTCCGTCCGCCTTGAAAGACATCAGCGGAACACTTTTGCTGTGCTTGACTGGTTGAAGGATCAGCCACAGATCGGAAACCTTCGGTATCCGGCGCTTGAAACCGATCCGGGTTATCAGATCTGGAAACGGGACTTCTCGGGAAGTTGCGGTCTGTTCGGTTTTGATTTTGTCGACGGGACGACCAAACAACAGTCCTTTGCATTTCTCGATGCACTAAACCTGTTTGGACTTGGATATTCTTGGGGCGGCTTCGAAAGCCTTGCAATTCCTGTAAAGCTCAAGGGTATGCGTAGCGCATTGCCGGTTGACGAAAATCTCCAGACGGTCCGGCTACACATCGGCCTTGAAGACCCGGAAGACCTGATCAAGGATCTGGACCAGGCGCTCAAGAAAACATTTGGTTAGAAGAAAAGATGCAGCCGGTTAGTCCGGCTGCAAACCATTCACACCGACGGAGCTGTAGCAGGGCTTGAATACTCTTGTGGCCCGTACCTTCAGCTCTCGCCCCCTCGTAAAAACAAGTGTTTGTCCTATCTGTTTCACGGAGAAATCGCTGGACCATCAGCCAACGTTTCAAACAGCCTCAAATTGTCGGATCTTGCCGTTTTTCCTTATGAATCAGCCACAGGTTCCGGAAATAGATCAGCAACCCCAGCCCCTGCCCCGCAATAAATACGGGATCCTGCCGCTGAATGGCATAAATCAGCAACAGCGAGCCGCCGGCGATGGAAAAAAACCAGAAGGCGACCGGCACGATGGAACGACCGACCCGTTCGGAAGCAATCCACTGAATCACGAACCGCATCATGAACATGCCCTGGGCGAAGAAACCCAGAATGATCCAGAAATCGAATTGTTCAATGAAGACGGTATATAGCCAATTATAGAGAGCTTGCATCGCGCGTGTCCAATTGCTTACTGCGGGCTCGGCGCCCCTTATTCAACTCAGGCAATTTTCAGGTCAGCGGCCTTACTGTCGGAATTTTCTTGCGGCGCCGGCGCAGCCACCAAACCCCGAAGAGATCGAGAACGCCGACCAGTGCCCGGTCGAAGATACCGTATTTTGACGTGCCGTGACGCCGCTGGCGATCCTGAACGTCGATGTGGACAACGCCATATCCTTCGCGGATCACCAACGCAGGTAGAAAACGGTGCCAGCTGTCGAAGTACGGCAATTGGAGAAACACCTCGCGCCGCAAGGCCTTGAGCCCGCAACCGCTGTCTCTGGTGTTGTCCTTCAGGATCGCACCTCGAAGTTTGTTGGCAAATTTCGAGGCATAACGTTTCGCAACACTGGCTTTCCGGCCGAGCCTCTGACCGGCGGCAAGTGCCGCCGACGGTCCGGCAGTTTCGAGCGCGTCAAGGAGCTTGGGGATGTAAGCCGGGTTGTTTTCACCATCCCCATCGATGGTTGCCACGACATCTCCCCGGGCATGCTGTACGCCGGTACGAACCGCACAGCTCTGACCACAGGATTTTTCGTGACGCACGGGTCGCAGCCAGTCGTGTGTCGCCGCATAGTCCTGGAGCACGATGTCGGTACCGTCCGAAGATCCATCGTCGATCACGATGACTTCGAAACTGCGTCCTTCCAGGGCGGCCTCAATCTCGTCCAGCAAAATCGGAAGATTTTGCGCCTCGTCCTTTGCCGGAACCACAACGGTTACAGCCAGTGTTCCTTTGCTGGCCACCAAGCCTTCCAGATAACTTTGTGTCATGAACCCGTCCGTTCCGTTTCTTCCGTCGCCCGGCTCTCCTGACGCACAAGGTCAGCACCACGTTGCCCGCGCAGAACCTGCCAAACCGCACGCACGCACGCTTTTGCCGATCGCACGTTCATATTCGGTTCGATTTTTCCGGAAGAAGAAATATGAAAGCCAATGCGCCGGTGTGCCATGGATCTGACCGTAAAAAATGTGAAAGCCATTCCAAGTAAAGTTCCGGCAATAACATCGCTCGGATAGTGAGCGCCGACCATCACCCGACTGAAAGCCAACCAGAACGCCGCAACGATGATCAGCCATCGGTATGTTGGAAAAATGAATGCGAGCGCCGTCGCCAAAGCAGCCACCGTGGTGGAATGACCGGACGGAAAACTCGTATAGGTGCCATCGAAAGCGAAAAAGTCGAACCGCACCGGACCGACTTCTTCATAAAGCTTAGGCCTTGCCCGACCAAGCGTCCATTTGAACGCGATGGCCAAAAGTCCTGTTGCTGCAACCGAATAGAAAATAAAGGCCGCGTAGGTAAAGACAGCACCGATCGCCATTCGCAGCCGGAAAGCATATCGACCTGCATCAAGCGCAAGTAAAGCAAGACAGGTGACACCTGTCGAAAGCAGTATCCAGTCCGCCTTGCCAAAATCCGTGAATGCCCTGAAGGCGGAGCGGTATTCGCCAGGAAGAGACCTCAGCCAGGGATAGGTGGGCACATCGAATGCGACAACGGCGATGCCCACGGTCAACAGCAATATAGCAAGAATGTCTTGCGGCCGTTGCCCTGGAGGAAGTGGATCCACGTTGTGTGTGGTCCTCTCCTTTCGACCGGCATACAGCATCGCGGCCCGCCGAACATTCCCGCGCATTCGCGCAAGGACCCGCCAGACCTTTTTATTGCTGTTCGTCATTGCTGTTTTCTGAACCTGTGACTGATTTGGCGTTCTGATAAAGCGCGATGTCGACATCGTCACCGCCATTGATATTGAGGCCGTCTACCCTCTTTCGAGCCTCTGGCACAAGACCAATCTCTTTTGCTGCGGCCAAAAATGGCTGTTCTTCCCGGCTTTCTATCGCTGCAACCCGGCAAACTCCGGGATCGGAGCTGTCATCCTGCGCCAAAAACTCAGCAGCTCCCTTCGGCGAGATGATCCGTGTTTGCGTACCTTCCAGGAAAATGAAACTGGGTTCATGAAATCCCGAAGTGACCACCTTGCGTGTCGAACGATCGTCGCAACCGGGAATTTCGTCCAGTGCCTCAACAAGCCTCGGACTGATCCAGATCGGCGAGAGCGCCGGTCCGACAAAGCCCCAGAATCCTATCGCTACGCAGATCGCAGTCATGGTGGCTGCCGGCAAGGCATAAAGCGCCGGGCCGCGCAAAAGCCTGGCTGCGGCAGCAACGGCAAAAACGGCGCCGAGAGCAACCAGGACAGCTCCGGGTGGGGATGGCCAAACACCAAGGACAAAAGGTCCCGCAAAGGCGGCAGCTGCAACGCCGATTGCCGGTACGGCAAGTAATATGGCGGCGACCCAGCGAACCCAGTTCCTGGTACTTGTCCCGGCCCCTTCCATCAGCGCGGCGGCGACCGGAAGCGCAAGTGCCGGCAGCAGTGGCATTGTGTAGTGCGGCAGCTTCGTCGTTACCAGTTCGAACACGATCCAACTGGGAACGAACCAGGCAATCGCGAATACGACGAGTGGACTTTTCCGTTCGCGCCAGATCAAGGGCAGCGCAATCAAGAAGAAAGCAGGCAAAGGCCAGAACACTCCGAACATCGCCCCAAGATGGGTCAAAGGCGGGGCGCCATGTCCTTCTTGGCCCTGCCCGACCTTACCGAGAAGGTCCCTGCCAATCGCCTCGGTGAAAAAGGTTCCATCGGTTGCGATCCAGATCGCAACAAACCAGGGTGACACCAACAGCAAGAACCAGACAAATCCGAGAATTGGGGATGCAGCCTTGAACCACGCAACCCTTTTTCTCAATAGCATCAGACCTACAACGGTCAATCCAACGACCATTGGACCGACGGGTCCCTTTATAAGGACACTGCCTGCCAAGGCCGTCCAGAAGAGCAGCCCCATGCCCCACATTCGTTCGCCCTGGTTCTTGAGCCAGATGCGCGCCAGTGCCCCCTGCGCGATAACGATTGTTGCAAAGAGTACCGCATCCGTTTTGGCCAATCGGGCTTCAACCCCAACGATAATTGCCAATGCAACAAATCCACTTACCAGCAGCGCTCCAGCAGGGCCCATAAAGGCCCTTGCCATCCAGAAAGTCGCCAGGACGCCAACAATGGAACCGATGACAGACGGCAGCCGGTAGACCCAAAGTGGCGCATCGGCACCGTCGCCCGTCAGCTTCGCGGCTGCTGCCTGTAACCAGTAGATCCCGACCGGTTTTTTATGCCGCGCCTGGTCCTGAAAACGGATATCGATATAGTCATCCGTTTCAAGCATCTGCTTGGTGGCCTGTGTGAACCTGGGCTCGTCCCTGTCTAGTGGCGGAACAGTCCATTGTCCGGGTACGAACAGCACCAGAGAAAGCAGCAGAAGCAACAGGGGTGCAGTCAAGTCGTGTCCGAAAACCTTCAGCCAGATCGGCCTGCGCATTGCAGATTTCGTGGCGGCTTTTTCCGGCGTCTCATTGAGATTATCACCAACCTGACCAGCTTTTGTTTCGGCGGAAGTCTCTGCCGATTGCGCTGCCTCTGGCGAGGCGTGAACAGTCTGATCGTTGCTTCTCTCTGACATCAACTCTCGTATCCGGTGCCTGCTGCAGGGTTGCCCCTGGCGATCCTGTAAACCTGGATGGTTTCTCTACATGAGCTTTTCAAAAAGGGAAACAAGTGCTTGCCCTCTTCTGGCGCTCGGTTATCGTCCTGTCTTCTGAAACCCGCGTTGAAACTGACGTTCCATTCAGGAAATCCAATGACCTTAATTGCTCAAATCACAGATTTGCACCTGAGACCAAGAGGTCTCGCATGTTATCGGGTTTCCGATACAAACATGTTCGCGGAACGCGCCGTGCGCGCGGTAAGCTCCCAGAAACCGAAGCCCGACGCAATCGTCATAACCGGCGACCTTACGGACCGCAGCGACCCACGCGAATATGCGGTTGCAAGAGAACTCCTTTCTCAGATGGACATGCCTGTTTTTCTGGTGCCGGGAAATCATGACAGCAGCGAAGGCATGCGTCGTGAAATGTACGATTTTCCGGGCATAAGGGAGACTACAAACGGAAAGATCCATTACGCAGCCGATATCGGAGGAGTGCAGCTGCTTGCGCTCGATACCCACCTCCCGGGACGCCCTCAAGGTGAAGTTGGAGACCAACAACTGCAATGGCTGCAGGACGCGCTGGACAAAAACACCCGCCCCACCCTGATTGCGCTTCATCACCCGCCTGCCCTGTCAGGAATCGTCCACATGGACAATATGGGGCTTCTCGACGCTGACGCGTTGGCGGAGGTTGTTGCGCCATATGAGCATGTTGAACGTCTGATCTGCGGCCATCTGCACCGGCCGATCATTGCAAGTTTTGCCGGCAAGGTCATGACTTTGGCTCCAAGCACCGGGCATCAGGTGGTCCTGGACCTTACTGAAAACGGTCCGGCCATGTTCAACTTCGAACCCGCCGCGTACTTCCTCCACTACCATTCGGAAAAGACAGGAGTGGTTACACACATGGCCTATGTTGAGAATTTTCCCGGGCCGCACCATTTTTTCGCCGATGAAGGCGTTGTCTGGCCAGGAGATGAAGCCTGATGAAATGTGTCGCCAATCCGGGAAAGCTGCGAATGGCTTTGGTATTCGCCTTGATTGCCTGGGTTTTGACGGCTTGTGGAGCGTTGCCGGGCGGCAGCGACCTTGAAGAGGCCACTGTCCTGACCGATCAGAACGTCGACAAGAACCAGATGCTGTCAATGATCAACGCATACCGCAAGCAAAACGGCCTGCCGGCGCTAAAACACGATCCGGAGCTTGATGCAGTTTCTCAAAAGATGGCGAGGCACATCGCCGAGCGCGACAGCATGGATACCTGGGCACACAGTGCGTTCGGTCTTTCTCAACGCCTGGACAAGGCCGGTTACACAAATTATGCCGGAGCTGAAAACCTCGGCGCCGGATATGCCGATCTGCCTGCGGCATTTCGTGGATGGCAAGGCTCTTCAGGCCACAATAAGAACCTTCTCAATCCGTATGTGACCCGTGTCGGCATCGCTCGGACAAATCGAAACACCGGCAAATGGCGCAATTTCTGGGTCATGACTCTTTCGCGCCCGCATGCAGACGGACGCCCGGTCATTCAGTGATCCACGAAAGATGAAAAATGGGCGGGGTCTTGCCCCGCCCCAAGTTTCTTCCAGAGATCGGATGACCCAGTCATCATCCGGACACCCGACACTCAATAAACCTGAATGCAAGAGTCATATTTTTCTATCGTGACATACCCGGCCTGTCAAATTCTCAATTGATATCAAAACCTAAAAAGGAAACGGACGCGCCTTGAATTCAGCCTCCGTAGCCGGTCTATCGCGAAGCCCACGCTCTACCACGCCCTGGTAAAGTCTTTTCTTTCCGAAGCGTGGCTCCCAACTGCACAGATCCGGAGAAAGCAACTTAATGCAGGGAATTCCGAGGTCCGGCCGCGTTGCGTTGAATTCCAAGATTTCAATCTGCCGATCAATGCAGCTCGTCAAGAGCCCCGTGAAATCGAACTCCTTCTTCAACTCCGCTTCATTTACCAAAGGCGCGGACTGAAGCGGAAGGTCCTCGAGAATCGACCTGTGACGGGAATAGGCAAGTTGTCTGGGCTCCATCCCGGCAACAGGATTGCCTGACTTGTCAGTCGGGTGCGCCCTTTCCATCAGTTCCAGGGAGTTCTCTGCCTGTAGTAACTCCTGAAGTGCACTGTCGCATGCAGAGACGATGTTCCAGCCTGCTGAAGACCCGAACGCAGCCCTGCGTCCTCCGTCTTCGAAGGAAACAGCCATCACAACATGAACGTCCAGATCCGTATCCACGGAATAGATCCCCCATCGCCGCTTCCGATCGTCGAGAAACCTCATCAGATTTTCGGGCAAAATTTCCCGAACGAAACCCTTTTCAACTTCAGTTATCCCCAGGCGGTTGTACCAGCATTGCGCCACTGCGTCTCGCTCTGCGAGCTCCTGCAATGCCCTCTCTCTCGCCCCGGCCAGTTCCTTCCAAACCGCGCAGCCCGTACTGGACGCGAACGACAGACTATACCCCGCCTCTCGCTCCAACTCGTGAAACAGGACTCCGATACTCGGCAGTTGAAAAAATTTGTCGTCCGTCAAAGACCGCACTTTCAAACGTCTATTTGTAACAACGTTCCAATTGGGGCGATCTTCCATCGAAGGTTCGGGGGTTAAATCGAGTCGCTTTGCCACGGACAGCTCCTGCGTGGAACTAAGACCAAGCACACGCCCCAACTCTACCTCCGGTAGTATATCCTGTTTCAAGAACACACGCGTATCCTGCTCGGCTAGTGTCCAAAGACTTATACGTTCTGCAAGTTCCCCCAGACAACCAAGAGCTGCACGCGCTGCTGTCGTTGCCTGCCCACCGCCCGGGACAGACGCCTGCTCACCCTTCTCATGCCGCACGAGAGAGGTTTCAAACGTCAAAATGCCGGTACAAAAATACAAGGGACAGGCATCACGTGTCATTGGCACGAGCCTGATGTCGAACGAATGAAATAGCGGCAAGAATAGAGAAAGGTCGGCTTCGACCATTCTCAAACCGGATTCGCCCCCGTTTTCGGCGCGGTTCAAAAGCCCGACGCGCTGCAAGTCACAAACAATCTGTTCGGGCAGCACAGCCCGCTCATTTCCGGCCGTCACCGGACCCAATTCATTGTCACCACTCATGAATCCCCACCCAAGTATCCTCAAAATACTTAGACACACCCAACAATTGCAACCAACGTAGATTTTCACAACTACTATTGAGAATAGTCGATTGATCGACCTATGCTCTTCTTCGAAAGCAGTCAAACAATAGTAATTCTCATTTATAGAAATACTTTTACTAAAGTTTGACTTATTTCAGTTTAGCCGCGTGACCATCCCACCACCAGCTAAATTTTCTCGCAACTTTAACTTCTGGAGGCTCATTATGCACGCCAGCACAACTTCAAAAACTGAATTGGAAATCGGCGCAAAACTTGGTGCGATCATCCAGGACACCAAATCTCGCTCCCAATTGATCGAAAATCCAACCGAAGTTCTGAGCGGCATCGGCGTCAATTCCGAGGTGACGATTTTCGCGGACACGGCAGATCTTGTGCATCTGATCGTTCCGGCCAATGTCGACGCTGATCGTGTAGCAGCAAGTGATGATGCCTATTTCGAAGAGCTAGGCCGTGCTGCGCTTGGCAATTGCTACTACGAAGACCTGCCGGAATAATCGAACGCAACCGATAGTCTATGCGCCCGAATTCACCCAAGCAACGGCCACGAATTCGGGCGAATTTCCAGGAAACCTGAACAATGGCAAGATTTCCCTTTCACAAGAGCAACATAAGGGAACTTGGCCGCCTCCTGGCCAAAGCATCCCTCGATGAAAAGATCATGGCCTCGTTGCAGAACGACCCTGCCTCGTGCCTGGAACAGATCGGTCTTCCCGCTCAAACCACAAAACTGATGACATTCAATGTTATCGATCAAAAACAGCACCCGAATGCGAAGGCTCTGCCGTATCGCCTGAACACAAGAAAGCTTAGGTCCGGCGACAGGGCATATCTACGCGAACTATCGCAGTCTTTTGGATTAAATTGAGCCCAATCCTTCAAAGAGGAAACGTTGAACCATCGCGGCCCCCTTGTCGAACTGTTGCCGAACTTTCTCATCTTGAAAGAAGTTTATCTTTTTTCGCCATTTTTCAGGATTGTCCCCCACTTCGGGAGCATCGCTCAGGCCGTTTGGCATTTGCTCGCTGAACCGTTGAAGCGTTTGCAACGCCTCTGTTTCGCGTCCAGCACAAAGCAAGGCCGCCACGCGAGTAGTCAAGCCGCTGACACCCACTCCGGCTCCCCGTTCGATCTGTGAGATCGCGGCTTCGTAATCCTCGGCAGCGAAGTAGATGTTTGCGAGATACTCGTAAAAAACACGTGGCACGAAAGCAAAGAGAGAAAAAGCTCTTTCTGCAGTCGCGAGCGCTTCGGAAACGTCTCCCGAAAACGCGAGCCCTTCAGCCACCGACATGAGATTTGCCGGGTCCGAGGAACTTAGCCTACCTGCGTTCTGAAAAGCGCGGCGCGCGTCTTCCGGCAAGTTCGAAAGAATCAATGCCCAGCCATAGATGCGTTGGTTCATTGCCTGCCAAGGGTCAAGCATGATGGACTTTTCAGCAAGACTCAAAAGGTTGCTCATGCCGTCCGCCGAATTCGTCTCATGAAGAGGAAAATGCAGTTCCCTCTTCATAATGATGGAGGCTCGAGCGGAATAGATCTTAGAGAATGAGCGATTTGTCCGCTCGATCTCGTCCAGAAGACGCAGGGCCTTATCATCAGACTGTGGCGTGAAATCCCACATAAGTGCGTCGGCCTGGCACCAGCGCGCAAAAATATTATTGTTCGCAGGGTTCCTCAACTTGCCAATCACGTGGCCATAAACGCGACTTACGATCTGACTTGCTGCGGGCGTAAGGCCGTCCCAGAGCCTCAGATCGACAATTTCGTTGAAGACAATCTGCCCTATCGCCCGATCTTCAAACTGAACAACGATCTTGCCGGATCGCTCGTCATGACGAAACCGCAGCAGATAACTTCCCAGCTCATGCCCCTCGACGCGCATTGGCTTTGGCATGTCAGCGTCACCAAAATACTCGGATTCGTACAGATCGAAGGATCGAAAGGATGACAGACCAGAAACGATTTCTTCCCGAAGGTGAACTGCATCGTTGAGGCCCTTTTTCAATAGGGACGATGAGATGATCGAGATTTCAGGGAGCAGAACGACATCTTCGCTGTTGGGAAGAAGATTAGACGATACGCTCGATTCTCCCGGGCTTCGAAAGACGTTTTCGGGTTGTGAAGCCGGCTCATCCTGTCTGAGAAGGTTTCTGGTTTCCTGGTCCGGCACGGCGTCCAGAAGCAGACGCATCTCGCGCTCGCACGCCTTGAGCTGCTGCTCCGCGCGTTCCTTTTGCCCCAAATTCAAGTAGAGCCGAATCAAGACCCGGTGGGCTGCTTCAAGCGCAGGGTCCACTTTGAGCAGGAACCGGCCGCCAGCTTCCGCCCGAACTCCTCCGTCTTCAATCGAAACCTGATTCAGATGACGCAGCGCCGCGCCAGTTACTTCCGAGCGGACGCGCTCGCGTTCTACCCTGAGCCAGTCCGAAAACTCCGAATCAACATCTTCGTATCCGGTCAGAAAGTCTCCCCGCCAGAGTTCTTCCGCCTCCCGGAAATCATCCGCCCGCCCTTTTTCAAGCAAGGCCATGATTTGCATGTAATCCGAGGCAAAAACATTCTGGTCGAGTTGCACATGTCCACTGGACGACAAAACAACGTCGAAACCGGCCTCTTGCTCGGCCGTCTTCAACTGACGCAATGCCTGACGCAGGGACTGCATGGCCTTTGTTCTGTCCTTGCTGCTCCACAGCAGGTCAGCCAGCGTTTCCCTTGGAGCATTCATGCCCCCCATGCGGCTCAAATACCCCATGATGGCCAACGCCTTTCGGGTCTTTACCGCCACAGGTTCTTGAGATTTACTCAAGAGCAAGGGCCTCCCCAAACACGCAAAGCAGGAAGCGTTTGCCATCAATTCCCCGTAATCGAAACACACATATTCAGGCGTGGGTTTTCGCAACCGCGAATGCCATACAACCTGTAACACAACAACACCTTATCACGCTCATTTCACGCTGCAACAGCATGCTTGTTGTGGATGGTTACGGCAGCGCAGCTGCAAACGGCAATTAGAATACTGGTGGGTAGTAATATGTCTAAGACAGTTAGCAAACCTGATCGCAAGGTAGTCGAGCAAGAGCCTGCGGTCGAAGCGATCAAGCGCATGATCCGCTACACAAAGAAGGAAGCCGACAAGGACGGTCGCACGTTCTGCTCGTACTGCCTCGACATGGCACTGCAGTCTCTGGAAGACGGCTCAGAAGATCTCGACATGATTCTGAGAACGAAAATCACACCGCTCATGGTCGGTCAGCCGGTTGCCGAAGCCGCCAAGGCTGAGACTGTCTGACAAAAACACCTTTTTGCACAGAAGATTTCTGCTTCTGAAATGAAGCAGGGCAAAACTGCGAGACACGATGGTGGTGGTGGAGCAATCCGCCGCCGCCAATTCTTTCGTAGGCGCAGACGTCGTTCATGAGGGATCATAGCCCGAAGCACGAGGACCACGCAGTCTAGGTCCCTGCTCCAAAATACCAGCCAATAGGTGACGGAGAGCGCAGCAATCAGTTTTTTTGGAATTGGCGACCCCGGCAGGGTAAATTAGCGCCTCGTTTTTGTTGACTTTCCCCCCACCCGGCAACAAAGCCGCTTTAGGGGCATTGAAACATCAAAACAAATTCCTGTGTTCCCCGCACCCTATTTGCGCCTTCAACATCAAGAACCTGCTTGCCGCGTTCGCGTTCTGATCTTATGTGAACAAACTTAGAACATACGTTAAGTTTTTCACTGGCCAGCACCTGATGAAACGCCCCATCAACCCAACAACGATCGCCTTTGCAAAAGCCAATTGCGTGTGCATTGAGGCCCATTGTCTGCGTTGCTGCAACATGACCGAAATCGGATTTGAACAACTTAGCGACGACGAATTCGTGATGGATTTGCCGAAGAGACGTCCGTTCAGGTGCAAGCGCTGCAACGGAACCAACGTCGAAACCCGGCCACAATACCTTATCGCAGTGAACGCCGAGAGTTTCCGGGTTTAAAGAAACGCAGCGAGGTTTAGCCGCCCCCTAAGAGTCACGCAAAATATAGAAAATCGACGACTGCCTCCAATCCTTCAGAATCTCTATATCCAAACGGTCCTGTGAACTCCCTCCTTCAAAATCAAGTTTTAAACCCTGCTCTACCAGCGATGACTTCAGCTTTTTGGGGATCGACCAGTGTCGCTTTGAAGTAACAATCTCTGCTGCCCTCGTTTAAGAACACTACACAAAAACCCAGATGTTCCAGAATTGAAGAAACAATGTCAGGTGAGTACCAAAGAAATTTGGCAGAACACCGTCCCTGCTCGGCAAATACTCGACGAGAAGAAACAAATAGTTTTTCAAGGCCCTTGTCACTTGTTGCATCTGCAACGTTCATCACGATTGCGCCACCTTTGGACAAGGTCAAAGCAGCGGTCATAAAATATGTAGTAAGTGTCTGAAGGTCGACATGCACCATTGCATCAAATGAGTAGAAAACATCAATTTGGCGCTTCAGTCCCAGATTATCCAAACAATCAATAATGAAATCCGGATTCTCGTTCAGTTGCGTTAGTCGCACGCGATCGTCCATAGAATTTTCAATCAGGCGTCGCCCCAGGACGTCCAAATATCTTGATGAAACATCGAATGCATGCACTGTGGCCTTCGGGTAACGATCAATGATTTGAACTGTATATCGACCTCCACCTGAACCGATTTCAACAAAATTTAATTCATCTACTTGCGACAGGTCAGGAAAAGTTTCATCAAGAATGGTATTAACTTTAGAAACGCCTCCCCACTCATCACCTGGGAAGTTGATCTTCGAGTTCCGGTTCTCGGGCAACCGATTTCTTTTTTGTCTGATCTGCTCATATCTATTGGTCAGATAGAGATCCCAGACCTCGCCGTATGACGGGTTATCTTTTTTGCTATTTTCCAAAACAGCGGCTCCTTATGAGTCAAATACCCAAAACTGAGAATAGTTTTTCATAGAACCGGAGTACGCTTTTCAACATCTCCAGCGCATTTTTGTTTCCTATGCCTGTTTCGACTATAAGGTCACCGACATAAAAGTCCGCAGAACTAAAATCGTCGGGTGAGAAATCTCCCCCTGAAAGACCAGTATTCAAAACCTGATTATGGTTGGTTTCAAAGTGTTTTGTGCCAAGACAAACTTCGCGAATGAGCGGAAAATCTGGGAAGCAGTTATTCACGTATTTGTAGAAGGCCTCTTGGTCTTTTAACCCAAGAGCTTTCTCGATTAAGGACCTGTGCTCTTTCCAAATCCATTCTCTGAGATGATAGGCGAACAAGCATGCGGTAATCGCCTTACGACTTGAAGCAGGTTCGTTCTCAAATTCGCTAACAACTTCAAACAATGCGGATAAAAAATGAACGGATGAAGTAATTTCAAATGTTTTTCTTGCGACCGCAGATTGCCCCTCTGGAGCCAAGGTTGCCTGGACAAGTTCGACAATCGGCCTTAGGCGAACTTTCTCCGCATGATGAGGTGCAATACTTAACGTCAACTCGGCATCGATCATAAATTCCACTAAATTTTTCAACGCATTCTCACCCAAAAACACGAATGAGTATCTATCAGGCTCCAAGTGCACATGTTTCCACGTCTTGTAACCAATCTAGAACTTTCTGTTGGCCAACAGTAGCAGGCGAGTAAATTGCGTGCCTCTTAGGTCGTAGACGACGTTGACACTCTCCAATTCAATCACCGTCTCAGCTCCTTTGAGTCACAGTTTTGTTTTGAGAGATTCAATACCCTTGTGATCCTAGGGGGAGCTTCAAGCGCAATAATCCAAACTTCAAAAAGCGGTCTGGTTCAGAGCCTTGCAATTCGTTGCCAACATATCATTCTTCTCAATCTTATGTGAAACGATGGAGCCGTCATCCCGCTGGTAGCCGACTCGGCGCTGCCCAGAAATCGGATCAAAAATCTCAAACGAAGTCACACCATTGCCCTCCAGCCGTAAGATTATCTCTCGATCTGAAGTAGAAAGTACAGTCGTGGTCCAAGGATCAATTGCATTTGGATCATCCAAACTACGGTACTTTACCGGCAAACTACGGAACTTTAACCGGTGACGAATGAGCCAACAAGCCCGGTTGTAGTTGAGTTCGAATCCACTCTGGGTTAATCAAATAATTGAATTAGTTAAGCTTTTTTACGCCAATTTCCCCGCAC
Source organism: Roseibium sp. SCP14 (assembly GCF_040329475.1). NCBI lineage: Bacteria > Pseudomonadati > Pseudomonadota > Alphaproteobacteria > Hyphomicrobiales > Stappiaceae > Roseibium > Roseibium sp. SCP14. The sequence goes on from NZ_JBDZYH010000003.1 coordinate 837,835, forward strand.
CCCAAAATTTCCCCAGCACCCAAACCTCTATAACTTATTGTTTTGAAATGTTTTTTCAACAAAAATGGAAGTTGGCGACCCCGGCAGGATTCGAACCTGCGACCATTCGCTTAGAAGGCGAGTGCTCTATCCAGCTGAGCTACGGGGCCGTTTGTTTGGTAGCGGGCCGTTCATTATGCCCGCTCGTCATAAATGCGCTGAAATCACCCACTGTGTCGATCCGCAATTCCGGGTTTCAACAAGCAATCCAGCTAAATTCACACGCTCTGTTCGCGAGTAGCTAATCTTACAGGTCAGTGGGTCCAAGGAGCGACGCGGTTGAACCTGAAGTTATCCGCATAGGCTGAACCACGCACCTTTCTTTCGTGCGCTTTTTCAACCCTGTGCGCGATGCCATGACGCCTTGCGTAGGCAACGGCTTCTTCCTGCGTTTCGAAGTACAGACGAACCTGCTGCTTCATGTCGGAAGACGAGGTGTAACCCATCAGCGGCTCAACAGATTTCGCGACTTCCGGCTCATAGTCCAGAACCCAACGCTGGGTCTTGGCTTTTCCCGATTGCATGGCGGTCTTTGCCGGACGGTAAATGCGCGCAACCATATGAAAGTGCCTCTAAATCAAACTGCAAAGTTTCGCTTCGCGATCAAAGGAGCTTTTTCCCGTCTTTTCCTGCGAAGTCAACACCGTTCTTGAATATGTTTCTACCGTTACACAATTCCCAAAGCCTTTAAAGTCCGCGCTCAGGCGGCATTAACAGTGTTTTCCAACAAGTCTTGCATTACAAATTGGTGACCTGACAGATCTCCGTGTCCTATGCTACTAATTCGGGACGAAAGTGATTTGGACAACCACAGCTGATCGGTAACCGCTCTTGGATGTGCGGAAATTGGAAAAGTCAGTTGCACAGGGATGCCGGGTTAAGCCCCGCTATCTCTTGATAGAACAACAAGGCACAACGCATGTACCACAACATTCACAAGGGTATGGGTGAATATCTACCGGAACATGTGCAACCGTCTTCCCCGGATCCATCCAGTCTCAAATCGGCGATTGACGCAGCAAACCTGACCCAGATCTGGGACATGATTCTAAACCTGGACTATGGAACATCCGATGTGGAAAGCCTGTCGCCCGAAAAGCAGGATGAATTCCTGAATGTCATGTCCCTGCTGCTGAAGGCAATCGACAGATAAGCCGGATTCGGAAACGCAGAACTTCTTTGCAACGCCATTGGCGATATTCCCATGACCTTTTCGCATGCAGTCATCGCGCTCGACCTTCTTTTGATTATTGAACCAGTTTCAAAGGCTTTGGTTGCCAGAAAAGCCGGGTTTGACAGACCTCCAGGGAGCCACCACTAGCTGAACTGGACAGGCAAGATCGCCGGCTTTGCTAGACAGGCCGAACCAGTCCGCAGGACTTTTTGTAAAACCTACCCCTTACCGAAAAATCTCAGATAGCGGAGCTGACCTACCGTCTTTGAACGCGTAAACACATACGAACAATCACTAAAGCCATTCGATCAGCTCGGCCTCATACGCGCTGATGTCGCCGATATGTTCGCTCACCCAGTCAGGCCGGTAATAGGTATCCAGGTACCTCTGTCCGCTGTCACACATCAAGGTGACGATTGAACCCCGCTCTCCGTTTTCCATCATACTTCTGGCGATGCTCAAAGTGCCCCAGAGATTGGTACCTGTAGAAGCGCCCGCCTTTCGTCCAATCAGTCCTTCCAACCACAGTATCGTCGCGATACTTGCCGCGTCAGGAACCTTGATCATTTGATCGATGACGTCCGGCTGGAAAGAGTGCTCCACCTCGGGCCTGCCGATTCCTTCAATCCGGCTGGACTTATCCGACGTCAGCGAAGTGTCTCCGGAAACAAAACTGTCGTAGAAAACGGAGTTCTCCGGGTCAACGACCGTCAAGGACGTGTTGTGTCCCTTGTACCGGATGTACCTTCCGAGCGTCGCGGATGTTCCACCCGTTCCGGCACTCATCACAAGCATTTTCGGGATCGGGTGAGGCTCGTATTCCATCTGCCTGAAGATGCTCTCGGCAATGTTGTTGTTGCCGCGCCAGTCCGTTGCTCTTTCAGCATAGGTGAACTGGTCCATGAAGTATCCGCCGATGGAGTTTGCCAGCTCAACCGAGGCTGTGTGCATCTGCGGCGCACTGTCGACGAAATGGGTCTGTCCGCCATAAAGCTCGATTTGCTCGATCTTGCTTTGCGCTGTGCTTTTTGGAATGACGGCTATGAAGGGAACACCAATCATTCTGGCGAAGTAAGCTTCGGAGACCGCAGTGCTGCCGGAGGACGCTTCAACGATTGTCGTGCCTTCTTTGATCTTGCCGTTGCAAAGCGCATAAAGAAAAAGCGAGCGTGCCAGGCGATGTTTCAGGCTTCCAGTTGGATGCGTACTTTCGTCCTTCAGGTAAATGTCGACACCATCAAGTCGCGGGACCGTCAGTTTGAAAAGATGCGTGTCCGCCGAACGATGGGAATCTGCGCTGATTTTGCTGACAGCCTGAGCTACCCAAGTGTCCATGTTCTCCCCCTAACCTGCGGTCACGGCACATTTCACAGGATCACGAGACGAACAGAAACGATCAACTCGTGATTTCAATCTCCCGAGCTTTGATCGTATCACACCAGGACTGGCAAACCAGCGTCGGTTCAACCCGCGATACAGCGTTCAGGTTATGAGGCTGTCGGAATTGCCCTTTCGAGAATTGCGTCGATATCAGCTGTCGCCGGCAGAACACCGTAGCTGCCCGTCCATCTGGACCCGAGCCGTGTGCAGCAGAAAGCTTCAGCCGTTGCCGCAGCACCGTGTTTCAGCAACAGGCATGCCTGCAGGAGAACAGCCAGACGTTCGGTCAGACTTCTTGCGCGAAGTTCCAGATCGTCCGTGTTTGACAATTCATCTTTCAGGTCTCCTACCGCCTGATCAAACAGAAAGTTTTTGCCCTTTGCAGCTTCCAGCTCCCTCAAAATAACTGGAATCGCTGTCGGTTCACGGTGCATCGCGCGTAAGACATCCAGGCAAATCACGTTTCCCGATCCCTCCCAGATGCTGTTGACCGGCGCTTCGCGATAAAGCCTCGGCAATATCGATTCTTCGATGTAACCGGCACCGCCGTGACATTCCATTGCCTCGAACAGGTGAGCCGGCGCTCGTTTGCAGATCCAGTATTTCGCAATCGCGGTTCCAATGCGCGCAAAGACTGCTTCATCTTCATTCTCTTCCGATTGGTCCAGCGCATGCGCAACGCGCATTACCAGAGCAACGGCTGCTTCGGCTTCAATTGCCAGGTCGGCGAGAACATTTCGCATCAACGGTTGTTGTATCAGGCGCTTCTGAAACGCTGAGCGGTGACCTGTGTGATGAAGTGCCTGCACAAGTCCCTGCCGCATCATTGCCGCTGAACTCGCGGCACAGTAGATCCGTGTTCCTTTCACCATTTCGATGATTGTCGGAATGCCCCGCCCTTCCTCACCAATCATGATGCTCCAGGTGTCCTGAAACTCCATTTCCGATGAAGCGTTTGACCGGTTGCCGAGCTTGTCCTTCAACCGTTGTATTGCCAGGTTGTTGCGCTCACCGTCAGGTTTCCAGCGTGGCACAAGAAAGCACGAAAGGCCGATATCGGTGTAAGCGAGTGTCAGGAATGCATCGGACATCGGAGCGGAACAGAAGAATTTGTGACCGCTCAGAAGGTAGGCCGAGTTTGGCCCGCTCTCTTTTCCCAGCGGTTGGGCCCGTGTGGAATTGGACCGTACGTCTGATCCTCCCTGTTTTTCAGTCATGAACATGCCGACTGTTGCACCGGCTTTTTCATCTACCGGGATATCTCGATTGTCGTAGTTGGTGGAAAGAAGCTTTGTTACCCAGGCATTCCCTGGTCCCTTGTTGGCCTCAAGCACCGGAACGATCGCATAAGTCATAGCCATTGGGCACATGACACCGCCCTCGGGCTGCGAGAACATGTAGGTCAGTGCCATATGCGCCACCTGCGCACCGGGGCCTTTATGGTTCCAGGCAAAGTTCGGAACTTCATAGCGGATGGCGAGCTTCATCAGGTCATGATAGGCCGGATGAAATTCCACCTGGTTGATACGCATCCCGTATCGGTCAAAGGCTTTTAGTTCTGGCGGGTACCGATTTGCCGCATCGGCTTTCTCGAATGTCAGAGCAGCCCCGGCATCGGCCCCGGCGCGTGCCAGCTGTTCCCTGGCCCAGGCACCACCGAACAGGCACACCCAATCGCGCAGCGCACTGTCGTCCAGCCAGAGATCTTGATCTCCGATGTAAGGCGGCATGTTCGTGACCTGGTGCGTCGCCAGTTCACTGATCGGTTGTCTTGGCTGCATCCCGGGTTCCAATCCACTACTCGCCCCTGACCTGCCTTTACCTTAAGGGAAAGTGCGCAGATTGTTGAAGCCCTAAAGAACCATTCGGCACTACGGTCGGCCGGAAAATTTCAGAATTTGCCGATCTGTGCACACAGCGCTGTAATTCCTGTCCTCAGTCGCCCCACTGATGACCGTCAATTCACACAGAAATTAGCCTCCACGTTCGAATATCGAGCGCAAGACCAGACATCAGATCCTGATTTGACAGTTCTGGTTCAAGCGTTTCAGATCAGCCCGCCATTCACATGCAGGCACTGCCCAGTGATGTAAGCGGCTTCCGCTGACATGAGGAACCGAATTGCAGCCGCAACCTCGCTGGGTTCACCAACACGCCCAAGCGGTATCTGGCGCATCATCTCAACGAGTTCCTTTTGCGGAACGCCGTCGCGTGTTCCTTCATCCTTGCGGACAAAACCGGGAACGACACAGTTGACCGTGATGCCATCACTGCTCAGAGAGGCAGCAAGGCTGCGCACGGCCGTTTCCAGCCCGCCCTTGGACGCAGCCGAGATCGGAAATTGCCTGATGTCAGTTCTGAAAACGTGTGAGGTAAAACTGCCAACCGCTACTATCCGGGGATCCGGCACCTTCTTCAAAAGTGGCACGGCGGATTTTGCCAGCTCAAAGAAACTGAAAAGGTTGCCTTTGAATGCATATTCAATGTCCTCTGGGGACCCTTCAGACAATGATTTCAAGACCGGGAACCCGGCATTGGCAGCAATACCGTCCAGCCTGCCAAAACGCTTTTCGGCTGCCTTCACCAGTTCGCTCGCAGTTCCCTCAATCGCAAGATCTCCCAAAACCAGCTCGGTCTTGGTGCCATTACGCTCTATGAATTCTGCAACTCCCTCCAGTTGCGCCTTCGACTGCCTGGCATGAATCACTAGACCTGCCACTTCGCCTGCAAATCGTTTTGCCAAGGCTGCCCCGATACCAGAAGATGCTCCGGTAATAATCAGACATCTTTCATCCATCGCGGCCTCCTGAAGAAATACGGTTCCTGTTATTCTATGGTGTCATCGCTTGGGTTCACCAGAAAACAAGTTTCTCGGAATTCACGACAAAAAATGTTGAACAGGGCCAGACATCCGAGTTTGCCTGACCTTCATGCGATAGCGACGTATCTTAAAACCGGAAAGAAAACAGGCACTACTTCTCCCAATTCGTCGCCAGGTTTTGCCAGCGAGCGTGCAATGCGGATCGGAATTAAGGCTGGTGCGCAGACTTCCCGACGCAAAAATCAACCTGCAACGGATGCTGACTGCAGTGCCAATCTTAGAAGCTATGAAGAGAGAAAGTGGTCGGGGCAGCAAGATTCGAACTTGCGACCCTCTGGTCCCAAACCAGATGCGCTACCAGGCTGCGCTATACCCCGAGCCGTTGATGGGTTGCGGTTTATCCGCGTTCGAGACGTGCGTCAAGAGCGATCGAAATGTGTTTCTTTCGCTTTTTGTGGAAACCGGCTTCATCGGGCAAAAAGGACTGCGATCGTCAACTGCAATCAATCCGGCTTGCCTATTCAGCATGCATGGATGGGCTCGAAATCTGGTCACCGACCTTGATTTCAAGTTTTTCCGCGATCCCGGCGTTCACCTCAAGAACAAATCGGGCCGGTTTTCCGGACGGTATGACTGTTTCGGAAAACGGGGTCGTGTCTGCCGCAATGCTGACGATATGCCCTGCATTGTCGATATAGATGATATCCAGCGGAAGCGGTGTGTTCTTCATCCAGAAGAAACGCTCTCCCTCACCTTCAAAGATGAAAAGCATGCCGTGATCAGCCGCCATTTCTTCCCGGAACATGAGACCGCGGGCCCGTTCGATGTCGGTCGCCGCAACTTCAACCAAAAAACGATGCTCGGCTTCACCGCTCCTGATCAGAAGGGTTTCTTGAGGAAGCGGCTCCTGACCGTTGGCTGCGAACGCAAAAACAGCTGTCATCAATAGGGAAAACGCAAGCGTGACACCAAAAAATGTACCGGGAACCAAGCGTGAAATCATTGTGACAAACCTAAATGCAAACTTTTGGCCTCAAGGGTAAAACATCAAGTTTTGCAGAAACATCTGGATACACCAGCTATTCTGTGTCCCCGGCAAATTTCGTTGGTCAATTCCATAACAAACAAAATGGCCGGAGCAAGTCCGGCCATTTCCAACTTCATCAAAAAGATATGATTTGCGATCAGTGAGATGCGGGAATGTGCGTTCCCGACCCGACCGGCCGGATCTCCGCTGCCATCCGCCCCTTGGGTCCCTGACCGAAGCGAACCATCACATCCTGGCCCGGACGCAGTTCGGTTATACCGAACCGGCGCAGCGTTTCCATGTGAATAAAGATATCTTCCGTTCCCTCGCCCTGTGTCAGAAAACCAAAGCCTTTCACGCGGTTGAACCACTTGACTGTGGCTTTTTCAAATCCGCTTTCCGGCACGACCTGAACATGTGTTCTGGAGGGTGGTAACTGGGAAGGATGGGTCGCGGTGGACTCGTCCATCGAAAGAATACGGAACGCCTGCAAGCCACGTGGCCGGTCCAGCACCTCGCATACGACGCGCGCGCCTTCATAAGCTGTCTGGTAGCCGTCCCGCCTGAGGCAGGTCACATGAAGCAGGATGTCGTCTTCGCCGTTGTCCGGCACTATGAAGCCGTAGCCCTTGCCGACATCGAACCACTTTATCGTTCCGGCAACCTCGAAAACATCAACGGCAACGTCGTCAGTCAATGTGTCGAGCGCGCGGGGCTCCCGTGCGGTCTTAACCCCCATAGCCTTTTTGTCCCGTCTCTGGTCCGCATCACCCGGCTGAAGGAAGTTTGCGACTCACCTTTCAACCGATTCCTAACAAAAGGATAACATTGCGCACTAAAGCGAGAAGCGAAATTCTTTAACTAACCACAGACCATTTAGGGATTTTGTGCGATATCTTGCAGAAATCCTGAAAAAGTTTGCGCCAATGGCGTTCTGATAACTGTGGATGCAATCGAATCCAGCGGTGTTTCTTCGCCGTTCAGAATCACCAACTCGGCTCCACCTTGCACAGCGATGGCCGGCAACTGAGCAGCCGGGTGAACCACAAGCGACGACCCGAGAACGAGAAAGAGACCGCAGTCCCGAGCAGACTCGGCTGCCCTGATCAGGTCCGCTTCATTCATTTGCTGTCCAAAACTGACCACTGCCGCCTTCAACAATCCTCCGCAATTGAGACAAACAGGACTGCGACCGGCTTCGACATACGCACGCTGATCCTCAAGTTCGGCTCGCTCACCGCAGGACAGGCAACTTGCAAATGTCGAGTTGCCGTGGATTTCGATCAAGCGATCTTCGGGAAAGCCGGCAAGCTGATGCAGGCCGTCGACATTCTGGGTCACAAGCATGTCCAATTGTCCGGAACGTGCTAACGACGTCAGCGCCAGATGAGCGGCATTTGGCTTTGCCTTTGCGAAGAACTCCAGCATCTCAAACCGTCTGTCCCAGTCCTCAAGACGACTTTCTTCCACGGATACGAAGTCCTGGTATTGAATCGGTTGCCGTTTCGTCCATATCCCTCCCGGAGACCGGAAATCCGGTATCCCGGAATCAGTCGAAATTCCCGCCCCGGTCAGCGCTACGATCCGTAGCTCCGACTCTTTGTTGAATTGTTGGACAAAGTCTCGTGCTTCGGACAAGCAGGTGATAATAGTCATGGTCCGATCGGGCGCCTTCCGGAATATCCCTCGATCGAGGAAAAGGACAAGAAATGCGTTATTTGCACACGATGGTTCGCGTAACCAGCATTGAAGACTCTCTGGATTTCTATTGCAACAAGATGGGCATGACGGAAATCCGCCGTCACGAGAGCGAGAAAGGCCGGTTCACGCTGATATTCCTGGCCGGCGCCCACGATCTGGAAGCTGGCAAGGAAAACATGGCTCCCCTGCTCGAGCTCACCTACAACTGGGATCCGGAGGAATATTCCGGTGGCCGTAACTTCGGTCATCTGGCCTATGAAGTCGATGACATCTACGAGTTATGCGAGAACCTTCAGAAGAAAGGCGTGACGATCAATCGCCCGCCTCGCGATGGCAGAATGGCATTTGTTCGTTCGCCGGACAACATTTCCTTTGAGTTTCTGCAAAAGGGTGAAGCTCTTGAAATCAAAGAACCTTGGGCTTCCATGCCGAATGTCGGCGAGTGGTAGGACAGGCAAGTTTTCAACAAGCGCAGGCCCGGAAAACCGGGCTTGCAAAAAATTGTCGCAAAGGCTCTTGCGGGCAAGTCCATTCCCGCCTATAAGCCTCCCACGACGCAGCCGCGTCGACCGCGCGCCCATCGTCTAGCGGTCTAGGACGCCGCCCTTTCACGGCGGAAACACGGGTTCGAGTCCCGTTGGGCGTGCCATTTTTCCTTGGCACTTTTTCGATTTTTTGATCACCAAGGCAGCGCTTTAGTGCCTGTGCCGGTCAATTGGAATTTGACGATACGTACCGCCCCTTGATCCTTTGAGCCGGATCATCCTTCTTGAACAGTGTTCTTCCCGGAAAATTTCGCTCGTAAAATTCCACGATCTTCGCCGCGCTCGGACCTGCAAATTCAACTCTGCCGTCCGGGAAAAACACATCCAGATCATCGTCTTCGTGCCTTGAGGCATATGTCTCCTGCGACCCATGCAGGATCATCGGGACGCCAATCCTGCTGTTCACGAAGTTCTGCACATCGAAGAATTTTGGTGACCGTACATGCGTTTGGCCCAGGCGCTCTTCCTTCACCCGGACAACTTCGCTCGGCGATTCCATGTCGACAATCCCGTAAAGGTCGAAATCACCGTGAACGCATTTTCCCGCCGTAATCAGCGAACTCGATGAAAACTTCACGCAGCCGAAATAAGGATTTTCGGGGTCACGTTCGACGAAGTAAAGACTTCCGTTGGGAATGTAGGTGTACCGTTTCTGCTGTTCATGCGACGACATTTCGGGCCGCAATTGTCCGGAAAAGTCGGCCCATGCCTTGACTGCCTTTGGATATTTTCCGTAGCTATAGGCCTGTTCTCCTACCATCGCAGGATCAACGACAAGCCCTGCGATGCATCCTCTTTTGGCCGGTGCGAGACGGCATCCTCGGGGCGTCACATCGAAGTCTGCGGTCTTTGCCTTGCAATCCAACCGCTTCGGCGACGCATAACTTTCACCAATGTGTTGGAGCGACGCCGTGTTTGTTCGCCTAACCAAAATGGCGACGTTGTAAAGTCTTGCCGCGGACTGAAAAACGCCAAGATGCTCGGGGCGCATATGTTTCAGTATGTCTGCTTTTCCAGCCATGAAAGATCTCCCGGAAGGCAACTTTGATGGTCTGCCTTCATCCGACCCGCGACACTTCTATGCTAACACGCGACACTTCTATGCTAACAGAAGCCCCACGGAGCGCGCGTGATTATCATCACAGCTGCACGCCGGAACCAGGGGAGCCCGACGAGATCCTCAGGATCGGCGTTGGGCGTTTCGAAGTTCCAGGTCAGTTCTATCCAGTATCAATCTCCTCTAAACCATCGTTTCAATTTAAGTGCGGATTCTCGCGACTTTTCATGGTGTTCCAGAACACGTTTGGCTATAGTGCTGGGCAGATTCTAGGGGTGCGTATGCCGGTCCGTTCCACGACCGGCTCCGGTGGTCATGGGGCTGATTTCACCGAATTATCCTTCCTGTGACGCGTATTACAGATGCATACGGCCGTTCGAGGTACTCCTTTTGACAAGAGGAGTTGGACCTCGAACCAAGATCGGGCCAACCGACAGGCAAAAATGATCGACGAGAGGACAGAGAATGTTCAAACGAATGATCGCCGTGCTGGCAATTCTTATCGCCGGGACAGTCCCGGCATTGGCCAAGCGGGTTGCGCTGGTGATTGGAAATGGTTCTTACGAACATACAGTGCCACTTCCCAATCCGGCGAATGACGCAACTCTCATGGCTGCCAAGCTTCGCAGCCTCGGCTTCGATGTCGTCGCGGGACAGGACCAGAGCTATAATGACATGCGGCGCTCGGTCATGGAGTTCGCCAAAAAGGCCTATGGCGCCGAGATTGCCCTATTGTTCTATGCAGGACATGGCATGCAGGTGGGCGGACAGAACCTTCTCGTTCCGATCGACGCGAAAATCGAGGATGAAACTTCTCTCGATTTCGAAACCATCTCTGTCGATTTCATCATGCGCCAGATGTCCAAGGACGTGAAAGTGCAGATGGTGTTTCTCGATGCTTGCCGCGATAATCCGCTGGCGCGCACGCTTGCTCGCCGCATGGGCCCAAGCCGTTCGGGCAGCCTCGGTTCCGGCCTTGCCGAAATCAAGATCGAAGAAACCGGTGGTGAGGGTTCCGTCATTGCATTCGCGACCAGCCCCGGCGACGTCGCGCTTGACGGCGATGGCAGCAACTCACCGTTCACCTCCGCTCTCATCCGTCATATCGACACGCCGAACGCGTCGATCCAGACAGTGATGACCCGTGTAACCGGTGACGTCTATGACGCAACTGAAAAACGTCAGCGTCCCTGGGTCAACGCTTCGCTGATCGGTGAGGTGTTCCTCAACAAGCGTGCAACCGAAACAGGTACGGAAGTTGCCGCTCTTGGCAACGCCGCCACATCTGTTCCGCAGCAACCGGCTGCAAGCACTGCTGCAATTAATACGACAACCCAGTCCAACATCGCCTGGGAACGGGAAAAGCTGATCTGGGAAACGGCGAAGTCAAGCAACACGGTTGCCGACTACCAGGCTTACCTGAACGCATATCCGACCGGCACCTTTGCGGATTTCGCGCGCAACTCCATCAAACGCCTGGAAGCAAATAGCCAGGTGGCTTCGGTAGACCCCACCGTCACGCCGCCCTCATCTTCACAGACAGGCGCTCAGACTGGTTCTTCGACCGGCGTAGTTGCCACGCTGCCGGACCCGCAAAAAGCAATTCCGGGTACACCTGAAACTGAAGCCGCACTTGGATGGAACCGCACCGCTCGTAAACAGGTCCAGACCCGCCTGAACCTCTCCGGTCAGAATGTCGGCCGCGCTGACGGGGCATTCGGTCCGAAAACCAGAGCAGGTATTTCAGCCTGGCAGACGGCAAACGGTATCGTTCCGACGGGATATTTCACCGCTGCACAATATGCCCTCCTCACGACCCAAACAGCGGTTCAGTACACGGCATACGAAGCGGAAGTGAAGCGTAAGCAGGCTGCAGCAGCTGCTGCCAAGCGCCGCCAGCAGGCCTCTCGCAGCACCACAGCCTCCAGGCAACCGGCCGCAGCTGGCACAGCACCGCAGCGTGCGCCCGCTAACAACAACACCGGCGGCGGCATCAATCCCGCAGGCGCAGCCTTCATCGGTGGCGTTGTCGGTGGCATTCTGGGTGGTGCAATCGGACGCTGATCGGAAGCGAAAACCAATGACAAAAGGCCCGGCATTCGCCGGGCCTTTTTTGCATTCGTAAACCATCCTGACATACTACTCGAGCTTCAAACTCACTTTCTTGAGCCTCGAAGACCTTGCCTCATCGAGAATGTTGATCACCTGTTGAAATTCTGTCCCGTCGGCTGGAACAAGGATCGCGCTCTCTGCGCCAAGGGACGCCAGGCGATCCAATTCTATGGTCAACTCCTGCAGGGATAGATTTAGGCCATTCACGGTCAGCATTTCCTGCGAATGTTCAGATGCCGGCCGGAAGGCGATCAGGATTGAAGGCACACTTGCATTCGACAGGTCTGTCTTGCGGCTTGAACTTCCGTCTTCGCCGAGTGAGACCTCGAGTGGCCGCCAGACACCGAAGGTGGAAGAAAGCAGAAAAAACATGACTAGAATGAAGATAACATCGATCAGGGGCATCAGCGGTATTCGCCGGCGTTTTCCGATCGGGTTTTGAATTAGGATCATTCGTCGTGTCTTCACTTGCCAGAACGCATCGTCGCCGTTCAATGTCACCCAGAATTGGCTAAACCTCAATCCTGTATGGCAAATTGACCGCCAGCCAACATTTCCTTAGCGTGATCTCCGGCAATGTCTGAAAGAAAGCCGATTGATGGAGCAAGCGCGCCTTCTCAACGCAAAGGTCAAACCCAAAAGGCAAACACACTGGACTTCAATCGCCGGTTTCATGGTGTTCGCATTCAGTTTGATAAGTCCAACTCTTGCACATGCAGGCTTGAGGGTGTGCAACGGTTCCGTTGATCTGGTGAATATTGCGATCGGCTACGAAACCGAAGATGGATTGCGCACAGAAGGATGGTGGACGATCACGTCAAATGCGTGCAGCCAGATCCTTCAGGAGCCGCTCAAAAATACCCGTTACTACCTTCATGTCGCTGACGGATTTGGCGAAAGCCGCCTCGCCGGTGACATTACCCTTTGCATTCGCGAAGAAAAATTCGTTTTGTATGATGGAGATCAGTGCTGGCAACGAGGATTGATAGAAGCGGATTTTTTTCAGATTGAGACAGACGGAGCAGAAGACTGGACCGTATTGCTGTCTTATGACTGAGTTGAAGCGCTTTGTGGCGCAACAGTCTGCCACCCCGTTCTGCCCAAGCAACTGACGTCATATTGGGGGAGTTTAATGCGTTTTTCGGTTCGTAATTTAGTCATTGGTTGCTTATTCGCCGCGTCGACAGTGTCTGTTCAAGCGCAGGAAATTTCGGGAAAAATCGGGCTGGAACTCAATCACGTTCAGCCAACACAGGACGGCGGCTGCCGCCTTTCAGTCATTGCAACGAATGGGCTGGAACGTCCGATGAACCAGCTTGGCCTCGAAATGGTTGCCTTCAATTCCGAGGGACTGGTCGATCAGTTCCTTAGGCTGGACTTCTCCAGGATCTCTGCCGGAAAAACGAAGGTTCTGCAATTCGACCTGGCTGGGAAGGCCTGCGACAGCATATCGAGGCTTCACATAAACGATGTTCTGAACTGCGTGCCACCAAGCATCACGGATGTCTACTGCCCGGACCTGCTTGAGATCAAGAACCGCACTTCAATTCAATTTGGCGACTGAAGATTGTCCTAATAAGCATGAAGGAACAGAACCTGAATGGTTGAGTCGTCTTCTTCCCTGCTTCAGTTGGGCGGGCCGGTCGTCCTGGTCCTCCTGGGTATTTCCATCGCAGCGTTAGCCGTCATACTCGCCAAGACTTTCCAGTTTTCCAGCGCGCGCGTTGGGCGACATGGCCTGGTCAGGCAGGCAGTCACCCTTTGGAGAACAGGTGATCGTGCCAAGGCCACCCAGGTCTTGCTGAAAGACCGGTCTCTCTGCGGCGCCCTGGTGCGTAGCGCCATGGACGCCATTCAGCGGCTCGACCAACAGCCCCTTGCCATTCAGGACCGCGACATCCGGGAGGAACGCTTGCGCGAAGAAATTTCCGCGAGGGCTGCAGACCGGCTTTTCGCATTGGCCAGCTGGCTGAAAGCGTTGGATCTCGTAACACAGATCGCTCCGTTGCTTGGTCTTTTCGGCACGGTGCTCGGTATGATCGAAACTTTTCAGGCCTTGCAGGAATCGGGTGCTACCGCAAATCCGAGCACACTGGCCGGCGGCATCTGGGTTGCTCTTTTGACTACTGCAAGCGGGCTTGCCGTGGCTATTCCGGTCTCCGTTGCCGTTACCTGGTTCGAAACCAGGCTGGAAAAGGAACGCGCAGCACTTGAAGTTCTCTTGACGGGTGTTTTCACGGCGGATGCCGCCCCGCAACAGGCGCTATCGTGACACCTTGAACGCCGTCAGCGAATAGACACCAGGCTTCTGAAGAACATCGGAAATGTGGCCGGAAGGCAGCGATCCGAAGCGCGGAGGCTGATTTTCATGCGGCCGGTTCCATATTGCCAAAACCAGCGCAGTTTCCTGCCGCTCGGACGAAATCAGCGTTACGGGAACGGAGAAACGCCAACCGCCAGCTGTTACGGCGTTGGATTCCGGTAGAATATATCTGCGTCCATCATGAATTTGACCCGCGTCGTCAATCACATAAAGCTCAGGTGGTCCTTTGCCATTCAGCTCAAGTCCGACTTGCTCAGCATTCGCGATTCTGCCAAGTGGAAGATCCCGTTGGATGACACCTGAAACACGAGTCCCGCTTGTCACGACCGTTGCATCAAGGTTCACCAGCCCTGGAGCTTCAACACCGGCAAGCAAACCAGGTGCATCAAGCAATGCACATTGCTGGCGCGTCACCAGCCTTACTTCGATATCGGCCTCATATCCCTGATCGGCAGCAAATCTCCTGTCGAACTGCATGAACGCCGGGATCGAGGTACCAAATGCAGTCACCGCCGCACTGTCCGGTCCTGCCGCCATAACCGTCAAATGCGAGCACTCGCCAGCATTGTAGCCGGCTACATAGGCAGTCACCTTGGCAAGCGGATCAATGCTGGCAACTTCGACCGGTCCGACATTTAGTGTTGGTTCACCTGCTATGGGCGCGGAGGGCACGTTTGACGTTTCAGGCTCCGATGGCGCCAATGACGAGGCTTCGATATCGGACGGTGCTACGGCGGCTAGTTGTTGCTGCAGAGGCTGTATCGCTTCTACGGCATCGGCTCCCGACTGAACAGAAACCCCGTCGGCATCTGGACTTGAGATCGAAGCCGATACGCCCGGCACACTCTGTACCACCTGTGCCGAGGGCGCGGAAATCGGCTGCGGAACACTTGTTGATTGAATGGTCGGGGCAATCGGTGCAACAGCCATTGGCGCAACGTTTGTGTTTATGGATTGGATCGGCGCTGTATTGCTCGAGCTTGTCGGGACAGCTGTCGTCAACACAGGCTGTGTTTCATCAGGTTGTGCTTGATCGATCGCGCTTGCGACGGGGACGCCAACAACCTGCTCGGAATTGGAAGCAGGCCGTAGCTGCTGTGACTGCAGGCTCTCGCCGACTGAGGTGATGGCAGTCACGACTTCAGTTTCGGAAACGTCTGCCACTTCGCGCCCGTCAACTTCGACCGGAACGGCCTCAATGACTGAAACCGCTTGCGTTGATGTTGACGGCAACACGGTTTGCGTCGTTGCTTCAACCGACTGTGACACCGTGACACTCACAACGCTTTGCGGTGCTGCGACAGCTTTCTGCGTCGTGACGTTTTCTGCCGGTACAGGGGCAATTTCGGCGGACGAAACGCTGTCGACAGTGGAAGGTTGAACGACGTTCGAGAGTTCAGATTGCGGTTTTTCGGGCTGGACCGTTTGTATGCTTCCGGGACTGACGGGAGCTGCAGTTGTTTGAGATTGTGCCGGCAAACTGGTGCTCGCCTGCGGAACGACGGAAGCGACCTCCGGTTTCAGTTCTTCGGTCGCAACGCTTTCAACAACCGTAATCTGGTCAAACTCAAGACCACCACTCTCTATGACAACTTCAGTCTCTGGCTGATCTTGTCGCTCATCGACTGACGTTGACAGGTCCGGCAGTCCATACAACAGCAAAGCCAGGTGAACACCGACAGAAACTCCCAGAACCGCCGGCCAGATGTAAGTCGGAATCGCCCAACTACTGCCTTGGTTGTAGATTGCCGCAGTCACGGCTGTTCCTTTTCGACGGTCACGAGCGTTAGTCGCCTGACACCGTTTGCCTGAAAAAGATCGGCAAGGCTTGCGATTTCCGCCATTTTCGCGCGTTTGTCGACCTGGATCGAAAGGTGGCCCGCATTGTTCCCCAGGTTCTTGAGAAAATCCGCGACGCCCTGGCGATCCAGGGGCTCGCCCTCGAACCAAAGTTCACCGTCCTTTGTCAGAACCAGGGCGCGCTGAATGTCGCCACTGCCTTCTTCGACCGTTGTTTCCGCCCACTCGAAATCCTCCGGCAATGGCGGCCGCAACGTTCCGGCGACCAGCAGGAACAGGAGCAGCAGAAACACCACGTTTATCAACGCCAGCGAACTGTCGGCAGGTCGATGGACCAGCGGTTTCGGCAGGTGTATCGGTTTCGTGTAGCGCTTCATGCCTTGTTCGTCGTTTCAAGCCGACTTCGCAATTCAAGTTGATCAAGGGGTTACTTTGACTGTCGTTGCAGTTGCCCGCAAGACCGTAGCGCCCTGCATCAAGTCGGTGAAGAAGGCTTTTGCCTGTTTGTCCTTCCTTCTGGCGATCTGCGAGGCAACATCCGGGCCAACCAGCGCAACGACAAGACCAGTTTCTTCTACCGGCGTCGTGAGGTTCAAGGGTACGACGAACCCTGCCCCGCCATTATCCGTCTGCAGGAAAGGTGACAGGTTTACGACCTCCCCCTTGCTGCCGACAAACAGCAGGCCCAACTCCCCTGCTTCCGGTTTGAAACCCGAAATTCGACCGGCCATATTGCTGCCATTTGGAACAACGGTGCGTTGCATATCCAAAAGCAGCTTCGTCTTGCCGCTTCCCTGCGGCGTCGCCCGTAAAAAGGCGATGGCCGGGCACTGTGCGTCTGTCACCAGATTGACCTGTATCTTGGCTTCAAAGCCCTGCGACTGAGTAAAATCACTATCGAACGCGATAAAGGGAGGTGTTCGAGAGGCAAAGCCCTCGATTTCGGCCGAGCGACTGGCAATCTGGATCGGCTGCAGATACATGCAATCTCCCGCTTGGTAACTGCTGATAAATTTTCGAATTCGATCTTCTGAAGAAAGCGGTTCTTCCACTTTGATTTCATTCGGAGTGATCGCCGGGGGGGCCGATTCGTCTTGCTCGCTTTTCGCAGCGAGCTGTGTGTTTCCACCGGATTGATCGGTGGTGGAAGGTTCAGACGGCGTGACCACGGGCTCTGTTGTGCCCCCGGCGCCCTGCACCTGTTTTTCATTCGCAGGTACTTTCGGCATAGATGGCGCGTTTTTGCGCGGTTCCGCCACAAGAACGGGCTTGGTGTCTTGTTCCGGAATGGTCTGCCCTGCCAGGAAATAGACCCCTCCCGCACCGAGCCCCGCAAACCCCATCAATGACATTGCGACGAGAACTCGGCGCCCCCATCTGACCGGAGGCTCCACCTGATCCGTCGCCGTCTTCTCTTCCGCGGGTACAGGGGCCTTTACGATCGTCCGGTCCGTGATGCCACTGTTCATGGGGGCGCCAAGAGTCCATTCCGCGATTGCGGACATCGATGCGGGGCGGTTGGCAGGGTCCGGTTGCAGCATCGCTTCCAAGAGTGGCCGGAAGCGATTGTCTATGCCTTCCAAAGGGGGAACCATGCGTCGCTTTTCAACGATCTGCGCCTGTGTTCCACCCATGTCGATCTGCTTGCCCGTCAGGGCTTCGGCAATGACCAAACCAAGCGAATAGATGTCGCTTCGCGGTGTGACCTTTCCGTCGAATATGCCGACCTGTTCCGGAGAAACGTAATTGACCTTGCCGGCAAATCCATCACCGATAATCGTCGGACCGCCCGTATTCGCGCGAGAAATGCCAAAATCAATTATCTTCGCCTGACCGACATCGCCATTCTGCAAAATGATGTTGTCAGGAGACAGATCCCGGTGGATCACTTCCCGGTCGTGGACCGCCTGCAACGCGGACCCAAGACGCTTGAGGAGCCGATAAACCGCCTCCGGTTCCAGAGGGCCGGATTCAAGCCGCGTACTGAGCGACGGACCTTCAACAAACTCCATCGCCAGATAATAAATTCCCAGATCAGGTTCTTTTGCGAAAACAAAATACTGCGTCAGTGCATCATGCTTCAGCTTGCGCAAGATCTTGGCTTCGCGCTTGAACAGATCCAGGATCATCGTATCCTTCGCGAAGGTGGCAAGAAGAACCTTGATCGCAACCGGATCTCCGCTTTCGATGTCTCTGGCCCTGTACACCGTCCCGATGCCGCCGTCGGCGATGTGCTCGACGATTTCGTACAGATTGTTCAGGCGGGTACCGGGTGGAAGGAGATTGTCAGAAGCATTCATCTACGAGTGGCTCCTTCTCCTGCAGCAACGCCATCGATATCGACAATGACCACGGTTACGTTATCCGACCCGCCGCACTCCAGGGCGCCATTCAACAGGTCTCTTGCGCTCGAATTCGGCGCAGCATTCATGAGAAATGTTCCTATCGTCGTATCATCCAGGTGTCCCGTCAGACCATCAGAGCACAATAGAAAACGATCGCCCGGACGCAGGTTGCCTGAGACCAGCTCCAGCTCCAGATCGATTCCTGACCCGATCGCCCGCGTTATGATGTGACGACGCGCATAAGTTCTTGCTTCTTCGATCGTCAGAACGTTCTGGTCCACAAGCTCCTGTGCTTCGGTGTGATCGGTCGTCAGCTGTTCAAGCTGGCCGTTGCGCAGACGGTAAACGCGGCTGTCCCCTGCCCACAGACAGGCAAAATTGCCACCAAACGTCAAAAGCGCGGCAATTGTTGTTCCCATGGCAGCACCGTTTGCCCTTTGCGACGCGTGCTCTATCTGCTCCTTGGCCAGGATCACCCGACCTTCGAACTGCTCAAGAAGATCTTCCGCGCTTCTGGGGACATGGATCGTATTGAGCGCATTTTTCACCAGACCGGAAGCGATTGCACCGTCCTGCAGCCCTCCTGCCCCATCCATGACCGCGAAGACACCTTTGCTCTCATCGATGAAATATGCGTCCTGGTTCTCCTCGCGCACCCGCCCGACATGGGTGAGCCCCACGGCGTATCCACGAAGCAGTTCACTCGCCGCCTGGTTCATGTCCGCTGGTCCTCCGACTGAAATCGCCCGTGGTTATTCCCTGCTTTCCCTGATTGCATTCTGGTTTCTGGATGATCTTCGGGTAACAACAACCATCGGAGTTCCTCAGCATGAGGCAGACCTGCGCACTCGAACACGACCTGAGAACCGGCAGCTGCGCACCAAAATACGCATTGCAAATTGTGCTCCTCGTCTAGCCTGGGAGCAAGCTTCGTTGAATGTTTCGCAATCAAAGGTCTTGCAGCGATATCCGGAGCAACAAGCCGCGCAACCGCACTTTGAAAGTCGGAAAGTTCAGCGCCGTCTTCCAGGGTTTGGAGAAGAATGGCCTCAACATCGCAATACCAGTCTTCCGATGCGACCATTTGGGTTTTATCTTCCGCCATCCGCACAACGATCGTAAGGGGAAATTCGCGGCCGACCTTGTCCACGCTCGGCATAACGGCACCGGTCACCATTCCTTCAAAGGAGCCACCGCTCACGCAAGACGAGAGCCAGAACCTCCAGACCGGCATGGTCATATATGCCTCCTGCCAGGCTTCTTTCAGATCAAGCCTTGAGCGCGCGATTCCCTCGTTCAGGAACGGTTCCCATACTTTTAAAAACCCATTTGGACACCTATTGGTCACAAAATCAGCACGCGCCGGTAATTTGCCAAAGTACCCAACAGTCATCTCAGAAACTCGTTGGACAGCTGAAATCGCCAACCGCGGACAAGAAGAACGGATTGGGTTTCGTGCGGAGCGTCACGGTGAATGCGACCTGCCGCCCACCCAGCGTCTTTCGAACGACAAACTTGTTCTGGCCGGAACTGACCCTGTTGGCACGAACAAACCGATAAAACGCCCAGTCTCCGTGAATTTCCTGCCGGGAACGATAACCCGGCACTTCCGGCTGTATCACCAGAACGACGCGTGGCGTTGCCGTGTTGCTCGGCCAATCGAAACTTGCAGGCAACGGTTCGATTTCCGCATTGAAACCCGGACCGCGCGTTACGAGCACCAGATTGCCGTTCACCTCGAGACTGGCCGCATCCGCCTGTTGGGACAACGCCCGAGGTACGACTTGCAGTCCAATAGAGGGAAATGCGTTCCCCGTTGGAAAGAACGCCTGTTTGATCAGGTCGGCTCTTTCAAATTGTCTCAATGTTGCGTTTGAAAGTCGATCCGCCTGGGTTACTTCAGGTTTCCAGCTCCATGGCCGGGTCGACGTATCAACCAATCCCTTCAAGTTCTGGTCGAAGAACTGTTGCATGATTCCTGCTGGCGAAAACAGCTTGGCGAACTCCGTCATCGCGACTTCGGACCGGCCGTTGGTGAACGGATAATTCCGGCCAACAATGCTTCGACAGGCGTCAACAACCTGCGACTTCAGTTTTTCGTTCAGCTGGGTAATCGACGTTTCCTTGTACTCCTCATCGAATTCTTTGGATGCTCGAAGCAGGAGCTTGTCGAACGGCTGCGGGAAACGTGTCGCATTGCTTCTCAGCAGCGATGCCTGGATCTGCACGTTCGAGTTTGCAGTTTCGCTCTGCAGCGGGTTGTTGGCAACGATCAGAAGGTTGTCCAGGATATTCTTGAAGTTGAGCAGCAGAGCATCGATCTTGCGGCTGTTCTCTCCCTCGACCAGCACGTGATAGGGCCGGAAGTGATCTTCGATCGATTTGCCGGGAATGATGCCCGGACCGCCGGTACCGGTTGCGGCTCCCAACGCACCTGAAACCCCGTCCGGCGCCAAGGCCTTCAACCCCGCTTCCAGGCCAATCCGCTTCAGGCCACCGGAAGTATCCAGAACATATCTTTGAAAGACCTTCTGGGCTGCCTCGGTGCCGGCTTCCTTGGCACTGTTTCCTGACAGAGATCCGGCAAGCCCTTCGGCAGACATATCCTGGGTCAGGAGCGTTTCTCCTCGAATGCTTTCAAGAAGCTGGACGACAGGAGATGTCGGCGCCGAAACCGCCTGTAACGTTGTGTAAAGTGGTTTGTCATTGCGCATCGACTTGAATTTCAGGTTTCCAAGTGCCTGCTCCCATGCGGCAATGAAGTCTCTCGTATAGAGCGTCAATATCTCTGCAGGCAGCGACTGATACTGGTCGGCAAAGGCATCTGCCTGACCTATGTCGCCGAAGACCCATTGGTCACGTTCCAGCTCTTCTCGAATACCTGCAAGGTTGGGAAGAACAGACAAGTGGAAACCGGGATAGGTAAAAAACTTGTCGACCACGACGGTATCGAGCGTGTCGCCATTTTCGGTTTCAAACACGGTCTCCATGTCCGGCCCGCCGCGTTGCTCGGCAATCCAATCCTCGCTGGCGAGCCCTTTCGCCCGGGATTTCAGCAACGCATAACCTCTCTCGGACAGACTGACCCGGGCAAGTTCCCGCTGGACTTCAGCAACGAGCACCCCGTCCAGCTGATCGGTCAGAACATTTCCGCCAAAGTCCATGTCCAGCATCGCCGAGACATGGGTGTTGAGTTCATTCCGCAGCACCTCCCCCTGTGCGCTCGGGAAACTTTGCAGAAAATCGGCGCGGAACGAATTCCTGATCTGATCCTTGTCAATCTCAGGAGCGTCACCAGCGACCATTCTGTAAAGCTTGGCAAGGTTGTAGAGGGTGTCGATATCCTGACCGCCCGGGCCGGTCCGATTGTCGAGCACTTCAGTCATCTGCTCTTCGATCCTGAGCAGCAAGCGTGGGCGCAGCAGCCGCTCCAATCCGCTTCGGTAGGAGGTGACGCCTGCAGCTTCCAACCGTTCTCTTTGGCTGAGACCAAACTGTTCCGTCAAGGGTATCGGATCGTTACGACTATCGTAACCGGCAGGCAGGCTGCGCAGGAGAGACAGGATGTAGGCTGTATCGCGCAGGCTGTCATCGCGCACGACCCTCTGATCCAGAACACCTTCCCCCTCCGCACTGACCGCAGCCACCGCCTTCGCGGTTTCATCGATCAAAGCCCGGTTGTTGAGATAACTGATCCCCCAGAGGCTGCCGAGACCGACGGTTACCAGCACAATCGCCGCATATGCCGCAATTCGCGCTGCCGTCGCCATTCGTACCGCCTGACGGTTGTGTGTTACCCAACCTGCTTCACCGATGATCACCTTGTTCAGCAGGTCACGAAGGAAATAGCTCTTGCCCTGCCCTGACAAGGCTGCCGCCTGGTAGGCAGTCCCAAATGCCTGGCTCATCGAGCCAATAACCCGGTCGATTGCGGTTCCCGTCTGCGTGCCCGAAGTAAAGTAAAATCCTCGAAGAACGGCGTTGGGATAGTACCTGCTTGGCTCGAAAACCGCATTCAGAAAACCCGAGACGCGGTCCTTCAATGCGGCGATCTGGGTCGGAAAACCGAACAGCATCAGACGTGCTCGCGGATCGGGTTCCTCTTGAAGCCTGTCCGCCATTTCCTCATTCAATCGTTCGACAAGAAGATCAAATTCTGCCGGCGTATCGGCGACCATGTTCTTTGTCTTTTCACGCGTCTGGAACGTTGCTCCCCAGACGAGATTCCGGCGGCTTTCGGGATAAGATCCGAAGAACTCCATAAACCCGGCGACCGTGTCCGCCTTTGTGAAGATGACATAAACCGGGAAATCGATTTTCAACGTCTTGTAGAGCTCAATCAGACGTGACCGAATGGCGTCGGTGTGCTGCTTCAACTCAGCATCCGACAGCGTCATCAGGTCTTCCAGACTGATTGAAACCATCACGCCATTGACCGGCTGGCGCGGGCGGGCTTTTCGAAGAATGTTGAGAAAACCAAGCCAGGCTTCGCGATCATGTTCTTCGTCGGAATCCTGAGTGGTGTAGCGTCCGGCCGTATCGATCAGAACCGCATTTTCCGCAAACCACCAATCGCAAAAGCGCGTACCGCCGAGACCTTCCAGTTTCTGGGCTTCACCCTTGCCTCTGGCGTTCGCAAACTTAAGACCGGAATGCATCAGTGCTGTTGTTTTGCCCGCCCCTGGTGGTCCGATCATCAGATACCAGGGCAGATCGTAGAGGTACGTTCTTGAATTGCCGCTTGCGGTCTTGAGCGTCTTCAGAGCGTCCTTCATTCGTTCAGAAAGGATCTGAAGGTCTTCCTCGCTTGCCTTAGGTTCAAGAATTTCACGCTCCAGTGCGCGATTGGCGGCAACTCGTTTGTAGATGCGATAGGCAGTCCACCCGCCGATTGTCGCTACAAGGAGAAAGATCAGAAGCAGACGCACCCACAAAGGTTCAAACGGGCGCACGCCGGCGATCGCAAGGAATGGTCCTCCGAACCACACCAATGCAACCAGGGCAAGAATGCCGATCAAAACCGCCGTATTTCCGAGCCAGAATTTCATGGATATTGCCTTATTCCTCGGTTGCCCCGGACTTGCTTCAGTTATCGATCACCAGCCCCTTGGGCGGCGGTTTCAAAAAAACTTCAACACGGCGATTGAGCGCTTTGCCTTCCCGGTTTGTATTGGGAGCGATCGGTTCATCAGCCCCCCGGCCCTCGACCTGAACGCGCTCAGGTGTCTGCAGAATGGACTGCATCACGGCAGCGACCGACTTCGCTCGTTCAACAGAAAGATGCCAGTTAGAAGGAAACCGAGGATTGTTGCGGATCGGGTCACTGTCCGTATGACCAACGATGAGTATTTCACCATCGACGTCATCGAGGGTTTTGCCGACTTGCTCGACCAGCAACTGGAATTCGGGACGCAGCGTTGCCGCAGCGACATCAAACTGCGCACGCATGCGCAACATGATCGCCGGCCCCGCCTGCGCGATCTCCAGTCCTTCCAGCCCCGCGAGCTGTGCGGAAAGCGTATCTATCGGCGCCTCGTCTGCTGGCGGCAGAGGCGGAGGTGGCTTTGGCTGATAGCCTTCGCGCGCCAGTTCGACCGGGCCGGTGGGATAGAGCGCGGCGGCCCGGCTGGCAACAACCTCGCTGCCGCTGGCCAGCAAGAGCATCAAGGTCACGTAACCGCCAAGCAGCAGCGCCGCCGCAATCGCAGCCACCGACCAGATTGGAACGGAAAACCCAGTCCGCTTTTGCAGCAGCTCAAGTCCGCGCCAGTGTGGGGACAGATCATCGCCTGGCCGGGGACGTACGCGTCGCAGAATTTCATGAAGATCCCTGCGCTCTCTCTCCAGTCCCTGCTGTCCTCCCTGAATGGCCCTGTACTTGCCATAGAAGCCCAGAGACAGGCAGGCATGCATGACTTCCAGTACGCCGTAATTTCTACCCGGATCCTGCTTTGCCTTATCCAGCAATTGAAAAAACTCGACGCCTCCAGTCGCCTGACCGAAAAACTGCGTCAGCATCGAATACTGCGTCCATTGATGTCGCCCGGCCGACGGCAGGTTCTGAACAATATCGTCTGAGGTCGCACAAAGGGCGTAGGCGGCTGACCGGATCTGGTCATCAGTGATCCCGGCACTGCGCAGTTCCTTTTCGAACGTCTTGATGGCGTTGTAGACGTCGCGCATCAGAGCATCGAACTGCGCATCCGTCATGGTCAGGTGCAATCTGCCAAGCAGAAGGAGAAGCGGTGCAGCTGCGCGGGAGACCGGGTTCCTGTTTGCTACGCGGATCTGGTTGATATCGGGAGTTTGCGCCAGTTGACCGGCGTTCCCGGATGCGGCTGGTGGTGGTTGCTGCTGTCCGCTTTCCGGCGGCGTTCTCAAGTCCGGTGCTTTTTGCTGCCCGTACTCATAACCGGTCGGGGTCGGAGCATACGGGTCCTGCCCGGCATTGCCGCCGCCCTGCCAAGGATCAGGCGTTGAGCCCTGAGGTGGTGGTTGTCCCGGCGCTGCAGGTCCAGGAGCAGTCTGACCTGGCGGGACGGGAGATTGCTGCGGTTGCTGAGGCGCATCTGAGGGCTGCGTCTCGCTCCACCGCCCACCGGGATTGGGTCGGACGATTGTCTTGCCCTTTCGCTTCGAAACACCAAAGGGGTCGTCGTTGTCCGACATCAGCGCCCCTCCCGAATGGCATAAAACTCGAGCTGCAGGTCCGGCCAGTTGCCGGAGAACTGCAAGCCGACTGCAGAATCCTGACTGAACTCGCGCCAGAGCGGCGTCGTCTTGTCGAGCCTGAAATAGACTCGGTCGGTCAACGCGCGAATTTGCGCAGGAGGAACCGGCATATGGATCAATGGAATTCCGGGCAGGTTCGAATAAACGATCTGGCGCATCTGACCGAATGGTCCGACCTTGAACAACCGTGGAAATTCGTTCTGAATTTCCGTGAGCGGACGCCGGGCCGCGACTTCCAGAACGAAGCTTGCCTGTGAGAACAGGTTGCGATCCACGATCGTCGACTTGAAAGCATTCGGTGCGAGCTGTTCCAGCGGCAGGCGTATTGCCCTGCGATCATAACCGGCTGAAAGGAATGCCTGAATGTCGGCCAGGACCGGTTTGAAAACCTCGTGCAGCTTGTCGTGGTCGTAGATGGGATAGTTTCTGGCCCGGCGCTCTTCCGTCGCGAATGTGGCGAGCTCACCGGCCAGCTGGAGAAACTCCGAATAGAGCTTCTCCGGATGCACATATCCCGACTTTCGCAAATGCATCAGTTGAGGATGTATCCGGTTCAGCATCTGCAATGTCAGATAGTCAAAATTCTGCAGTCCGCCACCTGCTGATGTGTCGGCTGCGTATCGCGCAAGTTCGCTCAGTTTCCGTTCGACCCAACCGATCACGGAATCAATCCATCCGGTTACGACGGGATGGACGTGACACGCCAGAACCGGAGGCGCAAAGGTTCCGTCTGTTATGACGATGCGGTCCTTGATTTCAGTGATCCGGGCAACCGGAAGGCACACCTGGCCGGGATGCGGTGTTGAACGAATGGAATAGGTCAGCCGCGGATGGGCAACATCGATTTCCTCTTCCTGCCTGATCGCAGACGTGGAATCGATGATCGTTTCCCTCCCCTGAACATATCGGGTTGCTGCATCATCTCGACCGTTGGCAACTTCAACCGCATTGACCGTCGTCTCGGGAATGCCAAGCCAGACGATCTGCCCGGCGGCATCTTCGGGAACATCGATTGCAGGGGGCGGCGTGCCGTCCGCCGGGAAATTGAACACCGTCCCATCCGCAAAGACCCCTCGGCCATGGCGAAGAGCGAACCGGCATTGCTGCCCGACGTCCTGATCAATTTCGATATCGGAAAATCCCCAGGGATAAGGAGAAGCAAACCGAACCCTCTCATCCAGCAGGTGTTCCACATAGCGGTCACTCTGCTGAAGATGATGCGGCCGTAAAAACAGGCCTTCGGTCCATGCAACCTTGCTATACCACGACATAAAGGCACTGCTCCTTATTCATGCCGCGCATTCGCGCGGTTTCAGTTCAAACGTCTTTAATCAATTTCGCCGCCGGCCTGTTCCGAACCGTCGCTGCTCAATTCCTCATAGCTTTCCGTAAAGTACTGCGTGAACACGCCGACGACCCCGTCGTCATAAGCCCCCGACAGAGAGGTCCAACGCTCCTGCATCCGATCCCAGAGCTTGGCTTTCTGGTTGCCGAATGCACTTTTTGAAACCTGCCCTTCGCCTTCGACCGCGCTTGGGGACAAAGTCGCATCAAAACGGGCGGCGGCCTTCTGCATGGCCGCGTAGGTCCATACGTGATGCTTCTTTATGTCCTTGAAGGCCAGCGTCATTGCTTTGGCCAATGGCAGGTAACCGTTTTCTTCTGCGTTCTGGCCGAGCATTGTCTGGAGCGCCATCTGAGGCGTTGGCGAGAACTTCAAGGCATTGTTGCCACTTCGACTGATCAGCGTGCGGTTGGCATTTCGTGTCATTGCCTTGACCTGACTGCGCGCCTGCAAGAGCCCCATCAGATCCGAGGTCACCTCTTGAAGTATGCCGCCAAGCTCACGAGCGAATTCCTCAGGCTCCCGCCCTTCCAGAACGCCGACCGGTATTCCAGCTCCATCCGCAAATGCCTTCAAGATGTCGATATCGCCCGCCGATACACGCGCGGGTGGTGTTTCGTCTTCGGTTATCGGTTGCGGAACCTCCGCGGGCGGTATGGAGATCTCCGGCTTCAAGGAAGCATTTTGCGGCGCACGCCCTGTTCCAGCAGATGCAGCATGGTTTTCTTCGACGGAAGAAAGTTCCGCACTCTCCGGTCGTGACCAGCCAGGAGCTTCCGGAAACGGTGATGCGGCCTCTCGCTCTGGAGACCCGGCACTCTCGACATCAGCCAAAGCTTCCTTGGTCGCAGGAGTATCGTCAGCCAGGTCCGGCATCTTGAACAGTGGTTCCGGTGCTTTGGCTTCTCCGTCTTGAGCTTCGGGAGATGGATGAGCTGCTGATGCCGCATTTCCGTGCTGAGGCAATGGACTATGTGTAACGACGGCAGGTTCATGCAAAAGTGGTTGCTGCGCGAGGTGATCGAGAGGATCTGCCTGTGCAGGTCGCGGTCCACCGTCAGAGGCAGGCGGAGACTGCCGGTCATAAAGCGACGGATCGGAATGGCCCCAACCATGTCCCTGAGAGCCCCACACGTCATCAGCAGGAGTGCCGATACCTGGAGCGGACGAAGGGGGCGCATGACGCCCCTCCATACCGACGGTAGGTGCACCCCAAGGGTTTCCTTCACCCGGCGGTGGTGATGACGACGGTTCGGGCCACGATGGTTCCATTGATGGCGCCGGGGCTGCACCGGACGGAGTGTCCCAGGGCTGTGACTGAGGTTGATGCAATGCTGCATGACCGGCGATGGAACCAGCGCCTGCACTTTCCTCATTTTCCAGGGAGACCGCGATGACATAGTCGCCAATCATGAGCCGGTCGCCCGGGCGTAACACATGAGCTCTGTCCAGACGGTTCGGGCTGCCGTTCAGGAAAGTACCGTTTGTTGAGATGTCATAGAGGACAAACTGGCCGTCTTCGAAACGGACTTCGCAGTGCTTGCCCGAGATTATTCTTTGAGGATCGGGCAAGCTCCAGTCGAGATGCTCATGCCGGCCAATATCGAAACCTCGGTCGGTGCAGCTGTAGGACACCTGACCACCGGTCTCCAACCGGTCCACGTTTTCTATCTGGAGTGTGATGCGCATTCCCGCAGTTCCCCCCCAAATATCTAGGACTGAGCCGAAGGCTGTCCAGAAACACTGACAGACGGCATGTTCCCGCCACCAGCGAAGGACAGACCCGCTGAAAGACAATTTCCGAACGCTTTGTCGCGCTCTTCGGGCATGAGCTCACCAAGAGCAATCAACACTGCGGCATTCACGGCCTTTGCCGTCAGGCCTTCTGGCATTTCAACCCTTTGGTCCGGAAGGGGTGACAGGGAACCGCCCGACCAGCCGGCTGCCCGGCCGATCCAGACCGAAGCGCTGTCTGCCTTGGTTGCCTCCGCGGCCGCATGCACCTTGGCCCGGGCTTCCTCGTCTCCTTCCCGAACCCAGTTTTCTGCAAGGGCCAGGAGTTTCCTGTCGTTTTCACTCTGGTTCCGATCAAGTCCGGAAACACATTTCATTCCCCACCAGACGGCTTCGCGCTTTGGCAGAGCATGGGCGAAATAGGCAAGCGCCGTTAACGGGGCATCGCTCTGTTGCAACTCAACGACATAATCTTCCGGCCCCGCGAGTTCAGACGGTTCAAGCACCGTTTCGTTCAGGTCCGGATAGGCTTCGAAAACCTGTTTTGCCTTGGTAAAGCGGATACGAGATCCCATCAGATCATTCCCTCGCCTTCACTTGAGCACAGCCAACGCGTTAGTTGATCAGAACTATTCCACCATTCAGTTTCAAAAGCGCACTGCCTTTCACATCGGTCATTGTGCCTTTGGCCGTCAGTTTACCCGAGGCAGCGACATCAATCATCGGAGAAGAGATCTTGATCGAGTAAGGTGTCATGACGATCTTGCTGGCGCCACAAATGAACTCGATCTTTGTTCCGGCTGTCACTTTCCAGTTCATGCCGATTTTCTCGGTGGTGTTCTTGCCGACCTTTTCGGTTCGATCCACATCGATCTTCGTATCGCGACAATTCTTGACGTGCAGCGTTTCGTTGTTTTCGATAACCGTATCCATGTCCTTTTGAGCATGAATGCCGATCTGTTCCTGACCTTTTGAGTCATCAAGAACCAACTCGTTGTATCCACCGCCGCCGACCGTTGAGTCTGACTTTATTCCAGCCTTGTTCTTCTCTCCCGGAAGGGAGTAAGGCGGCATGTTTTCCGCATTATAGACCGTACCGATCACAATCGGCTGGTCCGGGTCACCTTCCAGGAACTGGACGATCACCTCCTGACCGACACGTGGAATGTAGATGCCACCCCAGTTCTTACCCGACCAAACCTGTGCAACGCGTACACGGCGGGATTGCGTCTTGTCTCGGTCCCAGTGGAATTCGACCATGATCTGACCGAATTCGTCGACGTCGATCTCCCCCTGACCAACGACTTTTGCCGTTTGCGGACCGGGAATATACGGTTTCCTCGTCGTCGCCGGGGTCCTGAACGGAATATCGACTGAAAGAACGTCATATGTCCCGGTATAAGCTTCACCCTGGGCACCACCGCTTCCGGTCCTGTATTGTTCGGCAATAATCTGGTGGCTTGCCCGCACGACAAGATGTTCCTTGTTTTGCGGACCATGGGGATGGTCTTTCAGCGTGAACAACCCACCGGCATATAGTCTTGGAACTTCGCCGGCCGATTCGACGCGCCTGTCAGCTGCCTGTTCCGCTTCCAGTCGGATGTTGCTGTATTTCGAGCCTTTGTCTTTTTCCGTGTACCGGCCGGGATAGTCATAATGCTCCAGCGATCCGGCCCTGTAGGCTGAACCGGCATCCTTGTCGGCTTCCAGGGACGCGCTCGGCTTTTCAAAGTCATAGTCATTGACGGCAAACTTGCCGGTACGAAATTTGCGGCTCGGGATCCAGTGGTAGAGATGCTCCTCATCCCTCTGACTGTCACCGCCGATCGGGATGAACGGAATTGACGGATCGCCTTCAATCGCGCTGTAGGATGATTTGGCATCGGCAAGGATCATCGTGTGCTTGCCATCCTTGTGCTCGAAGAAATACGAGATCCCGAATTCCTCCATCAAGCGCCGGCAAAAGTCGTAGTCCGACTCCCTGTACTGCACACAATAGTGGATCGGATCGTAGCTTTCCGTGAGTTTTTTGCGATGATCGGCAAAGTCGTGTGCGCCTAAAACTTCCGAGATAATATCGGGAGCAGACTTGTCTTTGAAAATCCGGCAATTGGCGTTTTTCGTCAACAACCAGAACCAGGGACGCAAGGTCAGCTTGTATACGTAGTATGCCCCCCGGTGCCCCATCCACCTAGCGTCGGTCAATAGACCATCGAAGTAGCGGATGTCCCCTTTGTTGGTCGCCACCTTTACAGTCATGTGCGTCGCAATCGCACGATCAAAATCCAGATCCTCCTGCTGGCTGACGACTTCCAGACGGACTTCAAAATCATCGCTCAGACCTTCGTCGCACTCCACCGTGACCAGCGAAAGCTCATCCTTGCCAAAGACCGAGTTCAGTTCGGCCATCCGGTTTGCTTGTCTGAGTTGTCCTAGGGCCACGAAGCTCTCCTCGGAAGTACGGCGGTTTCTGTCCGGGAACGATAAAACTGCGTTCTCAAGACAGTTCCTAAGGCGTCTCCGCAAAAAATAATGTGCTCAACAACACAATTGTTGCAAATACTTTAAACACCACCCACACTCTTAACCAAGCGTAGAAATCACCTTTCCGCAATTGTATAGTTAATTTATATCTTCAACCTTAACTATTTAACCTGCTTATTATAGTCATAAAATCCATATTCACTTGCCAATTCCATTGAACAAGCCATACTGATATCAAAACGCACTTTAGTGACTTTCGCCACATAAATATTTTCTAGATATGGCACGATGATTTTTGAAGCTTGATGCGAAACCATTTTCGCAACTCCAGACAGGAGGAACTGAATCGTGACCCGAATTTTTCACCGATCCGAAAAGACCTGTTCGCGCCGGTCTGCGCTCTGGACGGGAACTGTGACAACCGCGCTTTCGCTCGCCCTTGTTGCCTTTCCGACCGGGCTGAATACGGCCATTGCCCAGGATGCGACCTACTCCGCGGATGAAGTCAGCAAGCACTTCAAGCAACTCAAGACCCGGTCCTTGAAACCGGCCGGCACAACCCGCGCCCTTTGCATCGGAACACGTGACGAATGCAACGCCAAGGAAGCCGGGAATTCCGGCGGCCAAGTGGCCGTAACACCGACACAGCCCGGATCCGAAACACTGGTTGTCGACCCGGAAACCAAAGCGATTGATGAAGGCTTCAATCTCTTGGTTTCATTCGACTATGCATCCGCACGCCTCAGCCCTGTTGCGAAAGCCAATCTCCGGGAATTCGCCAAGGGTATCGCCGATCCGGATCTGAACAACGCCACGTTCGTCATCGAAGGCCATACCGACGGCATCGGCTCCCTTTCCTATAACCAGCGTCTTTCCGAAGACCGCGCGCAAGCGGTTACCGAGTTCCTTGTCGGCCTGGGTGTTGAAAGAAACCGGCTGAAGACCGTGGGCTATGGCAAAACACGCCCCAAAGTCGCCGACATCAACGATCCGTCGAACCGTCGCGTCGAAAGCAAGCTGGTTCTTGAATAGGAGACAGGATCGGGCACAACACGGCTGAACTGAGCTGGTTGAAACATATTGCTGGTTGGGGGCAGGAATGAAATTCGATCCTGAAAAATTCGGCACCGAAATCTCTCCGGGCGGCGGTTGCGGACCCGATCTGTATGACACGGAACCTGCATTTGCCGCTCTGCTCGACTCATGTGAGGAAACACTCCCGGAACGTTTCAGCGAGTTCGATCGATCCGAAATCGATTTCACCGACATTTTTCAGCAAATGGATGGCTTTTTGCAGCAATCCAGGGATTTGCGCCTGCTCGTCATGCTCGCGCAGTTCGGCATTCTGAGCGGTCAACTTCACCTGTTCGCAGACGCAGTCAGAATTATCCGTCAACTGCTGGAAAACCACTGGGACGACGTCCATCCGGTTGATGCCGATTTCGGGCATATGGAGAGGATGGGAGCATTGGAAGCCTTGAACAACAGGCCAACGGTGGTCCTTCCCCTGGAAGCCGCGCCGCTCCTCAAGACGCGGCGAAGTGGGCCCATAAGCTACAGAAACCTGCAGATTGCCACAGGCGCCATCACTCCGCGCGACGACGAAACCACTATTTCGCTCGGAGCGATTGAAGCTGCCCTCACCTCCGGAGAACTGGAACAGGACATCATCGACGAAGTACTGACCGACCTCGCGGACCTTGAGGCGGAGCTCAACACCATTTCCGACATTTGCGCCCTGAAGCTCAAGGAAGCAGATGCGAAGGCAACTGCACCGGATTACGAGAAGATCCGAATTCTCGTTCAGGAGATGGGCGGTGAATTGAAGACACGGCTGGGCCGCCAAACCGGTGAAAGTGCTGAAGATGGCGCAGACGCGCCAGGCGATAGCGCAGGTCAAGACACGGAACCTGAAACTGCAACACCGGCCGACATTCGCAATGCCGCACAGGCAAAACTCATCCTCGAGGCTGTTGAAGACTACTTCGCATCGCGGGAACCCTCTCACCCTGCCCTGTTTCTGGTGAGAGAGGCACGCGGCCTTGTCGGCAAATCCTATCTGGACGCGCTGAAGATCCTGATGCCGAGACGTTTCGACGAGGTCGCGCTTCTGCTGGGCACAAGCGGCCTGCAGCTATCCAACGACCGCCTCGTAGACCTGAATGACAGCGCCGGCAGCGATCTGGGCGACATCGATGACTTTTCGGTCATGGTGATCGAGAGCCGATCCGATGCAATGAAGGGCATAGCTTCCGTGAAAGGCTATTTTTCCTCAAACGAGCCAACGAGCCCGATCCCACTTTTACTGGATGAAGCTCAAAACATGAGCTCCGGATCGTTTACCGGCCTCCTGAACCTCTTTTTGAGAGCTGAGGAGGATTAGCGTAAATACTGGAACAACAAAAAGAAAAACCTAACCTAGAGTTCCCTGCTTCCTCCTTGACATAATCGCTCAACAGGTCCTCAATAATTAAAGATTTTTTCAAACCAACGATCGTGTGACTGCGATCACTTCTCATCACGAATTTTAGAAGTACATATTTAACAACAAAACAAAGCGCAGATTCAAAATATAAACAACAAGCATAGCGACTTGCGCGAGTATTTGACTGAGTTTGACCGTGTTTATTCCAAGGTCAAAAACACGAAAGGCAAGTACAATGGCATCGAATAGCGGGCAAAGCTTCATCAAGCGCAATAGACCACCCAGGGTCCACATTTTCTATGAAGATCCGTTTGATGCGGAACAGAAGGTCGAGCTGCCTTTTGTCATGGGCATTATGGCGGACTTGTCCGGTGACAATCCCGGCGTTGAAAAATCAGATATCGACGAGCGCAAGCTACTGGATATCGATATGGACAACTTCACCAAGCGGATGGAGGCCATCGAACCCGGTACATCCTTCACCGTCAAGGACACTCTGTCCGGCGAAGACAATACCAAGCTGAGTGTCCAGCTCCGCTTCAAGAGCATGGATGACTTCACCCCGGGCAAAGTCGCTGAACAGGTACCTGCCCTGAAGAAACTCCTGGACGCTCGCAAAAGCCTTGCAGCCCTTCGCACCATGATGGACGGCCGCGTTCAGGCGATCAGCCAGCTTGAAGAGCTGACAAGAGATCCGGCCCTGATGCAGGCGCTTGCGCAGAAAATGGATACTGACAAAGCGCAGTCCGGTGATGGCGCCGAGGCTGATGGCGACACGCAGGAGGCGTAAATGAGCAACACAGACACCAACGCCCAAAAAAGCAGTGAAGCAGCCGGCGCGGAAGCAACGGAAAAAAGTCCCGAGGAATTCGCATCCATCCTGAAGCAGAATTTCAGGATCAAGAGCGAAAATGAGACGGCTAACCAGCTTGTCGACAATGCCATGTCGACCTTCCTGGAAGAAGCTTTGTCCGATCAGGCGCTGATCAAGGACGATGTTTACGACACCATCGACGAGATGATCGCCAAGCTTGATGAAAAACTGACTTCCCAGGTGAATGAAATCATTCACGCACCGGCCTTTCAGAAACTGGAAAGCGCCTGGCGCGGGCTGGACTACCTGGTTCACCAGTCTGAAACGGACGCAACCTTGAAACTTCAGTTTCTGAACATTTCAAAGTCCGAACTGGCCGGCGTGTTCAAGAGCTACCGAGGCGCAAAGTGGGACCAAAGCCCCCTGTTCAAGCAGATCTACGAGGCGGAGTTCGGCCAGCTCGGCGGCCAACCCTACGGCTGTCTTGTTGGCGACTATGAGTTTTCCTATGAGCCTCAGGACATCACCGTCTTGCGCGGCATGGCGAAAATCGCCGCGGCTGCACACGCTCCGTTCCTGGCGGCGGCAAACCCGCAACTGATGCAGATGGAGAGCTGGACAGAACTACCCGCCAAGCGCGACTTGTCCAAGATCTTCGACACTGAGATCCATGCTCAGTGGCGCACCTTGCGGGAATCCGAAGACGCCCGGTACCTAGGCCTGTCGTTGCCGCGCGTCCTGGCCCGCCAACCGTACGGCGCGAAATCCGACCCGGTCGAGGAGTTTTCCTTTGAAGAAGAATTCAGTGAGGACAATCACGACAATTATTCCTGGATGAACTCCGCCTATGCCATGGCCGCAAACATTAACCGGGCATACAAGGAATATGGCTGGACCGTTCGAATCCGTGGTGTTGAAAGCGGTGGCCTGGTCGAAGATTTGCCGACGCATGTCTTTGAGACCGATGACGGTGGCGTAGACCAGAAGTGCCCGGCCGAAATTGCGATCTCCGATCGTCGGGAACATGAAATATCCCGTCTCGGACTGATCCCGCTCATTCATCGCAAGAACACGGATCAGGCGGCTTTCCTCGGAGCGCAATCGGTTTTCAAACCGCGGCAGTTCTCGGGACCGGACGGAAAAGACGCAACAGCTTCAGACAACCTGTCCGCGCGCCTTCCGTACATGTTCGCTACCACGCGTTTCGCGCACTACCTGAAAGTCATGGTCCGCAACAAGATCGGTTCGACCAAGGAAACTGCTCAGCTGCAAAGGTGGCTCAACGACTGGATCATGGACTACGTCGACGGTGATCCGGACAACTCCACCGAGGAAACCAAGGCGCGCAAACCGTTGCGGGAAGCAAAGGTTACGATTGTCGAGGACGAGGAAAACCCCGGTTACTACAGAGCCCAGTTTTTCCTTCGCCCCCATTACCAGCTGGAAGGCATGGATATTGGCATGAGCCTGGCCTCCAGAATCCCGCAAGACGGTAACTGAGTGTGAGAATTGCCGGTCGGGCGGTCCTCGCCCACCGGCAGGCATCTGTCGAGATGCAACCCGGGTTCTCCGGGTGGAGGTTCTAACGAGACGCAAATACGTCCAAAGGGTTGGACCGAAGGGTCCGAGTTAGTTGTCAAAACACAACTGAAGACCGCCAAGAGTGCATCCTTGGCCAGACGCAACCATAAGGATCTATTACAATGGCTGTAGATTATTTTCTGAAAATTGAAGGCATTCCGGGTGAAGCTCAGGACAAAACCCACAAGGACGAGATCGACGTTCTGGCCTGGTCCTGGGGAGCATCGCAGTCCGGCACAACGCACATGGGCAGCGGCTCCGGCTCCGGCAAGGCACATTTTCAGGACTTGAGCCTCACAAAATACGTCGACAAGTCGACGCCGGCTCTTCTGCAACATCTGTCCACCGGGAAGCACATCAACAAATGCACGCTTTTCGTTCGCAAGGCGGCTGGCGACAGCCCGCTTGAGTACATCAAGATCGAGATGAAGGACATCATTGTCACAAGCATCTCGAGTGGCGGTGCAGGCTCCGAAGACCGTATCACCGAAAACCTGACGCTGAACTTCGGTGAGTACAAATATATCTATACGGAACAGAAACCGGATGGCTCCAAAGGCGCAGCGCCCGAGTTTGCCTGGGACATCGCGGCAAACGAGAAGAAGTAGGAACACCCCTGGTTCCGGCCGCCGCGCTCAGCGCGGCGGCAACTCCTTCTCCGGATGCCCGAGGCGCGCTGCAAGAGCGCAATCGCAACCTGACTGCGTCCCCCTCGTTTCCGGACTACTCTGCACCAGGTGGGGCTTAGCCGATGGCCAGATCAAAAGTCAAAATGCAATCTCCGCTGATGTGGGCATTCCGGGCGCTGGATGACCCGGACTACAAGGCCGCTCAGTCCCGCCAAAACGAAACAGCAGATGGAGAGAAGCTCAAATCGGGTCGTAGATTGTCGCGCGCGCACGGGATTTCAGAACATACCTTGATCGCTGAAGTTCGCCGGGACCTGCAAGCTCTTCTGAACACCGTGAACTTCAACTCCACGCAGTCGCTTTCCGACTACCCGGATGTAGAAAACTCCATTCTGAATTACGGATTGCCAGACCTGTCCGTCCATGTCGTCGATACCATTCGCATCGACCAGCTTGCTGAGGATATCCGGCAGGCTCTCATACGCTTCGAACCTAGAATGGACCCTCGAACCCTTCAGGTCGCGCGCGATGAAAGCACAAGCGATGAAACCTTCAAGGTCCGCTTTCTGATCAAGGCTGAAATTCGCTGTGACCCGGTCAGGGTCGGCAGTGAGTTCATTGCTGACGTCGATCCTTCCTTCGGCCGAATAAAGATAATCGGGGCATCCGCATGAACCGAGAATTTCTGGATCTGTACAATCAGGAACTTATCTACCTGCGTGAGCAAGGCGCTGCGTTCGCAGAAGCCTATCCCGCGGTTGCCGAACGCCTGGGCGGACTTTTGGAAGATAGGTCGGACCCGATGTTATCGGGCCTCCTGGAAGGGACAGCTTTTCTGGCCGCACGCGTTCAACTCAAGATGAAGCACGAATTCTCTGAGTTCACGTCCAGCCTGCTTGAACAACTCTATCCGACAGCTCTGGCTCCAATTCCTTCCATGGTACTGGCGCGCATTTCTCCCAAATATGGCGATGCAAACCTTCGCGCAGGCATCAGGATCAACCGACACGCGCCCCTTGAAGCGGTGTTTCGAGAGCGAAGAGGAGAAGTCAGGTGCCGTTTCACGTTGACGGCCCCCATTACGTTGACGCCGCTCGAACTGACCGAAGCCCGCTATTTGAGCTCCGCCGCTCAAGTCTCCGGACTTGGAGCCGAAATGGCTGAAGACCGAAGGACAAGAGCCGGCCTCGCCATCAAGCTCACGCACCGGATGGCGGAAGACCCGGAAAACGAGGCATCAGCGGAAGAAGTCCTGAAGAAACCGGAACTCCAGATCGCCGGATGCAAGGTCGATGACCTGCCGGTCCGATTGATCGGTCCGCTGGACCTTGCCGCCAAGATCTATGAACAGATATTCGGCCACACGATTTCGCTCTATCTCAGAACCGAAGACGCATTCGGTCAGGTTTCCTTACAGCAGCTGCCGGTCAGCGCTGTCGAGCAGCTCGGTTTCGAGGAGGATGACGCGCTTTTGCGAAACGACCGCAGACTGTTCATCGGCTTTGATTACCTGCGGGACTATTTCAATTTCCCACGTAGTTTCCTCGGTTTTCGACTGACAGGTCTCAGACGGTATCTGGATCGCGTAAACACCAAATCCTGTGAACTGGTTTTTGTGTTCGACGAAACAGACACGCGCCTGCCCGCACATGTCGACCAAAAAATCTTTGCCCTGCATTGTGCGCCCGCCGTCAACCTGTTCGAGCGCCAGACGGACAGGGTTCCCATTAAAAAGGGACAGCACGAGTTCCCGGTGATCACCGACAGAACGCGGCCTCTGGATTATGAAGTCCACTCGGTTACTGAAGTGAACGCACATTTTTCCGGTGGCGAAAAACGTGCCGTCGAACCTCTCTATAGCGTCGCACCGGATACGGAAAAAGCCGGTCACGAGTGGTTTTACACAGTGCGGCGCCTACCCCGCCGCCAGTCTTCATCCGAACTTCGGCGCATGCAGCCAAGTCCCTACATCGGCACAGAAACCTTCATTACAGTTTCCAGCGGAGCGCAAGCCGCGGCCCTTCTTCAAAGCGGAGACAAGAAACTTTCCGAACTCTCGTTGAAAGTCATGGCGTCCAACAGAGCCCTGGCTGCCGACCTGCCTGTCGGCTCCAATCAGGACCAGACCACTGTTGGAGACTTTCGGCTCCTAGAGGATGTTGGATTGAAGGTCGATTGCGTAGCAGGGCCGACATCGCCAAGACCCCCGCTTCTGTCCTACAACGAGCGCCTTGGCGAGGAAGGACATACCGGGGCCATCGCGTGGCGGCTGATTAACATCCTTGCACTCAACCATACCGGACTAATCCATGACGCCGCTGGCGAGGATGGGCGCTCGTTCCGAGACATATTGAGTGTATTCGCGCCCTTGTCGGATAATGCCGCCGACCGTCAGGCACAGTCCGTGCGCTCTGTTTCGACACGCCCCGTCGTGCGCAGACTTCAGCAGAAGTCCGGAACCGGAGTGGCGCGCGGGCTGGAAGTTACCATCACACTCGACGACAAGGCTTTTGAGGGAGCGAGTGCATTTCTGATGGGGGCGGTTCTCGACCGTTTCCTGGCCGAATATGCCTCGATCAACCATTTTACCCAATGTGTAATTGC
Organism: Roseibium sp. SCP14; assembly: GCF_040329475.1. Lineage (NCBI taxonomy): Bacteria > Pseudomonadati > Pseudomonadota > Alphaproteobacteria > Hyphomicrobiales > Stappiaceae > Roseibium > Roseibium sp. SCP14. The sequence goes on from NZ_JBDZYH010000003.1 coordinate 876,507, forward strand.
GACCACCGAACGCGGAGCAATCATGAAATGGCCGCCGAGGATCGGTGCAAAAGGAATCCTATGAGCGAGACGGAGGACAACAAGGTCGCCCCCAGGAAAGTCGCACGGGATACTTCCAATGCGGGTGACAAGACAATTGTGCGTGTCGCGGCTCCGCCCCCAACTCCCTGGTCTTCAACAACCCCGACAATTGAGCCCATGGGTCAGACAAACGAGTTGGAGACCGAGGGTCATATCGTCGACAACGAGACCAAGGGCCCAGCAGATGTCGCGATAACATCGTCCGGGATCAAATCGCAGTCTCTCCAGGAGCACCAGGAGTCATGGCCTGAAGGCACGCCGCCAACCGAGACCGAAAAAGAAGATACCAAAACTCAGGAGGCCCGGATTGAAGTCCCGGTTCAGCAACAATACGTCCCGCTGTTCACGGAACTGAGCAAACGCATTCAGGACCATCCAGGCGGTCACGATTTGCTGGCGGTCCTGCGTATGCTGGAAGGGCAAACGGCACCAATCGCAAGTCATGGACCGGACGGTGAAACGGACAAGCAAACTCCACCACGCATCGGAAAAAGTCGCAGACTGATCGAGGATATCGTTCGCTTCGGCCAGGACCCCTCAAGCGAGTTCGCCACATCGACGGTTGAACGCGCGATGCGCGACAAGAAAGACGGGCTTGTTCTGCTCGAGCGTTTTCTAGGACTTTTGGGACCACAAGGAGCCTTGCCCGCCGCGATGACCGACGAAGCGATCATGCGCGGATTGCGCGGCGATGACAGCTTTCCAAGATTTCTTGATGTCTTCAACAATCGCTTCGTTCAACTTTTTTACCGGGCCTGGGCAGACGCTCGCCCGATAGTCCAGCACGACAGACCGGATGACGACAGGTTCATGGATTATGTCGGTTCGTCCATCGGTACCGGAAGCCCGATTTATCGAGATCTCGATCTGATCGATGACAGATTGAAGCTTCTCTACGCAGGATTGATATCTGCGAAGGCCAAAAGCGCATCCCGGCTCAAGGCACTCATCACAGGCGTGTTTGAAGTAAAGGTCGAAATCGATCAATGCATCGGCACATGGCTGCATCTCGAACCGGACGACCAGTTGAGTCTTGGAAGTCTTGGCCCGGGTGGTGCAGGCCAACTCGGCCTGGACACCATCGTCGGAGCAAAGGTCTACAGCGTAAGCGACAAGATCCGAATTAGGATCTTTACGCGCTCGCTGGAGGAATACCGTAAGTTCCTGCCACCGACCCGGACCAAACCAAATCCCCGGACCGAAAGGCTGTTCGACCTGATCGAGTTCTATCTGGGTCTGGAGATTGAATATGAAATCGAACTTGCTCTTCCAAAGAGATGTGCTTCGGCAATCAATTTGAACTCAAGCAACTCAGCCACCCTTGGCCACATCGGTTGGCTGAAACCCGCCACCGATGCTTCTCAGCAAGACGCTGAAACCGAAGACGAAGAGATGCTGACGGACACGCGTTTCCGGCCGCTGCGCCGTCATACAACCGTTTACCAATAGGTCTCCAGTTTGAAAGGCCGAACCCATGAGTGACATCCTCGTTGAAACAGTTGCCAATAAGCTGACCACAGTGAGCTATGACTGCCTCGAAAAGGCCATGCGACTGACCAAAAGCTCCGGACATCGGAACCTGGAGATCCTGCACTGGCTCTATTATCTGGCCCGTGATGACAGCACGGATTTCGTTCATATTCTGCGTCATTTCGGCGTTGACGTCGGAACGGTCCACGAAGACCTTCAACAGGCAATCGCCGCGCTGAAGATCAATCAGACTGAATTGCCTTCCATGGCAGCCCCGTTCCAGGAAGCACTGGAACGTGCCTGGTTTGAAGGCACCCTCAGATACGGCGACTACAAGATCCGCTCGGCCTACGTCTTGATCGCCGCCATGGGCGACAGAACGACCTGGCGCCAGTTCCTCGGTTACTCGTCCGCCTTGAGCAAACTGAACCGGGATGTGCTTGTACGAGACCTGGATGGAATTGCCGGCACCTCCGCAGAGACTGGCGCGCGGCCGATTGACGGCTCGGGTTCGAAATCCGCTCCCGGCGCTGCGGCCGGCGAAGCACAAGGCACCCAACCTGGAAGCGGTGTTGGCGAAGATGCCCTGTCTCAATTCACCGTTGATTTCACGGCAAGAGCACGCGCTGAGGAGTTCGACCCCATCGTTGGCCGGGATGAAGAGATCCGGCAGGTCATCGACGTTCTGATGCGCCGACGGCAGAACAACCCGATACTGACCGGCGAAGCCGGCGTCGGGAAAACCGCCATTGTCGAGGGTTTTGCTCAAAAAATAGTGGCCGGTGACGTTCCGCCCGCGCTGCTAGGCACGCGTTTGTGCGCTCTCGATCTCGGACTCTTGCAGGCTGGCGCCTCGATGAAGGGCGAGTTTGAAAAACGGCTGCGCGCGGTGATCGACGCTGTTCACGCATCCATCGTTCCCACCATCCTGTTCATCGATGAAGCCCACACGCTCATAGGAGCAGGCGGCGCGGCAGGAACTGGCGATGCCGCCAACCTTTTAAAGCCCGCACTCGCGAGAGGAACGCTGCGGACCGTGGCAGCGACAACCTGGTCTGAGTATCGACAGCACTTCGAAAAAGACCCTGCCCTGACGCGCCGCTTCCAACCTGTCCAGGTTGACGAACCGGACGAGGAAAAATGCTTTGCCATGGTCAGAGGCCTGCTTGAGCCAATGGAGGATCACCATCAGGTTCGCATTCTGGACAGTGCCGTCACCTCAGCCGTGTCGCTTTCACATCGCTACATTCCTGCACGCCAGCTGCCGGACAAGGCCGTCAGCATTCTCGATACCGCTTCCGCGCGGGTAAACATTTCTCAGGCGGCACAGCCGGCAAGACTTTCGGATCTGGTTGCCAGAAAGAGCTTTCTTGAAACGGAACGGCAGGCCCTGACGAATGACAGCGATCTTGGCATGGAGAACAAGGAGCAGCTGGATGTTCTCGACAAGGCCATCGATGACGCCGAGAAAGAGATCGAGAGAACTCGTGAGGAGTGGGAAAATGAGCGCAAACTCGTTGCAGGTATCAGGCGATTGAATGCGGCGCTTGCCGAGCTGAAAGGCGGCACGCCCGCCCCTCATCCAGACACCGGAAACATCGATGACGCGGGCGCCGACGCAACTGCTCTTGCCCCTATCGACGACATGGACCTGGACCTTGAAATCGACCTCAAGGACGAGGCGGCAGTCCACGCGGCCTTGCACGATATGCGCGCCGAGCTGTCCCAAATTCCCGAAGATGAACGCATGGTCTATGCCTATGTGGACGATGAAGCGGTGGCCAGCATCATCTCGGACTGGACCGGCATTCCGGTCGGCCGCATGGTGCAGGATGAAATGGAGACCATTCTCAATCTGACCGACAACCTCAATGCGCGCGTCATCGGTCAGGCTCACGGATTGGCAATGATTGCAAAGCGGATCGAGACCAGCCGCGCTCAACTCGGCAATCCCGACAAACCGATCGGGGTTTTCATGCTTTGCGGCCCGTCCGGCGTCGGCAAAACCGAAACCGCACTGGCGCTCGCAGAAACGCTCTACGGAGGCGAAGAAAGCCTCATCACCATCAACATGTCGGAGTTTCAGGAAGCCCATTCGGTTTCCGGTCTGAAAGGCGCGCCACCCGGTTATGTCGGTTATGGCGAAGGTGGACGCCTGACCGAAGCGGTTCGCCGCAAGCCCTATTCAGTCGTTCTGCTGGATGAAGTGGAAAAGGCTCATCCGGATGTGCACGAAATTTTTTTCCAGGTGTTTGACAAGGGCTGGATGGAAGATGGAATGGGTCGAAAAATCGACTTTCGAAACACGCTGATTCTACTGACCTCCAATGTCGGCACCGAAATCATTATGAACGCCGCCAGTAAAATGCTGGATACGCCTGTTTCCAGCGATGCCAATCTAGCGGCAACCGATCCGAACGCGCCCGATCCGGAAAAACTTGCTGAAGCCCTTCGACCGTCCCTGCTGGATGTATTTCCGCCCGCTCTGCTCGGCCGGATCGTCACCATTCCCTACTACCCGCTTTCACCATCCATGCTTGGCTTCATTGTTCGACTGCAGCTCAACAGGATCGTGAAACGTGTGAAGCAGAACAAGAACGCAGACCTTGCGTTCGGTGACGACGTGGTTGCGCACATCGTTTCCCTGTGCAGAGACCCAGATAGCGGTGGCCGCATGATCGACAATATCCTGACAAACGATCTGTTGCCCAAACTCTCTCGCGTGTTCCTGACAGCACAAATGAACGCAGAGGAAATCGATACAGCGTCGATCGTGACAACGGACGAAGGACTTGAGATCTCTGCGAAGTAGCAGGCCCCGGCCCGTTGGTTGAATGAAACATAAGGTTTCGCAGCACCGCCTGCGAAACCTCACCTGGATGTTCATCGCTTTTGAGAACGCCCCAAAATCGCATGCGATGCTTTTCTTGAAGAGATCCCAGGCACTAATGAACAGTGAGGATTTCGCTGATAGTGCCACGATAATCTTGCAAGTCCTTGCCGGCGACTGACTTTGGTGCGTCGGTGCCCGTTTCCATTTCAAACGCCAGAGGGTCCGTCGGCTCGCCCCGCTGCCGGATTTCGAAATGAAGATGCGGTCCGGTGGAAAGACCGGTCGTTCCGACATAGCCAATCAAATCCCCGGCCTGGACGACAGAGCCAACTTCAATGCCGTCCGCATACTCATGCATGTGTGCGTAGCGGCTTGTAATTCCGCCCTTGTGCGTCAGTTCGATGAAATTGCCATACCCGCCGCGAACATCCCGATAGCTGACTTTCCCGGAAAATGCCGCCCTGATCGGGGAGCCTGTAGGTGCCGCCCAATCGACGCCGGCATGAAGACGTTCGGTCTTCTTGATTGGATGAAATCGCATACCGAACTTGGAAGTCAGAACGCCTTTCACCGGCACAAGCATCGCGCCGGAAAGGCTGACTTTCCCACCTTCGCTGACACATGCAAATCCACGATTTCCGGGCGCCTTCAAGACATAACACCGGACCGACCAATCGTCTCCCTTGCGCACGCCTGCAAACAACACTTTACCGGCGCCGCGTTTTTCATCTCGAGACTTGTCTGTGAAGATCAGTGTGAAACGCTCACCAGGTTCGACAGCACGTTTCAGATCGGTCGTCGGCGCCAGATAGGCAATCGCTTCCCCGACTATTGAAGCTGGCACGGCGTTCCTGATCGCGGTCGCGTAGAGACCATCAATCAACCGGTGTTTCTTCTCACCATCTCCGGATTTATCGTTTGCGATCTTATCCTGCCCGATCGAAATACCAAACCATGGATCTGCGCCTTGCACGTAGTTTTCTTCACCCGATTGCGGGGCAAACGCGGCAGTTCCGACATACCCCTCTTCCGAATAGAAAGATGCCTGGACGGGGCGATAATAATCTCCAACCCGACCCAATTTGTTCGGTAACCTAACCCCTCTTATTGCGATCTTGTCGCCAGCGACAAAATCGCTCTTCTCAAGCTCTTCTTTTACAAACTTCAAAAACGGTCTGGATGCATCTTCGTCAAATCCGCTTTCCTTCAGAAACTGCTCAATGGAGACTGCGCTGGACAACTCAGTTCTAATTTCCAACCGGTTGGGCCCCTGCCCAATGGGCCGCTCCGTCAGGAACAGGTTCAGAGTATCCGTTGGAGGTTTCAGAAAGGTCGGCAACTTCGATTTTGAACTGCCGGATGTAGGTTGTTCCTCCTCGACATCCAGGCGTTCCTCATCTTCGCCGCCGCCAAAATTGCCGAACTGAAAATCGGCCTCGCTACCGGGCGCCCGGATCACTAGTTCACCGTCCAGGTTCAGCATTTCGCTGTCCAGAACGAACGCGGTCGATCCAGGTATACTTGTGACATCGCCAGAGACGTTTTTTTCCGGGATCGAACGTTCGCTGAGGTCGATTCGGTTTCCCGCTGCTGCGCTACTCAGCAAGACCGGGTCTCCCGCCAGCGGAATGACCGGCGATACCGCCATGTCGTAAAACGGGTCGGCAGGCACATCGATTTCATCGTCACCGATCGGATCATTTTCCGCGTTATCGACTGATTGGAAATCCGCAGTCGATTGAGTTGGGCTTTGCCTGTCAAGATCATGCGACGGCGCCTCTGAATCAATCGTTTCAGCCGTGCCGGTTCTACCCGCTTCACCATCTGCAGGGCTTGGCGCGGAAAAGGAAATCGCTCCGGAATTGATGAGGTGCACCAGTCCGCCTATTCCGCCTCCAACAACAAGGAACCCGAGTGCGAGCGACGCATAGGCCAGGACAGGAAAGCGCGCAGGGTTCCGCTCCCCCTCCTCTTTGACACGTACTGGACTGTTTCCCTGAGCCTGAGCGGAGCTGTCTGCAGCGGGACCACTGGCGCGTATGACAGTCCGGTCAAATTCCGGCTGACGCGCTCCTGATTTATCCCTGTCAGACCCGCTGTTCATTCTGACACCTTGCTGGTGCACCCGCTGTTACAAAGTTCTCCGTGGCATGCTTTCTCTGATCATGCCGGAGTGATCCGAAAGTTGCAAAATCGCTTGGAGGAAAGGTGGTCCTGCCCGTTCAACGCGGAAACTTCAGCAGATTGGTAATGCCGCGCTTCCGCTTGTCGTGAGGAACGGCAACCACGTTTTCCATGTACATCTGCGGTACATCCAGCGTGTAGACGGTCATATCGGTACTGAGCCCGCGAAGCTGACCTTTCCAGATTTCCTTGACCGGGTAGGAGCGCGGCAGGTTATCGCCTACCGACTGACTGATCGCCAGACGGACTTTCTTGTCCTTGGCAACGGACTCGATCCGGCTGGCGGTGTTGACTGTCGTTCCCATGACAGTGAAGGAGCGACGATGTTCCCCGCCAATGTCCCCCACGAGGACCGGCCCTGCATTCAGGGCGATCCGAAGATCCAGAGCCGGCTGACCGGTCAAGCTACGCATCTTGTCGAGAAGACCGATAATCTTTTCAGCAGCATCCACGGCTGCTTTTTCCGGATAGTCGACGGTATTCGGGGCGTTCCAGACGGCCATGATCGCGTCACCTATATACTTGTCGATGTATCCCTGATGCGCGGTGATGACCTGACCTATGGCGTCGAAGCAGGAATTGACGACACGAACCACATCCCTGTCAGCAAGCTTCTCAGACATCTTGGTGAACCCGACAATGTCTATGAATGCAACGACCACATGCCGGGTTTCACCGCCCAGTTCTGGCAACTGCTCGGATTGTGCCATTTGCTTGATCACATCCGGAGCAAGATAATGTCCAAACAATCTCACAAGCGACCGTTGCCTTCTTTGAAGAATACCGATCTTACCGACCGCCGAAACCACAATAGCGCTGACACAAGCGACGGGCGCCATACCAGGCGCCACTATTAATCCGAATTCAAGCCCGATCAGACTGAGGACAAGTCCCAACACAACGCCGCTTATCGCTACGAGGGGCAACAGCATCATGGGCAGAAAAAGTCCTGCCAGCGCGCCCGCAACAGCAAAAAGGACCGTCACACCGGGCAAGAAACCTGGCGGAGGTGAAACGGCAATCCGGCCCGACATTACAGAACCGATCAGGTCGGCCAGGATCAGAACACCGGCAGTCTGCTGCTGAACGCGAGGACGCCCGCTCTCTCCGGTTTCCGCCTCGTCTGAAGACATGACCGGCAGGAAACGGTCGGAATAAAGATGCTCGTCCTCATATGGCAGCAAACCGCCGAAAAGAATGATCCGACCATCCGCGAATTTCCTCAATTCATGTCTGCCGCTCTCGCTTTCCAGCATTCTCAAGACATCAATGAGAGACAAATAAGGGATGGAGCTTGCAAGCCTTGAAACGGGAAGAGCGGTATACTGTTCGGAGATATCTGCGCTGGCCACGCTCAGCAGCGCATCGATAAGATAAGGCGATTCCGAAAGCGGCAAATTTGGCTTGTGTTGCCGCACAACACCATCGTTATCGGTTGATATCACGACAGAGCGAACACCGCCTGTTCCGGCTGCGGCAGAGAACTTTCTGTGCGGGACACCTATTTCTGTGTGGGAAATGAAAACCCTTTCCCGGTTCCTGAACATAAACTTCTGAAATGGCGCATCGAATCCGCGAAGTCTGGCCTCACCGGTAATCGGGTCGACGAAGGCATCGGCACTATAGGCGAATACAAAATCATAACCGAGTGCGAGAGCACCGGCATCAATCAACCCTTGTCCGGCCTCGGCAAGTACCGGTGTCATCAACACACGAGGAATTGGAGACAGCTTATCAGAATCCAGAGCCGTCTGGTCGAGCCCGATTACCGCAACGGGAGACCTTTCCTGCGGTAGCGCAGGTCCAAAACTGGCCCGGAGCTGGAACAGCCGGTCAGTGACCCACCCTTCCCATATCGCCTTTTTCGCGGAGTAGCCCGCGGCAATTCCGGCGCAAACGGCAACGATTGCGATGAGTGCAATCAGCTTCTTCCGGCCCAGCGCTGTTTCCGCAATCCGGCCGCCTGAGTTCATTTCACAACGACAACTGCTGTTTTCCGGCCGACCTTGGATGGATCAATGACTATCTTTCTCATTTCAACGCCGAAATCCGGAGCTTTTCCTTGCAAGAACAGTTCAACTTCAACAGCTTCTCCGTCTGTTTCCCGGTCCGGCATATCCGTCACAACATGATCCAGCAAATCGAAACGCTTTGGCTCTCCACCGCCAAAGGATACAAACACCGATCCGTATTGGTCACGGACAGCATCATCAAACCGAAGCATAAGCGATGCCGCTTTCTTGTTCTCCAGTGTCAGACCGCGCAAAGTGACCGTCAGTCCCTTATCAGCTTTCTCAGCCCCGGTTCCACTATCTGCCTGCAGGCAATTTCCCGCCCGCAGAACTTTTTCCTGGCCACCTTCGAGGCTGAAACCATTTGACGACACCGCAACGGTGCCGGCCTTGATCCGCACCTCCTGACAAGCAGCATAGTCAAGCAGATCAATATGCCCGGAAGAGCCAAGCTCTACCACATCACCTGGCATCAGTTCCGAGAAAGCGGGAACGTCCACCCCCTCCGATTTGTCGAGCACCAGTGCGATCGGCTCTGCTATGGCAGCCCCGGTCGAGAGGCCGAGTGCGAAAACCGCTGCGGTACCGGTTTTCTGCATACATCGGTAGACGCAGGCACGATTAAACAAAAAAGACATGACGATCTCCCAATTCTTTGGTCATTGCGCCACGTACTCCAACGAGCCCAGCGCTCCTGTTCAAACATGATTATTATCGAACGAAGTCGATTTGAATGTGGCTATGGTCACATAAAAGAGCTTTATACCGCAACAGGATACCTGGCACTCACCCCGGAGAAAAAACTATCCGGCCGGTTCCGTATAGACACCGGTAACACCAATAGCATCACCGGATTTGGCGATCAGCTCCACCAGTTTAGCGGCAAGCTTGGCCCCGGGTTGTTGTCCGTCCAACGCAGAGAGGACACCCACAAGCTGCGGCATGGGTTCCCTGCCCCGTACCATGACAATGTGATCGGCTCCGAAGGGAAGCGCTGCCCGCAGGTTTAGAACATAGGGATCGTTGGCATTCAGGGAGGTATCCTGACCCAGAGGGTCGGAAGTCTTGTCGGGGGCGAGCAAGCGCAAAGTCCCGTCAGCTTCCAACGCAAATACGGCCATGTAGCCACTCTGATCGGACTTGAGCCCTACTTTGAAGGCAGAGCCCTCAGGAATATGTCCAACGGCAGGGTGCAACGTTCCTTCGATTGGCTGACGGTCTCTTGAAAGCGCATAGAGATCGGCAAGAAACATCCATTTGGTCACCACGTCTGCAAAGCTGTCCGCGTTCGCAGCATTCTTGCGAAGTACGACATCGCCAAACTTGGTCAGAACATCACCGTTTTCCACGTCCCAGTAGAGATCAGCGCTTTCCTGCTCGACGATTTTCAGGCGTCCCTGATGCTGCTCCGAAAGGATATTGAGCAAAGGAGTTGCAGTTTCCGTGCTTGCTGAAATGGTCAAGCCTGTATTCGTCTGGCTGAGAATGTTGTCGTTCACGCGCGGCAAAACTGCAGATCTTGAACTGCCACCGATACGCAGACTCGGTGTTTGCCTTCCTTCTGTTGCAACTCGAACGGTTTCCTGGAGGAACAATGTCAGCTCCTCCATGGAGATCCCGCCGTCCCTGTTCAGGTCTGCGCGCCCTTCCACACCGCGCGCAAAGGACCAACTCAATGCACCGCGAGGCTCTCCGGCGATGATGAGTTCCGGAATCACCTGCCCATCGACCGTTGCTCCGACATAGATGACGTTTGGAAGCTGCTCTTCACCCGGTTGCGTAATGCCAGTACCGGCAAGAACCGGGTGCTTCGACTGATTGCGCAAGACGTCGTTTTCCAATGGCGGGAGCCCCACCAGACGCGTTCCCAGCTTCTTGACGCGAGGATCAATTGATCGCGTCATGGTCCCGGAATGACAGCTGTCTGCCAGTACCAGCACGTTCCTCTCCCCCGCGGCATGCAACATAGCCGCGACATCGTCGTCTCGAAGTCGCTCTGCATTCCCCGGAGCGGACGTGTCAAACCCCGCCAGCAGAAAGACTTCGTCGTATCCGTCTTCTTCCGAACCCTTGATCCATTCCTCTTCCTGCGCCCCGTGACCCGCATAGGACAAAACAAGAACATCGTCAGCATTCGACCTGGCTACAAGAGCCTGCCACGCATCCAGTATTCCCTTTCGAGTGGCATGTTGATCATAAAGGGTCGTCAGGTCCTGGACGCCGGCTGCTTTAAGTGTGCCGGCAATGTCCCGTGCGTCGTTTACCGCGCCATTCAATCTGGAAACATTCTGATAGGCGTCAATCCCGATAACCAGCGCGCGCCATTCCCCTGCTGTAGCATTTGCTGTGAGCAAGTGCAGGCCAAGAGCGATGGTCAAACCTCGAGCGAAGAATCGCAGAGAGACAAACTCTTTATGAAAACTCATCAGGAGCCTCGGCAGCGCGCTAGCGCCTAGTTCCAGGAGCCACCGCCACCGCCCCCGGGGCTATCATTGCCGCCGCCACCGCCGCCTCCTCCGCCACCACTGTCATTGTTGTTGTCGCGAAGGCTCGGATCATTGATCGGGTCAATAACGGCTGGTGCGGCTTGAGAGGCTGAGGCAACCTGAGGAGACGAAACCGCAGGTGCCGGAGGAGTGCTTGCCAGCGGCGCCTGCGTCACGCCGGGTTTGTATTGCGCCTGGCAACCTGCAATCAACAACGCCAAGGCACCTGCCACCGGCAGCATCTTCAAATCTGGTTTCATCTTACTTCTCCTTAAAATCCTAGAATAAATCGTAACGGGGCCGGCTCTGTTCCCATTGAAATTTTACCAGGGCTATCAAAGCCTCGTCCCCCTTTTCCGGGGCACGGTCCGACGAATTAAAAAATCTTGTCAGGGCTTCACGTGTTTTGCGTCCGGGCTGTCCATCTACGGGCCCCGGTTCAAATCCGAGATCGGTCAAAGCCTGTTGCAGCACCTTTGCCTTGAGCAAGGAAGATGCTTTTGCCAATCCCTCCTTACCTTTCTCGGCTGCGGGAGAAGACGGATCCACTGCGACAGACATGGCCAACATGCGGATTCGATCGCGCTGGGCATTCTCACCTGATTGTTTTCCGAGCATGAAAGCGGTGTTGTAAGCTCCCCAGGGATCTCCTCGCTCGGCGCTTTCACGGAACCACCTTGTGGCTTCATCAGGACTTTTTTCCACGCCCTGACCGTTGAAGTAGAGCAAGCCTATTGCAGTCCCTGCCGCAGGGTGGCCGCCTTCGTGCGCCTTCTTGAACCAGCCCAGCGCAGCATCGTAATCGACCGGGATGCCTCTGCCGTCGCGGTAAAGCGTCCCCATGTTGAGGAAGCCATAGATGTCTTCTCGAGCAGCAGACCGATTGTAATAGTAGACCGCTCGATCAACGTTCTCCGAGACATGCTGCCCGCTCAGATAAAAACCGCCGATGGCATTGTAGGAAAAGGTATGCCCCGCCTCTACGGATTGCAGCAGTTTCTCCAATCCCGCTTTTTCGTCCTGGTTTGTACCTTCACCCTTTATTTCCGCCATGCCCAGAGAATGAAGCGCATAGGCATCTCCCCTTTCAGCCCCTTTGCGATAAAGCTCGACGGCTTTCTTCCGATCGCGGTCAACACCTGCTCCCAGGTAATACATGCGGCCCAGAACCTGCCCGGCTCTCACATGCCCCATCTGGTAAGCCCGCTCGAAATAAGAAATGGCGCTATCGAGGTCTCCACCTGCAAACGCTCCGCGACCGCGCTGGAACACAAACCGACCTATTTCCGGGTGTGCAGCCATGGCTTCAGCACACGCCTTGTCGACGGTTTGCGGATCAAGCTCGTTCGCCAGCCGTCCTTCTGTCACTGCCTGCAAATCGAATGGCTGCGTTGCCAGCTGATCGCATTGATTGACCCGAGGTTGCACAATCTGCGTGATGGTCTCCGGTGTCTGACCCGACTGAGCCGGCAGCTCGAGTTGGAAACGACGTGCTTCAGTCTCGCTGCCGATCTGCGGCCGCACAGTGAGAGAGGCCAAAGAAGAGACTGGGAGTCGATCACCGGTTTGCAACAAACGTCCTTCTGACGACAGTTGCAGGTCCGGATCAACCGAGACAACCTTGAGCCAATCGCTGGTCGCGGGCAGACCCGACACGGGGGCCTCCGGATAGATCGACACGGGTCCGACACCGATATCTGCTTCGACCGCTCCCTTTGTCGACAAGTCGATCAACCAGGCCAGCAGCGTCGTTAGCTTTTCCTGTTTGTCTGCTTCCGAAGCCTTGTCGGCAACAGGGGTATCTGCCTGTACCAACGTAATGGACGCGATCGCGGAGGCGGTTCCGCCCCATTCATCCTCAACCTGATAACCGATCAGTTCGACATCGCCAGCATCTGCTTCTCCCGGAACAAACTCCAGGGAAGCGAGCTCCGCGGCGCTTAGCACGTCGCCCTCGAAAACTTCCTTGCCGTTTGAGGTTCGCAGCTTTCCTTTCTCGGGAGACAAGGTCAGTGTTGCTCTCAGGCTTCCCCCCTCCGGCTGTACCGGCTCGGGAATAGCGAGCGCAAAAACATCCTGGCCCGCCGGAACGCTGACGCGATGATGCGCCATCACGATTGGCTCCGGTTTCGGAGGAACGAAGTAGAAACTGGTTACCAGGGTGGAATCTTCATAAGGGATCTGCTGGCCGCCGGTCTGACGAACCACTTCGTCGCGGACCTTGGTCATCAGATCCTTGATCTCCAGCGCAGGATCCAGGGCATTGTTGACGACCGACGTCGTGAAAGGGCTCATCGGCCCCTGTCCGTCATAGGCCACCTGGCCGGGACGCGTCGCATACGAAATGAAGGACCCAAGCTTGTTCGGTATCCGCCGCAGTCCGCGGGTCTTGCCAAGCGCGTATTCCTGCTCGCCCCAAAACAGGCTGCCAATCTCAAAGGGGTTGTCGCGGCAGGCGTCCAGCATCACGATTTGCAGGCTCGAGGCAGCCTTCATGTAGTCCAGCAGATGTGAAACCTTCAGACTCTCGAATTCGAGGTCATATTGCGATGAAAGCTGAGCATCGACCGGCAGAATGAAATTGGATTCGCCGACCTGCAATGCGTGCCCCGAATAATAGAACAGCGCAGTATCGCCATCGCTGAGTTCGCGAAGAAACCTGCGAACAACCTTTTCAAGTTCCTTCTTGCTCAGGTTGGTGCCGATGGTGACTTCGAAATCCGCTTCCCGCAATACTCTCGAAATTTCCTTGGTATCGTTCAGGGGATTTTCGAGCGGCTCTACATATTGATAATCCTGGTTGCCGATGACCAGCGCAACACGCCGTCCCGTCTCGTCAGGCGTCGAACCCAACACGTCCGAAGGCGTCAGGATGAAGCTCAGCGGCAGGCTGACAAGGCCGACATGAACTGCCCGACAAAAACCTGATGCCGGTGCGGAAACAGTATGCCTTGCCGAGCGCAAGACAGTTGATAAATAATTCCGTTTCTTCATAGCGTCCTCAGCGCCTTAGCTCGCACTGCAGTCTTGCTCTGGAACAATCTTGTGTCTGTGACGAAACACACATGATAGCTGCTTCGAATGGAACCGGCGCAGCGTTCAATATCTAAAAATAACGTTAAGTAAAGTGATGCATACTTGTCGACTAGACGCAAGCCGCGCTTCGACAAAACCGGTTTGTGTTTTTTTCGAACCTGACGCTGGAACTTAAAAATTGGACGGTCGGATTTCTATTTCCAACGAGTCATTTTAGGCTGCAGAATGTTATGACAGGATTGCAGCAGCTGGAAATCAGATGTCGGAAATTTTAAAAATCCGCCGCCTTCAGGATGTCGAAATGCACATTCCCTTGGAAATGGCGATGCAGGAAGGCTGGAATCCCGGTGTGGACGATGGCCCGCCCTTTCACGCAGCTGATCCGAACGGCTATTTCGCAGGGGAAATCGACGGACAGCTCATCAATGTGATATCCGCGGTCCGGTATGGAGACGAATTCGGTTTCATTGGCCTGTACATCTGCAAGCGGGAATACCGGACAAGGGGCTTTGGTCACCAGATCTGGGATCACGCCATGAAATATCTTGGTTCCCGGGTGTGCGGTCTTGACGCCGTGAACGAGCAAACCGCGAGCTACGGTGAGCACGGTTTCAAAAAGATCTATCGCAACATCCGCCAATACGGTGTCTCTATCTGCGATACTCCGATGGATTCCCGTGTTGCACCGCTCGGTCAGGGCATCTTCCCATCCGTGAGAGACTATGACAGACGCTTCTTTCCTGCAGCCCGCACGGAGTTCCTGCAACTCTGGACAGCGCCGATGCTGGAAACACGTCGAGGATTTGTCTTTGTCGAAGACGGTGAAGTGAAAGGCTATGGCGTCATCCGGCAGTGCTACGAAGGCTACAAGATCGGTCCTTTGTTCGCCGATACCCCGGAGATTGCCGACACCCTCTTCCGTGCGCTCGCCGGACCGGTCAGAGGCCAGTACATCATGCTTGATACGCCCGAACCCAATGCGGCCGCGTTGCTTCTGGCGGAGAAATACGAATTGTCCCCGGAGTTTGAAACATTCCGGATGTACCGGGGATCGGTGCCCGACCTTCCATTGGACCAGATGTACGGCATCACCACATTTGAACTGGGTTGACCGGCGTTGCCGGTCAATCGCTATTGTTCAGCATTGCGATAGGCAAGTATCGCCCCGGCGAGGTCCTCCAACGCCGCACCGACCGACTTGAACATCGTAATGGCATCATCGGACTCGCGACCGGGATGGTCTCCCCTGCAAAGCTCATACAGATCTGCCTTGATATCCTGTGCCGTAATCAACCCTGACTGAAGCGGCTGTACAATGTCGCCGCCTTCGGAAAGACAGCCATCGCGCGTATCGACAAAAACGTCGGCTCGTCTGATCACATCATCATCGCTTTCCCGCATGTTCGGCTTGAAAGCGCCAACCAGATCCACATGTGTACCGGGCTTCAAGTAGCGTCCCAATACCAGAGGTTCCGTGGACAAGGTCGCCGCGCTGACTATATCGGCATTGCCAAGTGCACTGGAAAGCTCTTCCGCAACTTCAATCTCGGCTGAAAACTCCGCCACCAGCTCATCGGCCAATGCTCCAGCCTTCTCCTTGGACCGCCCCCAAACGGTAACCTTTTCAATCGGACGGACGGCCATGTGGGCGGCTACCAGGCTGGGCGCCAGACGACCCGTACCAACGATCAGAAGATTTCTGGCATCGGCCCGCGACAGATACCTTGCGGCCAGTGCGGAAGCTGCCGCGGTCCGGCGTGCGGTGAGTTCACCGCCGTCGATCATTGCCAGCATTTCCCCGGTGCCTGCGTTCGACAAGAGATACTGGGCCGAGACCGCTGGCAGACCTCGACCGGAGTTTCCCGGCACGACGTTGGCAACCTTTACTCCCGAGTACTCCCCAGGCAACCAAGCCGGCATCAGCAACATGGTTCCATCCGCCTCTCCTGGAATTTCCACATCGTGATGATGGCGCGTTGGCATCACGCAGCCGGAACGGAACATATCTGCCAGCGAGTCGATCAGATCGGAAAACGGCAGTGCGTCACGAGTTTGTTCTTCAGACAGGAGCAGCATTTGCCACCTTTTTTGATTGGGAATTTTGTGAAACGGACCAAAGCACATTCGTCTTGGCGTACCAAGTGATTGAGAGCCCGAGTACGAGATACTTTTTGGATTCTTCAGGACAAATCGAAAATCATCATGACATAGGCCGCGAACAGCGCCAGGTGAACAGCTCCCTGAAGGTAACTGGTCGTTCTTGAGCCGAATGTAATGAGACTGACGAAAAGCGTCAGGACGAGCATGATGATATCCGCGAATTTCAGCCCGAGCTCGATCGTATGTCCTGTTACCCAACCAACAAGAAGGACCGCGGGTACTGTCAGACCAATGGTCGCAACGGCCGAACCCAGGCAGATATTCACGGCACGTTGGAGTTTGTTTTCCCGCGCAGCCTGAAGTGCGCTCAACCCTTCGGGCATCAGCACGAGAGCTGCCACAATGAAGCCGCTCAGCGCCAGTGGGGCTCCGAGACCGGCGATGCCGAATTCAACATAAAGCGCCAGCTTCTTGGAAAGAAGGATGATCGGCAGCAACGCCATGAACAGTCCGACCACATGAAACGGTATTGATCTGACCACCACATTGTGATGATCGTGATCATCGTCGGCGCCGTCCGGTTGCCGGAAAATGTCACTGTGCGTGACGGTCTGGATCGCCAGAAATACGCCGTAGAGCAGTATCGACATTATGACTTCAAACGTGGCCTGCAGAGGTGACAGTTCCCCTCCCGGCGCAGAGTGCGTCACTCTGGGCAAAACAAGTGCAAAAACAGCGAGGGGAACAAGAATCGACATGAAAGCGTTGGCGCCTTGCAGGTTGTAGGTCTGGTTCCGGTGACGTAGTCCTCCTGCCAGCAGGCATAGCCCGACCAAACCGTTCAATACGATCATGACGACGGAAAACATCGTGTCGCGAGCCATGGCAGGTGCCGCTTCTCCAGAAAGCATGATCGCGACGATCAGTGCGACTTCTATGCCTATGACAGCCAGGGTGAGAATAAGTGTTCCGAATGGTTCTCCCAGAATTGTCGCCAGGCATTCGGCGTGCCTTACGACAGCAAACGCGCACCACATTACAGTCAGAAAGATGACTGCCAGCAACCCTAAAGACACGCCGACGCCCATGGTTTCCGGCTTCAGAGCATCTCCGGCGACGGTGAAAACCGCGAATACAAGAAAGCCGACAAGGCTGGGCAATTCAGATCTTATAACGGACACAAGACACCACTGAAGCAAAAGAAGAGAACGATATTGCGTCGAAACTATAGGCTGCTGCAAAGGGCTCCCGCAACACGAAGATTCACTTCAGGTTGCACATGAAAAAAGCCGGCGCAGAGCACCGGCTGTTCTCACTGCGGTGGCAGAGGGAACCTAGATGGCCAGATATTCCTGACGCAATTCCGCGTTGTCGAGCACTTCCTGCGCAACGCCGTCGAAGACCACTTCGCCCATATCGAGGATGACGGCACGGTCAGCAAGGTGAAGAGCTGCAATTGCGTTCTGCTCAACGATGATCGTTGTGATCCCCAGATCCTTGACACCTTCCAGAATGCGTTCGATTTCCTGAACGATGACAGGTGCAAGGCCTTCATATGGTTCGTCTAGCAGCAGCAGTTTGATGTCCCGAGCCAGGATTCGGGCAACCGCCAGCATTTGCTGCTCACCGCCGGACATGGTCACGGCTTCCTGAGACCTGCGCTCAGCCAGGCGCGGGAAGTGATCATAGATTCGCTCGATCGACCACCCCTTGGGTTCCGCGATCTGTGAAAGTTCCAGGTTTTCCTGGACCGTCAGACCGGGAATAATGCGGCGATCTTCGGGAACCAGACCCACGCCAACGCGCGCTGCCTGATAGCTTTTCATCTCATGCAGAGGCTTGTGATCCAGCCAGATCTCACCACGCGTGAGATTGGGATCATCCATGCGGGCGATTGTCCGCAAAGTCGATGTTTTGCCAGCACCATTGCGACCCAGAAGCGCGAGAATTTCCCCTTCACGGACATCGAAGCTGACACCTTGAACGATGTAACTCTCACCGTAGTAGGAATGGATATCCCATGCGGAGAAAAAAGCCGGCGCAGTACCGCGCGCCTTTTGCGGCTTGATGGACGGCGCGGTCTTGCCGGCAAACTGATCTTCAAGAATGGTCACAGGTGCGCTCCTCCAAGATAGGCTTCCTGCACACGAGGATCGCCCTTGATATCTTCCGGCCTGCCTTCCGCAATGATCGCTCCCTGAGCCAGGACCGTCACTTTCTCCGCCAGCGAAAACACCACGTGCATGTCGTGTTCGATCACGACTTTTGTTATGCCGCGATCGCTGATCCTCTTCAGCAGATCGATTGTGTTGTTGGTGTCCGCGCGGGACATGCCCGCAGTCGGCTCGTCCAAGAGCAGAAGTTTGGGATCCTGAGACAGGCACATGGCAAGCTCAAGTCGTCGCTTGTCGCCACGCGACAGAGATCCGGCAACAATCTCTCTTTTCTCCGCAAGCCCGACATCTTCCAGCATGTGAAGTGCCTTGTCCCGGATTTCCGCATCACGATCCAGGCGCTTGAAAGCATGCAGAGCGAACTCACCGTCACGCTTCGCCATTGTCGGGATCATGACATTTTCCAGCAAAGTCAACTCGGCGAAGATTTCCGGCGTCTGAAACACGCGGGAAACACCTGCCTGGTTGATTTCATAGGGCTTCATGCCGGTGAGCGAAATGTCACCGAACATCACGGTACCGGTATCTGGAGCAAGACGGCCGATCATGCAGTTTAGAAAGGTCGATTTTCCAGCCCCGTTCGGACCGATGATGGCGTGAACCGTCCCTTCCTCTACAGAGAAATTCACATTGTTGAGGGCTCTCAATCCACCGAACGACTTGTTCACGCCCTCTACGCGTAAGATTTCCATTTCGTACATCCTTACTCAGCTGGGGCGGTTGCGCCCGTTGGCGCGGATTTGCGTGAAGAACGACTGAACAGACGCGTAATCCTGGAGATGCCTTCCATGAGCCCTCCCGGCAGGAAGATCACGATCAGCATGAAGAGCACACCGAGCGTCAAATGCCAGCCTTCACCAACAAACAGACCGGTAACGGCAACGACCGGGTATTCCAGGAAATCGGGCAGGAAACCAAAGATCTGATGCAAGGTCTGTTCGTTGAATGCCGAGAAAATGTTCTCGAAATACTTGATCAGCGCGGCACCGAGGATCGGTCCGAGCAACGTACCGGCTCCGCCCAGAATGGTCATGAGAACCACCTCGCCGGATGCAGTCCATTGCATGCGTTCAGCTCCGGCCAGGGGGTCCGTGATACACATCAGCGCACCGGCGAGACCTGCATACATGCCCGAAATCACAAAGGCTGCGAGCGTGTAAGGACGTGGGTTAAGTCCCGTGTAGTTCATCCGGTTCTGGTTGGTCTTCACAGCGCGCAACATGATGCCGAAGGGAGACCTGAAGATCCTTTGTGCAACGAAGAAGCCAATCAGAAGCACGACCGCACAGAAGTAGAAACCCGCATACCCCGTCATCTCGATCCCGAACAGTGACGAAATCAGCGGTCCGTCTGTTGCCGAAGAACCATCAAAGATACGTGGATCGCTTTCCAGAACGCGAAGTCCGGTCTCGCCGTTGGTAATCGGCGTCAGAACCGAATAAGCCAGATTGTAAGACATCTGCGCAAAAGCTAGCGTGAGGATCGAGAAATAGATCCCTGAACGACGCAGGGACACATAGCCGATTGCCAGCGCGAAAACACCGGAGGTGACGACAGCAAGAACAGCCGCCGGGATCGGGTTCATGCCAAGCAGCTTGAACGACCAGACCGCGGTGTAGGAACCGACGCCCAGGAATGCCGCATGCCCGAAGGACAGATATCCCGTCAGACCGAAGAGCAGATTGAACCCGGTTGCAAAAAGACCAAAGATGGCAAACTTCTGCAACAAGTCCGGATACCCGGCGCCGATCGGCGCCAGCCAGATCGGCATCGTCAGAACCGCGGCTGCGAAAATCACGAAATAGATAGCGTCACGCGCAGGAGAAGAAGTCATTGTCATGTTCTTAGCTCTCCATGACGCCTTTGCGGCCCATCAACCCGCGCGGCCGCACGAGCAGGATAACCACTGCTACGAGATAAATGATGATTTGGTCGATACCCGGGAAAATCGCTTTCACTTCGTTCATGGAGGCGAACGACTGGAGAATGCCAAGCAGGAAACCTGCAGCGACAGCGCCGGGCAAAGATCCCATTCCACCGACGACGACCACAACGAAGCTGAGGACGAGGAAGTCCATGCCCATATGATAGTCCGGTGGCAGGATCGGCGTGTACATGACGCCGGCAAGACCTGCGACCACGGCTGCAATCGCGAAAACGATGGTGAAACGTCGTTGAATGTTGATGCCCAGAAGACCGACCGTGTCGCGATCCGCCATCCCGGCTCTTACCACCATGCCGAATGTCGTGAATTGAAGGAACGCGAAGACGGCGGCAATCACGGCCGCGGCAAAGCCGAGATAGACCATTCGCCAATAGGGATAGACGATCACACCGGGGTCGAAGCCCAATGCCGCGCCAATATCGGCGGCGCCTCGCACGGCACCTGGAGCGGCCTGGGGAATGGGGTTCGCACCGAAGATCGATTTGATGATTTCCTGCAGAACAATCGCCAGCCCGAACGTCACAAGGATCTGATCGGCATGTGGCCGGTTGTAGAAATGCTTGATCAGTCCGCGTTCCATGATGAAACCGACAAGCAACATCACGGGAATGGCGATGAGAATGGAAACTGGTACCGAGTAGTTGAGGACCCAGGCTCCGAAATCACCCAGATACGCTTCGACATACGGGGTGCGGACTTCAAGAGGCGTGCCCCAGGCAGTTGTCTGCGTCGGATCAACCGTGACCAATTCGAGACTGAGCAATGCGTTGAAAGACACCGCACAAAAGGCGCCGAGCATGAAAAGCGCCCCATGGGCGAAGTTGACGACCCCAAGGGTCCCGAAAATCAGGGTCAGTCCGAGAGCGATCAACGCATAGGCGCCGCCCTTGTCCAACCCATTGAGCAATTGAAGTAGAATCACATCCATGGTTTTGCCGCCAGCTGCTGAGCCTTCCCCCAAAAAACGACAGCCGCCGGTGGCCGGGCCTCCGGCGGCTGCTTTTCACAAGACTTTAAGCGCCGTTGTTACAAGCACCCAGCTCGCCGCCGAGCATGTCTGCAGGATATTCAACCTGCGAACGCGGGGTCACTTCCACAACTTCCAGAACGTCGAACTGCGAGCTTGGGTTTTCCTTACCCTTCACAACGAGAACGTCCTTGAAGCACTGGTGGTCTTCCGCACGGTAGAGGGTCGGACCGTTGCCCATGCCGTCGAACTCGAAGCCTTCGAGCGCAGCTGCAATGGCGCAAGGCTCGAACGTTCCGGCACGCTGAGCTGCATCAGCATAAAGCAGGGCCTGAACGTAGCAGGTGTGCGCAGCCTGGCTCGGCGGGAAACCGTATTCCTGACCGAAAGACTTAACGAACGCCTTGGAGCCTTCGTCCTGCAGCGACCAATGCCAGTTTGTGGAACCAAAAATGCCCTTGACGTTTTCACCTGCACCTTGCGCCATCAAGCGGGAGTACAGCGGCACGACAATCGCGAAGTCCTTACCGTTGACCTGTTTATCACGAAGCCCGAACTGAACCGCCTGTGTCAGGGAGTTCACCATGTCCTTGCCGTAGTGGTTCAGGACCAACACGTCAGCCCCGGAGTTCAGAACCGGTGTGATGTACTGCGAGAAGTCACCCGCACCCAGGGGCGTGCGAACGGCAGCTGCTGTGTTCCAGCCCAAGCCTTCGGTGTATTTCTTGATCGAACCTTCCTGCGACCAGCCCCAGGTGTAGTCTGCGGTCAGGTGATAAGCGGTCCGGTCGGTACCAAACGCATTCTTGAGAACCGGAGCCAATGCAGCGCCGGACATTTCGGTGTTGAAGAAATGGCGGAAACCGTTCTTGCGCTTATCCTTGCCGGTCGTGTCGTTGGAGTGTGTCAGACCGGCCATGAAGATAACGCCGGCTTCCTGACAAAGAGACTGAACCGCAATGGCCACACCTGACGACGAACCGCCGGTGATCATCACTGCACCGTCTTTTTCGATCATACGCTTCGCAGACGCGCGCGCAGCATCGGATTTGGTCTGGGTGTCACCGGTCACATACGCGACTTTCTTGCCGTTCACGCCGTTGCCCTCAAGGGCCTTGGACGAAAACGTGTTCAGCATGCCGCCGTCACCTTCACCGTTGAGGTGCTTGACCGCAAGCTGATAGGCGCGCAGTTCGTCGGCGCCTTCATCGGCATATGCGCCTGTTTGCGGAACATTGAAGCCCAGAATGACTTCAGCCCCTGTCGGCTCGTTCAGATAACCTGCGGACCAGGCTTTGCTGGTAAAGATCGTCGGCGTGGCAAGAGCTGCCCCGCCCATCGCACCGGCGCGAAGAATCGAACGGCGGTTAAGGGGTTTACGAATTAAGCTCATACTTTCCTCCCAGAAAGGCATGGCGGTCCACCTCGGACACGCCTGCAGTAGCTGTACAGCCGCAAGCAGCACTGACCTGTTCCCCGACCGGATACCCGGTTCCTCATTGCCAAAACTGCAAGCTACATCGACTGTAAAAAGAGCAATTACAAAACAGCAATACGACTATCGGCGCGCCCACTTGAGAACGCTTATTATACTTTCGAAGTATTCATGGCTAATTTTCTACATATAACTGAATATTATCTCGCATCGCACCATCAAAAATCTTCTGCAAATCCAACCGATTAATATTTATCATTTCTGCGCCGCAAAGTTCCGTGAACGTAATGGTCAGAAAACGATACAATTATCAAACACTTATACGAAAGTTGCATACAGAGTCCGCCCTCAATACCGCCAAAGCGAGTTTGACGGCTCCCCGCCACGAAATATATGGTCCATTTGCCTTCGACACCCTGCCCAATCAGAACACCAGGAAACTGATTCATGACCATTTTGGCGTCATTGGACGAACTTCACGCCCATTACGGCACCGCAGGCGAGGCTTCGTTGATCAAAGAAATCGACTATCTTTGTCCGGCCTACAGAAAGATCGTCGAAGCTTCGAAATTTTGCGCCTTGTCTACTTGCGGTCCCGAGGGAACAGATTGTTCACCGCGCGGAGATGATGAGCCTGTCGTCCGCATCCAGGATGACAGAACCTTGCTGATGCCTGACAGACGAGGAAACAACAGGCTTGATTCCCTACGCAACATCATTCGCGACCCTCGCGTTTCTCTGATGTTCATGGTTCCGGGGTGGAACAATGTCTTGAGAATCAACGGAAGAGCACTGCTGTCAATCGACCCTGATCTCCTTCTGTCATTTGAAAAGGAAGGCAAGCAACCGAGGTCTGTTATCGTTGTTCAAATCGATTCCGTTTATTTTCAGTGCGCCCGCGCGATCATTCGTGCGGATGTCTGGAATCCCGAAAAGCAAGTCTCGCAAGGCGAATTGCCGTCTCCTGGAATGATCATGCAGGAAATAAAGGAGTGCTTTGATGGGGAGACCTATGATCGGGAATGGCCACAGCGTGCAGCCAAGAGCATGTGGTGACCTGAACAGCGGTAACTCGGACGCAGTCCCCAGCTCAAACCGTTCAAAGATCACAAACCGACTACGAATGACTGATTTCAATTGACGCATTCAACGCATTTTTCTTTGAACCGCCAAACTTCGACGCCATATCTGACGAACACAGAATTTCTCAACCGAGGACACTCATGACCGCCAATCCGCTGCTTGCCGACTGGACCACCCCGTTTGAATTGCCACCATTCGATGCGATCGAACCTGCGCATTTCGAGGAAGCGTTCGATATCAGTATGAAAGAAGCGCGGCAGGAGAGCGATGCGATCGCGGATCAAGAGGCTACGCCGACTTTTGAAAACACAATCGCGGCACTGGAAAAATCCGGAAAGCAACTGACAAGGGTTGCCCGTACGTTTTTCAATCTGACAGGAGCGGACACCAACGAAGCGATCCAGAAAATTGAAAGGGACATTGCCCCCAAGCTCGCCAAGCATTCCTCCGACATGCTGCTGAACGCAAAACTGTTTGCCAGAATTTCAGCCCTTTGGGATCAACGTGAAGCGCTTGACCTCGGTGAAGAGGAAGAAAAGGTACTGGAACGCTATTACAAGATGTTTCAGCGAGCAGGCGCCGGCCTGGACGAAAGCGGAAAGACCCGCATGGCAGAGCTCTCACAGCGCCTGGCGACCCTCGGAACCAGTTTTTCGCAGAACGTCCTGAAAGATGAAGCCACCTATCAACTGGTTCTCGAGAGTGACAAAGACCGGGCCGGATTGCCGGACTTTCTACTGACCGCCGCCGCAGAAGCTGCGAAGGAACGAGATCTGGACGGCAAGCACGTCATTACGCTTTCCCGCTCTTCCATTGAGCCGTTTCTGCAATTCTCCACCAACCGCAGACTGCGTGAAGAAGCGTTCAAGGCCTGGTCCGCCCGAGGCGAAAACGGTGGGGACACCGACAATCAGGATATAATCAAAGAAACGCTGCTGCTGCGCTCCGAAAAGGCGAAGATGCTGGGGTTTGCCGATTTTGCGTCCTTCAAGCTGGATGACACAATGGCGAAAGCTCCGGAGAACGTGCGCGAGCTGCTGACGAAAGTCTGGCAACCGGCGGTCACGCAGGCGCGCGACGAGGAAGCCAAGCTGGCGGAGATGGCGCAATCAGATGGCGACAATCACGTAATCGAGGCATGGGACTGGCGTTTCTATTCGGAAAGGGTCCGTAAGGCGGAACACGATCTCGATGAAGCCGAGCTAAAGCCCTACCTGCAACTCGACAACATCATTCAAGCGGCTTTCGATACAGCCAGCCGGCTGTTCGGTCTTTCCTTCAAGGAACTTGAGGGCCTGCCGGTCTATCATCCCGACGTCCGTGTTTTTGAGGTCAATGACCGGCATGGCAACCATGTCGGGTTGTTCCTGGGCGACTACTTCGCGAGGTCTTCAAAACGTTCGGGCGCCTGGATGAGCGGTTTCCGTTCCCAGCACAAAACAGATGGAGACGTGACACCAATCATCGTCAACGTCATGAACTTCTCAAAAGGAGCTCCAGGAGAAGCGTCACTATTGACCTTCGACGACGCCAGGACGCTGTTTCACGAGTTCGGTCACGCGTTGCATGGACTCTTGTCCAACGTGACCTACCCGATGATTTCCGGCACAAGTGTCGCGCGCGATTTTGTCGAGCTCCCCTCCCAGCTTTATGAACACTGGCTGTCCGAACCGGAAGTGCTGTCCAAATTTGCAGTCCATTACAAGACCGGAGAGCCGATGCCTCAAGCACTTCTGAAAAAGTTGCTTGCCGCGGCAAACTTCAACCAAGGATTTGCGACGGTCGAATACACTGCGTCGGCACTGGTCGACCTGGAGCTGCATCTTCTTGATGATCCGAAAGACATCGATATCGCCGATTTCGAAAAGCGTGAGCTGGACAAGATCGGAATGCCGCACGCCATCACAATGCGGCATCGCGTTCCTCATTTTCAGCACGTCTTTTCCGGAGACGGCTATTCGGCCGGATACTACAGCTACATGTGGTCGGAAGTGATGGACGCTGATGCTTTTGAGGCTTTCAAGGAGGCAGGCGATGTTTTCGACCCTGAGACAGCGGAGAAACTTCTGAAGTTCATCTACTCGGCAGGAGGCCGGCCGGACCCGGAAGAGACATATGTTTCTTTTCGCGGACGTGCTCCAAAGATTGATGCGCTTCTTGAAAAACGCGGGTTTGCAGCCTGAAGATCATGCGGCCGGTTAAAGCCGGCTGCTCTCATTGCCTGAGGAAGTCATGATCAAACCGATGTCTCCGCCAGTCAAACAGACGGTACAGCTTCTGCGGATTGGCCTTGTGCTTGCCGGCCTGACAGGCGCTCTTGGCGTTATCAGCCTTGCATTGTCTGCGCATTCGTCGGCGCCGCCCCGATTGGGCACAGCTGCTCAAATGCTGTTGTTTCACGCGCCGCTCTTTTTGGGGATTGGTGTTCTTGCCCAGATACGGCAAGTTCCCCTTCTTCCCTTCGTTGCGATTTTTCTAGGACTCGGGCTTCTTCTTTTTTGCGGCGACCTTTTCAGCAGGATCCTGACCGGTCAGCGATTGTTTCCCATGTCGGCCCCGATAGGCGGGATGCTGATAATTGTGAGTTGGGTCGGACTGGCTCTGAGCGCTTTACGTGTTAAGCCCAAGTGACTAATAGTCACTCACTGGGTTATTCCGAGTTGTAAACCTCGTGAATTTGGATTGATTTTGTGACCGCTTCCCTTCAACGGCCTACGGAATTACGAAACTCCGGGCAGTCCCAATCGTCTCCGCCGGAGGATTTCGTTCCTCCCTACCCTTTCCGGTACGAAAAGATGCCGCCAGTCTGGTCTCTGATCGGCATGGCGAAACGGAATTTTCTGTCAATCTGGGGGTTGGACGATTTTCAAAGCAGACTGAGAAGCAAAAAGGTTTTCACCCGAGAACTGGTCATCTGCAATCGACCTGATGTTGTCCGCGAAGCGTTTCAGACCAATCACGAAGTGCTCCAGCGCAAGAGCCCGCAAATGCGTCACGCATTGGAGCCCCTGCTTGGGGATGGACTGTTTATTAGCGACACTGAAACCTGGGTAAAGCGGCGCAAAATCGTCGCTCCGATCATCCATGGATCGCGCGTCAGGGGATTCGCGCCGATCATGACCGATACGATCGAAGAAAAGCGCGATGAATGGTCCGCATTAGGCAACGGCGCCGAGATCGACACCCTGGCCGAAATGGCGCACCTTACGGCCGAAATTATCTGCAGGACCATATTCGGACGCGAACTGGGCAAAGACTACGCCTCTGAAGTCGTGCAAGGTTTTTCCGACTACCAGCGTCATATCGACCAAATCGACATACTGTCACTTCTCGGGCTTCCAGAATGGCTGCCCCGCTTCCGCGGGCGAGCCATCAAGAAACCGGTCAACCGCATCATGAGCGTCCTTGATGAGATCATCGACAGCTATGAATCCCAAAAACAGAAGGGCGAAGCATCGGTTATCGGAGGTCTTCTGGAAGCGCGTGACGATGAAGGCAATCCACTCAGTAGGGAAGCGATCCGAAGCGAAGCTGCCGTCATATTCATGGCAGGCCATGAAACCACCGCGAATACGCTCGCATGGGCATGGTTCCTGTTGTCGCAAAGCAAACGGTGCCGCAAAAAGCTTCAAAAGGAGCTGGACACTGTTCTTGCCGGCCGTACACCGGGCTTCGAAGATGTCGCCAAGTTGCCCTACACAAAGGCAATCATAGAAGAAACCCTGCGTCTTTATCCGCCTGTCCCAATCCTGGCGCGTGAGGCAATGTCGGACACGACAATCGGCGGCAAGTCCATTCCAAAGGGCTCGCTGGTGATGGTTGTACCGTGGCTCATGCACCGCAACCCGGCGCTCTGGTCGAAGCCTGATGCGTTTTTGCCCGAGCGGTTCACCAATCCGAAAGCCAAGAAACCAAACAAATACGGGTACGTTCCTTTCAGCATTGGACCGCGTATCTGTGCAGGGTTACAGTTCGGAATGACCGAATCTATCCTGAGCCTTGCGATACTTGCTCAGAAATTCGACCTGAGACTCAAGGAAGGCACTGACGTCCAGCCTGTTGCCCGTCTTACGCTGCGCCCTGGCGACAGTCTGCCGATGACCCTGCACTCCCGAGCTTCATGAACAAACCCTTCAAGCTAGAAGATATTCCGTTTGAGGAAACCTTGGCGGAAGAACCTGAACTTCCGCCAATTCGTGATATTCTCGCGCGCGACCCCTCGTCTCGCAAAACAGCTTACATCCATTGGTTTCGGCACACGATAGACGGGGTTCTCAATACCATCTTTCACACTGGCCTCAGATATTGCCCCGACTGGTTTGTATCCGAATTCGGGCGCGCGCTCGTTCCCCTCGCCCGCTGGTCTTATCGAAACAAGATTTTTCCCTCGCGGATCGAGCGAAATTTTGCCGCTCTTACTCAAGGCTCCTGGCAACACAGAATTCAGGAGCAACACGGATTGAACCGGTGGTGGCAAAACATCGGTCGAACCATATCAGAATTCTGCGTCGTCAATGATTTATGGAGAAAATCTCGTATTTCAGTTGAGGGAATTGAAAATATTGAATCTGCCCGACGGTCCGGAAGGCCGCTAATATTTACGTCGATGCATCTTGGCACCTGGGAAGCTCTGTTCGTAGCAATTCACGACGGTCTCGCGAGACCGAGCATCGGGCCTTTTCAACCAGAACCGAACCGTTTCAAGAACCGCATCGTTCACGCCATCCGGAGAAAGCGCGAACAGTATTTGTTCCCTCCCGGGCAACGCTCGGCCTACCGGCTTCACAGGCTGATGAAGACTGGCCGCTATTCCATGACCATCTTCATCGACGAGGTTCGAAACAAGCAGGTGCACCTGCCTCTTTTCGGCAGAAAAGCGCCAGACAGAGGCAATGCAGTTGTTGCAACAAAAATTGCCAATGCCTGCGATGGTGTTCTTGTGCCGACATATTTGAAGCGCACCGGACCGGCGCGTTTCAAGATGGTCGTCCTTCCCCCCATTCAAGGCCAGGACGCGACTGCGAGTTACGATGTCAGCAAAACGGTAATGGCACTGAATGACGTCTTTGAGCCAATCGTGCTGAACCATATAGACGAATGGTACATGCTGGGAGAGCTGCGCTTGCCCAAAAACTTCGAGCAAGGGACTTATGCAAAATCCCTTGCTGCGAAGAATACCGAAAGGCGGCTAAAAGAAGCCAGTACCCCCTAACCTTTCAACCGCTCTGCATGCCAGGCAACATGATCACGCGCAAAAGTGGACACGAAGTAGTAGGAGTGGTCGTACCCCTTCTGCAGTCGGTAGCTGTGCGCAGTTTTGGTCTCTACCAGCGCAGTCACCAGAGATTCCGGCTTCAGAAGGTCGTAAAACTGATCATCGGCACCCTGATCGATCAGAATGTCTCCGCTCCAGCCTCTTTCCTTTAACAACAGTGACGCGTCGTTCGCCGACCAACTTTCCTCGGCAGATCCAAGATAAGCGCCCAACTGCTTTCTGCCCCAATCGGATTGTGTCGGGTTCGCAATCGGTGCAAAGGCGCTCAGTGATTGATAGTGCCCGGGATACTTCATTGCCAAGGTCATGGCACCATGGCCGCCCATGGAATGACCGGTAATACCATGATGAACGGATACCGCGAATTTTTCAGTTACAAGATCACGCAATTCGCTTGCGACATATGTTTCCATCTGAAAATTTGGGCTCCAGGGCGCCTGTGTCGCGTTCACATAGAACCCGGCTCCCTGCCCCAGATCGTAAGCATCGTCATTTGCAACACTTTCTCCCCGTGGGCTGGTGTCGGGCAGAACGATTGCAATGCCAAACTCAGCAGCGTGAGCCTGCAAACCTGCTTTTGTCATCGCGTTTTCGTGGGTGCATGTCAGCCCGGAAAGATACCAAAGAACCGGCACTGGCCCGTTTTCGGCCTGCGGCGGCATGTAGACCGCAAATGTCATCTCGCAAGCGCAGGCTTCCGATGCATGGCTGTAAACACCTTGCACTCCGCCGAACGCCTTGTTTTCTGAAATAATTTTCATCGGCATAAGCCCTTTTGAGTTTCCCTTGCCCCAGATGCCGCTCACCTGGAACGTAATTGGCCGAGGCCTCAGCTGCCCTTCTTCATTTGAGCGAAGTCGGGGCGGAAGAGGCCTGCGGCCGCACCATCAAGGATAAGACTATCGATCGCCTTCTCAGGACTTAGTAGACGACGACCGAGCGGATCGACTCACCTGCATGCATCAAATCGAAACCCTTGTTGATGTCTTCAAGCGGCATCGTATGGGTGATCATCGGATCGATTTCGATCTTGCCGTCCATATACCAGTCAACGATCTTCGGAACGTCTGTCCGGCCTCTTGCGCCGCCAAATGCAGTGCCCTTCCAGACACGTCCGGTCACCAGTTGGAACGGACGGGTCGCGATTTCCGCGCCTGCAGGGGCAACACCGATGATAATGCTCTCACCCCAGCCCTTGTGAGCCGATTCCAGCGCGGTCCGCATGACATTCACGTTTCCGGTCGCATCGAAAGTGTAGTCGGCGCCCCCCTTGGTGAGGTTCACAAGATATGGCACCAGGTCGCCATCGACTTCGCTCGGATTGACGAAATCGGTCATGCCGAAACGGGTTGCCATTTCGACTTTCGCCGGATTGAGGTCCACACCGACAATCTGGTCGGCACCGGCAAGACGCAGGCCCTGAATCACGTTGAGGCCGATTCCGCCCAACCCGAACACGATTGCCCGTGAACCTTCTTCGACCTTGGCCGTGTTGATTACTGCCCCGATACCGGTCGTGACACCACAACCGATGTAGCAGACCTTGTCGAATGGAGCATCCGGGCGAATTTTGGCCAACGCGATTTCAGGAACCACGGTGTAATTGGCAAAGGTTGAAGTGCCCATGTAGTGCAGAATCGGATCGCCATCGAGTGTGGTGAAGCGCGAGGAGCCATCGGGCATCAAGCCCTGGCCCTGGGTTGATCGAATCGCCTGACAGAGATTGGTCTTGGGATTCAGGCAGTACTCGCAATTGCGGCACTCGGGAGTGTAAAGCGGAATGACGTGATCGCCGGGCTTCAATGTCGTCACGCCCGGCCCGACTTCCACCACGACACCTGCCCCTTCATGCCCGAGAATTGCAGGAAACAGTCCCTCGGGATCCGCTCCCGACAGGGTGAATTCATCCGTATGGCAAATGCCGGTGGCTTTGATTTCCACCAATACTTCGAACGCACGCGGACCTTCCAGGTTCACGGTGGTGACTTCGAGCGGTTTTCCGGCACCAACGGCCACAGCTGCACGAACTTCCATGGATGGATCTCCCAATTCTAGTGTTTGATGGAGAGTTACCGCGCCCCGCGCCAATTGCAAGAACCGAAACGGCATCTGGTGTCGGGTTTGCGCAATCGAACGAAAAAATCCACCCAAAAGGTTGCCGGCGCCAATGGAAAGAACCTTGTGATTTCCCGCTCTTAATGGCTCAGTAATGTGTCTGGACACTCCCTGTCCGACACCTATGTCGTATTCTGACAAACAAGCGACTGAAACCTTATACGCAAGCTAGCGCGCAATCGGGATTATGCCGGAAATGGACGGGCGCTGATTTAATTCGCTAAGGTCCCGCCCTGAACTATTCAACAAATCAGGATCATTCTCGATCATTGTGATGGAGAAGCCTGAAACGTGCGGAGCCGCTGATTTATGAAGCGTTATTCCTTCCTGGAATTGGCGAAAAACGCCTTTTCCGCGCACCAGAACTGGGGTCGCCAATGGCGTGCTCCCGAGCCCAAGGCCGAGTACGACGTGGTCATCGTCGGTGCCGGTGGTCATGGCCTGGCAACAGCCTATTACCTTGCCAAAGAGCACGGCATCCGCAACGTAGCCGTGCTTGAAAAAGGCTGGCTCGGTGGCGGAAACACGGGCCGGAATACGACGATCGTGCGGTCAAACTACCTCTGGGAAGAGAGTGCGGGCCTCTACAATCACGCGATCGGTCTGTGGCAAGGTTTGTCGCAGGAGCTGAACTACAACGTCATGTATTCGGCCCGCGGTGTTATGATGCTGGCCCATACGGTTCATGACGTTCAGGTGGCTCAACGGCACATTCACGCAAACCGCCTCGCCGGTGTGCAGAACGAATGGCTGACGCCCGAGCAGGCGAAGGAATATTGCCCGCCGCTCAACATCGAAAAGAATATCCGCTATCCGGTCATGGGTGCCGCGCTTCAACGCGTTGGCGGAACGGCCCGGCACGATGCTGTGGCCTGGGGTTACGCACGTGGTGCGGACAACCTTGGTGTCGACATCATTCAGAACTGTGCCGTTACCGGTATCCGCCGGAGTCAGAATGGTGCTGTCGAGGGCGTCGAGACAGCCAAGGGCTTCATCAAGGCGAAGAAGGTTGGCGTCGTTGCTGCAGGACATACCTCTGTCGTCATGGACATGGCTGGTGTGCGCCTGCCGCTGGAATCCTTCCCGCTTCAAGCGCTCGTTTCCGAGCCGGTCAAGCCGGCTTTCCCATGCGTGGTGATGTCCAACACGATCCACGCCTATATCTCGCAATCCGACAAGGGCGAACTCGTTATCGGCGCGGGAACGGATCAGTTCGTTTCCTATTCTCAGGCCGGTGGCATCCACATCACCAATCACACGATCGATGCAATCTGCGAACTTTTCCCGCATTTCCGCCGCATGCGGATGCTGAGAAACTGGGGTGGCATCGTGGACACCACACCGGATCGCTCGCCGATCCTCTCCAAGACACCGGTGCAGGGACTTTACGTCAACTGTGGCTGGGGAACGGGCGGCTTCAAGGCGACGCCGGGATCCGGACACGTATTTGCACACACGATCGCAAAAGACGAACCTCATCCAATCAACGCACCTTTCACCATCGACCGTTTCCGCACCGGACGTCTCATCGACGAAGCGGCAGCTGCCGCCGTGGCGCACTAAGGGAGATCATCGACATGCTGCTGATTTATTGCCCTTACTGCCAGGTTGAGCGGGCAGAAACCGAATTTCACTGCGGAGGCGAAGCCCACATCGCGCGCCCGGCCGACCCAAGCAAGGCCAGCGACGAGGATTGGGTGGAATTCCTCTACATGCGCAACAATCCGAAAGGCCTCACGGCGGAACGCTGGCGCCACAACAACGGCTGTGGACGTTTCTTCAATGCAGTGCGCGATACCGTGAGCGACAAATTCCTGAAATTCTACAAGGCCGGAGAACCTATGCCGGATCTTGAAGCGATTGCTAAGGAGGCCGGCAAATGAGCCAGCCATTCCGTACTGAAAAAGGCGGCCGGATCGACCGCGGTCAACAGCTTTCCTTCACCTTCGACGGGGAGCAAATGCAGGGCCACAAGGGCGATACCCTCGCCTCTGCGCTTCTTGCCAACGGCGTGCATCTCGTTGGACGCTCGTTCAAGTATCACCGTCCGCGCGGCATTGTCACCGCGGGTTCCGAAGAGCCGAACGCACTCGTCGGAATCTATCGAAACGGTGACCAGACCCCGAACCTTCGCGCGACCCAGGTCGAACTGTACCAGGGACTGCAGTCCATCTCGCAGAACCGGTTTCCATCGCTTGGCTTCGATGTAGGTGCAGTCAATGACTGGCTCTCGCCGTTTTTCCCGGCTGGGTTCTATTACAAGACCTTCATGTGGCCGAAATCCTTCTGGGACAAGGTTTACGAACCGGTCATCCGTGCAGCTGCAGGTCTTGGCAAGCCTCCAAAGAACCCGGACCATGACCACTACGGCAACATCTACACGTTGTGTGATGTTCTGGTTGCCGGTTCCGGTCCGTCCGGCCTGGCTGCCGCTCTTGCCGCGGCCGAAACAGGTGCGAAGGTCATCTTGTGTGACGAGCAAGCCGAGTTCGGCGGCTCGCTGCTGAGCGAAACAAGCGCCAGCATCGACGGCAAGGATCCAGCAGACTGGGCGGCGGAAGGCATCGCCAAGCTCCGTGCGATGGACAATGTCACCCTGCTGAACCGCACGACAGCATTCGGTTACTTCGCGCACAACTTTATCGCGCTCGCCGAACGGGTTACGGAACACGTCTCCAATCCTGATCCGAAGCTGCCGCGTGAACGTCTTTGGCAGGTACGCGCCAAGGAAGTGGTGATTGCGACCGGCGCGATCGAACGCCCGATGGTGTTCCCTGAAAACGATCGCCCTGGCATCATGCTTGCCGAAGCGGGGCGCACCTACCTCAATCGATATGGCGTCAAGGTGGGTCACAAGGTTCTTGTGGCGACGGCCTGCGATACCGCCTGGCAAGTCGCCTTCGACCTCGCCGATCATGGTGTTGAAGTCGCTGCTATCGCAGATATGCGCGAGAATCCGCCTGAAAGCCTGATCTCGATCGCCAAGGCTCGCGGTATCCGGGTGGAAACCGGTTGTGTTGTCACCGGCACCTTGGGACGCAAGCGCGTCAAGGCAGCCCTTCTCGGCCGTATGATGACCTCCGGACAGGTCGCCTCGGCCGGCCAGATCGCCTGTGATGCACTGCTGATGTCAGGTGGTTGGACCCCAACCGTCAGTCTCTATTCGCAGTCTCGCGGCAAAGTGGTCTGGGACGCAGAAAAAGGTGCCTATGTACCTGGCAAGTCCGTTCAGAACGAACGGTCTGTCGGTGCGGCGAAGGGCCTTTACGGTCTTCAGGCAAGCCTGGAGAACGGCTATGCAGCTGGCGAAGAAGCTGCAAAAGCGGCGACAGGAAAGTCCGCAAAGGTCACATACGCGCAGGCAACTGGCGGCGAGGCCGGAAATGGCGGAACGCTCGGAGCGATCCCTCACGACCGCAACGCATCCAAGGTCAGAGCCTGGGTTGACTATCAGAACGATGTCACCGCGAAAGACGTCAAGCTGGCGGTTCGCGAAGGCATGCAGTCTATCGAACACATCAAGCGCTACACGACAACAGGCATGGCAACCGATCAGGGCCGCCTGTCGAACATGAACGCGTTGCAGATTGCATCTGGCGCGCTTGAACGGCCGATGGTCGATGTTGGTCTGACCACCTTCCGCCTGCCCTATACCCCGACAACGTTCGGCCTCTTTGCGGGCATTTCGCGTGGTGACTTTTTCGACCCCGTCCGCAAGACACCTTCGCATGACTGGGTCGTTGAACAGGGCGGCGTTTTTGAAGATGTCGGCCAGTGGAAACGCACATGGTACTTCCCCAAGGACGGTGAAGACATGCATGCTGCGGTCGCACGCGAGTGCAAAGTGGTACGCGAAAGTGTCGGTCTCTTCGACGCCTCCACTCTCGGCAAAATCGAGGTTGTCGGACCGGATGCAGCCGAGTTTCTGGAGCGGATGTACACCAACCCCTGGAAGAAACTGGCGCCGGGTCGCTGCCGCTACGGCTTGCTGCTCAATGATGCCGGCTACATCACCGATGATGGGGTCATCGGCCGCCTTGCGGAAGACCGCTTCCACGTGACAACAACAACAGGTGGCGCGCCGAGTGTCTTCTCCACAATGGAAGACTACCTGCAGACGGAATGGCCGGATCTTGATGTGTGGATCACCTCCACCACCGAACAGTATGCTGTTGCTGCCGTACAAGGACCCAAGGCGCGGGAAGTAATCGCTCCGTTCATCGAGGGTATCGACCTTTCCGCTGATGCCTTCCCGCACATGAGCGTCAAGGAAGGCACCTTCTGCGGTGTTCCATGCCGCTTGTTCCGGATCTCCTTTACCGGGGAACTCGGTTTCGAAATCAACGTCCCCCGTCGCCACGGCAAGATGATGTGGGAGACGCTGGCAAAGGAAATCGAGAAACACAACGGCACCACCTACGGCACCGAGTCCATGCACGTGCTGCGTGCCGAGAAGGGTTACATCATCGTCGGCCAAGACACCGATGGTACCGTGACACCTCAGGACGCAGGCATGACATGGGCGATCGGCAAGAAGAAGCTCGACTTCGTCGGCAAACGCGGTCTGGAACGGTCCGACCTGAAAGCAGACAACCGTCCGCAGTTCGTCGGTCTGCTGACCAAGGATCCGAAAGTCAAACTTGAGGAAGGCGCACAGATCACGACTGCTCAAAACCCGGCAACAGGTACGCCTGCAGAAGGGCATGTGACGTCGTCTTATTACAGCCCCGCGCTGGACCGGACCATAGCGCTGGCAATGGTGAAGAACGGCCACGCGCTGGAAGGCAAGACACTTTACGTCCCCATGCCAGATGGCAGCATTCCGGTCGAAGTGACCGGTACGGTGTTCTATGACAAGGAAGGAGCGCGGATCAATGTCTGATCTTCTGGCAAGCGACCTGATTACTCCGGATGCGGGCGAGAACCCCCTCCTGAACCTCAGCAACGTCTCGATCCTGAAGGCAACACCAATTACTCGCTTGTCCTTCAGAGCGCGCGAAGTTGCGCTCAAGGATGCGGGCGCCGCATTTGGCGCTGCTCTTCCGGTAATACCGCTGGCATCAGAGACTGCCGACAAGCGCGCCGCTCTGTGGATGGGGCCTGATGAGTGGACACTGTTGGCCCCCGAGGACGAGCTCAAATCCGTCTTTGACGGCATCGAAAACAAACTTTCCGAGACCCCGCACGCACTTGTTGACGTTTCGGAGCGCTCGGAAGCGATCATCGTCAGCGGGGAAAAGGCTGTCTGGCTGCTCAACACCGGTATCTTCATCGACCTCTCCGTCGAGGCATTTCCGGTCGGAAATGTTACGCGTACGGTGTTTCACAAGTCTCCGGTCATGATCTGGCGTACAGGACCTGACACTTTTGTGGTCGAGGCCTGGGTTTCCTTCATGGATTATGTTGCAGGTCTGCTGGTGCAATCGGCTCGAGAACTGGAAGCTGCCTGAGGTCGCTCTGGCCAATCCGCTTCGGACACGCTCACGACTTTGCAGGGAGACAACACCCTGCAAAGTCATTCCGCTACCGATCACCTTTCATCGGGATTTCAAACCTGGTTCGGACGTGGTCACTACCGGTGCTCAGCATATCGTAGCCCAAGAATTTCCCGCAGGAGTTTGCGGATCATCGCCTCGGTGTAGTCCTCGTAGCTGTTCATCGCCTGGATGAAAGCGCCAGGCCCCCTGATGACCTTGTTTTCAAAGTAAGTATAGGTCCGCTCTTCTTTGCGGATGACCAGTGCGTTCACGGTCACATCCGCAAAATCATTGGCAAAGTATGCAGCGTGAGGGTCATAGCCTTCGTTGTTAATACCGTCTGCCGAAACATCGATAACCTGCCTGTCGCATACCGCCGGAGCACCATCGAGCACCTTGGAGGCGTGGGCAAGCGCGTGACCCAGCGCAGTCAGAAATTCCCTGCTGTCGCGAGTATTTCCTGAAATTTCATCTGCCGCTGCTCTGATGCTTTTCTCGTCCGAGAGAAAGCGCCAATTCAGCAAAGTGTTCTGCTGATATCTGCCGCTCCATTCAAAACTGTGAAGCCAAATACCGCCAACAGTCTCAATTGCTTGTACAACATCTTCATCTTGCAGCGCCGTCGCGATGCCGCGTTGCTGCAAATCGTATTCGTCCTCGCTGATGCTGGCCGAGACATCTACAGCAAGCACGAGCGCGAGAGAGCAGGCTCTAGCGGGTGACTGCATAGTCAAGGCAACAGCAGCAACCGCGAGCACAAACTGTATCATTGCCGGCATCATGGACCGGCACTTGCCCAGGATCTGCATTGAGCAAGCGATTACCATTGGATTGCTTCCTCTTTCGCTTATGGAATTATGGCAGTTACGCTAAGCAGTGCAAGTCATCCTGCATCTGCGTTTCTTTGCGCGATTGAGGCTGGCGATAGATCAATTTTTTGCGCGCGCTGCTCTCGCTCTTGCAAAACCACGCCAAACCACGACAATTTCCTGATTATGCTAAAAATCGGTTCTTACAACATTCAGAAGGCAATTGGCGTTGACGCACGCCGCCGCCCCGACCGGACCTTGAAAGTGATCCAGGAGCTCAATTGCGATGTGCTGGCACTGCAAGAGGCGGACAGAAGATTCGGTCCTCGGGAAAGCTCCTTGAACCGCGAAAGCATCTTGTCTCAGACCGACTATAGGCCGGTTCCGTTCGCCACGCGCGAGAGAAGCCTGGGCTGGCATGGCAACGCAATCCTGGTTCGCAGTGACATCGAGATCCTCAGTCATCGACGGATTGACCTGCCAACCCTCGAGCCACGCGGGGCCGTTGCAGTGGATCTTTCAATTGCAGGCGAAAAGATACGCGTTGCAGCGATGCATCTCAGCCTTGTCGGTCATTTCCGCAAAAAGCAGATTTCATCCCTCATGCATCAACTGCATGAACATCTTGATTATCTGCCAACGGTTCTGATCGGAGACCTTAACGAGTGGCGAAATTCTGCTGACAGCCTGAAGCTGTTCGAGGAACGCTATGAGGTGACCACGCCAGGCCGCAGCTTTCCAAGCCCCCTGCCCGTCGGCAGTCTGGACAGGATCATCACAAGCCCTGAATTCACCGTTCGGCAGGCCGGTGTCCATAAATCCAAGACAGCCCGGGTGGCGTCCGACCACCTGCCTGTCTGGGCGCATTTGACGCTCGACCCGTCCGGTCACCTTCCGGGCTGAGCGTCCTTGCTTGTATCAGATCAGAAGATCATTTTCGAAATCACGAAGAAAAGGGCAGCCGAGAGCACCGCTGCAGCCGGAACAGTGATGATCCAGGCCGCGATGATTGTCATGAAGTGGGCTCTGCGTACGAGGTGACGGCGTGCCTGCTCTTCCCTGTTTTTCACCGGACGGAGCTTCGTTTGGCCGCTCGCCTGGCGCTTGTTCACGTAATCCAGCCGGCGGGACGAATGCTCGGTATACCACTCACGGAAAAACCCGACGCCGAACACGGCTCCAACCGCAATATGCGTTGAGCTGACCGGTAGTCCCAGTCCAGACGCAATGATAACGGTAATCGCCGCTGACAGTGATACACAGTATGCACGCATCGGATTGAGTTTCGTGATCTGCTGACCGACCATGTTGATAAGCTTGGGGCCAAAGAGCAGGAGGCCGAATGAGATACCAAAGGCACCGACCGCCATGACCCAAAGCGGGATGCTGACCTTTGCTGCAACATCTCCGAGCTCGGCAGTATGCACGATTGCCGCCAGAGGCCCAACGGCATTGGCGACATCGTTCGCTCCGTGAGCAAATGAGAGCAAGGCAGCCGAACAAACAAGCGGAACCGAAAACAGGATACGCAGGGACTGGTTTCGGTTCTCCAGACCTTCCGACTGGCGCCGGATGACGGGGCGAACAAGAAACCAGACAACAAACCCCACTGCCGCGCCAATCAGCAACGAGAGTGGCATGTCGATTTTCATGATCTTTTTCAGCCCCTTGAGGGCAAGATAGCTGGAAAAAGCTCCCGCCATGACCCCGATAAGAACCGGAACCCACCGGCGGGCCGCTGCGATCTTGTCGTCCTGGTAGATGATGAAGACCTTGATGAAGGCAAGAAAGACTGCCGCTATGATCCCGCCGAGAAATGGGGAAATGACCCAGCTTGCCGCAATGCTGCCCATCGTCGTCCAGCTGACGGCATTAAATCCTGCAGCAGCGATGCCCGCACCCATGACGCCGCCCACGATCGAATGGGTCGTTGAAACCGGAGCGCCGATCCACGTTGCAAGATTGATCCAGAGAGCCGAAGCGACAAGCGCCGCCATCATCGCGGACATGAACACATTGGCATTGGAAACCGCCGCCGGGTCGATAATACCTTTGGAGATCGTTCCAACGACATCACCACCGGCGATCAACGCTCCTGCACTCTCGAACACTGCGGCGATGATAAGAGCTGTCACCAGGGTCATGGCCCGCGATCCGACTGCGGGTCCAACATTATTGGCGACATCGTTGGCACCGATGTTCAGCGCCATATAGGCGCCGATTGCAGCTGCGGCGACGATCAGGACACCGCCCGGCGTGCCCGACATGGAAGCGCCGGCTGCCACTGCGCAGATCACTATAAATATGAGAGCGATACCCGGAGCGATTAAGCCACGGCTTATCGAGCCTGCGGCCTCTTCCATCGAACTGAACTTGATGAGGTCCTTGTCGAGGGTAGGTTTCTTGAGATTTTGCATTGCTGTTTCGCTGGTCAGCATTCGACTTGCAGACCTGGCTGCAAGGAATGGCAGGTACTTGACGGCGCCTGCCATATATCATCGACCTGAAAGGTCAACCGCGCTGGTCAAAATAGCCAAAAATATTTTCCGGCTATGTTTCCAGCCTCGGCAAATCTAACAATCGAACCGTTGCACTCTTTGCTCACCTCAGGAAAGAACGATACTGAGGATGTTGTAAATGAGTGCCGCAAAGAGTGCGCTCGCCGGAACGGTGACGACCCATGCGGCAATAATGGTCACAAAGTTCGCACGCCGCACGAGCAAACGCCGTCTGCGTTCTTCACGATTTCTGAGCATCTTTCGTGGTTTGAGCTGCCCACCTTCGGAGACAAAGCGGTTGCGGTGCCATTCCCGGTAAAATCCGACACCAAAGACAGCCCCGACTGCGATGTGAGTGGAAGAAACCGGCAATCCGAACCCGGATGCCGTCAACACCGTTGCAGCTGTTGCAAGGGTGATACAAAACGCGCGGACCGGGCTCAGTTTTGTGATCTGTTTGCCGACAACGGTCACGAGACGACGCCCAAACAACAACAATCCCGCCGAAATGCCAAATGCTCCCACTGCACTCACCCAGATCGGCACCTCCGGGTTCAGACTTCCCATGAACCAGAAACTGAGGTCGGTAATGTCGTTTGATTGGCTGAGCACGATTGCCGCAAGGGGGCCGATTGCATTTGCGACATCATTCGCACCATGGGCAAACGACAGAAATGCCGCGCTCACCATGAGCGGAATGGCAAACAGTTGCCGAAGCGATCTGGAATTGTTCTCCAGTACAACGGTCTGAGCTGACACAACGTTTCCGTAGATCCACCAGACCAAGACACCTGTCGCCAGAGACACGAGCAAAGCCGCCCAACCGGGAAGATCCCAGAACAGGTCACTAGTCTTGATCAGCACGTAAGCGGTGAAGGTCGCCGCCAAAACTCCCAGGAGCACGGGAAGCCAGAACCGGGCGGCATCCAACTTGTTCTTTGTGTAGATCAGTCTGGCATTGATGAAGGCCATCACCATGGCTGCCACCAATCCCCCCAGGACGGGAGAGACAACCCAGGTTGCCGCAATCGTGGAGATTGTCGTCCAGTTGATTGCCGAAAAACCACTCACCGCTATACCCGCGCCAACAACCCCACCGATGATGGAATGCGTGGTTGAAACCGGAGCCCCGACGATCGTCGCAAAATTGATCCAGAGCGCAGAGGCGGCCATTGCCGTAATCATGGCCAGCATGAAGGAAAAATTGTCAGGAACGTCGCTGGGACTGAGAATATTGCCGGATATGGTCGTCACGACGTCCCTGCCGGCAAGCAGTGCGCCCGCACTTTCGCAAATTGCGGCGATGATCAGCGCCCCGGTCAGGCTGACGACCCGTGCACCAACAGCCGGGCTGACATTGTTGGCGACGTCATTCGCACCAATGTTCAGGGCCATGTAGCCTGCAATCACACCGGCCGCGATCAACAGGAGTGCATCGGAAATGCCCGAGGACATTACCTGGGTCGCAGCCACCGCCGCGCAAAGCACAAGAAAAATGATCGCAAGCCCGGGTCCGCTCAGTCTGCGGCCCATGGCTTCGGCTGCATCGCTGACGAACCCGATTTTGTCGAGATCCTTGTCCAGGGCCTTGGATTTCAAGTCCTTGTTTGTCAGCACGCAGCTTGCCTCTTTCGTTCCTCGGGTTTGCTGCACCCGTCAGCAGTATCGAAGAACCTGGGTTGATGACTATTAACAATGGATCGCACAAGCGAACGACACTGACGCGTCAGTGTCGATTCATGTTCAACCTTTGTCAGGCTGGCTTATACGAGACTTGAGCGATGACGATGCAGGAAGCGCCTCAACGTGTTTTCATCCACAAGTTCTGCGGCTTCGGACAAGGGCAGCCATGCACATTTCCTCTGACCCATTTCCGGAAACTTCTTCAATTGCTTCTCAAAGCTGATCTTGAAGACGACCACCTTGGTTCGAATTTTCAAACCATTGGACAATCCCTTGAAAGATCGGAAGCTTCCGATTGCCTTGGGATCAGTTTCGCCAACAACGCCTGCTTCTTCATAAGCCTCGATGGACGCCGTTTCGAATGCGGGCTTGTCCTTTTCCGGCCATCCTTTGGGGAGAATCCAGCGTCCCGTATCACGGGTGGACACCAGAAGTATCTCAGGCTCGTTCTTACCAGGCCGATAACACAACGCCGCAATTTGCAGTCTGGCCGGCTTGATAAACAAGCCACCCAGTCCCCGCAACCACGAGACATCCTGAAAGTGTACCGACCTAGCGAATCCCATCTCCACACCTAATACTTTAGTTAGGCGGCTATATAAGAGGTTCTAGGAACACCGTCCAGTAAAAAGTGCACTTTGTGCACATTTATGTATGATTTAAAGACATCACAATGTTCTTATTCCACGGCTATGGAGACGTGATCCGCCGTCCAGGCACCTGGCCAGACTTCTGCATTTCCTTCCTTGAGTTTCCTCAATTGCAGCAACGGAACAGAAGCAAACAAAAACGGTTCCTCACGATTTGATCCGTCGGTCGGTAGAAGATCCGCTCCCACTCCGGTAAACCCGAACTCCTCTTCGCACGGCAGATAAAGCGCGGCTCCGGAAACGTTGGTATCGTTCTGTGTTGTTCCCTTCGAGGTCCCAACCGTTCCACAAACTGCAACCGCGCACATCAACTCGACCGCTCTGGCTTTCGCGCATCCGTAAACGCGATGATATCCGGAGAGCTTTTCAGTCATCGAAGGTACAAGCAGCAAGTCGACGTCCTGCCTGGCCAATAAGCTGCTCAGCGCGGGCATCTCCACGTCAAGACAGATCAGGATCGCCATCTTCAGGCCATCGAGTTCAAAGACACGAAGCTTGTCGCCCGGTGTCAGCCGCCAAGTGTCAGCGCTCTGTTCAAAGGGGGTCAGGCTGAGTTTGTCCTGGCGAATGTCACGCCCATCGGCCGTCAGCAGGACGGCTGTATTGGTAATGCCAATATCCGTCCTGACCGGCATCGTACCGGCGAGCAGAGAGACACCATATTTTTCCGGCAAGGGCGCCAGTCGTTCAAGCAGGTCCCGACCGACGTCGGCAAGAAAACTCATTTCCTGATCAGGTTGCAAACCCTCCGGTTTGAAGGCAAGACAACATTCAATCAGGTATTCTGGAAGCTGCAGAAGTCTTGCACCGCGATTGGCAGCGCTTTTTATGCCCTCTTCAATCTGATCAGCAAGAGCGGTCACCGAAACCGGTGCGCGTCCGAGATTGAAAGACCAGAGAGCGATTTGATAATCCGTCATTGCGCCACGCCAGTTTCAGCAAAGGTAAGCGCAAGACATAAATGAGATTTTCAGAAAAGATCAAGCCCGAAAGGAGCCGTCAGATCAATCGATGAACAGTCCGACAAAAGCAGCCAAAACCACCAAAAAGGCAGTCCCGACAGCTTCGGTTTTCGGTTCTTTGGGTAGTGCGGTCATCTTTGCTGAACGACGAACTTCACGGATTCCCTTCAACGCATTGTCGGTCCTGCGTTCAATTTCCGCAAAATATGGCGAGAGCTCATTCTGAGCACGCATTCCAATCCCTCACGATTCCTTCGATCGGACAAAGGCTAGATGAAGACGATTAGAGTTTGGTTAATCGAGTGTGGCAGCCGGGACCTACAGCTTGGTCTTTTGCGGGTCGGCAACATCCAGAATACGCAACTGAACCTTGGGTGTTCCCTGCCAGGTATCGATGGAGAGCGATCCGGCAACATGCAAGTTTCGTCCCCGCCCCTCGAGAAGCATTTGCCCATGGGGCTTGTCATCGCCCTTGAAACAAATGGCTTTCAGGGTCGTGCCATCACCGGATGCCAGTGTTGCGCGCACATGGCCTTTTCCAACCACATCCGCAAAGGAGACCCTGTGCGCAGGAAAGGCAAATACCGGCTCGGAATGTCCGGCGCCATATGGCCCCGCCTTTTCCAGACGTTCAAGCAGATCAAGCGTCGCACCGGTCGCCGTCAACGCAGCATCTATTTTCAATTCCCTATGAGCTGTCGCCGTTTCCACGTCTTCTTTGAGAGTTTCGTTGAAGAAGACCTCCAGATCAGCCGCCTTCTCTCGCTGCACGGTTAGGCCTGCCGCCATGGCATGACCACCACCTTTTTCAAGAAGACCGTTTTCGACAGCCTGACGCACAGCTTTACCTAGGTCGACACCTGAAATCGAGCGGCCGGAACCTGTTCCCTTGCCGTTCTGGTCATAGGCAATCGCGAACGCCGGGCGCCGATGGGCATCCTTCAGCCGTGAGGCG
Source organism: Roseibium sp. SCP14 (assembly GCF_040329475.1). Taxonomy (NCBI): domain Bacteria; kingdom Pseudomonadati; phylum Pseudomonadota; class Alphaproteobacteria; order Hyphomicrobiales; family Stappiaceae; genus Roseibium; species Roseibium sp. SCP14. Next base: position 920,737 of record NZ_JBDZYH010000003.1, read on the forward strand.
ATAAGACCGACAATGCCAGGGTGCCAATCATCCGATCCTGTAAGAAGTACCGCCGGGTCCCGGACTTCCAAAGCAATGACAGCCTCCGCGCCCGCCTGTTCCAGCATAGCCGCTTCCATTGCCTGACGTTCCGCATTCAGCTGGTCGAGCCGTTCCGCAATCGACCGGGCTTCAAACGGATCTTCGGTTGTCAGTAGTCGAGCGCCAAGAGCTGCGTCCCCAATCCTACCGCCGGCATTGATACGCGGTCCGATCAGAAACCCCAGATGATAAGGAACCGGTTTTCCACTCACCCTTGCCACATCCGCCAGGGCGGTCAATCCGTAGTTTCGCCGCTGATGCATTACAACCAGACCGCGCGTGACATACGCACGATTGAGCCCCTGCAACGGGACGACGTCGCACACGGTCCCAAGTGCCACCAGATCGAGTAAGGCCATCAGATCCGGTTGTTTTCCGGCCTGAAAGTGTCCCCTTCGCCGCAACTCCCTGTTCAAACCGACAAGAAACAGGAAAGTTACACCGACCGCCGCCAGGTGCCCCTGACCGGACAGGTCGTCCTGACGATTGGGGTTCACCAGAGCACATACTTCGGGAAGCGTTTCGCCAACCTGGTGGTGATCTATGACAACCACATCAAGGTCGAGGCGCCTGGCTGTTTCGAATGCTTCGAACGATGTGCTGCCGCAGTCGAGCGTGACGAGAAGGTCCGCCCCACCATGCCGGAGATGTTCTATCGCCGGTCCGTTGGGACCATATCCTTCAATGATCCGATCAGGAATATGGATAACAGGATCGAGGCCAAGCCACTGAAGATATTTAGCCAATACGGCTGAAGACGTCGCGCCGTCGACATCATAGTCACCGAAGATCGCAATCTTCCTGCCGGCTTGAACAGCATCGGCAATACGGCTGACTGCTGCATCCATGTCGACCAGACCGGAGGGATCCGGCATCAGGGTCTTGAGGGAAGGCTCCAGGAACTCCTGGGCCAGATCGGGCGCAACACCGCGTGCGGCCATCACCCTTGCAAGGACGTCGGGCAGGCCGTGCGATTGGGAAATAGCCAATGCAGCGCGCGCGTCGGCTGCACTCAGGCGTTCCCGCCAGGCATTGTCGTTTGCGGAACGGGCGACTCCCAGTACGAGCCGCCTCTCTTCTTCGTCTGAGGTCCCGAGCATTCAGTCCCGTCTTAGTCGAGATGGAATTTTTCAAGATCCGTGTGCTGGGCCTTGATGTAACGGACCGTTCCGGTGGAGGAACGCATGACCACGGTATGCGTTGTGATATGATTGCGTCCGAAGCGGACACCTTGCAGGAAGTTGCCATCGGTAACACCGGTTGCCGCAAACAGTACGTCCGGTCCGGCCATTTCCTCAAGTGTGTATTTCTTCTTGATGTCCTCAATGCCCATGCGATGCGCTCGATCGACCTGCTCATCGCGGGTGATCACGAGACGAGACTGCATCTGTCCACCGATGCAACGCAGTGCGGCAGCTGCAAGAACGCCTTCAGGCGCGCCGCCGATACCGGCATAAATATCGATTCCGGTTTCGTCCGGGTCGGTCGTGTGAATGACACCTGCAACGTCACCGTCGCCGATGAGACGGATGGCAGCCCCCGTTGCACGGATGTCTTCGATCAGACGGGCGTGACGCGGACGGTCCAGCACACAAGCCGTGACTTCGTGCACCTTCACGCCTTTTTCCTTGGCGACGGCCGCAATGTTATCGGCAATCGGCGCGTCCAGATCGATCAAACCTGCCGGATAACCCGGACCAATGGCGATCTTGTCCATGTAGCTGTCGGGTGCGTTCAGAAGATCTCCTTCGGGCGCCAAGGCAATAACCGCAAGCGAGTTAGGCAGGTTCTTGGCGCAGATGGTAGTGCCTTCAAGGGGATCGAGCGCAATGTCGACCTTCGGTCCCTGCTTGGTGCCGACGTTTTCGCCGATGTAAAGCATCGGCGCCTCGTCGCGCTCGCCTTCACCGATCACAACCGTTCCGTCAATCGGCAAGCGGTTCAACTCGCGCCGCATTGCGTCCACAGCTGCCTGATCCGCCGCCATTTCATCACCGTGGCCGCGCAGCCGTGCGGCAGAAACCGCAGCTCTTTCGGCGACACGGGCCAGCTCGAGCGTCAGAATGCGGTCCAAGCCGCTTGCCGGCTGATTTTCAGTTTCGGACATCAACATCTCCAGTCTCTCCCGCAAGAGGCCTCGGCGGGTAATTGTTCGTCAATTCAGTTTTTCAATCCGGATCATTTGCGGTTGTTCGGAGACAACGCCTTTGGACATGATCACTTCAAGTGCTTCCTTGATCGCAACCTCGGTGGTTTCGTAGGTGATCAAGATGACAGGTTGGGGAACGGCCTCGTCATACCGGGTCGGGGCTTCACCATCTGCATGCCGTTTCTGAACGATCGATTCCAACGAAATTCCGGCTTCACCCATGCAGTGTGCGATTTCCGCGAAGGCGCCCGGCCGGTCGTAAACGGAAAGGCGAATGTAATAGCCGCCTTCATGCAACCGCATACGGGCACGCTGGTAGTCCTTGAGGTCTGCCGCCGGCATTCCCAGAACCGGGGTTTCGTCGCCTCGTGCAATGTCGGCAATATCGGCAACGACGGAGGAAGCCGTTGCATCCCCTCCGGCTCCAGGGCCAACCAGAACCACTTCGCCAACATAGTCGCCATCGACCGCTACGGCATTAAGCACACCGTCTATCCGGGCAATCGCCGAGGTTTTCGGGACCATCGTGGGATGCACGCGCTGCTCGATGCCAGTTTCAGTGCGCTGCGCAACGCCCAGCAGCTTGAGCCGGAAGCCGAGTTCGTCAGCTGCCTGAATGTCGGCTGTCGTAATGGAAGTAATGCCTTCCATATAGATATCGTCGCTCGAGATCTTCGTGCCGAAGGCAAGGCTCGTCAAAATGGCAAGTTTGTGGGCTGTATCGTTTCCTTCGATATCGAAAGTCGGATCGGCTTCGGCATAGCCGAGGCGCTGTGCATCAGCAAGGCACTCCTCGAAGCCGATGCCGTCTGCTTCCATGCGTGTCAGGATATAATTGCAGGTTCCATTGAGGATGCCATAGACGCGGCTGATATCGTTGCCAGCCATGGATTCCCGCAATGTCTTGACGATTGGAATTCCGCCCGCGACCGCAGCTTCGTAATTCAGGCAAGCGTTGTTTGCTTCCGCCAACCCTGCCAGATCAACACCATGTTTGGCCAACAAGGCCTTGTTCGCCGTGACAACGTGTACGCCGCGCGCCAGTGCAGCTCTCACGCTGTCTTCAGCAGCACCGTTGTCTCCACCGATCAGTTCGACAAAGATGTCGATATCAGCCTTTTCAGCCAGTTCAACCGGATCCGTGTACCAATCAAAAGCTGCAACGTCGAAACCACGATCCCTGGATTGATCGCGCGCACTGACGGCTGTCACCGTGACAGCACGTCCGGATTTCCGAGCAATCTGCTCGCCGTGTTTCGCCAAAAGCTGCACAACCGATGCACCAACGGTGCCCAGTCCAGCGATGCCAACTTTCAATGCTTCAGACATTGGGAATAAGGTCCAGTTCTATTCAGCCAGATTTCTCGAGCGGGATGACGTTGTGCAGCTTTTGATCTGCAGTTTCAAGGAAGCGGCGGATATTTCTCGCTGCCTGCCGAAGTCTTTGTTCATTTTCCACCAGCCCGATGCGCACATACTCGTCGCCGTGCTCACCAAACCCGATCCCGGGTGCAACCGCGACTTCTGCCCGCTCAAGCAGCAACTTTGAATATTCAAGGCTGCCCAGAGACCGGAATTTTTCAGGAATAGGCGCCCAGCAGAACATGCTGGCGTCCGGAGCAGGAATCTCCCAACCGGCCCGACCAAAACTGTCCACGACGACGTCCCGACGTTTCTTGTAAACGTCGCGGGTTTCGGCAATGCAGTCTTCCGGTCCGTTCAATGCAGCGGTTGCGGCAACCTGAATGGGCGTGAAGGCTCCATAATCCAGATATGACTTGACCCTTGAAAGCGCCGAGACAAGTCGCTCGTTGCCGACCGCAAATCCCATGCGCCACCCCGGCATTGAAAACGTCTTGGACAAAGACGTGAACTCAACCGTGACGCCCATCGCACCGGGAACCTGCAGAACGGAAGGTGGCGGCGTGTCACCAAAATAGATCTCGGAATAAGCAAGATCGGAAAGGATGAAGATGTTGTGCTTGCGCGCAAATGCGACGACGTCCTTGTAGAAATCAAGGTCGGCGCAATAGGCGGTAGGGTTCGCCGGATAGCACAAGATGATGGCAATCGGTTTCGGTACGGAATGGATCACCGCCCTTTCCAGCGCATCGAAGAAGGCAGTCCCAGGCTCTGCCGGAATGTTCCGGATCGAAGCACCGGCCATCAGAAAACCGAAGGTGTGGATCGGATAGCTCGGATTTGGGCTCAGGATGACATCACCAGGCGCTGAAATTGCCTGGGCCATGTTGGCAAAGCCTTCCTTGGAACCAAGGGTGGCGATCACCTGCGTGTCAGGGTCAAGCTTCACACCGAACCGGCGCCCGTAGTATGCGGCTTGCGCCTTGCGAAGGCCCTGAATTCCCTTTGAAGCCGAATACCTGTGCGTACGAGGATCCTGAACCACTTCCGTCAGCTTATCGACAATGTGCTTTGGCGTCGGAAGGTCGGGATTGCCCATCCCCAGATCAATAATGTCCGCCCCGGCCGCGCGCGCCTTCGCCTTCAGGCGGTTCACTTGTTCAAACACATACGGCGGCAGCCGTTTGATCTTATGGAATTCCTCCATGGCGCGGATCCTTGTGAATTGACAAAACCTGCCGCAATTCTCACCAGGCGAAGCGAGCGCGGCGGGGTCCTTTTAGCAGCAACGAAAAAAATGCACACCCGTCTTTACGTCACTAGCCACCTAAAAATGGGAAGTTTTTTAGAACAAGTTTCCAGGGGAAAGCCGAGAGGCTTGAAGGTCCCGCAATTCAATCGATTTATACCGAGACGTGGCCAGGCGTCAGACGCGCATACCCTCTGATCTCGGTTGGTTGCGCCCGGTCATTTTCATCCAGCCTGAAAATTTTGACCTTGGTATTTGCATCGTTCTTGGCATGGCGTACCGCCCGATCCGCGATCTCCAAAACCCTTTCCACGGTATGTTCTGAGTTCGCCAAGACAATGCCCGTACTGACTTCGGGTTTGAGTTTTCCACCCGCGGCCTCGTGACAGCTCACGGAGAATCGGCGCATCAGGCGGTTGGCCAGGGTTTCCATTTCCTCAGCTTCGGCCCCGCAACAGAACAAGGCATACTCTTCATCGCTTAACCGGCCCGGGATCCTGTTTGGTGTTGCTGCTTCACGGCAAACAGAGCCAAAGAGTTTCAAAATCGCATCGCCCATGGCGCGGCCGAATGTCTGCTTGATCGACTTCACCTCTTCAAGGTCGAAGACGATGACCGCAAACTGCGCCCCGTTGGCCAACTTGCCTTTCATTGTTTCCGATTGTTGAAGGAATGCTCGTCTATTTGGCAAACCGGTTAAAGCGTCTTCCAGTGCCTGTTGCTGATATTTTAGCAGTGATCGCTCGATAATCATCGCAACGACACTGATCATCGAAAGAACCATCGAAACGAGAACCGCAAGCAGAAGATACGGCAGGCCAAAAGACCGAAACGAAGTCAGATAGTCCGGATAAGACGAAACACTGAAATAGAGCGCCATACCAGCATATGCACAGCACTCGAAAGCTGAACTGATCGTGTAAATAACGGGTGTGTATAGCTTTTCGCCATTCAGCCTGATGGAAAGCCATATGGTCCAGGCAACCAGCAGCACCATCATCGCCTCATTGAAATTCACACGCGCGATGAGGCTGTTCCTGAATTGCGGAACCAGACACAGCAAAAGCCAGAGCCCGCCAACGGCTACCGCGATCCAAATCCGCCTTGGAGCGTCAAAGAAAGAAGCAATTGCGCTACGGCGAAGCCCGGTTCCGAACAAAATCAGAAAATTGGCGAGTACAAGCGTGACCTCGTCAGGCAAAGTTCCGCGAAGCCCCAGGAGGAAGGTTCCTGTCCCCCCGATTATGTAAGCCATACTCCAAAGACCGGTCGACCATCTTGTTCCGGCATTCGGGTGCTTCCAGAAAAGGAACAAAAAGGCGAGAATTGCGCCACCCGCCAGTTCGGCAACCATCAAACACGCAAATAGTGTTTTTGCGTCGAGCAATTTGCCTCCCCCTCAAAGAGCTTTCGTTTTGCTCTAATACTCTCAGATGACTTTGTATACCGCCTCACACGCAAACAAGTAAGCGCGCATCAGCTTAGGCAACTTTCTTTCTAAGGAAAGAAAATCCTGCCTTGCCCGGATTTTTGACTGCCCCGCCTCCCGGCGACAGATCCATAGCAACGACTTGCGCACGTCCTTGTTGCTTTGCCTGCGAGAGACCGCGGTCTGCAACTTCTACGGCTCTGTCCAGTCCAACGCCTGTGTGCGTTGTCAAGAGCCCCACACTGGCAGTAACCAGCAGCTTGCCTTCCGATGCTTCCTGACAGGCAACACCAAACTTCCTGCAAATCCGTTGAGCTGTCAGGGCGGCAAATTCCCTATCGCTCTTCGGCAAAAACACCACAAACTGTTCACCTACAATTCGCCCCAGAACGGCCGTTTCACCAACGCTGTCTTTGAGAACGCGACCGAAGAGTTGCAACACCGCATCGCCCATCGCATTGCCGAAAGTGTCTCTGACCGTGTCAAAGCCATCCAGCTCCAGAGCAATGATACTGTAAGTTTTCTTCTCGGCACTATTCCGGGAAACCCAGGCTTCCGCATCATCCAGAAACGCTCGCCGGTTTGGCAAACCGGTCAGCGGGTCCTGCAAAGCCTGCTCCTTGAAACGCTGCAGATTCCGTTCAATGACCATGCAGGCCGGCAGAACGATGGTCATGATGTTGGAAAACAAAAGTGTGACCAGATAGATGGTCATGAAATTTTCCGGGAAGGCAGAAAGAAATGTCGGGAAGTCATGCAGGTTCTGATTGAGCGTAAACCAGACGAAGGCGCAGCATTCGAGCAACATCGATAGTCCGAGCAATTTCACGGACAGAAGTTTTTCGCGATTCTCGCGAAAGGCCATCCAAACAATCCAGAGACCGTTCAACAAGAAGAAGAAATAAAGGTAATTGACCCGAGCGATCAGGCTTTCGCGAAACGGAGAATAGAAACAAAGAACGGTCCAGGCTGCTGCTGGAATGACAATCAACCACGGATAACTCGGCGTCTTCAAGAACGTTGCCAAACCGCTACGTCGAAGCCCCACGCCAGCAACTACGAAGACGTTCGCCACAATGATGCTGAGAGTATCGGAGATCTCGCCGCGCATGGCCAGCAAGGCTGTCCCACAACCAATGCAAAACAGACCGGAGGCCCATAGCAGCAAACTTTGCGAGCACGCTCCCCCACGCGGTTTCCAGAACAGGAAGAACAACAGCAGCACGGCGCTTCCAGCGAGCTCTGCGATCATCAGACATGTAAACAACGTCGGAGTATCAAGTGTCATAAAATATAGAACCCAGCCCCTTACCCATACAAAGATAAGGGTTGAGACGTAAAAGAATACTTATACTTCAACGGTTGCTATTTTCAGTTGATAGCTATTGTTCGCCCTATGATACTGTCGAAATCATTTTCAAATTTCGCCGCCGAAATTACTGCTGCGTCAAAGATTCCAGGTACTTTTCGGTTGCCTCACGTTCGTCTGGATTGACCAAACCACTTGATTCCCCTGCGTTAATATAAGCACCATATCCCTTGGGTGCCGGAACGTTCCCGCTGTTTGGACCGCGGTCTGACTTCAGGGCATCGACAAGCGGTGTTCCGGGACCAACGGCACATGCTGCCAAACCTGATGCAAGAACGACGGCACTCAATATTGCCTTTACTTTGCCCATGACGCTCAAACAGCCCTTCCCCAGCTTGTTCATTTCGCTCCGGCAGACAATCTGATCAAGATTGCTCGAAACTGATTCCTTTTCCGCTCTTCAGTACAACACGTTTAATCGGGATTTGTCTCAAAAGTTCATTCACGCATGTTGAACGTTGCTTTGCCGAACGTGACAGCACGGCAGAGACTTGCGACTGCATCCATCTTCAACCACAAGGTTACACTGCTTCAAGTTTGGACCGACCTTTTGCCGAACGATCAATTGGTGGGAATTGGCATCGGAACGGAAGCCTGCAATCAGGTTTCAACAGATCTCAAAGAAACTTCCGTCAGTGCATATCAGCCTTGCCTAAATGCCAATCGACGGAGCTTGAACGTTGTGTCATAAATAGCTGGTAGTTCAAAATAGCAGCGAAAATAGAACAAGATAACGCTGTTGAAAGACTGACACTTTCAGGCCTCGCTCGGGCCGGAAGGGGCTAGAAACCGGAGGGACGCCCGCCTATGGCTGATGACCGCCAGCATCCGATGTTGCAGTACATAATCAACAATCCGGAGGCTTTTGCCCAGAACCTGGCAAAAACCCTGGAACAAGCTGGCAAGGCGATGGCTGCCTATATCGAGCCGCGCGAACAGGGCAAGATCAAGGACGACACCACCGACGAACTCACCGGTGTGGTAAAGACACTCGCGCAAGTCGGCGAATACTGGGCCTCCGATCCCCAGCGAGCCGTCGAGGCTCAGTCCAGATTGTGGAGCGGATATATCGACCTGTGGAACTCGTCGCTGAAGCGCATGATGGGCGAGCATGCAGAGCCAGCGGTCGAAACACCGCCACGAGACAAGCGTTTCGCCGACCCGGATTGGGAAGACAATCAGTTCTTCGACTTCATCAAGCAACTTTACCTGATCACCAGCAAATGGGCCGAAGATATGGTCCACGATGCTCAGGGGCTGGATGAACATACCCGTCACAAGGCCGAATTTTACGTCACCCAGATTTCCAATGCCGTTTCACCGTCCAATTTCGTTCTGACCAATCCTGAACTGCTGCGCCTGACAATGGAAAGCAACGGCGAGAATCTCGTCAAGGGCATGCAGCATCTTGTCGAAGACCTGAAAACCGGTAAGGGCGAACTCAAGATCCGGCAAACGGATCCCTCGAAATTCAAGCTCGGTGAAAATCTTGGCAACACACCCGGCAAGGTGATTGCGCAGAATGATGTCTGTCAGGTCATTCAATATACGCCGACCACGACCGAAGTTCTCAAAAGGCCGCTCCTGATCGTCCCGCCCTGGATCAACAAATTCTACATCCTGGACCTCAATCCGGAGAAATCCTTCATCAAATGGTGCGTTGACCAGGGGCACACGGTCTTCGTGATCTCCTGGGTCAATCCGGATGAAAGGCAGGCCCAGAAGAGCTTCGAGCATTATATGAAAGAGGGCATTCTCAACACCCTCGATGTGATCAAGCGCGCCACCCGGCAGAGCGAGGTCAACGCCATCGGCTATTGTGTCGGTGGCACACTTCTGGCGGTTACGCTCGCCTATATGGCCCGTATGGGCGACGATCGCATCAAGTCGGCCACGTTTTTCACCACACAGGTCGACTTCACCTTCGCCGGCGACCTGAAGGTTTTCGTCGACGAAGAGCAGATTTCCACTCTCGAAAAGCGCATGGCCGAGCACGGATATCTGGACGGCTCGAAGATGTCCTCCGCGTTCAACATGCTACGGTCGAACGATCTGATCTGGTCTTACGTGGTCAACAATTACCTCAAGGGCCAGGACCCCTTCCCGTTCGATCTGCTTTACTGGAATTCCGATTCCACCCGCATGCCGGCTGCAAACCATTCTTTCTATTTGCGGAATTGCTACCTCGACAACAAGCTCTCCAAAGGCGAAATGGAAATTGCCGGAGAGACGCTCGACCTTTCCGAATCCACCATCCCCATTTTCAATCTGGCGACGCGTGAAGACCATATTGCTCCGCCGAAGTCGGTCTTTCTCGGGTCTGGATGTTTTGGCGGACTGGTCGAATATGTGTTGGCCGGATCAGGTCATATTGCAGGCGTCGTAAATCCGCCAGCGAGGAACAAATATCAGTTCTGGACCGGCGGAGAGCCAAAAGGCTCACTTGAGAACTGGCTGAAGAAGGCTGAAGAGCATCCTGGTTCCTGGTGGCCCTACTGGGATCAATGGATCCGCTCCCAGGATGGCTCGATGGCCAAGGCGCGCAAGCCCGGGGCCAATCGCGTGAAAATTCTGGAAGACGCTCCAGGTTCCTATGTGATGAAGAAAGTCTAGGAAATCAGACGTCCGTGCTACTCACCGGGCAGTCGACCAAGACCGTTCGGTGAGCATCGAGTTTCAAGAAGTGCTGCCAGTATCGGCTACCCGAAATGAGCCGCCAGCGGCGTGAGCGTCATTCCCAGGAGTTTTCCGAGTTTTTCAGCCTTCATCGGACGGCCGAAATGAAATCCCTGAACCGTCTCGCACCGACAACTGGCCAGAAACGCCTGTTGCTTTGCAGTCTCCACTCCCTCAGCCACCACGTTCAAGCCAAGCTCACGGCCAAGCGAAATGATGGCGCGCGCGATTGATCGATCACTTTCGCCAAAATCCAGATCGCGGATGAAGCTCTGATCAATCTTCAGGCGCGTCAAAGGGAAATTCTTTAGGGCAGCCAGACTGGAATACCCTGTTCCAAAATCATCTATGGCCAGCTTTACACCGATCCGGCGGAATTCATCCATCAGCTCAACAGCCTGATCGGCATTTTGGATCAACAGGCTTTCGGTCAGCTCCAGCTCCAGAAAGTTTGCAGGAAGACCGGTCTGCTGGAGCGCACCGCGAACATCCGTGACCAGCGTCGTGTCCCTGAACTGCCTGGCGGAAACATTGACGCCAATGGTAACGGGGGAAAGTCCGGCATCCTGCCATTCCTTGTTTTGCCGGCATGCTTCGTGAACAACCCAACGACCGAGTGGTACGATCAGGCCGCTTTCCTCCGCGAGCGTGATGAACTCTCCCGGCATCATTCTTCCAAGAACAGGATGGTTCCAGCGTGCCAGCGCCTCGGCGCCAATAATGCGGCCACTTACAAGATTGTACTGCGGCTGGTACTCGAGGAAAAACTCGCCATTTTCGATACCCGACCGCATTTCCTCCAGAAGGGTCAGTTTGTTGACGGACCTTTCCGGCCTTGCCTGGTCAAAAACCTTGAAACCGTCCCTGCCCGAGGATTTGGCTTCAAACATGGCCTTGTCAGCATTCTTCAAAAGCTGACCTGCGTCTGTTGCATCTTCGGGAAAACGCGCGGCCCCGATGCTGCACGTGACGTGAAAGCAAAAATCACCAATGTGAATTGTCTGGGTGATTTCTTCACGCACGCGCGTCATGAATTTCGCGAGATTCGCCTCGCAAGCGGCTTCGCCGTCAACGATCAGAACAAACTCGTCTCCTCCGAAGCGAATTGCCAGATGGTCGCCGTCGTGAACAGTCATGAGACGTTCTGCAACGATGGTCAGGACCCGATCGCCGATTGCATGACCGAAGCTGTCATTGACGAACTTGAAATTGTCCAGATCGACAAACACCACCGCGACCGGATCACCTGTCTGCCTGCAGATCTCAACCTTTTCCTCCAGTTTGGACTTAAATTCCTGTCGGTTCGGCAAACCTGTCAGCACGTCATGATGAGCGAGATATCTAATCCGGCTTTCTGCCCTGTCCCGTTCGACGGCAATTGAAGCAAGGCGCGCGGCTTCCATTGCCAGATTTCGCTCATGCTCCGTCGGCTCACGAACTTCCATTGTGTATAGCCCGAAGGTCCCAAGAACCTTCCCGTCCTTGCCGAAAAACGGAACCGACCAGCAAGAGCGCATGTCAAACTGTGCAACGAATTCCCGATAGTCCTCCCAGAGTTCGTCTTCCAGAATATTGTCAACAAAGACATTTTCACGTCTGAAGACCGCTGTACCGCAAGATCCGACTTTCGGTCCGATGGGTATCCCGTCAGCCCCTTCGAAAAAGTCCTTGGGCAAATTAGGAGCAACCGCGGATCTCAAGCAGGCGCCGACCTCATCGACCAGCATGACCGACCCCATCACTCCGTCGAGCTGATTTTCAATCGTTAGAACAAGCGTTTCCAGAACGTCGTTTAATGATTTTCCCGTAACGATCTCCTGCAGGACCTTGTTCTGTCCTTCCTGGAGAAGCTCGGCTTTCTTGCGTTCCGTAATGTCACGGGAAATGCCGACAATCCCGACAACTTCGTTTTGCTGCCCCAGTACCGGATATTTCGAGGAGGACACCCATCTTCGCTTTCCGTTCGACAGAAAGGAAAACTCCTCAAAATCGATCTTTGGTTCACCCGTGGCAATGATCTCCGCCTCGACAGCCTGAAATCTCATTCCGGCCTTCAACGGGTGCAAATCGATATCGGTTTTGCCGATAAGTTCGGCCGGATCCTCAATTCCGAATTCCCGGGCAACCTGCCGGTTCGCCATCACGAAGCGAAACTGCCTGTCTTTCACGAAAATGAAGTCCGAGACCTGATTCACCAAGGTCTGCAGCCACTCACTGCTGATTGAAAGTTCGTCGTCCTTTTGAAGGTTTTTCGACTTGTTCAGGCGGGCAAGCTCTTCAGCCAGGGACGATTCATTTTCAACCTTGCGGTCATCCCCAGCAGCCCCGCCCCATTTTGAGATCATGCCCCGACTCGATTTTCTTCAAACGATCAACGAAAAACAATCTATTTTGGCCAATCTCAAGCTAATCAACCCTTAATACAACTCGAAATTACGTCGAGTTCACATTTATTTTTCTATATTCAAGGGCGACTCAGTTTTGGACCCCGTCAATCTCCGCCAAAGTTCTAAAAGTACTGAATTACGCCAATCTAATTACTGATCCCTCCGACACTTCCCGTAGGTTGATTCAAATATTTCTTACCGGCCAGATCAGCAGTATACATTTGCCAATGTCTGCCCTGCACGGGTATGATCGAACGATACCCGTTAGCGCAAACCTGATCATGCAAATCACACAACGACACCACCTGCCCAAAGCTCATGTCACGCAAAACGACGCGTCAGGTGTCAATACGCCTTTGCTGCTGTTGAAAAGTCGTGCAGCCGGTCCGGTCGGATCCGTATCGACTTACGCGAAAATTTTCGCACCAGCCCTGTTGTCGGCAGCGATCTGGGCCAAGCTTGTCGTTGGCGGCGTCTTTTCGATGATCCTGCTTGCAAGCGTCCTGCTGTTTCTTTTCAAACTGCCAAGCATATTTTCCGGCAGAAATCAGAAGGATAACTGGGCTCAAAGGGCGAGCTTCGGAGAACGGATCTGGCTGAACAGGATACTCATCCCGATTCCGGCGGATGTGAATCAGAGGATCACGATCCTGTATCTCGTGTTCTGGACAGGTACTCTTATTGCGATTCTGGGAGCCGTATCATCGTCGCTGCTGCTGTCGGCGACGGGTCTGCTGGTAGCCTATGCTGCGCAGGGCGTCTGTCTTGGAAAACTCATTGGCCTCTACAATGAGATGAAGGAAAAGACCCCTCTCTATCGTTTCTGGGCTGTAAGACCGGTCAACGACAACAAATCGGTCCGCACAAGGAAGGCGTGAAGATCTGCCCCTATTCAGACGGAGCAGATCATTTGCACACACGGCAACGCGGTGAAACTACCGTCCCTGCCGCCGCCGTTCGGCCAGAAGTCCGATATAGGTCAGCGCCACACTTGCACCGGCAATGGATGTGATGTCGGCGTGATCATAGGCGGGAGCCACTTCAACGACATCTCCGCCAACAAAATCAAGGTCTCCGAGATCCCGCAGTATCGAGAGCGCCTCTCGTGACGACAGTCCTCCGGAAACCGGCGTACCCGTGCCGGGTGCAAATGCGGGATCGAGACAATCGATATCGAATGTCATGTAAGCGGGTCCTGTTCCGACACGCTGTTTGACGCGTTCAACTACGCCCCCAATTCCGAGATTGTCCATCTCATGACCGTAAATGATCTCCAGACCGCAGGTCTCCGGTGCATGGGTGCGTATTCCGACCTGAATGGATCTATCGGGATCGATCAAACCCTCACGAACTGCCCGTCCGGTGAAGGTACCATGATCAATCCGGTCTCCTTCGTCGGACCAGGTATCCTGATGCGCATCGAATTGGACGAGAGCCACTGGCCCGTGTTTGGCAACATGCGCCTTCAACAACGGATAGGTGACAAAATGGTCGCCGCCGATTGAAAACAGATGCGTGTCAGCAGCCAGAATGTCCGCCGCCTGAGCTTCGACATGTCCGGGAATATCCGAATTTCGCCCGTAGTCGAAAACGCAGTCGCCATAGTCCACACAGGCAAGGGTCTCAAACGGATCCATGTGAAAGGGATACTGCGGATCCCCATCAAAAATCGCGGATGCCCGCCTCACCCCCTGCGGGCCGAACCTGGCCCCGGGCCGGTTGGACACGGAAGCATCAAACGGAATACCCCAGACTGCAAGATCCACCCCCTCAAGATCGCGGCTGTATCTACGGCGCATGAAGGATAGTGCGCCCGCATATGTCGGTTCGTGCGAACCGCCTTTGACGGATGTCCCCAAAAACGCGTTGTCGGTCGGGCGCGGTAAGTCTGCTGACATCAACTGTTCCCCGGTTTCGTTTGGTCTGCCTTTCGACTGCAAGCTCTCCGAGTTGCAGCGGGTTCCGACCACAAGGTCAAACACCAAATGTTAAAACGGAGTTGGTCTTATCAGAGGAAGTGAACTGCTGTCAGTTCTTAAGCGTGTCGCGAGACACATTGTTTGCCGATTGCTCTTTGTTGAACACATAAAGCCGCCTGGATCACGAGCCCCACGCTCACACCAAGCTCAGGAAATCGAGTTGATCAATGTCCCATACAGAACATCACTCTTCATCGGGAACCAGCGGCTCCAATTCTCCGCACGATCATGAAGGCGAACATAGCCACGACCATTCGCTCGAAGTGACTGACAAAAACGCGCGTGCGGTTGCATGGGCAGGGCTGTTGATTGCCGGGTTCATGTTTGCCGAGCTCATTGGTGGCTGGCTGGCCGGCTCGCTGGCCCTTATGGCCGATGCCATTCACATGGTTACCGATGCCGCCTCGCTCGGCCTTGCCTGGTGGGCCTTTCAGCAATCCAAGAAACCCGCAGATGCCCGCCTCACCTATGGCCGTGACCGGCTCCCCGTTCTGATTGCATTTGCAAATGCGATATTTCTGCTCGTGGTGACCATCTGGATCTGCGTGGAGGCAGTCGGGCGTCTTATGGAACCGCAGACCGTTCTGGCCGGACCGATGTTCATCATCGCGGTTCTGGGTCTCCTTGTGAACATCGGCGCCTTCTTGATCCTGCAACATGGAGGTGACGGCTCGCTTAACATGAGGTCGGCGATCCTGCATGTTCTGGGAGATCTGCTCGGTTCCGTCGCCGCGATCGCGGCAGCGGTGATAATTTACTTCACCGGATGGTATCCGATTGACCCGATCCTTTCGGTATTTGTCGCGCTTCTCATTGTCCGTTCAGCCGTCACCGTGATGCGTCAGTCCGCCCACATTCTACTGGAAGGAGCGCCGGCGCAAATTGATCGTGAAGTGATACGGAAAGATCTGCTGGCCGAAATTCCCGAACTTCGGGACGTCTATCACATTCACCTGTGGTCTCTGGCGGAAGGAAAGGTCAATGCAACGATGCACGCGGCGGTTTCAGCTGAAGACAACTCTTCGGTGGTCGTGCAAAAGATGCGTACACGCTTGAAAGCGGTCCATGGAATCGGGCATGTGACGATCGAACTGTCATCCCATTCCGAGCCGGTTTCTACTCCACTTGATGCGAGTTCCACTGTGTCGGATACCGGCTGAGGCAGTATGCCCATCTATCGGTAACACTCCCACAATTGCGTTTCCCGATGGGCTTTCGCCCGCGATCGATTCTGACTCCGGGCTTGAGTTTGCCGAAGCAAAGGGCCAAATGTGACCCGCCTTCACGGCACGCACTGAATTCAACATAAGGACTTCGATCTTTGGCAGACAGGAACACGAAAATCCTGCGAGGCAGGCTGCTCACCTTCGCGTCGGCTCCTGAAGGTCCCGAAGACACGGCTGCCTACACTTACGAGGAAGACGGAGCGCTGCTGCTTTCGCATGGGCAGGTCGCCAATAGAGGTTCCTTTGCCGACATCGCGGCGGCGGCGCCGGAAGGTACTGACGTCATCGATCACCGGCCGCATCTGCTTTTACCCGGCTTCATCGACACGCATATTCATTTTCCGCAGGCTCAAGTCATCGCCTCCTGGGCGGATCAACTCCTGGATTGGTTGAACGACTACACATTCCCGGAAGAAATGAAGTTTGCCGACAAAGATCATGGCAAGCGGATCGCCGGGGAGTTCTACGATGCCCTGCTCGCCCACGGCACAACAACGGCAAGTGCATACTGTTCCAGCCATCCGAATTCCGTCGACAGCTATTTCGAAGAAGCCGAACTGCGCGGCATGTTGATGCTGGGCGGCAAGACAATGATGGACCGGAACGCACCGGCAGGCCTGTGCGATACAGCACAGAGCTCTTACGACGAAAGCAAAGCCCTTCTGGAAAAATGGCAAGGCAGAGGCCGTGCGCACTATGTCGTCACACCACGTTTTGCCATCACGTCGACGTCTGCTCAGCTGGAAGCCGCAGGAACGCTTTTGAAGGAATATCCTGACTGCCACCTGCAAACACATATCAATGAAAACCACAACGAGATCGCCTTCACCAGGGAGCTCTTTCCGGAGGCAGCAGACTATCTGGGTGTTTACGAGACCTTCGGTCTGCTTGGCCACAAGACATTGCTGGGGCACTGCCTTCACATGAATGAGCGTGAACTTGGCATCATGGAGGAAACGGGATCAGTCGCGGTTTTCTGCCCGACCTCAAATCTTTTTCTCGGCAGCGGCCTGTTCGACAAAGCCCGCCTTGAAAGTGCCGGCGTTCGCACGGCCATAGCAACGGATGTTGGTGGCGGTACCAATTACTCGATGCTGCGGACGCTCGACGAGGGGTACAAAGTGCTGCAGATGCAACGTCAGCGACTGCATCCGCTCACCACCTTTTACTGGGCAACGCTCGGAAACGCGAAAGCGCTTTCGCTTTCCGACCGGATCGGTACGCTCGACGCCGGAACCGACGCCGACGTCGTCGTTCTGAACTCCCGGGCAACCCCGACAATGGCTCTACGCATGGAAACGGTCGGCTCGCTTTCCGAGGAACTTTTCGTGTTGCAGACACTTGGTGACGACCGGGCGGTGGTTGAAACCTATGTCGGAGGAAAGGCCTCCAAGACCACATAAACTCCGCTCAAAACACCGAGACCGAGCAAACTTCAAGAGATGCTCGCAAAAAATGCGAATTGTCTCGCACTTCCCAACCTTGTCTACTATCGCAATGCTCGAACATATCGAGGCACTGCGATATGGAATTGCTAAGTAGTGATATTCAGCCCGACCCGGCACCCTTTTTCGTAACGGGACCAGGAGCGACCGACCTTCTTTTCATCGCCGTCGCAATTGTCCTGGTCGCGATTCTTCTGGGGTTTGGTGCGCTCTATTTCACAATTCAGGCTCTTCCGGATCGTATGGCTTCCGGATTGGGCAAAACCCAATTGCAGGTTGTCGGCATATTGGGGCTTCTCTCGCTGTTCTTCATGAACAACGCCTTCTGGATCGCGGCACTGCTGCTGGCAGCCATACCGCTCTCCAAGATTGTTGTACCGGTAAAAATCCGGAGCTTTCGCAGGCGTTTGAAAAAACCGGCACGACCGGGGCAAAGCGATGCTTGAGCTTTTCTTCAGCGCCCTTGTCACCATCCTGCCGGATTATCTTTACCGCTGGCACAAGCAGGGCAAAAGGCTCGGCCACGAGATCAATCTGTTCACCGTCTGGTATGAGCTGCGCTGGGGGATCACGGCCTGCGCAGTGCTGGCCATTTCGCTTCTCACCGTCATCTTCTATTTTCATCCAACCACTTCAAATGTCACCTCCCTTTTCAGAACGGTCTCGATCCTGAGTGACAGGCCGGGCCGGGTTGAGGAGGTGTATGTTTCCGACAACGAATTCGTACAAGCAGGTGACGCCATCTTTCGTCTCGACACGCAGCGCCAGCGCGCCGCTGCCGAAACGGCCGGCAGACGCATTGCCGAGGTCGATGCCTCGATTACCGTCGCCCGGTCTGAGTTGCTGGCAGCAGAAGGAAACATCACGGCTGCCGAAAGCCAGTTGCGACAGGCGGAGGATGAACTCAATCGCAGGCAAAGCCTTTCGGAGCGCAACCGGAACGTCGTGAGCGAACAGGAAATCGAACGCCTGCGTCTTGCCGTCGAGGGGCTTCGGGGAACCTTGCAGGCAAGCAAAGCGCAAAGGGACGCCTTGGCAGGCAGGCTGGACACGCTCCTTCCGGCACAAAGAGCCAGCGCCGAGGCCGCTCTCGCCCAGGCTCAAACGGAGATCGAGAAATCAACGGTTTATGCTGGAACCAATGGAACCGTCAGGCAGTTCAAACTGAAACCGGGAGACCTGGTCAATCCCATCCTCCGCCCGGCCGGCATTCTCGTACCCGAAGGTTCCGGCCGAGGCCGCTTTCAGGCGGGCTTCGGACAAATATCGGCACAGGTGCTTCAACCGGGGACCATCGTCGAAATTACCTGCGCCTCAAAACCGCTCAACGTCATTCCGATGAAGGTCATCGAGGTGCAGGCGGTCATCGCATCCGGCCAGCTTCGCCCGTCCGACCAGTTGATCGACATTCAGGACCGCGCCCGGCCGGGAACGATCCTGACCGTCATCGAGCCCCTTTACGCGGGACATGCGGACTATGTGCCACCCGGCAGCAGATGTATCGGCGTTGCCTATTCCAGTCACGAAAAGGCAATCAAGGCGGGCGAAATATCCGGATTTTCTGCGTTCCTGTCCCGGATCGTCGATGGCATGGGGATTGCCAATGCCATCGTTATCCGGGCGCAGTCACTGCTTCTTCCGGTCAAGCTCCTTGTGTTTCCGAACTAGACGAAAGGTCGGAGCAGAGCTTGTTCTGCTCTCTTCGTCATACGTCAAGTGTCCGGATAAATCCGCCTAACGAACCTCCCGTTGCGACAGAACCCGAGGTAGCATCAGCAGTAATACGGCCAGAGCCAACAAGACGAAAGACAACGACGTGCCGAAATAGACATAGGCAAATCCGAACTCCTGAATGAACGGTGTCAGCACAAATGGAGAGATGACCTGTCCAAGGAACATGCTCGTCGTCACGATTCCCGACACGCTCCCACGCCGTTCGACAGGCGCCACCTGAAGAGCAAGGGACAGGAAACCCGGTTGAACAAGCGCGTAGCCTGCACCAATTGCTCCTGCGCCAATCAACAGGAAAGACCAGCTTGGCTTGATCGCCAGAATAGCAAATCCCGCCGCCATCATTGCGTAGCCGATGGCCAGAGTGGAAGCCAGTCCGAGACTTTCGCTTAGTCTCTTGAATGTCATCGCCACACCGGCACCGCATATCATCAAGGTACCAAGACCAATCGCTGTCGCACTGGCACTGTCAAACCCATTTGCATCCAGGTAGAATGGCAACTGGCTTGGCATGAGAAAGAACAGCATGACCGTAACCGTTGTCAGGCTTCCGACCAGAAGAGCCGGCAACAACCAGTGCGCGCTTGGGGCGAGCGGCAAACCTGCATTGTCTTTCCCGCCTTCTGGCTGACCTGAATGAACCTCCCGCCGATGTATCGACAATAGAAACGGCAGCGCCAGGACCGGCAACGCGTAAACCAAGAATGGCAATCTTGGAGACAGACCGGCGAGATATCCGGCCAGTCCGATAAACAATAGTCCGCACAGATTGATTGCGGTCGTTTGCAATCCCATGAAGGCACTCCGCCGGGAGCCACTGAACAGATCTCCCACAAGAGCAACCTGCGCTGTCATCGTCAGCGCCACCGCAACACCGAGCACCAGACGGCTGACAAGTATCGACATCAGATCGGGCAAATACGCCCCGGCCGTACCGGCCAATACGAACAGGAGAATGCCGGCAATCAGCAGCGGACCACGGCCATAGCGGTCGGCTGCAACACCAGCAAGCGGTGCAACCAGAACCACGGTCAGGGAGGGAGCCGAAACCAGAAACCGCGTGAGGTAAGCTGCTCCCGGTTCGCCGGCGAAACTCTCTTCCAGTGCCGGCAGAGCGGGACTGATGGTGGCATTCGCCATAATCTTCAACGTTGCCGTCATGAGCAGACCGATGGCCGCAACGTCCATCCAGATCGGGCGATGTCTTTGTGATCTATCTGACACGATATTTCCCTTGCCTTTTTGAACCATGAAGGCCAGCCTACTAATTCAAGTCGACTTGAGGTCAAGAGATGAAATTATTGGATATTTCAGAAGTGGCACAGCAAACAGGTATCGCTGCATCAGCCATTCGACATTATGAGGAAAAAGGCCTGATCGCCTCTGTTGGTCGACGCGGGCTGAAGCGCCTGTTCGGGCCGGAAATTCTGGACCAGCTGGCACTCATCACCCTGGGAAGAACAGCAGGATTTTCGCTTGAGGAAGTGAAAGGCATGTTCGGACCAGACGGCCGCCCCGCCCTCTCCCGACAAGTGCTTTTCGACAAGGCTGACGATCTCGACCGTCAGATTGAACGACTCTCGCACCTGCGGGACCTGATCCATCATGTTGCCGAATGTCCGGCTCCATCGCATATGGAATGCCCGAAATTTCGAAGGATGCTTCGAATAAGCGGGCGGCTAAGAAACGAGTCTGGATCGGGTCGCAAGGCAATTGGGTAGCAATACCCGATCACCTTCTGGAAAAGAACAAGATCACCTGACGGGCCTGCCGCTGGAAAAGTCCGGGACGCTTCGGCACCTCGTGATGAACCTCTACATCCCTGACCACCACCCGAACCAGCAGAATGGCGGCCACACCGAAGACCACACCGCCTGCTGCTTGCCCGATCAGGACGCCCGGCGCTCCATAGAGCGAGCTGCCCAACCAGACAAAAGGGATTGTTCCGAGCGTGTGACGCCCCCAGTTCATCCATGTGGAATAAAATGGCCGGCCAAGATTATTGAAACAGGCGTTAGCAACGAAGAGCATACCATTGAAGAAGAACGCCAAGGCCAGAGGCCCGCAGAACAGGTAAATCAAGGTCAGGGCCATGCCATCGGCTTCAAAGAGGCGTGCAATCGGCTCGCGAAGCACAAACAGAACAAGCGCGGCAAAACCGACCACCAAAGCCGTGAAGAGCAAAGCCTCCCGGAGCGTCCCCCGGACCCGGTCATAAAGCCCTGCTCCGTAATTCTGGCCGATAATCGGCCCGACCGCTCCGGAAAGCGCAAAGATCGTCCCGAAGGCAAGCGGTGTCATACGCGCGACGATGGCCATCCCGGCGACGGCATCCTCTCCGAATTCTGCCATAGACCTTGTGACCCAGGCCTGCCCGACAGGTGTCGCCAACTGCGTCAGGATGGCGGGAAAAGCAATGGCTGAAATCGGCGGCAGATCGATCGCCAGATCTTTCGGCCGCGGCAGGCTGAGCCCGCCATGGTAACGGAAAATCGGAAGAAGCGCGTAGGCCGCGATGGCAACACGCGAGGCGGCACTTGCAAGGGCAGCCCCGGTGAGCTCGAGGTCGAGGCCGAATATCAGGATCGGATCCAAGACCGCGTTGACCACACCGCCGACAATCGTCGAAATCATGGCGCGTCTGGCATCGCCGTGTGCTCTCAGGATGGCGCCACCGGCCATTCCCAACAAAAGCAAAGGCAGTGTCGGAACGATGATCGCGAGATAGTGGACAGCTAGACCATGGGTGACCCCACGTGCTCCGATCAGGGTGACCAGCTGCCCGAGCCCGAGCCAGACGAAAAGTGCAAATACAGAAGAAAACAGGATCCCGACAGCAAGGGCACTCGACGCCCTCTTGCGAGCCTTGGATCGGTCCCCTGCCCCCAGAGCCTGGGCAACAAGTGCTCCAGCCGCGATCGCGACACCGATGTTGAACGAGGTGGTGAAGAACAGGATGGCGCCGGCATAGCCCACTGCGGCTGCCAGCTCATCCTTGCCCAGCATCGATATGAAAATCATATCAACGAAATCGACCGCAAAGATCGCCATCAGGCCGACAGACGCCGTCAGCGACATCACGCTGACATGCTTGAACAGGTTGCCCTCGAGAAACTTCGCCTGGCTCATTGATATCCGATTGATCTTGGCCGTTCCGCCTCGGACGAGACCAACGGGATGGTGAAATCTGCCCTGCCTGGAGATGACCCGCTAAAGCAAAAACTCAAGCGCTCACCACTAGCGGAATTCCTGCCGATACTGAAGCCTTGAACTGCGCTGCAAAATACACAACGCCAACAAAAAACCCGCCGGATTGCTCCAGCGGGTTTTTCGAATTTGAAGTTCCAGTCGGTCCGGCGATTAACGCTTGGAGAACTGGAAGGACCGACGAGCCTTGCGCTTACCGAACTTCTTACGTTCGACAACGCGGCTATCGCGGGTCAGGAAGCCGTTCTTCTTCAGGATGGCGCGCAGCTCCGGCTCGTAGTGGGTCAGAGCCTTGGACAGGCCGTGGCGCACAGCACCAGCCTGACCGGACAGACCACCACCGGTAACAGTTGCGATAACATCGTACTGGCCGGCACGGTCGGTCAGCATGATCGGCTGTTGAAGGATCATCTGAAGAACCGGACGAGCGAAATACTCGGTGAAGTCCTTCTTGTTGACGATGATCTTGCCAGTGCCCGGCTTGATCCAGACGCGAGCGATCGCGTCTTTACGTTTACCCGTAGCGTATGCACGGCCCTGTGCGTCCAGCTTCTGGACATGGACCGGAGCTTCAGGGGCTGCGGTTTCAACCGCGCCGCCCAGTTCTTCCAGGGATTGCAGCTCAGCCATTCTTAAGCCCTCTTGCCGTCATTCTTTGCATTGAGGCCCTTCACGTCGACGAGTTCCGGCGACTGAGCTTCATGCGGGTGGTTCGGACCAGCGTAAACCTTGAGGTTCTTCAGCTGCTTGTTGGACAGCGGGCCGCCCGGCATCATACGCTGTACGGCTTTCTCCAGGACACGCTCCGGGAAACGGCCTTCCAGGATTGCACGCGCAGTACGCTCCTTGATGCCGCCCGGGTGACCGGTGTGCCAGTAGTATTTCTTGTTGTCGTACTTACGGCCGGTGAGCACAACCTTGTCAGCATTGATGACGATGACGTTGTCACCGGTGTCAATGTGAGGCGTGTAGGTCGGCAGATGCTTGCCGCGCAGGTGATTGGCAATGTATGCGGCGAGACGGCCGACAACCATGCCTTCTGCGTCGATCAAGATCCACTTTTTCTCGACCTCAGCCGGCTTGGCAGAGAAGGTCTTCATGAGACTGATCCGTTTCTGGACGTTAAAGAAAAGGCCCGCGCGGCTGATAAAGCCAGCGAACGGACCTCAAATTCGTTCGAGGCAGCTTATACGCCGACCGAAAAAACCGGTCAAGAAGTAATTTTTCAATGCTCATGTTTTTTCTCGTTATTTTTCAATTACTTATAAAAACGGTATCATATTACCACAAATTTTCCCTGCGTTTCGAACGCAACTCATCACCCTCAAAGCTGCATACACCCAAACCAACCCGGGGAAGTTGTTTTACTCAGATTTAAGTCCTGACCGATAGCTTCCCAAATGGTTTCAGTGCGATGGAGCGAAACATGGGTCTAACGGGCCTCAGCCCCAAATACAGGAATCCCCTCCTGCTCGCTCTGGCCGGAGCGGCGGCGCTTGTGCTGCTGTTCACCGTCGCTTTCGATGCATTGATAGACTGGCAAGCTCAAATGGCTCTCCGCAAAAGCGCGGAAATTCGCGCGCAGTCCTGGGCCAGAAATTTTCTCGAAACAACTCCTTCCGCACGGCGCATGGTTGAAAAGGGAGTTGCGACATCCTCGGAAATCAACCGATTCAAAGACTCTTTTGCATTGGTCGGCGTCATTCGTTTCGTCATGTTCAACAAGGACGGAATGCAAACCCTGCTTTCAGATTCCGGCGTTCTTGAACCAACCAGGCTTTTCAACGGCAAGGCACAAGAGGTCATTCAGACCGGCCAGCCCGCGGTATTCTTTCACGACCACGACGATGAAGAGGCGTCGGCCGTTTCTGTCGACACCTATGTCGAGGTTTACCTACCCGCGGATCTCCCGTCCGGTGAGCGGATCGGTGCCCTGGAAGTATATGTTGATGTCAGCGACTTCGAAGAAGCACTGGAAGAGTCGTTTCAATGGATGAGCGGCTACCTGATCATTGGCACGATGGCCGTCCTGCTTTTACCCGCTTCTGCCTATGTTCGACGAACCCGTCAATTGATGCGAAAGGACAAGCAACTGCTTGAACTGACCCGTTACGATCACCTGACAGGCGTTCTGAACCGCGACAGCGTATCGAAATTTCTGGACGAGCAATTCGCCGACAGCACGGATAGAGGAAATCTCGGCATTCTTTTTGTCGACGTCGACCACTTCAAACAAGTCAACGACCAATTCGGACATGCCTGCGGCGACAGGTTGCTGAAACATGTCGCCGACATTCTACGGCTAAGCACCAGAAGCAAAGACGACGTCGTTGGTCGTTTCGGCGGGGACGAGTTCGTGATCATGTTTCAAAACACGACACTCCAGGAAATCCGTCAACTGTATCGACGCGTCATGGAAGCAGCCAGCAAACCGTGCCAACGTGAAGGCACGGATTATGTTCTCAGCCTGAGCATCGGAGCTTACGTAACGTCTGATGGCGACACGCGGCAATCGGCACTGCACCGTGCTGATCTCGCTGTTTACGCAGCCAAGAGGCAGGGAAGAAATCGGGTCGTGGAATATTCGAGGGACCTGGAAGGCTTGTTCAGTCAGGAGAAAACAAAGGTTCCCGCCTAGGCTATCTTCTTAACGCGGAGGTACTGAATAGGTCGCTGTCGCGTGTGCAACCAGTTCTTCGTCCCCTTCTCCAGCAATCCCGCATTCAACGACCGCCAGTCGCTTGCCGAGTTTCAGCAGCCGACACGTGCCCAACAGATCACCTGCCTCGGGCTTGCGAAGAAAATTGATGTTTAGATTCGTTGTCACCGCCAGTGCCACTGGTCCGATATGGGCAAGGATGACAACATATGCAGCCAGGTCAGCTAACGCCATCATGGAAGGCCCGGAAACCGTTCCTCCGGGACGCAGATGAAGCTCGTTTGCGCTCAGCCGAACGACCGCTTCGCCCGAAGAAACGCTGTCAATGGAGTACACGCGTCCACCGGCATGGATTTGCGGAAACTCCTCGTCCAGCAGCTCCATTATTTCCCGGCCAGTCATTAGCGGCTGCATCAACGCTCCCCCTATAGCTTTCAAATCGCGCCGCATATTCGGCTCGCTTTTACGTAAACGTCAAATAACACTGAAAGGCAAGCCGGTTCCTGACGAGGTGTCGTCTTTTTGTTGTTACAAGTGAACAGAAGTCCATGCAGGCCGGAATTACTCGGCAGCTTGCAGCTTCTCAGCCCGGCGCTTTTCAGCCGCGTAAACGCCTCTGTCCCACAGCCAGGCCGCCAGAGCTCCCAAACCAATCCCGGTTCGCATCTGAAATTCTTCAAAGTGGAAACGGCTTGCACGAAGTCCTTTCAGCACGAGACCGCTTTTCAAGGATTTGCGCATGGCGACAGGCCCGCAGAAGAACAAGTGAGCTTGGGAAAGGTGTCCCCCAAGATCGGCTGCGATGCGCTCTGGTGTCAGACGAATCCCTTCTGCAGAGTTGACAATGATCAGTTCGAGACAATCGACCTCTTCAGCGATCGTTTCCAATTCAACCGCATAGGGAATGTCTTCGCGTTCGCGGACGCAATAGTAAAGCTTGACCGGGCCGGTTTCCTTCTCCTTAAGGCTCTCTGCAAAGGCTAGAAAAGGGGTAATGCCAACGCCTGCACCAACCCAGACCTGCGGATCACGCCCGGATGGCATCGAGAAATGCCCATGAGGACCGGAAACCAACGCCTCGGCTCCCACCTGCACGCCCTGGCGCAAACGTCGCGTATAATCGCCAAGGTCCTTGACGGAAAACCGTAAGGTCCTGTCTTGCACCGGTGCGCAGCTGAGCGTGAAGGGATGTTCTTCTGTCAGACCGTTTCCCTTGAAAGACAAAAACGCAAACTGACCGGCCTTGTGTTTCAAGCCCCGCCCCTTTGGCGCCAACTCGACTTCAGTCAGACCACCAAGGTGTTTGACGGATGAAACGATGTAGCGATGTCCGCGCGGCGCCATCGGTCGCAGCAGCGACATCCAGAGGTAACTGACGATCCCGAGGAGACAGAATGCTGAAATGTAAATCCCCAATGGATCTGTATTCGAGAACGGCTTCTCGATAAAGAAGAAGTGGAACGCTCCAAGGAAAAAGAAGATCCCGATGAGCCGGTGGCTCCATTTCCACAAATGATAGGGAATGAAGGTGATTACGGATGCCAAAGCCAGAATGAGAAGGCCATAGAGGCTGACCTCGCCAATATCTTCAGCGATCCCTGAAAGAGGGCCGCCCCGAAGTCCGTTCATTTCCGCATCGACAATATCGTGCAAACCCATGGCAACCATTGCCAGGACACCCAGCCATTTGTGCAGCACATAAATGCGATCCAGAGATCCGAACACGGTCTCCAGTCCCGGCGCGCGCGTTGCGATAAACTGGTTGATGCCCATCAATATCAACGCCGATGAACCAAGATACTGGCTAAAGACTGCGATTGGGTCTCTTGTCGCAGCCAAAGGGGTGAACCAATAAACAGGTACCAGGCAGGCAACCGCGATCAATACAAGTCCGACAATCCGCAACGCTCTCTCCAAAACTGTCCCTCAGCTTCGCTCCGTATAGGAGCGATCAATGCTGGCTATCAACAAAGTGCGTAAATTCAATAAACTTTCGATAGATTTGCAGAATTATCCGATGCTGCACGCCGTAGAACGTGTAGTCTTCGCAGCGTTCAACTTGAAAAACGTTCTCCGGAAGTTCTTATGATCTTTATCATCGCCACAATGAAGACTACTCAGGAAAATCGCGACGCCCTTGTTGAAGCAACCCGACTTTGCATTACTGAAACCCGCAAGGAGCCGGGATGTCTTTCCTATGACTTTCATCAAAGCATCACCGATCCACTGACATTTGTTTTCGTCGAACGCTGGCAGAACCGTGATGCCCTGGAAAGACACTTTGCCACCCCGCACCTGGCAACCTGGCGCGCGTCAACCAGACCTCTGATCAAGGAAAAAGACGTCCAAATCATTACACCGGAAAAGATCGAGGGACTTTAGATGACCCCATCAACACAAGTTCGGATCGGAAAAGAAAGCAGGCAAGAGAACCGTATCGTGCCAGGAGCACGCAGATGGAATTTGCGAAAGATGTTTTCCTGCAAGTTCTCTCGCTCAACCGCAACTGCTGTCTTGGTCTGTGTTTTGTCTCTGCAATCCAGCGGAATAGCGGGAGATTGGGACTACATGGACGATCGCTCCACACCCCAAAAGCTCCTCCAAAGCTATTATTACGCGATCAGCAATCGGTTGTACGTTCAGGCGTATAGCTACTTTTCCAAGGAGTTCGCCCCAAAGGACTTCGAGCAATGGGCGAAAGGTTATTCGGATACAAAAACGGTAACGGTCAGATTCGGACCGACGGAACCTAACCCAGGCGCCGGGCAAATCTACTGGGCGCTGCCGGTTGCTGTCTCGGCAGAACAAGTGGACGGAACATCAAAGGTTTTTGTCGGGTGTTATCAAATCCACATGACCAATATCGGCATGCAGACCGCCCCTCCCTATCAGCCGATGGGGATCAATTCCGCCACATTGAAAGAAACAAAAGAACCTTTCGACAAGGCGGCTCCTGGAAAGTGTGCGTCTGACTGACGAGATCGCAACCCAATCAAAAAGGCTCCCTGCTATCGGAGAGCCTTTTCTGATTGATCTTCAGTATCAGCCGCGCCTGCGTCCACGTCGGCGACCAGAACTGCTTCCCTCGCCTTCCGACCGAGCTGCATCCGCCTCCTTGTTGGGAGGTGAAACCAGCGGGCCGATTTCGGAAATCACTTCCTCAAGCGTTGGACGTTTCCCAGCAGTGTGATCATCGAGGGCGCCGCGCATGGCAACAAGGTGAGACGGAGACGTGCCGCAACATCCGCCGATGATCCGTGCACCGGCATCGAGCGCCATGTGAGCGTATTTGGCCATAAGTTCCGGCGTTCCAGTATAGACCACTTCATCGCCCCGGATCTGGGGTATGCCGCAATTGCCCTTGGCCACAACAATTGCGTCCGGGAACGCCTCTGTGATGTCCATGATTGCGGCAAGCAGATCGGAAGCACCGACGCCACAATTCGAACCAATGGCTACCGGAGTGCACGCGAACTGTGATTGCAACTCACCAAGTCCTTTGGGAGGAAGCCCCATCATGGTCTTGCCGGCTGTATCGAAGCTGGCGGTGATCACGAGCGGCAGGTCAAAAGTTTGAGCCGCCTCAGCAGCAGCTTTCATCTCTTCCACCGCCGACATGGTCTCAACCCACAAAATGTCGGCACCGCCATCGACAAGCCCTTCCATCTGTTCCTTGAAGGCAGCAACGCCATCTTCATAGCTCAACGCTCCAAGTGGTTGAAACAACTCACCGGTCGGACCGATAGATCCGGCGACAAGGACCTCCCTGTCAACTGTCTGGGCGACCTCACGAGCAAGCTTTACGCCGGCCATGTTCAGTTCCTTGACCCGGTCCTGCGCATTGTGGAGCTTCAGACGGTGGCGATTACAGCCGAACGTATTGGTCAGAATGATGTCGGACCCCGCATCAACAAAAGACTGATGCAGTGCCTTGATCTTTTCCGGCTCGTCCGTGTTCCACAGTTCGGGCGCATCACCGGACACGAGCCCCATTTCGAACAGGTTCGTACCCGTTGCTCCATCTGCGAGGAGAGCTCCCTTGCGGGCAAGAAGATCTTCCAGTTTGGACATGCAGCAGTCTTTCGTTTCCTAAGGCTTCAGCACCGCGATTCCGGTGTCTTGCCTGCAATAGCAGACCCCGCGCAGATGTCTACGCGGGTCTTATCCGTTTCAACGAGTTGGAACGCGGTATCCACGTCATAAAAAGGTTGGCATTTCACTCCGATCAGGAACGGGGTTGCCGACCCGGCTGTGAGCCTTCTGGTTGAGGTTCCGTCTCGGAAGAACATTCTCCTTGCAGGAAAACCTTGGCGGGTAAATCCCGCCAAGTATTCTCCGATTACGTTCTCGGCTTCAGGTTTTCCGGATCGTAGAGCGGCTGATAACCAACGCCGACGACTTCCGCCGGATACGTTTCCGTAAAGTACTCGACATTCAATTTGCGACCAACCTGGCAGTACTCTTTCGGCAGGTAGGCAAGCGCAATGTTCTTGCCGATCGTCGGACCATAAGCGACCGAGGTCGTGTATGAAATGCGGCCGAGGCTGTCGACCAGCGTTTCACCGGTTTCCGGATCCATGACAGGCATTGTGCCGACCGGAAAGCGCCGAACGCCAGTGGCATCGGTATCTTCCGTCATCACCAGAGTACAAAGCATGGCGGGCTGCTGCTCTCGAGCCCTGTATTCAAGGTGCTTTGCCTTGCCCCGGAATTCGGCTTCCTTCACTTTTGGCCGCGCGAGATCTGCTTCATACAGATTGTACTGTGTGAGCAGATCGGCGTTCTGCAATCGCAGGCTCTTTTCCATCCGGCGGGAGTTGGCATAAGTTTCAACGCCCACGGCCATCACGCCGATTGCACGAAGAGCATCCCAGACGGCGAGCCCGTCTTCGTACTTCATGTGCAGTTCCCAACCCTGTTCACCGACATAGGAAAGGCGAAGGGCTGTAATTTCCTTGCCGGCAATTTCGATTTGCCGGATTGCAGCGAACGGGAAGTTTTCCGGATCCAGTGCAGCAGGGTCGGAAACAACCTTCTTCAGGTTCTCCCTGGCGTTCGGGCCCCAGATACCGATTGTCGTAAAGTCTTCGTTCACATCGGTGACGGTGACATCGAAGCCTTTGTCCTCTGCAACGCGCCTCACATAGTGGAAGTCACGCGGACCGGCATCGGCACCGTCAATCACGCGGCAACGATCTGCCATTCGGATCACGGTCAAATCAGCCCGAACGTTGCCTTCGTCGTCGAGGAAGTGGGTGTAGATCCCTTTGCCGATGTTCTTGTCACCACCGATCTTGGCGGCACACAGCCATTCCATCAGTTCCACATGATCGGGACCTTCGACATCGAACATGTAGAAGTGCGACAGGTTGATGATGCCGCAGTCTTCACTCAATGCCAGATGTTCTGCGTTCGAGACGCGCCAGAAATGACGGCTGTCCCATTCGTTTTCACGAGCCGGAACCTTATCGCCATACTTTTCCAACAAGTGCTCGTTGGCCGCATACCCGTGGGCGCGCTCCCAACCGCCCAGCTCCATGAAATAGCCGCCAAGTTCGACTTCGCGCTCATAGAAAGGAGACCGCTTGATGTTACGGCTTGTCGCATAGGGCTCACGCGGGTGAATTGCCGGGAAATAGATTTTCTCCGCAGCCTCACCACAACGGTCTTCGATGAACTCTTCGGTCAGCTGGTGCTGATAAAAGCGGGAGTAATCGATCGAGGCATGGTCGATTTCAGTCCGGCCGTCCGTGATCCAGTCGGCGATAAGCTTGCCGAATCCCGGACCGTCCTTGACCCAGATGGCAATGCAATACCACAGCCCGCGCACTTTCTGGCTCTCGCCGCAGGAAGGTCCGCCAGCGGCGGACACTTGCAGAAGACCGTTGAACGAATGGCTTTCGTTGTAACCGAGCTCTCCGAGTATCGGTGTCAGCTCCATCGCGCGTTCGAGCGGCTCGATAACCTGCTCCATTTCAAGGTCGCGCTGTGAGGGCGAGAGGCGGGCTTCTTCCTTTTCCAGAATATCCCGCGGGTGACACATACGCGGTGTGGTCGGTTCGTAGTAACCCCACTCGATCTGGCCGCCTTCCGTCGTTTTCGGGTCACCGGTGTCGCGCATATAAGCCGAGTTGCCCTGGTCCCGCAGTAGCGGGAAACCGATCTCCTTGCCGGTGCCTTCGAACTCATTGTAGGGACCGAAAAAGGTGAGCGGGTGATCGACAGGCATGACCGGGAGATCCTCACCGACCATGTTGGCAATCAAGCGTCCCCAAAGACCTGCACAAACGATGACATGGTCGGCCATGATCGTGCCACGATGGGTTACAACGCCTTTGATCCGACCATCTTCAACAAGCAGCGACTGGGCCGGCGTATTGCCGAAGACCTTCAGCTTTCCGCTCTTTTCAGCCGCATCGACAAGTTTTCCTGCAACGGTCTGTGAACGCGGCACCACCAGCCCTGCGTCAGGGTCGAACATGCCGCCCTGAACCATATCCTCCTCGATCAGCGGAAACTTTTCCTTGATCTCGGCTGGATTGACCAGATGAATGCGGGTACCGAACGCCTTGCCGGAGGTCACCTTGCGCTTGATTTCTTCCATCCAGGCATCGTCGCCCGTACGTGCGACTTCAAGGCCGCCAACTCTGGCGTAGTGTCCCATCTTCTCGAAGAAATCGATGGAATATTGTGTCGTCCAGCAAGACAGGTAGTCGTGGCTTGTCGTGTAACAGAAGTCGGAGGCGTGCGCCGTCGAACCGATATCCGTCGGAACACCGGACTTGTCGATGCCAACGATATCGTCCCAACCGCGTTCGATGAGGTGGTGTGCCACCGACGCTCCGACAATGCCACCCAAACCGACGATGACGACCTTTGCCTTGTCAGGAAATGCTGACATGTTTCATTCCTCTTCAATAGATCGGAAGCGAAGCGCCACGTTCCGCTTCCTTCGGCCTTGTACACCCGCGGGCATCCTGCAGGATACAGGTTTCCCCTCTCCTGCTTTCAAGCCTGCTTCGGATACCAACTCATTGGCGGGCAGTATCGCGACAGATAATCAATTCAAGTAGCTCAATTGCGTCACGGCGCATTATCACGACGACACTCAAGACCAAATTGCTGTTACAAGATCCGAGTTTGCCGGCTCGCAATTGCAGCAAATCGTGGTCAGGAGATCCAAGCACGAGATGTTGACGAAACACTCTGGTTCCTTCATGCCGGAATTAGAGTAGGTTAAGACGCATCTGTACCAAGGCCGTTGGCCAAGCCGTCTAAGACTTGCGACTATAACCATTCCATCTTGGGAGCTGAATTATGTCAGACGCAGCCACTTCTGGCCGCCGAGGAAGATCCGCCCGCCGTGAACGGCGGCAAGCAGGCCCGGGAGGCCAGGCCGTTCCCTACATCTCGCGCAACATCCCGCTCTACGACGTCCTGAGCGAAGAAGGTGTCGAGAAAATCGAGGCAAATGCTGATCGAATTCTGGCCGAGATCGGTCTGGAATTCAGAGAAGATCCGGAAGTCCTTGAGATCTGGAAGTCCGCCGGTGCCGAAGTCGATGGAGAGCGCGTCCGCTTCCCGAAAGGAATGCTGCGGGAAATTCTGAAAACAGCGCCCGCGCAGTTTACGCAGCACGCCCGCAATCCGGCTCGCAATGTGGAGATCGGCGGCAAAAACCTCGTTTTCGCCCCGGTCTACGGTCCACCCTTTGTGACTGACCTCGACCAGGGGCGTCGCTACGGCACGATTGAAGATTTCCGCAATTTCGTGAAACTGGCTTACATGTCGCCCTGGCTGCATCATTCCGGGGGCACCGTGTGCGAGCCGGTCGACCTGCCGGTGAACAAGCGGCACTTCGATATGGTCTATTCCCATATCAAGTATTCCGACAAGCCGTTCATGGGATCGGTAACCGCTCCCGAGAGAGCGGAAGATTCGGTGAAGATGGCGCAAATCGCCTTCGGCGAAGAGTTCGTCGATCAGAACTGCGTCATGATTCAGCTGATCAATGCCAATTCACCACTGGTCTTCGACGCAACCATGCTCGGGGCCCTGAAGGTTTATGCACGTCATAACCAAGCCTGTATTGTTTCGCCGTTCATTCTTGCCGGCGCGATGAGCCCGGTCACGGTGGCGGGAACACTCTCGCAGGTTCTTGCAGAAGCAATGGCAGGTTGCGCACTGACGCAGTTGATCCGGCCGGGCGCTCCGGTTGTGTTCGGGGCGTTCGTAAGCTCGATTTCGATGCAGTCCGGAGCACCGACCTTCGGCAGCCCGGAGGGCTCGCTTCTCCTCAACGGGGCAGCAAAGCTTGCCCGTCGCCTGAATCTCCCTTTCCGTTCGGGCGGCTCGTTCACGGCCTCCAAAGTGCCGGACGCGCAGTCAGCTCAGGAATCTGCGCAGACCATCCTCGCGACGGTCCAGTCTGGCGTCAATTTCGCGCTGCACTCGGCTGGGTGGCTCGAAGGAGGCCTGTGCTCCTCCTACGAGAAGTTCATCATGGATGCCGATCAGCTTGGCATGATGCACGTCCTGGCCAAGGGAATCGACGTCAACGACGAAATGCTCGCCATGGATGCCATGCAGGAAGTCGGCCCGGGTGGCCATTTCCTCGGCGCAGCTCATACACAGCGAAACTTCGAAAGTGCCTTTTACCGCTCATCCATTGCGGACAACAATTCCTATGAACAATGGGTCGCTGACGGTGAACTCGACGCCGCCAAACGCGCCAACGCACGCTGGAAAGAGCAGCTCAGAGCCTACTCCGGGCCGCAGCTTGATCCAGGAATTGACGAGGCGCTGCAAGCATTTATCGCGGAACGCAAGGCTTCGTTCCCAGATAGCAACGTTTGATCTTCGGAGTGAAACCAAAACGCCCGGCGAGAGCCGGGCGTTTTTCGTTTCGTGTGTTTCACCAAAGCTTTATATTGTTAGTTGTAGAAACAAAGAAAGGGATCGGCAAATTTTCGCCCGATATCTTCCACAAATTATGTGCCTGAACTAATGCTTGCTTAGGGGAACATGCCTCTGGCAGGTGGAAACGGCAAAGTGCTTGGGATAAGCTTGGTCGCCGATTTTGCGAGAGAGGCCTGCCACTGCAGACTTCCAGGCTGGGGGAAATTGAATATGAACAGTTTCTGATCGTTTTTTAATGATAAAAATCAATAATTTAACCTAACCTCTACTCATAAGATTCAGGTTGTTCTGTGGCGTCGCTTACATCAAACATCGATATTCTTGGATATTCTACCCGGCTTCCCGGGGCCAATAACTCAGACGAATTTTGGTCTTTGCTTCGAGACGGCCAATGCGCAGTTACTTCGGTTTCACCTGAACGTTGGCCATTGGCACGATTTGGCCATCCACAACAATCCACCTCTGGCAAAACCTACACCTGGGCCGCAGGACAGCTGGATGACGTTTGGGGATTTGACCCAACCTTTTTCGGAATTTCACCACGCGAGGCGGTGCAAATGGACCCGCAGCAGCGTCTCTTGCTGCAATTGGTTTGGGAAGCGCTAGAACACGCCAACATCCGCCCCAGTGATTTGGCCGGATCGAACACTGGCGTATATGTCGGCGCATCTTCCTTGGATTATCATCACCGCTTCCTGGTGGATCCGGCGATGGCGGACATGCAGTTTATGACCGGCAACACGCTGTCGATCGTTTCGAACCGCATCTCATACATCTACGATCTTCGCGGCCCCAGTTTCACCGTTGATACTGCGTGCTCGTCTTCTATCGTTGCACTGCATGAAGCAGTGTCAGCCATCGAAAGCGGTCAGATCGACACAGCAATCGTCTGTGGTGTCAGTCTTCTGCTAAGCCCGTTCGCCTTCGTTGGCTTTTCCCGCGCAACGATGTTGTCTCCGACAGGTCTGTGTCAGGCATTCGATGCAAATGGTGACGGTTACGTCCGCTCCGAAGGAGGCGCGGTTCTGATCCTGCGCGCCAAGAGAGCAGGCCTGCCGGAAGGTACGAGAAGTCACGGCAAGTTGCTTGCAACGGGCATTAACGCCGATGGGCGCACGGTTGGCCTCTCTCTGCCCTCGCCTTACGCTCAAGCCGATCTCCTGCGCGAGATCTACGAAGGGCTTGAAATCGACCCATCCAGCCTTTCCTTCGTCGAAGCGCACGGGACAGGTACGCGCGTGGGAGATCCGGCTGAAGCTGATGCGCTTGGCAAAGTCATCGGGCAAAAACGTGATGAAGTTCTTCCAATTGGCTCAGTAAAGACCAATGTGGGCCATTTGGAACCCGTTTCTGGCCTGATCGGACTGCTGAAATCCGTGATGGCATTGAAGGAGAACACTCTTCCTGCTTCGCTTCATTACAATACGCCCAATCCCGACATTCCCTTCGAAGAGTTGAACCTCAAGGTTGCCGGCGAAGCGATAGAACTTGAAAAGGCCATTGGCCAAAGGCTTGCCGGAATCAACTCCTTCGGCTTCGGCGGCACGAATGCGCATGCTGTTGTCGGCGACCCGGACCCAACTACGGGTGGAGACACGGTGTCTTCGATGGAAGCTCCTCTTGTTCTCAGCGCACGCTCGAAAGAAGCACTGAAGGAAATCGCAAGCTGCTATCTCCACAGGCTCGAAAACGAAAATGAAGCCGAATTCGCCAACGTAGTTACCTCGGCTGCTCATGCCAGAGATTTGCTGTCGGAAAGGATCGTCGTTCTTGGCAGGTCGAAAGACGAAAAGCTGACGGCACTGAGAGCCTACGTTGAAGAGGCCGAAGAAAAAGATGGCATCGTTTCCGGCAGTGTCATCAAGCCAGATGCCAAGATCGGCTTCGTCTTTTCCGGCAACGGCTCCCAATGGGCTGGAATGGGCCAGGAGGCCTACCAGGCCGATAAGGCGTTTCGGGACGCCTTTGACAAGGTCGACAAGATTTTTATGGGGCTTAGTGGATGGTCTCTGGTTACAACGATGTTTGCCGAGGACCTCGAAGCCGATCTTGAACGGTCGGAGATCGCACAGCCGTTGCTGTTCGCAATCCAGGTCGGCCTGGTCGAGTCGTTGCATCAGCGCGGCATCACCCCAAGTGGAACCGCAGGCCACTCGGTTGGAGAAGTTGCTGCGGCCTGGTGTGCCGGAGCACTTGATCTGAAGCAAGCGGTCAGGGTTATCCGTGCAAGATCCAGTGAACAGGAAGTGGTACGCGACCTGGGTTCCATGGCAGCTCTCCTTCAGCCGGCAGATCAGGCTATTGCAGGAATCAAGGAAAGTGGTCTACCCCGACTTGAACTTGCAGCGGACAACAGCCCGCGAAGCGTCACCATTTCAGGTGACAGTGAAAGTCTCGACGCGTTTGCCAAATTCGCACGCAAGAAAAAGTGGGCGATGCGCAAGCTTAATCTGGCTTACCCATTCCACAGCGCGCTGGTAGACCCAATTGAAGAACCGCTACTTGCAGCCTTGGAAGGTCTGGAGCCGACGGAAGCCGAGTTGCCTTTTTACTCAACGGTCATTCCTGAAGACCCAAAGGTAAATGTGCCGGCAGACTACTGGTGGAAGAACGTTCGGCAACCGGTCCGTTTTGCTGCCGCGATTGAAAACATGGCAGCCGACGATTTCAGCGTTTTGGTGGAGATTGGTCCAAAGCCTGTTCTTGGCACCTATATCAATGATGTCCTCCGCGCAAAGGGCAAGCAGGCCAAGGTCTTGGAGACACTCAAGGAACCGGCCCAAAAAGCAGAAACGACAAAACACAAATCCAACAATCCGCTGAAGCGGATCGCTGCCTCCATTTTGACCCATGGCGGTACAACTGATCTTGAAAAATTTGTTGGTCCAAAGCCTGCAAATCTGGCTGCACTTCCACTCTATGCCTGGCAAAACTCGGAGTTCCGTCCTGAAAGCAGCTCCGAACGTGTTGACTTCATGTTCGGGCAAACCTGGCCGCTGTTGGGGTATCGCCTACGTCAAGATACTGCCGAATGGTTCAACCATGTCGACAGTGGATCACTGCCGTTCCTGACGGATCACAAGGTTGAAGACAGCGTGGTTTTCCCGGCTGCCGGATACATCGAAATGTGCCTCAGAGCAGCACTGAGATGGACCAGGGGCGATCAGATCGAGTTGAGAGATTTCGATATCCTTCGTCCACTGGTGATTGAAGGCGACGAGGTATGGGAAACGCAGGTTCGCATTTCACCTGACGACCAGGTAATTGAAGTTCTCACCCGGCCACGCTTGTCCGATAACGATTGGTCGCTCAATGCTCGGGGTACGTTCGTCACACCATCGACAAGTTCCAGAACACCCTGGCTACAATCCGCGACGGAAGCCGTGTCCGTTCTCGGCCATGAAGACCTTTACCAGATAACGAGGACGTTTGGTCTCAACTATGGGCCTTCGTTCCGACGAGCTGACGAAGTAATCCGGCACAGTAAAACCACTGCGACAGTAACTTTGCTTGCGCAGGATGACAGTCTGCAAGATTGTCCCTTCGCGCTTTGTCCGACGCTGGTCGATTCCGGCTTCCATGGCCTTTTCGCCTTGCTCGACGGTGTTGACGGCGTTCCCAAGAACACCTCCTTCCTTCCCATAAGACTTGGGACATTGCGCCTGCTCGCTCCAGAAACCAACCCTGCATCGGTCAGGATTGAGGTCACAAAAGCTTCGCCAAGATCCATCGAAGCCAGTTTTGAGTTCCTGGACGCAGATGATCAGACGATTGCACGTTTGAACAAGGCTCGCTTTAAGGCGGTAACACTCGGTCAGGACACCAAGCCGGATGACCTTGTCTATCGACAGATTGCGACAGTCCTTCCCGAGAAAAATCGTGTTTCTCCTTTGGCCGATCAATTCAAGGGTCTGGAAGCACTGGCAAGCGAACTAGGACTTGCCGGTTCGGAAGAACAAGAGCTTGACGATAATCGTTTGCTCATCGAAGCATTAGGCCGGACGATCGCCCACGGAGCCCTTTTCGATATTTGGGGGGCACGCAAGAGGCATTTGGAAACACTTGTCGCAGATGGCCAGATAGACGAGACGGCAGCCCCGCTTGTTGCCAGTCTTCTTCTTTGGTTGAGCGAAAGTGGCCTATGCGAAGAAAGTGAAGATGGCTATCACCTGACTGATCCGTCAGACAACCCGTCCGCACGTGAACTTCTGCAGGCCCTGACAGATGGCGGCGGTGAGCATATTGCCGAAGCTGCGCTGTTGGCACGCCTTTGGACAGGTCTCCCGCAAGTGCTCGAGTCAGGCCTGGAGGAGACACCCGGAAAGGTCTATGCCAACAGCTTGCTCGAAGCCTACAAGTCTTCTTCGCCGACCAAACTGGCACTGTCCTTCGCACTCAAAAATTGCGTTCTGGACCTGATCAATGGATGGCCAAAGGACCAGGTACTGCGTGTGCTTCTCATCGGCACCACCAGTGGTCTCTCGGCAAGTATCGACGCCTGCCTGGACCCGGCCTACATGGCGTTGACGGTATCGGACACGACGTCAGCCGCTGTTGGCCGCGCCGAGCGCCTGTGGCAAGGAAGCTCTTCAACCAATTTCGTCGAACCGACCGAGTCAGATTTTGTAGAGGGTCAGGAGTTTGACCTGGTTCTGTTTGACACCTCGCTCTCGGAAATTGATGCTGACACATTGAAACGGTTTGCCGGATCGATTGTACCCGGCGGAGTTCTCCTCGCGGCAGAAGCACTGCCAAATCCGCTTACAGACTTGATCCTCGGAATTGTAGCGAACTGGTGGGATGAGAGCGCAACAGCTGAATTCCCTGTCACCAAACAGCAAGCAGACTGGACCAAGTACCTGGAAGCGGCTGGGTTTAAGGACGTTGAGTCTGTGCCACTAAAGAGCACGCTGATCGAAGCTGACCTGGTTTGCGCTCGCATTGCAGTCGCCCAGGACGCGCCGCAAGAAGACGACGACATTGCACAAGACGAAGACGAACAGGAGCTGAAATCCTACCTGTTACTGGCAGACGCCGAGGGTCCGGGGCAGCGTCTCGCAGAAGGTTTGAAATCCTGCCTGGAGCGCAGTGGCCACAAGGCTACGCTCCTTGTTTCAGGAGAAGCAACGGAGCAACTGAGCGAAAGTACCTGGAGTGCCGTTCTTGATGCTGACCGACACAATGATGCGCCTAATGAGACATTAAGCCAACTTGTCGCAAATCATGATGGCCGGATTGTGCATTTGCAGGGTGCGTATTCCACCACTGAAGACTCGCTCACTTCCATTGACGCGCGCGCTTACAGTCTTATGGCTCTTCTAAGAGCGCTCGGACTGGAGGCAGGAGAGATAACTCTTGTGGCACCTGGCGGAGCACAGGACATCGCCGGAGGCAAGCCTCCATCGCCCGATCAGGCTGGCATCTGGGCCTTTGGACGGGTGGTCATGAACGAGTATCCCGATGCCAATCTGAAACTGATCGACGTGTCGCCAGATCTGGAGCCAGGCATTGCCGCAGCGCGGTTATTTGATGAGATCCTCGTTTCGAATGGCGAGCGAGAAGTAATCCTGGACAGTGAAACACGATCTGGTCTCCGGCTGGTTAAGGGTGGAGTTCTTTCAGGTAATGTCCTGCCGGAAGGAAGCAGACCTGCGTTGAGGCTCGATATTCTGCGTCAAGGTTCTCTGGACCAGCTGTCCTGGCAAGCAGTTGTACGCAAGCCACTTGAAGGCAAAGACGTTGAAATTTCGGTGGAGGCAAGCGGCCTCAATTTCCGCGATGTCATGTGGGCACTGGGACTGTTGCCGGAAGAAGCACTTGAAGACGGTTTTGCCGGCCCGACGCTCGGCATGGAATGTTGCGGACACGTAGTCGCATGCGGACCGGATGTCACCCGCTTCTCCCCGGGAGACAAAGTCATCACCTTTGCACCTGCCTGTTTCGCATCTCACGTGACAGTTGACGAAAGTGGCTGCGCTCCGATGCCAAGCACCGTTTCCGCAGAAGAAGCAGCCACGATCCCGGTAACTTTCCTGACAGCCTATTATGCTCTGGTACATCTGGCTGCTCTTTCCGAAGATGAAACAGTCCTTATCCACGGCGGTGCAGGCGGCGTCGGTCTCGCGGCGTTGCAAATTGCAAAATGGCGCGGTGCCAAGATAATTGCGACAGCTGGCTCGGAGGACAAGCGCAACACGCTTAAGCTTCTCGGTGCCGATCTTGTGCTTGATTCCCGCAGCCTCGCGTTTGTCGATGCAGTGATGGAAGAAACACGCGGAGAAGGTGTCGACGTGGTTCTGAATTCGCTCTTCGGTGAAGCGATGGAACGCAGCATCGAAGTCTTGAAGCCCTTCGGACGCTTCCTGGAACTGGGCAAGCGCGACTATTATGGCAACACGCGTATTGGACTGCGTCCTTTCCGCCAGAATCTGACCTATTTCGGCATTGACGCTGATCAGTTGTTGACCCGCCAGCCAAAGCTGGCCGTCGATCTTTTCGTAAAACTGGTCGAGCTCTTCGAGGAAGGAACTCTTCGCCCCTTGCCGCATCGCGTATTCGAAGCAGGCGATGTCGTTGATGCGTTCCGCCTGATGCAGCAGGCAGGACACATCGGCAAAATCGTGATCCGTCCGCCGGAAGTTCCGGAAAAAATGCCCGTCGCGCAAACGATCGCGTTCGATCCAGAGGCAACTTATCTCGTTGCAGGTGGCTTTGGTGGTTTCGGTGCGGCACTATTGAACCGCCTCGCCGACCACGGAGCGCGCAACATAGCGGTCTTCAGTCGCCGCGGTGATGCCAGCGAAGACGCCCAGGCAGTCATCAAGCAGCTGTCTCAGCGAGACGTTACGGTCGAAGGCCATGCTTGTGACATCACCGATGAAGAGGCAGTCAAACAAGCTCTGGACGCCGTTCGTTCCAATGGCAAGCCGGTCAAAGGCGTTTTTCACACGGCGATGGTTTTGAACGACGTATTGCTTGCCAATATGGATCACGAAGGACTGACAAAAGTTCTCGCTCCCAAGGTGCGCGGAGCAGAATTGCTTGATCGATACACATCCGAAGATCCCCTTGAACATTTCGTTCTTTATTCCTCCGCAACGACCCTTGTCGGAAACCCCGGGCAGGCCAACTATGTGGCTGCAAATGGCTATCTTGAAGGACTTGCACGCAAACGTCGTGCCGAAGGACGACCAGGTCTTTCGGTCGCCTGGGGTGCAATATCTGATGCCGGGTATCTGGCACGCAACGAAGGCGTCAACGAGTTGCTGTCGCGCAAACTTGGAAGGCATGCGCTGACAGCCGAAGAAGCTCTCGATGGTCTCATGTCGCTGATGGCACAATCTCATTCTGCGCCTCAAGATCAGTCTGCTCTGGGATATGCTCGCATCGATTGGCAAGCAGCAAGAAAGGAACTGGCTCTTGTCGGAACTCCTTTCGTGAGCCTGTTGGGACTTGGTGACGATGACGAGGCGAATGCGGATGGCATGATTGACCTCGCCGTCATGCTTGAGGGAATGGATCAGGTCACCGCGGCTCAAACTGTTGCGAAGCTTCTGGCCGCAGAAATTGGCAAGATCCTGAGAATCTCGCCGGAAGAAATCGATCCGCATAAGCCACTGTCTGACATCGGTATGGATTCACTCATGGCACTGGAGCTACGCATGAGTGCGGAAAGACAACTGGGTATCGACATTCCGCTGATGTCGTTGGCAAATGGAGCGACCCTGATTGACCTGTCGAGCCGAGTCGCCAATCGTGTACTGGGCGAAGAAAATGTTTCAGGTGTTTCCGATGAAACGCAGCAACTTGCCAGCTTGCATATGAACGATGAGCGGCCCAAGACGGAAGATCTTTCCGATGTTGCCGCTGAAGTTGAGAACAAAAGCCGCGAATTGGGTTCTTTCCTGTAACCGGCAGAATGAAGGAATATTGCAATGGGCGCTGACGATCGCGCCAAGCTGATGGACAGCCTCAAAGCCACGCGCCGGTCGGCGCGTGGACGAAACTCCAGCGCGAACGTCCGTCAGCAGGCCCCTGCCCCGAAACGCAAAGTCTACGACTTCAAGGAACTGCCTCAGGTCAAGCAGCTGCAAATGCATCGTGCGGCAGCCGACATGATGGGTATCGAAAACCCGTTCTTCCGCCCGCATGACGGGCTGGCAGCCGGAACAAGCGTGATCGACGGCAGCGACTACGACAATTTTGCTTCTTACAATTACCTTGGTCTAAACGGGCATCCGGCGGTGAATTCTGCAGCAAAATCTGCATTGGAACGATTTGGAACAAGTGTATCGGCAAGCCGGATTGTGGCCGGTGAGCGTCCAATTCACGCCGAACTGGAAACAGCTCTTGCCCGAATTCACGGTGTCGAGGCCGCGATTGTGATGGTTTCGGGACACGCGACCAACGTAACCACTATCGGTCATCTGATGCAAAAGGGCGATCTGGTCCTTACCGATTCCTACGTGCACAATTCCATCGCCGAAGGCGTGAGGCTTTCCGGTGCTACGCGGATGAATTTTCCGCACGACAATCTCGACGCCCTTGAGAAAATGCTGGCTGATCATCGCCACAAATTCGAAAAGGTCCTGATCGTTGTCGAAGGCCTTTATTCGATGGATGGCGATTACCCGGACCTCAAGAAGATCATCAAACTCAAACAGGCCTATGATGCCTGGCTGATGGTTGATGAAGCTCATTCCATTGGCGTTCTCGGGAAGACAGGCAAAGGCATTGCCGAACATTTTAACATTGACCCGACTGAAGTCGAAATGTGGATGGGGACGCTCAGCAAGACATTTTCATCCTGTGGAGGATATATCGCAGGTTCCAAGGTTCTGTGCGACTACCTTAAAGTTTCCGCGCCTGGCTTTGTTTTTTCGGTCGGTTTGTCGGCGGCCTTAGCAGGAGCAGCCATTGCCTCTGCAGAGTTGCTTGAAACCGAACCTGAGCGTGTCAGCCGCCTTCAGAAAAACGGCGCGCTGTTTTTGAAACTGGCAAAGGAAGCCGGTCTAAACACTGGGCCAAGTGCCGGATATGCGGTTGTGCCGATTATTGTCGGCGATTCCGCCGGCGCTGCGACACTCTCAAATCGACTGCTTGCAAAGGGGATCAATGCTTTGCCGATCATTTTTCCAGCTGTTCCGGAAAAGTCGGCGCGGATTCGCTTTTTCGTTACGAGCGAACACACGGAAGAGCAGATCAAACGTGCGGTTGAAACCACAGCTGCGGAACTTGACGCCATGCGAGCGGATGGCACTGCCGTCGACCGATTGATCAAAGCCGCGCGATAGATCCTTTTCGCATGCTTCGACCGGGTGAATGCCCGGTCCACCGGCTTCATGAACTGCACAAACTCTCAAGAATCGGCTCGTTCTTTGTATCGCGGATCCTGTTCAATCTCGGCTTCGAAGCCACTCATGAAAAGATCTCCAAGGACCGGCGGCAGCATGTTTTGCAGACGAATACCCAATGCCAGCAGGAACGGGAAAGCGTAAAAGGCCTTCCTTCTTTCGATTGCCTTGCGTATCAGCCTGGCGGCTCTTTCTGCGGGCATTTCAAATGGCTTTGCCCCTTGATGTCGCGCAGACATCGGAGTGGTTACGAATCCCGGACAGATAATCGTCACGGAGATTCCAAAAGGTTTAAGCCACCCTCTCAGAGAGTGCCCGTAGGCTATTACCGCAGCCTTTGTCGCACTATATGACGGCATATCGGGCAAGGATCGCATGCCGGCCAATGATGAAATGAGAACGACCTGACCTTGCCGCCGCTTTTGCATTCCGTCAGTCACTCCGGTCACCGAATTGACCACGCCGCGGTAGTTGACGTCGATCTGCCGATCGCTGTCTTCATCGCTCTCACGCGAGCGGTTCGGCCCCAGGCCCGCAGTGACACCCGCATTGGCAACAATGATATCTATGGGATGACGCTGATCGAGGTCCTGAAGATAAGCGTGCAGCCCAATTCGCTCCCGAATGTCGATCGCCGCGATTTCACCTTCTGCTCCCAATGCACGGATGTCATTCAGCAATGGCTGCAGCCGATTCTCGTCACGTGCAATGAGAGCAAGGAATATGCCTGGCTTGGCGAACTCCTTTGCCAACGCCTGGCCAATACCTCCGCTTGCACCGGTCAGAACGATAACTTTCGAGGCACTCGCCTTCATCGACTCCCCTTTTCCTCCATCATAGACCGATCTTGCGGCCTAACCAGGATGCATGTCTTCTGATTGCCGTCGTGACAAGATGTCTGCGGTCATTGCGTTGCTGCATCAGCCTGGTCACAAGGAACTCAGGTGTGCATGGCAACAATGTCAACGGATCAATCGTGCGAGCGTATTTTACAAGAGCCAGGTAAACGAGTTCGTCCAGCGATCGCTTTCTTTGCCGACCATCGAGTGCAGTCAGGTCCTCACTCAACCCCCACCCGGCGTAAAACGGAGCACCATGCACGACCACTTTTTTACCGCGTAGAAGAGTCTCGAAGCCGGATAAGGAGGAAAACGTCTCGACCTCATCGACAGCGTCGATCAGGTCGATGATGTTTGCATCAACAGCAACCTGATCCGCGTAGCGCAATGCTTCTTCTCGCGTGACTTTGCCTTTTCTCAATCCGGTTTCAACGTCCGGGTGCGGCTTGAAAACCAGATAGGCATCCGGATTT
Organism: Roseibium sp. SCP14; assembly: GCF_040329475.1. Lineage (NCBI taxonomy): Bacteria > Pseudomonadati > Pseudomonadota > Alphaproteobacteria > Hyphomicrobiales > Stappiaceae > Roseibium > Roseibium sp. SCP14. The sequence goes on from NZ_JBDZYH010000003.1 coordinate 965,270, forward strand.
CGCTCACGGGCCAGCCTCAAAAGGTCATGATTGACGTTAGGAGTGTTCGCGCAATCAATTGTTGCAGATCTTGATTTTCGAATGGCTGCGTCATCTGCGACTTGCCCCGGAACCAGTACCTTGTTGCGACCGGTTGGGAAATCAAAAGAACGCGATCGTCCGAAATTGTACTTCGAGACACGAGCCGTCCTGATTAACTCGATCAAGCCCGCACCTCTCGCACGCTCGTCGGAAGAAAGTTCGTAGTCGCGCAGCAACATTTCCAAACGGCTTGGCCGGGAGGGGTCATAGTAGATACCTAGATCGTCAACGGCGAGCATCGCCCCCCGAGCCAATCCAGCCCCAAGCCCAACCGAGCGTAGAAATCCATCTTCTATCCGAACAAGCTCGATGTCTCTTTTCCGGCATACCGCCTCGAGCGATGGGTCCGTTCTTCCGGCCCAGGACAGGATTTTTCCGTTGCTTTGTGCTGCTGCAGCAACCGTCTCTTCCTGTGTCTCGTGAAAGGTAACCTCTCCACTCTTTCCGGAAAACGTCGCGTTGATCGAAGGATGGTTCCAATATTGGGCACCATAACAATGCGACGGGCAATCATTTGACTGCCAGTGTTCCTGTACAGTCTTAAAAATCCGAACCGCTTCGTGAAAGCTCACCACTTCACCAGTGTACGGAGAGAACCAGACAACATGATCGCGCAGTAACCGATCAAGCAGCGTGTCTAATTTCTCACAATCGCCTGCACATACCTTGAGCGCAACTTGCCAGAACAGACCTGGCACGACACTTATCGGTTTTCCACCCAACAGCGCTTCCAGAAAAGTGCATTCCCTGCTCTCGGATACGCCCTCACCTGCGGAAACACTTGAGAGATTGAGCGAACGAAAAGTATCAAGCCTGACACGCTCCTGACTTTCCTCTCGATCAGGATCGATCAGTTTCAGAACGACTTCGGTAATGAGTTCATTCGGATTTTCCCACTGCCGTTCGTGACTTTTCGGAACCGGGATCAGAGCAAGGCTTGCCGGAACCCGCTTGGCTGCGATGGAAGTCGGACCATCAAAAACGAGAACCATGGTCGCGCCTGCACGCATCGTTTTTGCGGACGCGTCCAAAACCTTGTCTGGTCGAACAAAAATTGCCCGCTGGTCGTGTCGCAGACCTGGAGCGATACCGCTGTCAACCGCTCTGATGAACTGGTTGCGATAGCCTTTCAGTGAAGGGTCAAGGACCTTGACCGCACCTGGTCCAAAACTCTTCAAACCAATCATAATGGCACTCCGAGTTCCCGCGCTCTTTCAAGCCTCGGGGGAGGATCGACAAATGCTCCCAGCGGATTGAGTTGCCGTGCGGATATCCTGTCTGCAATATTTTTTGCCGCGACGCGAACCCCATCCTTGTTGTGTATCGAACCGCGAACCTGAGTGGTCGCAGCCAACGCGACAATGTAAGAGTTCAGCAACTCCGGATCCGGTTTCTTCGGATTTGACCAGAAACTGGACAAGTCTCCTTGATGCGTCAAACCAGCAATGTCGTAGTGCGCCGGCACCAGGGTTTTTACCGGGATCCTTGCTTGAAGAGCTTCCAGACCGGATGTCGAATTGAGCGTCACCACACCGCTTGCTGCTTCGAAGGGCCCTGCAAGCCCACCTCCGTCGAGAAAGTGTACCTGATGACCGACGCCATATTTTTCAGACAGCTTTTTCGAAACATCCGGCCAGTTCTCAAACCCAACATCAAGCGGATGGCTCTTCAGGACCAGATGTGTACCGGGTGAGGTGTCCTGCGCAAGTGACCTGAATACGGTTTCCAGCACTTCGGCAAAACTGTTGTAAGGAGAGTGACGCCTCAATTGAAAGTCCCCTTCAAGCTGCAACGGCAATACAAAATATCGTGCCCCTGAGCTTGTGAGCTCAGCCAATTTCCGTTCGGCTATCGCATTCCTCTTCGTCTCCTGGAGAAGTCGAACGGCACCTCGCGCATATTCCACTAGAGGTGGGTAGATTGTGTGGCGTTCGTAGTGGGGAAAAAGCGGTTTCAAGAAAACATTTGTCAGATTGTAGGCAACGTCCGGAGCTGTCTGGAGCCAGAAGAATGATGGATACCTCGGAGACATGTCCATCTCTTCAGCCCGTTCAGCTATTTTCTTGATCAATTCAGGATCGGAAGGAAAATGGCTCATAGTGGAAAGGCCGTTGCGCTCCAACGTCATCCATCCGGGGCGGAGTGCGCCCAGCTCGGTCACCGAGACATATAAATCGTTCTGCAGTGCTATTTGTATGGCAGAACGATGATAGAGCCGTTGGTCCCCATGCAGAACCAAGTCAGTTATCTCGTTTTGCCGAATATACTCGCGGAGGAATTCTGGCCATTCGCCAACGGTCCCTTTGAAGCTGGTGCAGTTTTCACCGTGCCAGTGCAACCAGTCTCCAGCACAAAAATTGATCCGGAAGACATCGTGCCCCCGGCTCTTCAGACACTCTCCGATCAGCTTGAAGAGAGGCGACAGCGGTCCCTGCAGAAACAGAATTCGCCGTGCGGGCAACTTGGAATTCTCTCCGGACAAGGTGGGATCACCCGCGCCAGACATGAGACCATTGCTCTGTTTTTCCACGAGACTTCAGCTGTTCTGAAAAAGTCGTCGCAATGTTTCTGGATCGAGCCTTTTCCAATCTGGGCGGAGACTTGCATAAGGCACCCGGCAAATTGACAGTGTCGGCGATCATGCGTTCAGCCATCAGACTAGCAGCGGCCTCTCTCCCCTCCTTTGTATAGAAACAACCCTTGACCTGGATGGTGGCTGCCAACAATCTTTCAAGGGCATCAAGAAGCTCCGGATCCGGCGCGGTTCCAGAGCGCCAGAATTCGTCCAAGGACTTCTGGCAGGTCAATCCCGCAATATCGTACAAGGCTATGCCCAAAACCTTCGTTGGGCATCCGACGCGAAGCGCATGCAAACCGGTCGTGCTGTTGATCGTCAAGGCGCCGGCTGCGTTCTTGAGCAACTGTTCCAAGTTACCGCCGTCAACGAGCAAGACACGGTTTTTGACACCGTGTTTCTTGGCAATCTGACCAAGAATACGGGACCACGGTTCTATCCCGTTATCGAGGGGGTGCACCTTGAAAACAAGGCGTGCAGCCGACGGCGCGTTTTTCTTGAAAGACACGACGACCTCTTCCGCAGCATCACCAATATGATCATATTGTGAATTGTAACGAAGTTGGTAGTCGCTCTGAAGCTGGAGCGGAAACACGTAGTAAGGCAAACCGGTCGCGATGATATCGTCGATTACATGATACGCCCTGCGATTCCGACTGGAGGCCAGCGCAAGTCTCGGGATATTGCTGAGGTAATCGATTAGCGGATGGTAAAGTTTGTCTCTGACGTAGCCCGGAAAAGCCAAGGCAAATATTACATTCGCCATGTTGTAGGACACTTCGTTCACGGCTTCATTGACGAAGGGATATTTATAGAGCGGCCTGCGGTCGATTTCCGGAAGGAGCAAACCGGTTTCGCGTATCAGGTCAGGATCCTCGGGAAACCGGGAGTGGGACGACATTCCATCGTGTTCGAGGGTAATCCAATCAGGCCGCAGATAACCGTTTTCAAAGGTTAGGCAGGTTGCTCCCAGTTCCGCCCCAATTTCAGCAGCAGCGACATGGTAGGGAACGCGATCGGCGTAATACACAATGTGGGTAACATTGTTGGACTTGATGAAGGTTCGCAACCACTCCGGCCAATTTTCCAGACCGCCTCGATAGGATGTGCAACGTCGATCATGCCATCCCAGCCAATCGCCTGCAGAAAGGTTTACTCGAAGGGTCTTTACCCCCTTCGCCTCGAGACTGTCAGCAATCGTTCGAGCAAACACGCCAGGCGGTCCTTGCAGGAACAAGACCACCATGGAGTTTGTTTCACTCATTGAACAGACCAATCCGGAACCTCGATGCCCTCGACAGAACCGAAGGCACCGGTAGAAATGGAAAATTTAGTCGGTAATCCTGGAGACCGTCGAGTAGTTACTGATCAACGGTGCAATGATTTGCAGGAATTTACCCAGTTCCGCTGTCGGATGGTTCGAAACGAAGATAATGTCCTTGTCCCGCATCTCGAAATGCTGGGACATGAAAAATCCCTTCGGGTCGCGCAGGCTCAATTTGTAAACAAGCGGCACGGACACTTGCCCCGCGTATCTGTCAGCAACAACCGGCTTCAGCTGACGGACGAGCGCAGCGTCTTCATAGCGGAAAAGGAAAACACCGTTGGCATCAGCGCGCTCATCTCGCAACCCGCCGACGGTTGCCAAAGCTTCTGCCAATGTAACGCTTTTGGTTTTGAACGGTACCAGCTGGTTCGTCTTAACTGCGCCGAACGCGGAAAACGTTCGCGGTCGGTGTGAAAGCAAGATGTTGTCGCTTGGAGAAATCAGGACGTTGTTTTCCGGGAAGTCAATCAAGTCTTCCAGACGGGTCGTCCCGGATCGATTACCGCGCTTCAGAGTAACAACCGTTTCGTAGGTGGCTTCGCGCGAACCGCCGGCCTGTGCGACCAGATCCAGCAAGCGGGTGTTGCGAATAGGCAGCGGATAGACACCAGGTTTCATGACATCGCCCACGACAACGGCGGTCGTGCTGAGCTTGTCCTTCAGCGAAACGAGGACCTGAGGTTCCACCGCCTTGCCGACGAGTTTCTTTTGGATCGACTGGCGGAGGCCTTCGACGCTCAGTCCGGCGGCCCGCACACGTCCTGCATAGGGAACGAAGATATATCCGTTTTCGTCAACAACTGAAGGTATCTGGCTTGAGCCATCGTCGCCGCTTGAAAACAAGCCGTCAGGGGATGCTTCCCAAATGGTGATGACGAGCGTATCGCCAACGCCAAGCAATGTCGGCGAGCCACCACCGCCTACGCCGCGAAACTGATTGGCAAACGCCAGGGGCCTGTAAGCCCTGACGAGCTCGATATTGCCGGGGTTCAGCGAAACAACGGTGTAGTCACCTGTCTCGGCATTTTCTTCAACATCCTTCGAGGTGATATTGATCGCCGAAGGTCCGTCTCCGGGCAATGCAGCACATCCGAACAAGGCCCCTGCTGCTACCAGTACCGACAAAATTCGCATAAGAAATCAATCCACCCCATACTATGAAAGTCAGGTAGCACCCTCTTGACCTGATGTCCAAGGTACAGAGTGTCTCTCCCCAGGAGAAAGCTCAATGCTGTGACTTTGCAGTAACAGTAAACTCGCTTTTCCTAGTCAATTGATTAATTTCCGATTTATCGTCTTAAGTTTTCCGCAGAACCACCTTTATGTTGCCCACCATGCAATGCGCCAGGCCGAAACTTCATGAGGAATTCAATGCCCACCAAACAGTCGAAGGTCAAAGACGATCTGATCAAGTCTCTTTCGGTGGAATTAACAGGCTGGCTGACGCAAAGAGCTCTCCCGGCCTGGCAAGCGAATGGACTGGACCTTACAAAGGGTGAGTGCTTTGAAGCCATTGACCTTGGCGCAGAACGAGCCACAACGAGCCCAAGGCGCGCACGTGTCGTTCCTCGTCAGATCTATTCCTTCCTGGAAGGTGAAAAGCTGGGCTGGACCGGCCCCGGCAAAGAGATCGCGGTTTCCCTTTTTGACTGGTATCTGAAGACTTATCTGACTCCTAAAGGTTATCTGGCAGCCGCAGTCGATCTGGAAAACAAGGTCGTTGATGACACATTCGACCTTTACAATCAGGCTTTCGCGCTTTTCAGCTTCGCTCAAATTGCAAAGTTTCTGCCTGAACGCAGAGAACAGGCAATCAGATCCGCGGACAATCTGCGCACCTACCTTTTCGACAACTACCGGCATCAGGAAGCCGGTTTTCGAGAAGCCAATCCAGACAAAGTTCCACTTTGCTCCAACCCGCACATGCACCTGTTCGAGGCGTGTCTTGCCTGGGAAGAAACGTCAGACGACCCTGTTTGGTCTGACCTGGCGGATGAGTTGGCCGAACTGGCTCTAACCAGATTTATTGACCCGGTGAACGGCGGTCTCCGCGAGTTCTTTGCACTAGACTGGTCTCCGATGCCGGGGGACAAAGGCAAGGTTGTAGAACCCGGCCATCAATTCGAATGGGCTTGGCTTCTGGCACGCTGGGGTCACGACCGCGGCGACGCCGGGGCATTGATTGCCGCTCGCCGTCTTTACGACATCGGCTGGACATACGGCATAGATGAAAGCCGCGGTGTCGCGTTCATGTCTCTCAATGACGATTTCACGGTTCGCGATCCCATTGCTCGACTCTGGGGACAAACAGAATGGATCAAAGCCGCTGTCGCACTTGCCGAAGTCTCGACGGGCGTCGAACGGGACGCTTACCTTGCCGACATTCCTGACGCGGTACGTGCGCTGCAGATCTACTTCAAAGACGTTCCGGCGGGATTGTGGCGCGACAAATTGGCGCCTGATGGTACATTTACGGATGAGCCTGCGCCAGCCAGCTCGCTCTATCATATTGCCTGCGCCATTGCGGAATTGAGCGCTTTTGCCAAGTCACTGTGAAGAGCGAAACTGATACAACTTTCGTTGAGATGGCGAAACCGGAGCAAGAAAAGACGCAAACCGTGTTTTCAAGCTCGTTCATGTTTCTATAGCGTGTCGCCGAAATCAAACGAGATGACTCTATTACTGACGAGGAGGCGGGATGCCCCAGGCTCAAATCATTGATGGCAAGGCCATTGCAGAATCAGTCCGCGACGAGATTACTCACCGCGCTGCCAGATTGCTTGAAGCGACGGGCAAGCGTCCCGGACTGGCCGTTGTTCTGGTCGGTGAAGATCCGGCAAGCCAGGTCTATGTTCGCAACAAGGACCGTGCTGCAGAAGCTTGTGGTTTTCACTCCGTCAAGCACACCCTGGACGCTGAGACCAGCGAACAGGATGTCCTCGCGCTTGTAGAGCAGCTCAACAACGATCCGGACGTGCACGGCATTCTGGTGCAGCTTCCCCTGCCCCGTCACATCGACGAAAGCAAAGTGTTGCGCCTCATCCGCCCTGAAAAAGACGTTGACGGCTTCCACCCGGTGAATGTCGGTCTTCTGACAACCGGCGAACGTGACAGTGCGCTGGTTCCCTGCACGCCCGCGGGCAGCCTGGTTCTCTTGAAGCGGACACTCGGCGACACTCTTTCCGGCAAGAACGCTGTCGTGGTCGGCCGTTCGAACATCGTTGGCAAGCCAATGGCAAGCCTGCTTCTTCAGGAAAGCTGCACTGTCACAATCGCACACAGCCGCACGAAGGATCTGCCTGACGTTGTACGGGCGGCAGACATCGTCGTCGCAGCTGTAGGCCGCCCTGAAATGATCAAAGGTGACTGGATCAAAGAAGGTGCAACAGTCATTGATGTCGGTATCAATCGCATCCCTGCGCCGGAACGCGGCGAAGGCAAATCGCGCCTTGTCGGTGACGTCGCTTTTGACGAAGCGGTCGAGCACGCAGGCGCCATCACCCCTGTTCCCGGGGGCGTTGGTCCGATGACGATCGCAATGCTGATGGTGAACACCCTCACCGCTGCAAGACGATTGATGGGCCTGCCCGAAGAAGAACCGCTTTTCTAACCAAACGGAAAAGACCCTGCCGGTTTCTGTCTCTGCCAGAGTTGAATTTATCTAACTTCTGCTGCCGCCGAGACAAAACCGGCATACAACTTAAGCCCTTGCGTAAAAACCAGCGCCATGGTCTATCGTGATTTAGTGAACTTTAACCACGGCTCTCTAGGCTGGTTTACGTAGGGGCTGAAAGCAACCTGATCGGGTGTTTGAATTTCAGAAACAATCCGTACAGGCCAATCCGTCAGGCGGCAGTAAGTGAAGGGTCTACCGTCTTCAGTTTCCGGCATTGGTTCGGAACAGCATAGTTGCGCATTTCACACGTCGGCTGCTCGATGGAGCTCCGGCGCGATCGGTTTTGCCAAAGGTTTCTTGGCGACCGGACTGTTTTGCTGCTTGCTGTCGTTCACCACACTGCCGGCTCATTCATTCGAAATTTTTGGCTGGTCTCCCTTCGGGTCTTCCGACGAGGAAGAAGAAGGCGAAGCCGTACCGGATCCTACGCCTTATGAAGCTGAACTCTCCACCACGAACGGTGGAGAGGAGCTTTCGAAAGACCTCAAGAGTGCGTCGCTTCTGATCCAACAGCAAGATAAACCGCCTTCGGGAGAAGCCGGACTGATTGCCCGAGCTCTGTCTGACAGGGAACGCCTTGTTGCCAAACTTTATGCCGATGGCCGCTACGGCGGAACGGTCGACATTTCGCTCGCCGGCATTCCGTTGGAAACAGCGCTTGAGCAAAGTGACTTGCCCGACACGCGACCGGTGAAGGTTTCCATCCTTGTCAATCCTGGCCCCGAGTTCACCTTCGGGAAAGTCACTATTTCCTCCAATGGAGGAGACCTGTCGACCGACCCGTCATTCTGGGGATTGGAACCGGGAGAACTTGCAGCATCAGGCAAAATACTAACTGCTGAAAATCGCATCGTGTCGGTGTTGCGTGGCAGAGGTTATCCGAAAGCGAAAATTGCCGAACGCCGCATCACCGCCGATCACAGTGTAAACAAACTGGATGTCGCTCTGGTCGCGGATGCCGGACCTCAGGCACGCTTCGGAACGGTTTCCGTCAGCGGAACCGAAGTGACGGACCCGAATTTTGTCATTCAACAGGCCATGCTGCCGCAAGGCGGTATTTATTCTCCAGAGGATATAGCCCGAGCTCGCAGACGTTTGAACGAACTTGGCATATTCTCGTCCATTCGCTTTGTCGAAGGTGACATTGCGGGTCCCGACGGCACATTGCCGATCATGATAGAGGTGAGCGAGCGCAAACGGCATGTCATAGGAGCCGGAGCATCCTGGTCCAGTATCGAGGGCTTCGGCGTTGAGGCCTACTGGCGCAGACGAAACCTGTTCGGCCGTGGCGAGCTGCTTTCCGTTGAGGGGTCAATCGGCAGAATCGGAACGGAGAGCCTGGAAAACCAAGAATACTCGGCTCGCATCGCGTTTGAAAAACCCGGTGTATTCGGGCCATTGACGAGCTTCTCCACCAGCCTTGGAGCCAGGCAGGAAAACCCCGATGCCTACAAGAGCCGCTCGATCACATTTGATGCCTATCTGAACCGGCAATTTTCAGAGCAGTTGAAAGGTCGTGCAGGCGCAGAAGTCTTTTACGCCAACGAAGAAGACGCATTTGGCAATGACGACTATCTGCTTGTCGGGCTGCCGGCGGACCTGACGTTCGACAACAGGGATGACAAGCTCAATCCGTCCAAGGGTGTGTTTGCCGCTCTGTTTGCGGAACCTGCTTACGATACGTTGAATTCCAACGCCATGGGGTTCATGAAGGGAACGGTTTCGAGCTACTACGCGCTGGACGAGGCAAAACGCTTTATTCTCGCAGGCAAGGCTTCGGCTGGCTCCATATTGGCTCCATCCGTTGAAGCGGTTCCGGCGAGCAGACGATTTATTGCAGGCGGCGGTGGCTCCATCCGAGGTTACGCCTACCGGAACGTCGGCCCGCGCGTGGACGGCGAAGTTGTGGGCGGTCGCTCGCTCGTGGAACTTTCCGGTGAAGTCAGGATCAGAATGACAGAAACCATTGGAGTTGTTGGCTTTGTTGATGCCGGCAATGCCTATGAAGATAGCATTCCCGACTTTTCCGAAAGCCTGAAGGTGGGCGTCGGCGCCGGCTTGCGTTATTTTACCCCCATAGGACCGCTTCGCATCGATGCGGCGGTCCCGCTTGATCCGGGACCGAACGATCCGGATTTTGCCCTTTATGTCGGTTTGAGCCAGGCTTTTTAACGCCGATGCGATTTTTGAATCTCACTTTAAGGATCTTCGGATTCCTGATCGTCCTTGCCGTTGCCGTGCCGGTGCTGATCATCGGAGCGTTGCAGTTTCCTGCCGGCCGCAACCTTGCCTCCGGCATTGTCAGCTCCCTCGTGTCCAACGAGAACCAGACCATTCAGGTAAAGGGGCTTTTTGTCAGCTTCACTCTCGACGCGGCAGTTGAAGAGATCGCTCTCGCGGATCCGGAAGGCACTTGGTTGACCGCTGACGGTATTGCCGTGAATTGGAACCCGTTGAGACTTTTTTCCGGTGATCTCGACATCAAATCCATCTCGACCGAACGGATAGACCTCGTCCGCCTGCCCGTAAAGCCTGCAGGCGAACCTTCAGCGTCAGATGAAAGCGAAAGTTCCGGCGGTCTCTCGCTTCCCGTAAGCGTTTCCCTTCAACGCCTTGTGCTCACCGAAGTCAATCTTGGCGAACCCTTGCTGGGCGCACCCGTATCGCTTGCCGCTTCCGGCGCCGGTTCGTTTGCCCTGGATCCGGCGCTCGTCACGGCCAAGCTGGACATTGAAAGAGTGGACGGCGTTGACGCATCGCTCAAGGCTGCCGCCGAATTCGAACCTGCAGCGGAGACGCTTGCGTTTGACGTTGCGGTGAAGGAGCCGAGAGGCGGTCTAGCGGCACGTCTTCTGGATGTTCCAGACCTTCCAGCCGTACAATTGAGCCTGAAGGGCGATGGGCCTTTGACCAACTGGGCTGCAAATCTCAATCTGGCTCTTGATGGTCACACGACTGTAACCGGCTCCGCTCAGATCGAGGAAAAAGCCTCAGAGAGGGTTCTGACGTTCGACCTGGATGGGGACCTGGCACCTCTGGCTCCTCCAGCTGCACATGTCTTCCTGCTGGGAACGACCGATGCCTCCGGAACCGCCACTTTCTCAAACGCGTTCGCCCCTCGGTCGGCGGACGTGACGCTGACAACACAAACCGTTTCGCTACAGGCAAATGCTGCGCTGTCCGACGGATTGATCGACGCAAAAGGCCTCCTGAGCGTGGATGCCGGTGGTGGTGCGCTTGTCGGCATGGATATAGGCGAACGCCGCATCGCCTTTGGACCTCTTAAACTTCAGTTCTCCGCAACCGGAGAGCAAAAGGCGGCAGATTGGTCGGCTAATATCGATCTGAGCTCTTTCCAGACCACTGAAGCGCGTACCGGCAACATTACGCTCAAGGCTTCAGGAAATGGAGCTGATCTGACGCCGGGCGCCTTGGTCTCGCCGTTCGATATCGACCTGTCCATCGCGAACCTTGACGGCTTGACGCCGCAGACTGAACCACTGTCCGGCAACCTTTCGCTAAAAGGCACCGGCACGGCTGACGGTGGCAAGCAGTCGATACGTCTCAACGATCTGTCGCTCAACACGCCTGCTGCAATTGTTGCGCTCACGGACTTTGATCTTTCCGCCGACAAGGTGTCAGGTCAGGGCCGAGCATCGCTGGCAGATCTTGCAAAGTTTGATGGTTTGGCGGGCCGAGAGCTGGGAGGCAGCATTTCGGCTTCCTTCTCGACTGATCTGGATCCAGCAAATGTCGCCGGGTCCGTGACAGCAGCTCTGGTTACGAAGGATCTGAAGACCGGCGTTCCCCAAGCCAATGCATTGCTCGAAGGCAGCAGTCAGATTGATGCAAATGTTGTCTTGGCTGGCCAGCAAGACGTCACGTTGAAGAGTTTCGCGCTCAAGAACGAAGCGATCGAGGCAACGGGCAAAGCGCATTATCAGGATGCATCCCTGACTTCGAACCTTGCCGCAAGTCTGGCTGATCTTTCAAAGGCAGATCCTCAACTTGCAGGAAGCCTTGATCTGAACGCAGAAACCTCCGGCAAGATTGATGCTCTCAAAATCAAAGCCGACGCTTCTTCAAAGCAGATCATGCTCGCCGGAACTCCGCTGGACAACCTGAAGTTTTCCGCGGATGCCACAGCAGACCTTGAAGCCCCCACGGCTGTGGTGAAAAGTTCCGCCTCGCTGAACGGTCAACCGATTGCCATTGATGTGGAACTGACAAGTTCTGAAGGCGGTGCCGACATCAACCCGCTTTCGCTGAAGTTGGCCGGGAACACCGTTTCGGGCTCACTGTCAGTCGGCGATCTGAGCAAACCCGTGGAAACGCTGAAAGGCGATTTGACGATCGACGCCCCCGATCTCGCTTCGCTGTCGCCGCTTTTGCTCACCGAAATCAGCGGCAACCTGCAAGGCACAATCAAAGCCGACCCCGACAAGAAGTCGGTGGGCCTGGACATTACCGGCACGGATATCGATGTCCCTTCGGTAAGCCTCGGCAACCTGAAACTGGTCGCCAATGTCGCCGCGCCCTTCAGCCCCGAAACGTTGACGGCTGATATCGAAATCTCAGACTTTTTGACGGATGCTACTCCCATTCACGAGGCCAAGATCCTCGCCAAGCCGGAAGGTGGCGGTACGGCCGTCTCCGCGGATGTGAAAATCGACAAGGGAACCAACGACGGCCTGACCCTTGCGGCACATATCAAGCAACCGGAAAGCAACAGCTATGTTGTTGCGCTCTCAGAACTTGCCCTGCGCTACCAGGGGATTGCGAGCCGGCTGAAACAGCCGACATCAATCTCTTATGCAAACGGCGATGCCAGGATCCAACCTCTCGAACTGGAACTGGGCAGCGGCTCTCTGGCCGTGTCCGGCACCGCCGGCACCACTTTGGATCTGTCTGCCGAGTTGAAATCCGTCCCCTTGAACCTTGCCAACGCTTTTGTGCCATCGCTTGGCCTTGGGGGCACCCTTTCAGGCAACGTTTCTGCAAAGGGCACTTCGACTTCCCCTGAAGCGACCTGGACGATATCAGGTTCTGGTTTGACGGCAACCGAATTGAAAAACAACGGCATCGCGGTCCTGGGGCTGCAGTCTTCCGGCACGTTGAAGGACAATCAGATCTCGCAAAAAACCAAGATTAGCGATCCCAACGGGTTGAACCTTTCCGCTGCCGGGACGATCGGGCTGGCACAGCCCAATCCATTGTCCATTACATTGGACGGAACAGTCCCGGTTGCGGCGCTGAGGCGTCCCATGCTGGAAGCCGGCTTGCGCGGAGAAGGCGCTGTTTCGTTGACAGGCAAGGTCAGCGGGTCGGCAACCTCCCCGGCTTATCAGATCACGGCATCACCTTCCGGGCTGAAGGTCACCAGCCTGTCGACAGGTCTGACGGTCCAAAATATTTCCGGCACTGCAGCTGTCACGCAGGATCAAGCCTCTTTGAACAATATTGCCGGGGAGCTCGCCACGGGTGGCACTTTGTCGGCTGCAGGCACGGTCGGAATGAAAGACGGATTTCAAGCTGATCTCGCCATCAAGCTCAACAGAGGCAGATATGTCGATCCGGGTTTGGTCACAGCAGAGGTTGATGCTGATCTGAAAATCTCAGGCCCACTCGCTTCGACTTCAAATTCCGCGCTAATTGGTGGAACAATCACGATCAACAAGGCCGATATTTCCATTCCGGAGTATCTGCCAGGCGCCATTCCTCCCGTCGAAGTTCGTCATGTGAATGCTTCAAAGGCAATCCAAAGACAGGTTGAAGAATTGGGTGGAGGGGAAAGACAAAATCAAACGGAGCAAAAAACCTTTCCCCCACGTCTGGATCTTGTGCTCTCCGCACCTGGCCGGATCTTCATTCGAGGTCGCGGCCTTGATGCAGAACTACAAGGTAATCTGAAAATTGTCGGCACGACGGCGGACCCGCAAGCAATTGGCGCCTTTTCACTCAAGCGAGGTCAACTTGATATCCTGACGCGGCGTCTTGTGTTTTCCCGCGGCAGCGCAACGTTTGAAGGCTCTCTCACTCCGCTTATCGATTTCGCCGCAACCACAACCGTCAGCGACACGACGATTACGGTGACAGTAAGCGGAGAAGCGGACGATCCGAAAATTGCCTTTACATCTTCACCGGAACTGCCTCAGGACGAGGTCCTTGCCTTGCTCTTGTTCGGCAAGAGCGTCGGCAACCTGTCGGCGACGCAGGTGGCCAGTCTCGCTGCGGCAATCGCCACACTCACCGGCGGTAGCGATAACGGACCCCTGGCGACAATCCGAAAATCGCTCGGTCTCGATGCAATCGACATCAACACCGATGAGGAAGGCGGTACGTCCGTTTCTGTCGGAAAGTACATCAATGACAATATCTATCTGGGCGTGGAACAGGGCACGGGTACTGGGTCCAGCCGTGTGAAGGTCGATATCGATCTGGATCGAGGTCTGAAAGTACGCGGAGAAGTTGGCGCCGATGGCTCCTCAAAAGCCGGTATCTTTTTCGAACGAGAATATTAGAACAAGCTGAGAACTAAAATTACGCACCGTAATTTTTAACAGTGAGTCCACACAAACCCGCCTCTGCGCAATCTCAAAGCGACAAATCCGTGTTCAGCTGTTGCAGTGCACAGCATGAACATGCAAGTGTGCGCGCCATGACCTATCCATATGAAACAAATTCTCCGTCCCAACTGGAGGGAGGCCTTCGTTTGGTGGCAGAGACAGCCGGCAATGATGGGAGCGCAGCCATGCCCACAAGCAGCAGCGACTACACGCTTGGAGAACGTATCTGCAAGGCTCGTGACATCGCAGGCCTGTCGACAGCTCAGCTGGCCCGTCGGCTCGGCATCAAAACAGCTACGCTGCACAGCTGGGAATCTGATCGCTCCGAACCCCGCTCCAACAAGCTGGTCCTGCTCGCCGGCGTTTTGAATGTCAGCCCAACCTGGTTGCTTGTTGGCCGGGGTACACCTCCTGTTGCGGATGAACAGACAACAACCGACATCGACAACATGCGGGTAGCGCTTGATCGCGTTCAACGTCACGCACAGGCTTTGGCCGATGAAATTGCAGTTCTGCAAGAACGTTTGAACGGCTCCTGAGCCCCTCCTCTGAAACGCGCGATAATCTCGGAGACCGGAAAACCTTTTTGCACCGGCTCCGGGACCTTGAGCGACATCTTGATCGGTTGCCGGATTGTCATTCCGGCTGACCGGTAAAGAAATTGAGCAGACCGGCTCTGTCGCCGACCTGCTCCTCCTTCACCCCCACTCGCCTCGTTTCCGCGACACGGAATGTATCGCTTTAAACGAAACGCAGTGGTCGGCGTTTTTCTATCAGACCGGTTTCACCCTGCCCTTGCAGCACGTGCCGTTGCCGGGATAGCAAACAACGGAATGAGGCTCATCAAAACAGCGAGCAACAGGAAAGACGCCTGAAGGCTGGAGACTTCGGCTACAAATCCTATGCCTGCAGGCCCGAGAAGGATGCCCCCATATCCGGCTGTCGCGACTGCAGCAATAGCCTGGCCGGAAGGCATGTCACGTTGTGCCCCGGCAAGGCTGAACAGCACCGGAACTATGTTTGAAGCGCCAAAGCCAATAGCTACGAAGCCGACGCCGGACACGGTTACATGTGGAGCTAGGGTGACCATTATCAGACCTATGATCGTCAGCACCCCGCCCCAGACAAGTGACTGCCTGCTGCCGACAGCAGCTACAAACCTGTCGCCAAACAGCCGCCCAATCGTCATCGCAATCGAGAAAAGCATGTAGCCAAATCCGCCGACAGCAATTTCGACGAGCCCCTGGCTGCTGACAAGCAGCGCGCCCCAGTCCAGAATCGCGCCTTCGACCAAAAATGTCGTTGCGGTCATGAGCGCAATGATCATGACGATTCCCTTCGGCAAAGCAAAGGAACCGGCCTCGGCATCAATTTCCCTTCTCAGCAGACATGGCCAGGCGGCACCAATAGCAGCAAAGCCAATGACCGCTCCAAGAACTGCGGTGACCAGAGGCGTCACGCCGACTGATAGCAGCACAGTCGCCCCGCCTGCTCCCGCAAATCCACCGACGCTGAACAGAGCGTGAAAACCCGACATCAATGGTTTCTTCGAACCGCTTTCCACTTCGGCGGCATGCGAATTCATGCCGACTTCCAGAAAACCGAGAAAGACGCCGATCCATAACACAACCGCGATCATGACCCAGATTGAGCTGACGAAGGCCACGGCGGGAAACATCGCAGTCAGACCGAAACCGCCCCACAAGATCACCCTTCGGGTGCCAAATCGCGTGCATGCAATACCCGCCAAGGGCATCGTCAAGACGGATCCGATGCCCAGACACAACAGCAGCAGTCCTAATCCGGCTTCATCCAGACCAAGGCGCTGCTTTACAAACGGGATCAGAGGTGACCAGCATCCGAGCATGAAACCAGCAACAAAAAACGCCACCCGTGTAGCGAAACGCGTTGCCGGCCGATCCGTCGGCAACACCCCGATGCCAGAGTTCATCGTTCCGTCACCTTGTGTATTTGGGAGGAGCTCGTCGTGAGGATCCGGTTTTTATCGGTCTGGTAGCTGCCAGGAGAATGCGACGACGCTGTTTCCTCCAACACCAGATAATCAATCTGCTCCATCGAAAGAACCTTGTGAGGCAGTCGCTTCCCGAGTTTTTCGGTGGTCACCATAACGACAACCTTCTCGCTGTTTCTTGAAGCCGTTCGTTTGACCTCGGCATCATCACCATCAAAAGCGGTAACTCCCGTTTCCGGGCATAAGGAGCACGTTCCCAGAAAAGTCAGATCGAACCGGTAGCGTTCGAGATCCCTCACGGCCTGCGCACCGGTCATTCCGCCCACCTGACCTCTGACAGGCCCACCCAAGGCGAACAGGTTGATCCCCGGCCGGTCCATCAAAGCGGCCATCGCGGGCACCGAGTTCGTAACGACCGTTAGTTCGAGATTGCTCGGGAGCCTTTCCGCCAACAGTGCGTTCGTACTGCCTACATCCAGGAACAAGCATTGCCTGGGCTTCAGCAAGGTCAGGGCAACTTCAACCAGAGCCTCTTTCCGGCTCCGGTCTTCGCCGGCCCTTCTGGAATACGGTTGAGCGGAGGGGGAAATCGGCAACGCTCCTCCGTAAACTTTTTCACATAACCCTTCTGCCGCAAGTTTTCGCAAGTCGCGTCGAATTGCATCTTCAGACACGGAAAACCTGCTTGCGAGCTCCGCAGCCGAGACCGGCTCTCCTCTGGAAAGGATCGCAAGGATCTCGGCTCTGCGCTGTTCAGGCAAATAAGAAACACTGGACATAAACGTGCAATATCATGCATCTCACCTGAGAAACAAGATCCGAAATCGACAAAAACGTGTAAACATAGGCATTGCTGCGGTCGACTGCTTGTTGCGTTGCTAGGCGGCCTTGGCAACCAAAAGGTCAAATTCTGCAGAACTCATTGGTTTCCCGAACAGATACCCCTGCCCCATCGGGCATCCGAGTTCCTTCAACTTTTGCGCTTGTTCCCGAGTTTCAATTCCCTCCACCAGTACAGACATATCGAACCCTTTGGCGAGGTGCAGAACCGCCTCGACTATGGCAACATCCTTCTTGCTGGCCAGCGATTGGCGAACAAACGACTTATCAAGTTTGATTTTCGCGAATGGGTAGTTGGCAATGTATCCCAGAGATGAGTAACCGGTGCCAAAATCATCGAGAGAGAAGCTGCAACCGAGTGACTTCAGTTGCTCCATGTGGAAGTTCAAATCCTCACTCTCGTCGATAAACAAGGATTCAGTGACCTCAAGATCGAGCAGTTCCGCAGGAAAATTCGTGCGCTCGAGAGCTTCATGAACCGTGGCCACAAGATTGTCGCGCGAAAACTGAACTGGCGAGATATTGACTGATAATCGCAGTCGTTTTTGCCATGTCCGGGCCTCTTTCATCCCCCTGTTAAGCGCCCAGGAACCAAGTTCAACGATGTATCCGTTCTCTTCAGCAAGCGGTATGAACTCGAACGGCGAGACAGTCCCAAATTCCCTGCTTTCCCATCGCAAAAGAGCCTCAGCACCAAAGGTCGAACCGTCTTCGAGGTTTATCAAAGGCTGATAGGCCAAACTCAGTTCGTCGCGGGCGATGGCCTTGAACAATTCTGTTTCCAGCTTTCTACGCCGCTGAAGGGCCGTGTCCATTGCAGGTTCAAAACGAATGATCTGCTTACGGTCATCTCTTCGAACTTTTGCCAGCGCATTTCCGGACCTTTTCAGGATATCCTCTGGTCCAATCGATCCTTCCGAAAAAGCACACCCGAATTTCAGCTGCACAGAAATGCGCGCGCCTTCGACTGTATAATCTTCACCAATTACTTCCCGGATTCCGTCAATCAGTGACAGGTCCCGTTCGTCTGCGGCTTCGCACAGGTATACTCCTGCGAACACATCAGCAGACATGGCCGCCCAGGTAATCTGTTGTGAAAGATGGTTCTTCAGCCGAGATGCAATCGCCTGACGGACACGGTCTCCATACGAAAACCCGAGAGTTGCGACGATTTGATCGAAATTCGAAACGGCAAACTGCACCAGGCAGAGATCCTGGCTACTGTCATTGGCCGATTTCATCTTCCGCGACAATTCTCGCTCAAGCTCGTTTCTGTTGGCCAGGTTGGTTACCGGATCGAACTGCGCGAGATATTTCAGCCGTTCTGCTGACTCTCGTTCATCCGTTACATCGCGGCAGGTCAGACAGGCGACGGCTCTGGTCTCAAGTTCTCCAGTGCGTCTGGTGCTGACTTCGGTTTTATCGGATCGGGTTACCACAAACTCGACGAATTTGCGTTTCGTTCCTTCGTCCGCCAGCGTCAGAATTTGCGGCACAGGTTGACGATTTAGATCAGAGCCAAGAGCGATCTCAGCCTCTTCAACCAGTGCTGCGGGCAAAACAGAACGTGCAGACTTTCCAGTCAACGTTTCGTCCCGAAACAACTTTCTTGCGGTCTGATTTGCAGCAGTAATTTTTCCGTCTTTGTCGAGAACAACAATCGCGTCGAAACTATCATCGAAAACCTGACCGAGGATCCGTTCGCTATTGCGTCGTCTGACCGTGGCGATGTGCGACAAAACCTTGTGAAATCCGAGCTCACGCAAAATCACTCCGACGGCCGCGAAAAACAGCAAAAAGTATGCGCTCGCAGTCGGAACCAATACCGGTGTCAGATTCTGAACACCGAAGGCAACAGTTTCGAGGGAAATTGCTGCAAGAAGCAGAATACCAACCTTGATCGACCACCCTTCGACCTTCGTCAACAACAGCAACAGAACAATCGCGGAAGCGAACAGGAGCGCAATCAACTCGCCGCGCTCCGACATTGCCCGGTCTTGCAGGAGTGTTTCAGCTCCCAGCGCCTGTATCATGCTTCCCGGAAGAATGTCGAAAACAGGCACAGGAAAGAGATCACGCAGTTCCAGCGCGCTTGCACCAACGATTACTTTTTTACCCGCAAATACAGAAGGATCGGCAGAACCTTCCAGCACATCGACAAGAGAAACGCGTGTCAGCTGATCAATCGCAATGCTGTAATCAAGGCCAAATGCACCGGATGTTGCACCGCTGTAGTTACCTAGAAAAGCCGCTGCTGAAAGCTCAGAGGTTCCTGAAATTTCAAACCCATACAGATTGCGCCAGATACGGCTGTCATCCTCCATGGGAACCATGACAACCACCGGCCACGCGTTCTGAAGAAACCTCTCGATCGGCAGGTTAACAACTTCGCCCGAACTGCCTGTTGCTCCGGATTTTTGAACAAACGCAGCTAGGCTTACATTGCCGGCCCTTTCGATTGCCTCTGCGAACAGGAGATCGTCTTCGGGCGTGGATGCCGCACTAAAGTCGACATCGAATACGATGTCCTGAACGCCGAAACTCACCAGCTCGTCTGTCAGTTGACCATACAGGCGACGAGGCAGCGGCCACACATCAAGGCTATCGAGACTGCGAGCATCAATGTCGACGAGAACAATCTCACCGGACACAGGACGATGATCGATCCCGAATCTTGCTTCCCAAAGCCAGCGATCAAGAGAAGTGGCAATTCCGGCTGACCGCATAATAAACACGCTCGCAACCAAAAACATTGCGAGTAGACATGCGTTCAAAAGGCGCATTCTGTTGACAGCTTGCCAGATAGGAGACCCCAATTAACTCTTCAAGAATTCTCGGTTAAAATGCGCGCCCCCAGGTGCGCAAGCTGCATTTAACCTATTTCTTGCCGTTCCCGTTGTTATTGCCGGAATTGCCGTTTCCGTTGCTATTGCCGGAATTGCCGTTTCCGTTGCTATTGCCGGAATTGCCGTTTCCGTTGCTATTGCCGGAATTGCCGTTTCCGTTGCTAT